>NZ_JBFRHH010000056.1:0-311 GCF_052115765.1 Paenibacillus sp. 2KB_20 | reverse complement strand
GGGTTACCCCACCGACTTCGGGTGTTGTAAACTCTCGTGGTGTGACGGGCGGTGTGTACAAGACCCGGGAACGTATTCACCGCGGCATGCTGATCCGCGATTACTAGCAATTCCGACTTCATGCAGGCGAGTTGCAGCCTGCAATCCGAACTGAGACTGGCTTTTATAGGATTGGCTCCACCTCGCGGCTTCGCTTCCCGTTGTACCAGCCATTGTAGTACGTGTGTAGCCCAAGTCATAAGGGGCATGATGATTTGACGTCATCCCCGCCTTCCTCCGGTTTGTCACCGGCAGTCATTCTAGAGTGCCCA
>NZ_JBFRHH010000055.1:0-343 GCF_052115765.1 Paenibacillus sp. 2KB_20 | reverse complement strand
GATTGCTCCGTCTTTCATTATTCCACAATGCTGTGAAATAAATTATCCGGTATTAGCTACCGTTTCCGGTAGTTATCCCAGTCTCGAGGGCAGGTTGCCTACGTGTTACTCACCCGTCCGCCGCTAACTCTCAGGAGTGCAAGCACTCCTGAGAGTCCGCTCGACTTGCATGTATTAGGCACGCCGCCAGCGTTCGTCCTGAGCCAGGATCAAACTCTCCAATAAAGTGTTTGACTTGCTCATTTCTTAACTGACGAGAATTTGTTCAATTCTCTATTTCAACGTTCCACCTAAGTGGTCCGTTTTACTCACTCGTTGTTCAGTTTTCAAAGATCAACTTCTT
>NZ_JBFRHH010000054.1:0-351 GCF_052115765.1 Paenibacillus sp. 2KB_20 | reverse complement strand
ACCGTCAGCGCCTTGAAGGTCGAGCCCATTTCGTAGACGCCGACATTGATCCGGTTGATACGGTCCTTCTCCTGCGCATCGACCGGGTTGCTCGGGTCATAGTCGGGCAGGGACACCGAGGCGATCATCTCGCCTGTCGTCACATCCATGATCGCACCGGCCGCCGCAATGGCCCGGTACTTCTCCATGCCCTTGACCAACTCGTCGCGCAGCAGGTGCTGCACGCGCAGGTCGATCGACAGGGCCACGGGCTTGAGATCCGACGMCTGGGTTGCGAGACCGGCGCCGTTCAGATCCTGCAGCCCCTGCGAGTCGATATATTTCTCCATTCCCGMAATGCCGACATTGTCG
>NZ_JBFRHH010000053.1:0-356 GCF_052115765.1 Paenibacillus sp. 2KB_20 | reverse complement strand
TCATTACCCTTCTCGCTTAACCTGTCCTCAGTTAAACACCCAAATTGCGCCGGGGGGAAATATCAAAATCCACTGTCGATGTGCAGGATCTGCAAATAGCGCCCCACCGTCTGCTCTCTTCTTTAACACCTTGTTCACTCATGCTTTTTTTCTCATAGCAAAGAACGATTTCTTATTTGGCGATAGCTTTCCCTTATGGGAGCGTAACGGGGTAAAACAAAAACAACGGGATGGCGTATGACTATGGCTGCAAAAATGAAAGGGTTTAAAAAACGGGCGCAGGTTCTGGGATTAGTGGCAGCCTGGGGCCTGGTTTCAGCGCAGGCGCAGGCCGATCGGCTGGCGGATATCAAGGC
>NZ_JBFRHH010000052.1:0-417 GCF_052115765.1 Paenibacillus sp. 2KB_20 | reverse complement strand
TCAAACACTTTATTGGAGAGTTTGATCCTGGCTCAGGACGAACGCTGGCGGCGTGCCTAATACATGCAAGTCGAGCGGACTTGATGGAGTGCTTGCACTCCTGAGAGTTAGCGGCGGACGGGTGAGTAACACGTAGGCAACCTGCCCTCRAGACTGGGATAACTACCGGAAACGGTAGCTAATACCGGATAATTTATTTCRCAGCATTGTGGAATAATGAAAGACGGAGCAATCTGTCACTTGGGGATGGGCCTGCGGCGCATTAGCTAGTTGGTGGGGTAAYGGCTCACCAAGGCGACGATGCGTAGCCGACCTGAGAGGGTGAACGGCCACACTGGGACTGAGACACGGCCCAGACTCCTACGGGAGGCAGCAGTAGGGAATCTTCCGCAATGGGCGAAAGCCTGACGGAGCAAC
>NZ_JBFRHH010000051.1:0-418 GCF_052115765.1 Paenibacillus sp. 2KB_20 | reverse complement strand
AAGCATTCCGCCTGGGGAGTACGGTCGCAAGACTGAAACTCAAAGGAATTGACGGGGACCCGCACAAGCAGTGGAGTATGTGGTTTAATTCGAAGCAACGCGAAGAACCTTACCAAGTCTTGACATCCCTCTGAATCCTCTAGAGATAGAGGCGGCCTTCGGGACAGAGGTGACAGGTGGTGCATGGTTGTCGTCAGCTCGTGTCGTGAGATGTTGGGTTAAGTCCCGCAACGAGCGCAACCCTTGATTTTAGTTGCCAGCACTTYGGGTGGGCACTCTAGAATGACTGCCGGTGACAAACCGGAGGAAGGCGGGGATGACGTCAAATCATCATGCCCCTTATGACTTGGGCTACACACGTACTACAATGGCTGGTACAACGGGAAGCGAAGCCGCGAGGTGGAGCCAATCCTATAAA
>NZ_JBFRHH010000050.1:0-435 GCF_052115765.1 Paenibacillus sp. 2KB_20 | reverse complement strand
TTCGCTTGGCGACGTCCTACTCTCCCGGGACCCTTCGGTCCAAGTACCATCGGCGCTGGAAGGCTTAACGGTCGTGTTCGGTATGGGAACGCGTGGAACCCTTCCGCCATCGCCACCAAACGGTTCAGATGCTTGATCACCTGAAAACTAGATACGAAACGAAYTTGCARCACATTGAAATATGTTTTGGATAAGCCCTCGACCGATTAGTATTGGTCAGCTCCATGCATTGCTGCACTTCCACCTCCAACCTATCTACCTCGTGGTCTTCAAGGGGTCTTACGARTTGGGAAATCTCATCTTGAGGGGGGCTTCACGCTTAGATGCTTTCAGCGCTTATCCCTTCCGTACGTAGCTACCCAGCCATGCTCCTGGCGGAACAACTGGTGCACCAGCGGTACGTCCATCCCGGTCCTCTCGTACTAAGGACAGCTC
>NZ_JBFRHH010000049.1:0-442 GCF_052115765.1 Paenibacillus sp. 2KB_20 | reverse complement strand
CTCGAGACGCTTTTGGCGCCTACACGATTTCCAATCGTGCTCCTTCGGCCAACTCGGACACCTCTCCATAAGTGGCTCCCCGAACAGGACTCGAACCTGTGACAACTCGATTAACAGTCGAGTGCTCTACCAACTGAGCTATCAGGGAACAATATTTAATTCAAGTGATTGATCACCTGAAAACTAGATACGAAACGAATTTGCGTGTTTTAGAATCCGTAGCATTTCCTCAATGCAATATCGGGGTCCCCGGAAAGTATTCGGCGTTGCTTCAAAGCTTCGCTTCACTTTTTGGGGTGTTTTTTGGATAAGCCCTCGACCGATTAGTATTGGTCAGCTCCATGCATTGCTGCACTTCCACCTCCAACCTATCTACCTCGTGGTCTTCAAGGGGTCTTACGAATTGGGAAATCTCATCTTGAGGGGGGCTTCACGCTTAGAT
>NZ_JBFRHH010000048.1:0-486 GCF_052115765.1 Paenibacillus sp. 2KB_20 | reverse complement strand
CACTCTAGATGAGGGATCGGTGACCGGCAGCAACATTGCTAAGGCTTCCATCATCGCCGAACACGTTGCGGATGGTTCGCTCACAGGCACACAGATTGCCGAAGGCTCACTGACTGGTGCGCAAATTGCTGACGGAGCCATCGGCAGCCGGCATCTCGGACCAGATGCCTTCGATAACTTCACTCTAGATGAGGGATCGGTGACCGGCAGCAACATTGCTAAGGCTTCCATCAYCGCCGAACACGTTGCGGATGGTTCGCTCACAGGCGTGCAGATTGCCGAAGGCTCACTGACTGGTGCGCAAATTGCTGACGGAGCCATCGGCAGACAACACCTAGGACCGGATGCCTTCGATAACTTCACTCTAGATGAGGGATCGGTGACCGGCAGCAACATTGCTAAGGCTTCCATCATCGCCGAACACGTTGCGGATGGTTCGCTCACAGGCACACAGATTGCCGAAGGCTCACTGACTGGTGCGCAAAT
>NZ_JBFRHH010000047.1:0-500 GCF_052115765.1 Paenibacillus sp. 2KB_20 | reverse complement strand
CATTTTTTACTCTCCCAGATGATATGTTTTTTAAACATACCACAAAGCCGGGCTACGGTGAAGACTAACGCACAAGCCCCGCCGATAGCGGGTTCTTGCTTGTTCAACCCTTCCAAGTGTCAGATTAGAAATCTGTCACTTGTCAGCGTTTTCTAGACGTGATTTTAGCAATCTTTCACCATTACTTTTTAACGCTTGTTTTTGCTCGTCGCTTAACTTGTTAAAGTGTTCAAGAAAACCTACCACAAGAGCTAGATCGTAATCTAAACCGAAGACCCTTGTAACCTCGCCRCCAACAGTAAATTTTTTATGTTCTCTAGCTTTTCTTTCTTTCTGCGATGCTTCTTTTTTAAGTTTAGATAATCTATCTTGTGCTAATGCTAATTTTTGTTCTAATGTTTTYTTACTCGCCATGATCGTTACTCCTTACATAAACAATATCATAATCACACCATACGCCCGATGTTTCCCACGTCGAAATAGAAAGGGCGCTTTTTAAT
>NZ_JBFRHH010000046.1:0-532 GCF_052115765.1 Paenibacillus sp. 2KB_20 | reverse complement strand
ACACAGCACTGTGCAAACACGAAAGTGGACGTATACGGTGTGACGCCTGCCCGGTGCCGGAAGGTTAATTGATGGGGTTAGCGGCAACGCGAAGCTCTTGATCGAAGCCCCRGTAAACGGCGGYSGTAACTATAACSRTCCTAAGGTAGCGAAATTCCTTGTCGGGTAAGTTCCGACCTGCACGAATGGCGTAATGATGGCCAGGCTGTCTCCACCCGAGACTCAGTGAAATTGAACTCGCTGTGAAGATGCAGTGTACCCGCGGCAAGACGGAAAGACCCCGTGAACCTTTACTATAGCTTGACACTGAACACTGGTCCTTGATGTGTAGGATAGGTGGGAGGCTTTGAAGCGTGGACGCCAGTCTGCGTGGAGCCAACCTTGAAATACCACCCTTTAATGTTTGATGTTCTAACGTGGACCCGTAATCCGGGTTGCGGACAGTGTCTGGTGGGTAGTTTGACTGGGGCGGTCTCCTCCTAAAGCGTAACGGAGGAGCACGAAGGTCAGCTAATCCTGGTCGGACATCAGG
>NZ_JBFRHH010000045.1:0-533 GCF_052115765.1 Paenibacillus sp. 2KB_20 | reverse complement strand
GTCGGTGGGGTAACCCGYAAGGGAGCCAGCCGCCGAAGGTGGGGTAGATGATTGGGGTGAAGTCGTAACAAGGTAGCCGTATCGGAAGGTGCGGCTGGATCACCTCCTTTCTATGGAGAATCGTCTTCTGCAACGAAGACATTCAAATAACGATGAYGCAAGTCRTCGWAYAGACTTCAWTGAAGTCAACCAACTCACTCGTTGGTCAGTTTTGAAAGATCAATTCTTTCACCTTAAATACGTTTGGTGGCGATAGCGGAAGGGTTCCACGCGTACCCATACCGAACACGACCGTTAAGCCTTCCAGCGCCGATGGTACTTGGACCGAAGGGTCCCGGGAGAGTAGGACGTCGCCAAGCGTATTTTATATGGGCCCTTAGCTCAGCTGGTTAGAGCGCACCCCTGATAAGGGTGAGGTCGGTGGTTCGAGTCCACTAGGGCCCACCATATAAATACTAACTTCATAAGGTAAGTGTCGGGATGTACGGAAAGTAATCGTAAATCTCGAATCCATGCTTCACTTTTTTGGAGTG
>NZ_JBFRHH010000044.1:0-570 GCF_052115765.1 Paenibacillus sp. 2KB_20 | reverse complement strand
ATTACATCAGCTGGGTTTCCCCATTCGGACATCCCCGGATCGAAGCTTGCTTACAGCTCCCCGAGGCAGTATCGTTGTTCGCCACGTCCTTCTTCGGCTCCTAGCGCCTAGGCATCCTCCGTGTGCTCTTAGTAGCTTAACCAATGGCTTCACATTTGCCTGATTCTCTTCCCTTGTTACCAAAAGTCGTTCATCATGCAAATATTCCGCTCTATGCTACTCTTTACTTCTTGGTCAATCACTTGACACAAGTCGTTAGAGAAGGATATTTCTAATTGCGCAAATTCGTTTCGTTATCTAGTTTTCAAGGATCAAATGAGAGTTGAACTCTCAAAACTGACCAACGAGTGAGTAACAGGCCTAAACCTGATTTTAAGGGTGACTTCATGGAAGTCATATTTGAATGTCTTCGTTGCAGAAGACGATTCTCCATAGAAAGGAGGTGATCCAGCCGCACCTTCCGATACGGCTACCTTGTTACGACTTCACCCCAATCATCTACCCCACCTTCGGCGGCTGGCTCCCGTAAGGGTTACCCCACCGACTTCGGGTGTTGTAAACTCTCGTGGT
>NZ_JBFRHH010000043.1:0-578 GCF_052115765.1 Paenibacillus sp. 2KB_20 | reverse complement strand
CTCGAGACGCTTTTGGCGCCTACACGATTTCCAATCGTGCTCCTTCGGCCAACTCGGACACCTCTCCATAAGTGGCTCCCCGAACAGGACTCGAACCTGTGACAACTCGATTAACAGTCGAGTGCTCTACCAACTGAGCTATCAGGGAATATGTATCCGCTTGGCGACGTCCTACTCTCCCGGGACCCTTCGGTCCAAGTACCATCGGCGCTGGAAGGCTTAACGGTCGTGTTCGGTATGGGTACGCGTGGAACCCTTCCGCTATCGCCACCAAACGTATATTCAGGATCCGGCATCGCCAAATGCCGTGATCATCCTCCTTGCAAGTATAACTTGTACACTTACAATTCAGTTTTGATCACCTGAAAACTAGATACGAAACGAAATTTGCGTGTTTTAGAATCCGTAGCATTTCCCCAATGTAATATYGGGGTGTTTTTTGGATAAGCCCTCGACCGATTAGTATTGGTCAGCTCCATGCATTGCTGCACTTCCACCTCCAACCTATCTACCTCGTGGTCTTCAAGGGGTCTTACGAATTGGGAAATCTCATCTTGAGGGGGGCTTCACGCTTAGAT
>NZ_JBFRHH010000042.1:0-584 GCF_052115765.1 Paenibacillus sp. 2KB_20 | reverse complement strand
ACTATTACATCAGCTGGGTTTCCCCATTCGGACATCCCCGGATCGAAGCTTGCTTACAGCTCCCCGAGGCAGTATCGTTGTTCGCCACGTCCTTCTTCGGCTCCTAGCGCCTAGGCATCCTCCGTGTGCTCTTAGTAGCTTAACCAATGCTCCAGTTATTGTGCTCATCGCTCTGTTGTCCGTTTGTTTCCTGATCTACTAAACGAGTTAATAGGTGGAAACGAACTTCCAAAGGATCGATGATCCCAAAACCTTCGCTGCTACTTTTATAAAAACTTGATCAATTGCTTGACACAAGTTCAGCTAAAAGGATATTTCTAATTGCGCAAATTCGTTTCGTTATCTAGTTTTCAAGGATCAAATGAGAGTTGAACTCTCAAAACTGACCAACGAGYGAGTAACAGGCCTAAACCTGATTTTAAGGGTGACTTCATAAGAAGTCATATTTGAATGTCTTCGTTGCAGAAGACGATTCTCCATAGAAAGGAGGTGATCCAGCCGCACCTTCCGATACGGCTACCTTGTTACGACTTCACCCCAATCATCTACCCCACCTTCGGCGGCTGGCTCCCKTAMGGGTTACC
>NZ_JBFRHH010000041.1:0-673 GCF_052115765.1 Paenibacillus sp. 2KB_20 | reverse complement strand
GCTGGTTAGAGCGCACCCCTGATAAGGGTGAGGTCGGTGGTTCGAGTCCACTAGGGCCCACCATATAAATACTAACTTCATAAGGTAAGTGTCGGGATGTACGGAAAGTAATCGTAAATCTCGAATCCATGCTTCACTTTTTTGGAGTGAAAATTATGGGGCTATAGCTCAGCTGGGAGAGCGCCTGCCTTGCACGCAGGAGGTCAGGGGTTCGATCCCCCTTGGCTCCACCATAAACTTTCATATCATTTCCATAAATTGCAGGTTGAACTGCAGTTTATAACATGGTATGATAATCTTCCGGTCGAAAGACTGGGGTTGATCCTTGAAAACTAGATAACGAAACGAATTTGCGCAATTAGAAATATCCTTTTAGCTGAACTTGTGTCAAACAAGTTTAATAAAAAGTAGCGCGAAGGTTTTGGGATCATCGATCCTTTGGAAGTTTCGTTTCCACCTATTAACTCGTTTAGTAGATCAGGAAACAAACGGACAACAGAGCGATGAGCACAATAACCGGAGCAATTGGTTAAGCTACTAAGAGCACACGGAGGATGCCTAGGCGCTAGGAGCCGAAGAAGGACGTGGCGAACAACGATACTGCCTCGGGGAGCTGTAAGCAAGCTTCGATCCGGGGATGTCCGAATGGGGAAACCCAGCTGATGTAATAGTC
>NZ_JBFRHH010000040.1:0-676 GCF_052115765.1 Paenibacillus sp. 2KB_20 | reverse complement strand
TGACTATTACATCAGCTGGGTTTCCCCATTCGGACATCCCCGGATCGAAGCTTGCTTACAGCTCCCCGAGGCAGTATCGTTGTTCGCCACGTCCTTCTTCGGCTCCTAGCGCCTAGGCATCCTCCGTGTGCTCTTAGTAGCTTAACCAACGCTTCAGTTTCGCGCCATTCGCTCTGTTGTYCGTTTGTTTCCTGAYCTACTAAACGAGTTAATAGGTGGAAACGAAACTTCCAAAGGATCGACTGTCACGAATCTTCCGCTGCTACCGTTTTATTTAAACTTGTTTGACACAAGTTCAGCTAAAAGGATATTTCTAATTGCGCAAATTCGTTTCGTTATCTAGTTTTCAAGGATCAACCCCCAGTCTTTCGACCGGAAGATTATCATACCATGTTATAATCTGCAGTTCAACCTGCAATTTATGGAAGTGATATGAAAGTTTATGGTGGAGCCAAGGGGGATCGAACCCCTGACCTCCTGCGTGCAAGGCAGGCGCTCTCCCAGCTGAGCTATAGCCCCATAATTTCCACTCCAAAAAAGTGAAGCATGGATTCGAGATTTACGATTACTTTCCGTACATCCCGACACTTACCTTATGAAGTTAGTATTTATATGGTGGGCCCTAGTGGACTCGAACCACCGACCTCACCCTTATCAGGGGTGCGCTCTAACCAGC
>NZ_JBFRHH010000039.1:0-709 GCF_052115765.1 Paenibacillus sp. 2KB_20 | reverse complement strand
ACCACGAGAGTTTACAACACCCGAAGTCGGTGGGGTAACCCKTAMGGGAGCCAGCCGCCGAAGGTGGGGTAGATGATTGGGGTGAAGTCGTAACAAGGTAGCCGTATCGGAAGGTGCGGCTGGATCACCTCCTTTCTATGGAGAATCGTTTCCCGAAGCGGAAACATTCAAATAACGATGACGCAAGTCATCGTATAGACTTCAATGAAGTCAACCACGACGTGTATTCATTTGTTCAGTTTTGATGGAATTTGAGGGGCTATAGCTCAGCTGGGAGAGCGCCTGCCTTGCACGCAGGAGGTCAGGGGTTCGATCCCCCTTGGCTCCACCAAATCAATTTCATCTATTAAGATATACAATTGATCCTTGAAAACTAGATAACGAAACGAATTTGCGCAATTAGAAATATCCTTTTAGCTGAACTTGTGTCAAACAAGTTTAATAAAAAGTAGCGCGAAGGTTTTGGGATCATCGATCCTTTGGAAGTTAGTTTCCACCTATTAACTCGTTTAGTAGATCAGGAAACAAACGGACAATAGAGCGATGAGCACAATAACCGGAGCCATTGGTTAAGCTACTAAGAGCACACGGAGGATGCCTAGGCGCTAGGAGCCGAAGAAGGACGTGGCGAACAACGATACTGCCTCGGGGAGCTGTAAGCAAGCTTCGATCCGGGGATGTCCGAATGGGGAAACCCAGCTGATGTAAT
>NZ_JBFRHH010000038.1:0-753 GCF_052115765.1 Paenibacillus sp. 2KB_20 | reverse complement strand
CAGAGAGCAAGCTCTCTGGTTTAGGCTGTTCCGCGTTCGCTCGCCGCTACTGACGGAATCACTCTTGTTTTCTCTTCCTCCAGGTACTTAGATGTTTCAGTTCCCTGGGTATGCCTCCTCGYATCCTATGTATTCAGATACGGGTAACTGACTATTACATCAGCTGGGTTTCCCCATTCGGACATCCCCGGATCGAAGCTTGCTTACAGCTCCCCGAGGCAGTATCGTTGTTCGCCACGTCCTTCTTCGGCTCCTAGCGCCTAGGCATCCTCCGTGTGCTCTTAGTAGCTTAACCAATGCTTCAGTTTCGCGCCATTCGCTCTGTTGTCCGTTTGTTTCCTGATCTACTAAACGAGTTAATAGGTGGAAACSAAACTTCCAAAGGATCGACTGTCACGAATCTTCCGCTGCTACCGTTTTATTTAAACTTGTTTTGACACAAGTTCAGCTAAAAGGATATTTCTAATTGCGCAAATTCGTTTCGTTATCTAGTTTTCAAGGATCAATTGCCCTTCCAAAAGAAAAGGCGTTTTGAGAGTTGAACTCTCAAAACTGACCAACGAGTGAGTAACAGGCCTAAACCTGATTTTAAGGTTGACTTCATAGAAGTCATATTTGAATGTCTTCGTTGCAGAAGACGATTCTCCATAGAAAGGAGGTGATCCAGCCGCACCTTCCGATACGGCTACCTTGTTACGACTTCACCCCAATCATCTACCCCACCTTCGGCGGCTGGCTCCCTTACGGGTTACC
>NZ_JBFRHH010000037.1:0-757 GCF_052115765.1 Paenibacillus sp. 2KB_20 | reverse complement strand
AATCATGACCACCCGTCCAACGGGTGGTTTGCTCTTGGGGTATAACCCCTTGTTGCCAAACTGCGCCTAAAGACGCTAGCCTGACCACAAATCCGTTCAGGCTCAGTGTTTTTGTCACTTTCACTTACCAGTTAAACTGGTTTATTTCTTCTTGCTCCTGTTGCTACTGAACGGATCTTCGTACTCTTTTACACTCAGCTTATCTACCGCTTGGTCATGTGCTTCTTGTTCACGAATGTACTTTCTTACCGTTGCTTCATTTAATCCTACCGTACTCACATAATATCCTTCTGCCCAGAATTTTCGATTCCCGTATTTATATTTGAGCTGGGCATGCTTCTCAAAGATCATTAGCGAACTTTTTCCTTTTAGATATCCCATGAACGATGAGACTGCAATTTTCGGTGGGATCGCTACCAACATGTGTACATGATCCGGCATCATATGACCTTCTATGATCTCTACACCTTTGTACTTGCATAAGCGCTTGAAAATTTCAATCAGATCTCTTCTCACTTGATTATAAATCTCTTTCCGTCTATACTTCGGGGTGAATACAATGTGGTATTTGCACATCCACTTTGTGTGAGCTAGGCTGTAGCTCTTGGTTGCCATCTAAGACCATTCCTTTCTTTGAGCCTGAACATCTCAAGTTTATCGGAATGGTCTTAGTGGTCAAACCCTCAATCCCTCCACCCGCATAGCGGGTGGTTTTTTGTTTCGCGCGTTTCACGCACTCAACTGGCTAAAGCCATAA
>NZ_JBFRHH010000036.1:0-759 GCF_052115765.1 Paenibacillus sp. 2KB_20 | reverse complement strand
AATCATGACCACCCGTCCAACGGGTGGTTTGCACTTGGGGTATAACCCCCTGTTGCCAAACTGCGCCTAAAGACGCTAGCCTGACAATAAAATTGTTCAGGCTCAGTGTAATTTGTCACTTTCACTTACCAGTTAAACTGGTTTACTTTTTCTTGCTCCTGTTTCCGCTGAATGGATCTTCGTACTCCTTCACACTCAGTTTATCAATCGCTTGGTCATGTGCTTCTTGCTCACGAATATATTTAGCGACGGTTGCTTCATTTAAGCCCACCGTGCTAACGTAGTATCCCTCCGCCCAAAATTTTCGGTTCCCATATTTATACTTCAAATTAGCATGCTTCTCGAATATCATTAGGGCGCTCTTTCCCTTCAGATATCCCATAAATGATGACACTGAGATTTTTGGGGGAATCGCTACTAACATATGAACATGATCAGGCATCATGTGACCTTCTATTATCTCCACTCCCTTGTATTTACATAAACGTTTAAAGATTTCGATCAAGTCTTTCCTCACTTGATTATAGATCTCTTTCCGTCTATACTTCGGGGTGAACACAATGTGGTATTTGCACATCCACTTCGTGTGAGCTAGACTATAGCTCTTATTTGCCATCTAAGACCATCCCTTTCATTGAGCCTGAACATCTCAATTTTATCGGGATGGTCTTGTTGGTCAAACCCTCGATCCCTCCACCCGCATAGCGGGTGGTTTTATGTTTCGCACGCTATCGCGTGCTCAACTGACTAAAGTCATAA
>NZ_JBFRHH010000034.1:0-1466 GCF_052115765.1 Paenibacillus sp. 2KB_20 | reverse complement strand
TCAGATTGTCGAGAAACCCTGTGCTTTTTTCAAAGTACAGGGTTTCTCCCTTTTTAAGTGGTCACTTCAACAGGGAAAATGGGGGATTACCCCCTGTTTTCCAGGCGATCCAGGTGGATCGCTATCTTCTTCATGTTTTGTACGGTTGCCGTCATCAGGGCCTGTTCCCTGACGTTTTGCAACCCGCGCAACCGGCAATAGCGAAACCCATGGAGCTCTTTGGCATCCGCGAAGCTTCGCTCAATCGTTTCTTTTCGTTTACGGTATAAATACTTGCCGGATCGACTGAGCCGGTTGTTTCGCACCCATTCCTTGCTGTCTTCCCAGACATGGCGCGTAACGACCTTCCGGTGATTCCGTGAACGGGTACATTCCTCCAGCATCGGGCAAGTCTTGCAGTGCTTCGGATCCGAGGCATATTGTCGGTATCCTTCTCGATTCGTGGTACGGTACAACAATTCATGCTGAAGCGGACAAATATATCGGTTGCGCTCAGCATCATAGGTAAACTTCCATTTCGGAAATAAGCCTTGGGTCGGATGAAATCTCCGGTGAGCAATCACGCCAAAGATCCCCCGTTCCTGCAATCCTTTGCAGATGGGGGTTGTTAAATAGCCTGAATCCAGGGCAACGGCTTCAACTTCAAAACCAAATCGCTCTCGTTGGCGATCCAATCGCGACAAATACGGTACAGAATCATGAACGTTTCCCGGTGTGACGTGGACATCGGTAATCAGATTGTATTTCAAATCAACGGTCCGGTGATCTAAATAAAAGAATCCTTCAGGTTTACCATCGCGAATCATATAACCGCTATCCGGGTCGGTTTTACTCACTTTGATTTCTTTCTTCTCGACCACATCCTCTCTGGGTTTTAAAGCTTTTTTCCATGCGCCTTCCGGTCGGCTTCTACCGCACCATTAAGTTCGTCCATGTAATCTCGTGTGTTTTGTAGAACCTGCTGCTTGGTGTACTGGTGCTTGTTCGCATTGGCCTTCACATGCGTGGAATCCGAAACCAGGACCCGTCCGCCGACCATGCGGTGCTGGATTGCTTGCAGCACAATCTCATCGAAGATATCTTGAAAGATATTGGTGTCTTTGAAACGAGTCCGTCGGTTCCAGCTAATGGTGGTATGGTCTGGAACTTTGTCGGTCAATCCCAAACCAAGAAACCAACGGTATGCCAGATTCGTCTGAATCTCGCGTTCCAATTGACGCTCCGAACGAATGCCGTAAAAATAACCGAGGAAAATCATCTTAAATAACACGACAGGGTCGATGGCTGGTCGCCCATTATCAACACAGTAAAGCGGACGAACCTTTTCGTCGATGAAAGAGAAATCGATATACTTGTCCACTTTACGAAGCAGATGATCTTGAGGAACCAATTCTTCAATCGAAACAAACTCGTAAGCCTGCTGTTTTTCTCGGTTAGAACGCAACATATTTAACACCCTTCCGAAC
>NZ_JBFRHH010000033.1:0-1559 GCF_052115765.1 Paenibacillus sp. 2KB_20 | reverse complement strand
TCAGGCTGTCGAGAAAGTCTCGACAGCTATTTTTTTGTATATTTAATTCAACACGACACCGCGTTAATATTATATAATATTAGTAAATAAACCGTTCGGAAGGGTGTTAAATATGTTGCGTTCTAACCGAGAAAAACAGCAGGCTTACGAGTTTGTTTCGATTGAAGAATTAGTTCCTCAAGATCATCTGCTCCGTAAAGTGGACAAGTATATCGATTTCTCTTTCATCGACGAAAAGGTCCGTCCGCTTTATTGTGCTGATAACGGGCGACCAGCCATCGACCCTGTTGTGTTATTTAAGATGATTTTCCTCGGTTATTTTTACGGCATCCGTTCCGAACGTCAACTCGAACGTGAAATTCAGACCAATCTTGCCTACCGCTGGTTTTTGGGATTAGGTCTGACCGACAAAGTGCCGGACCATTCTACGATTAGCTGGAATCGTCGCACTCGTTTTAAAGATACAGCGATTTTTCAGGAGATCTTTGATGAGATTGTGCTTCAAGCCATTCAGCACCGTATGGTAGGTGGACGCGTCCTGGTTTCCGATTCAACCCACGTTAAAGCGAATGCGAATAAGCATAAGTACACAAAGGAACAGGTTTTACAAAACACCCGTGATTATGTGGGTGAACTTAATGCCGCCGTAGAGGCCGACCGGAAGGCACATGAAAAAAAGCGCTAAAGCCTAGAGAGGACGTGATTGAGGAAAAGGAAGTCAAAGTGAGCACGACAGATCCAGATAGCGGTTATATGATCCGGGATGGGAAACCGGAAGGATTTTTCTACTTAGACCACCGTACCGTGGACCTGAAATACAATATGATAACGGATGTACATGTCACGGCAGGAAATGTCCATGACTCTGTACCCTATTTGTCCCGTTTGGATCGTCAACAACAACGATTTGGTTTTAAAGTAGAAGCTGTTGCGCTGGATTCTGGGTACTTGACTTCACCTATCTGCAAAGGGCTGCAAAGCCGAAATATATTTGCCGTTATTGCTCACCGAAGATTCCATCCGACTCAAGGTTTATTCCCAAAATGGAAGTTCACGCATGATGCAGAGCGCAACCTTTATATCTGCCCGGCGGAGCACGAACTGCAATACAAGACGACCAACCGCGAGGGATACCGGCAGTACGCTTCAGACCCTCAGCACTGCAAGAAGTGTCCGTTATTAAACGAATGCACTCGGTCTCGCAACCACCGAAAGGTGGTAACCCGTCACGTCTGGGAGGACAGCAAAGAATGGGTGCGAGGCAACCGGTTGAGTCGATCCGGGAAATATCTCTACCGAAAACGAAAAGAAACGATTGAGCGAAGCTTCGCGGATGCCAAAGAGCTCCATGGGTTTCGCTATTGCCGTTTGCGCGGGTTGCAGAACGTCAGGGAGCAGGCCCTGATGACAGCAGCCGTACAGAATATGAAGAAGATGGCGATCCACCTGGATCGCCTGGAAAACAGGGGGTAATCCCCTATTTTCCCTTTTGATGTGACCACTTGATATGTAAGAAACCCTGTACTTTGAAAAAAGTACAGGGTTTCTCGACAATCTGA
>NZ_JBFRHH010000032.1:0-2683 GCF_052115765.1 Paenibacillus sp. 2KB_20 | reverse complement strand
TTGGGAAATCTCATCTTGAGGGGGGCTTCACGCTTAGATGCTTTCAGCGCTTATCCCTTCCGTACGTAGCTACCCAGCCATGCTCCTGGCGGAACAACTGGTGCACCAGCGGTACGTCCATCCCGGTCCTCTCGTACTAAGGACAGCTCCTCTCAAATTTCCTACGCCCACGACAGATAGGGACCGAACTGTCTCACGACGTTCTGAACCCAGCTCGCGTACCGCTTTAATGGGCGAACAGCCCAACCCTTGGGACCTACTTCAGCCCCAGGATGCGATGAGCCGACATCGAGGTGCCAAACCTCCCCGTCGATGTGGACTCTTGGGGGAGATAAGCCTGTTATCCCCAGGGTAGCTTTTATCCGTTGAGCGATGGCCCTTCCATGCGGTACCACCGGATCACTAAGCCCGACTTTCGTCCCTGCTCGACTTGTAGGTCTCGCAGTCAAGCTCCCTTATGCCTTTGCACTCTTCGAATGATTTCCAACCATTCTGAGGGAACCTTGGGGCGCCTCCGTTACTCTTTAGGAGGCGACCGCCCCAGTCAAACTGCCCGCCTGACACTGTCCCCGTACCGGATTACGGTACCAGGTTAGAACCTAGATACGATCAGGGTGGTATCCCAACGTCGCCTCCACACAAGCTGGCGCTCATGCTTCAAAGGCTCCCACCTATCCTGTACAGATCGTACCCAAATCCAATATCAAGCTGCAGTAAAGCTCCATGGGGTCTTTCCGTCTTGTCGCGGGTAACCTGCATCTTCACAGGTATTAAAATTTCACCGGATCTCTCGTTGAGACAGCGCCCAAGTCGTTACGCCATTCGTGCGGGTCAGAATTTACCTGACAAGGAATTTCGCTACCTTAGGACCGTTATAGTTACGGCCGCCGTTTACTGGGGCTTCGGTTCACAGCTTCGGGATTACTCCCTAACCGCTCCCCTTAACCTTCCAGCACCGGGCAGGCGTCAGCCCGTATACTTCGCCTTACGGCTTCGCACAGACCTGTGTTTTTGCTAAACAGTCGCTTGGGCCTTTTCACTGCGGCCCCCTCGGGCTATTCACCCTACCGAGGCACCCCTTCTCCCGAAGTTACGGGGTCATTTTGCCGAGTTCCTTAACGAGAGTTCTTCCGCGCGCCTTAGAATTCTCTTCTCGCCTACCTGTGTCGGTTTGCGGTACGGGCACCTTCACCTGACTAGAGGCTTTTCTTGGCAGTGTGAGATCATGACCTTCGCTACTATAATTTTCACTCCCCATCACAGCCCAGCCTTATCGATGTGCGGATTTGCCTACACATCAGCCTCACTGCTTGGACGGACATCCATCAGTCCGCGTCACTACCCTCCTGCGTCACCCCATCGTTCATAACGGTTTACGGTGGTACAGGAATTTCAACCTGTTGTCCTTCGATTACGCCTTTCGGCCTCACCTTAGGTCCCGACTTACCCTGAGCGGACGAGCCTTCCTCAGGAAACCTTGGGCTTTCGGCGGATCAGATTCTCACTGATCTTTTCGTTACTCATACCGGCATTCTCACTTGTRTRCTSTCCAGCGCTCCTTACGGTACACCTTCAACCTACATACAACGCTCCCCTACCCCTGATRCAAAGYATCAAGCCATAGCTTCGGTGGTGTGTTTAGCCCCGTTACATTTTCGGCGCAGAGTCACTCGACCAGTGAGCTATTACGCACTCTTTAAATGGTGGCTGCTTCTAAGCCAACATCCTGGTTGTCTGTGCAACTCCACATCCTTTCCCACTTAACACACACTTGGGGACCTTAGCTGATGGTCTGGGCTGTTTCCCTTTTGACAATGGATCTTAGCACTCACTGTCTGACTCCCGGATATAAGTCTATGGCATTCGGAGTTTGACTGAGCTTGGTAACCCTTGCGGGCCCCGCACCCAATCAGTGCTCTACCTCCACGACTCTCAATTCCGAGGCTAGCCCTAAAGCTATTTCGGGGAGAACCAGCTATCTCCGAGTTCGATTGGAATTTCTCCGCTACCCCCACCTCATCCCCGCATTTTTCAACATACGTGGGTTCGGGCCTCCAGTGCGTGTTACCGCACCTTCACCCTGGACAGGGGTAGATCACACGGTTTCGGGTCTACGTCCACATACTAAYTCGCCCTATTCAGACTCGCTTTCGCTGCGGCTACGGCTTCTCRCCTTAACCTTGCATGGGAACGTAACTCGCCGGTTCATTCTACAAAAGGCACGCCATCACCCATAGATCGGGCTCTGACTTCTTGTAAGCACACGGTTTCAGGATCTATTTCACTCCCCTTCCGGGGTGCTTTTCACCTTTCCCTCACGGTACTGTTTCACTATCGGTCGCTAGGGAGTATTTAGCCTTAGCAGATGGTCCTGCTGGATTCATACGGGGTTTCACGTGCCCCGCACTACTCGGGATCCGTCTCGGAGGGAATATACTTTCGGCTACAGGGCTTTTACCTCTTATAGCGGGCCTTTCCAGACCTCTTCGCCTAATATGTTCCTTTGTAACTCCATGTGAGACGTCCCACAACCCCAGAGAGCAAGCTCTCTGGTTTAGGCTGTTCCGCGTTCGCTCGCCGCTACTGACGGAATCACTCTTGTTTTCTCTTCCTCCAGGTACTTAGATGTTTCAGTTCCCTGGGTATGCCTCCTCGYATCCTATGTATTCAGATACGGGTAACT
>NZ_JBFRHH010000031.1:0-5490 GCF_052115765.1 Paenibacillus sp. 2KB_20 | reverse complement strand
AAGACAGAAGAATTGTATGTGGTTGCTATTAAAAGAGGATTGAAGGGCAAGGAAGATTCAATTATTGAGAATAAACCTTTGGAATTTCTGCTGGACAGAAGTAGAAAGTTAGAAGCTCCTGACATTGCTAAACCAACCGATGAAATTATGGAATATCAAGAAATTGTCGAGAAACTACATCATTCAAGAGAGAAGCTAGTGGAGCTGCTCCATTCATTAGAAGACCCGTCCGTGCTAAGCAGAAGACATTTCACCCACCCTGTCTTTAAAGAGATGTTATTAATTGAATGGGTTAAATCACTGTACTTGCATGAACAAAGACATATTAAACAAATAAATGAAATTATCGAAGGATTTAAATAAATTAATCTGTAGGATTTGCTGGAGAAAAAAGCAGTGATCAAACCAATAATTGGATGTGAAGAGAGCATGCAGTGAGCGGGTACCGATTAAATATCGGCACCCGCTTTTTAAGTTTGGCCTGAAGAACAATGAAGACTATCACCATACCATTGTGACTCACTTTTTAAAAAGATGATAGTCGAAGGCATATCAATTCAATAAAAATAATAAACTGGCTTTAATTTCTTGAAAGGGATACAGATGATCTATGATTTATGTGATTTATGTGTGTCCTTTACTTTATTTGGCCGTCCTAATGGAAGGCTTTAATTACAGGTGAACTGTAAGTGAAAGACAAGGCATTGAAGCATGAAGGGCAATGTTCCATAAGTCGCCATTAAAGTAAGAATAATACAAATTTTACTTCGCAAGATTTGAGAAAAATATTTTAAACTATTCATACCTTAAATTCGGATTAACTATCCTCTATTAACAACATTTAAATGATCTCTCTTTCGATAAATTTTGTGTTAATCGTGGTTATGTTATTGCGTTTCTGGGAAGTTCACAAACGAAACGTTAGAAAAGCATAACTAAGTTCATGATAGATGCGTTATTTATTGGAGAGGGCCGATTACACCGACTAGGTTGATAATAATTTAATTACTTGAACTGTAAATATATTACTTATTTTACAAATATAAACTCTTGTGTTAGGGTTGTTTTGTAAATACTTCCAATTGTTAGGGGGTTGCGAGACGATACATTCACTAAAGTTTCATATTAACGATTGAGGAGGATTTTTCAATGAAAAAATGCTTGTAACAATGTTGGTAGTTATATTGACATCTGTAGGTTTACATACTGGTAGTGTCTCTAATGTAGAGGCTGCTGAAAACGATTGGGTAAAAGGATTTCCGCCATATTCTGAAATTGTGAATTCAGACTCAATTTTAAGTGATCTTACTGAGGAAGAATATCACGAGGCAATAAGAAATGCTATTCCTATAGAATCATTGATGGTAGAACCCACAGAAACTCAACCAGAAGGAAATATTAAACCTATGGCTAATATGTCTTGGGCTTTTGATAATTTGGCACCAGCTGGTCCATCCGGTGTGTCCCACTTCTCAGGTGAATTCACTTCTTCAGCAACTAAATACAAGATTACTGTAGTTCAGTGGGCTACTAATAGTAACAAAGCCCCCTCTGTGAATTATACACTCGTCAACAGAGATTACTTTGGAACGCCAGCCCTCATCTATGGGAGATTTACACATACGAACGAAACAAAAGAGATATGGAACGTACCTCCTGGTACATACCAAGTAATGGTAACAAATTTGAACGATTTTTCAATTTCAGGGAATGGATATATTGATGCTATCTTTTAAGTATCTCCTCAACAACAAATAACATCTTAGAAGGGGTGAGTGATCATGAATAAGAAGTTTTTAAGAAGAACTATAATCATTGCATCATGTTGTTTTGTATTAATGAGCGCTTTTTTTATAATCAGAGAACTTATAGATAATAAGCAAGTTATAGACTCGACTATTAATGACACCACTCCACCAAAAAAAGCATTACCAGATTGGCAAATTGAATACGACAGAAAAGCTCGAACAGAACCGGTGGAAAGTGTAGTAACTGAACATGGAGAATTTTATTATGCACCTTTTCCAAAACAATTTCCACGAGAGGAAGTTGTTAGAGGAGATATTGGTGAGGAAGTGACCGAAGATACAAAACAGTTGATAATAAGAGGATATTATTACGAAAAAAAATAAAAATAATATCATCGTATACGGATTTCTCCGGTCTAACCTTCAAAGATGAAGGCTAGAAAGTTAAAATTTTTCCAGAAAGCAAGTGGGATTGACCCTATTTCTTATAAATTAGAGGAGGTTGTAAAAATGAAATCTAAGAAAAGCAAGAAATGGATTGCCGTAAGCCTGTCTACGGCCTTATTGCTATTGTCTGGTGGTGTGATGGTAAATGCTGTTGAAAATTCTCAACTAAATAGCATTACTTCAAACGAATCACGCGAAACAAGGATTGATTTGGAAGCTGTGAAAAATCAGATACCAACAACTTTTGTTCCAGGTGCAATTTTGACTTATAATGCAGAGAAAAAACCAATAATAACCTATGATACAAGTGCAGCAGATCATGCTGGAGATACAAATGATATATTACGTTCATTACAAGCTTATGAAGAAGTGCCGGATATTTATGGAAGAGCTGCTGAGGATGATTTTTTCAAAGCTGTAGCAGATACTGTCAAGGATTTACCAGTGATAGATCTTGGATTTGATCTTCCAGAACCATCTCCAGGTACTGTAGTTATCTATGGATCTGATGGACACATTAATCATGTCTATGTAGATGAGAGTATTGCTCCGAAACATGCAGCAGTGGCAGCCGATATTCCAAGTTCAACAGTCCCTTATCCAGGACGTTTACCTGCAGGAACTTACACATATGGTTCAGGACAAAAAGTAATTATTTCTTCAGGTGCTGTAACAGGAGAGGGTAGATTTACTGTTTTCAGGGCTGGTGTTGGTGGATCTGGAACAGTAGGATCAAGCGGTAAGACATTAGGAGCAGGTGATATCGCAACAAAAAAACAAATTGATAATGCAATTCATGGAACTCCAATCACTGCTAGAGCGTTAGATACTAATATTGTTAAAACTGTATATAAGAACGACATTGGTTCTCTTCCTGATGCAGTAATGGATAACTATTTCTGGGGCTGGAATAATGTACAATTCGGTTATACTTACAGTGATACATTATCTTTCCCGGGTAGATACTATTATCAATTTTAAAGTTATAGAGATTATGCCTATGGCTTAAGCCATAGGCATAATTGATTATAGAAACAGAAATTAAGGAGAGATTGATTTGAAAAAAACATTAAAGACGTTAATGTATTTGTTGTTAGCGATATTACTGGTTTCATGCTCGTCTAAAGATGCTAGTTCGGAAACAACAAGCACAGCCAATACTACTCCTAAAGCTAGTTCAGAGGAGAAGCCACCAGCACCTGCAACGGATTACATTACGATGACTTATTCAGAATATGCGACTACAGATGAAAACGGATCCATAATGACACAAATACTAAGCTATGATACAGCTACAAAGCAAATGAAAAAGGTCTTTCAATTCGAATATACAGCTCAATATCCGTTGGGCTTTTATGATAAGCCTAATCAAGTAGTGTACTATACCCAAAGGGTAGGGACAGACAAAGATTACGGAGACCAGATCTTTGTCAGAGATTTATCGAGTGAAAAAAGCACTCAACTTACCGATAACTTATTTGCAGTCAACTATATTATTCCCTCAGGGGATCAATTATTTTTTGTGGCTAATGTAAAAGGAGAGAGAGCCATACGATTAGGCGCTATTGATCTCACCTCCAATGAGATGAGACTCTGGGGTGATGATGACAAGCTCGTAGAAGCTATTACATTAGATCATAGTAACAAAAAAGTTTATGCTTCGGCTTATTCGTTGAAGGAACGGAATTATAGTCTGACCCATCAAGATGGACCTGCGGGACAGAATAATTTCAAAATGCCAACGTATACCATATACGAAACGGATTACGATTTGAAAGAGAAAACAAAGCTCTTTAGTAAAAATTACTGGATTCGTATGCTGATGAATAAAGAGGGTCATGTTATTGCATTTGGTGACAAGGAATATAACAAGGGGCAAATCCCCTCTATAGTTATTGACTATGATACTGCTAGAAAAACCACTAGTGTGAGTAAGTGGGAAACTACAAGATTACAAAGAGGAGAAGCCAATTACTCTAAAGATGGCAGCAAAATATATACGATAGCAATCGTTAAAAACGAACGTGGGTTATTTGAGTATGATGTGAAGAGTAATAAATTTACTGCTATATTTACACCTACGGCTGGGTTCATTAATAATATCCAGGTTGTAAAAGAACCCTAAACTTAGTTTTCGGCTCAATTCTCTGAACAAACCCTATTTATATATCTGCATAGGAGAGGTATTGATTGACACAAATCTCCCCTCATAAATCGGCGAAATGATACAGAACTAACTCAGTGAATGATAATAGGATTGATATTAATCTGTATTATAGGAGAATTAATCAAAATGAATGATATTATTATCTGGACATCAGTAAGTATGGGGAGATTTGTGTCAATTAACACTGACATATCTGAACAGAAGGTTGAGACAAATGAAGACAAAATTGTACTTGGGGGACAAAAACTGTAATGCTCCCCATTGTCAAGACACGAATTATTGAGGAATAAGTTATATCTTCCTTTTCGTATCATCTGCATTTTAGGATGCGATTTGTTTCAGTCGGTCTGAACCAGCAATACAAGCGATTGACTGCGGAAGTCGCAGTTGACAAGTTGACCGTCGGAAGCGAGTACGGCAGCAGTAAGGTCAAGGTCATGGGTGGCGAGAAAGTGCTGAAGATGCTTTCTTTCAGTTCGGCAAAGCCCGCTGCGCTCGACCTCGATGTGAATGTGAGCAGCGTCCACACGCTGCAGTTTATCATCGTTCCTACGCCCGGCGATTATGGCAAAACCCAGCGAATTATTATCGGCGACGGCGTCCTTACGCCGTAACGCATCGAACCGGCCTCTTGCAGGCCGGTTTCAAATTAAAAGAGAAGGTTACTCTGCTATAAAGTGAAGCCGGAAGAGACACTTTTTTGCAAGCCTATTTACACTTGGGGGCTTACACCCTTCGGTTATCAGATGTATAATAATGGAAGAAGCAGACAGTGAAATGCCCCAAGCCTAAGATAACAGCTATCTAAGGCTGGGGCACTTTTGTTTACGATTTCAGAAATGAAGGAGTGGTTACCCTGGAATTTCAAGAAATTAATCAAAAATTAAAGGAAACAAGGGAGGTATTGCTTACAATCCTCAATGGATTGAACGGAGATCAGCTGAACAGGCGGCATGATTCAAACAGTTGGAGTATCAGTCAGGTATGTCAACACCTATATAAGACAGAAGAATTGTATGTGGTTGCTATTAAAAGAGGATTGAAGGGCAAGGAAGATTCAATTATTGAGAATAAACCTTTGGAATTTCTGCTGGACAGAAGTAGAAAGTTAGAAGCTCCTGACATTGC
>NZ_JBFRHH010000030.1:0-18574 GCF_052115765.1 Paenibacillus sp. 2KB_20 | reverse complement strand
GAAATAAACCAGTTTAACTGGTAAGTGAAAGTGACAAAAACACTGAGCCTGAACGGATTTGTGGTCAGGCTAGCGTCTTTAGGCGCAGTTTGGCAACAAGGGGTTATACCCCAAGAGCAAACCACCCGTTGGACGGGTGGTCATGATTAGCCTATTTCATAAAATCACTCATAAATCTAATGAATTACGATAGTATAAGCCAATGTGCTTTTCCGGAGGTTCTCCTATATGAATAAAGTGCAAGTATTGCTATCCGCTTATAACGGCGAACAATATATATCTGAACAAATCCAGAGCATTCTCAACCAGACACACCCCTTTATCTCGATTTTGATACGAGACGATGGTTCCACGGATCAAACAGTTCAAGTTCTCGAACAACTGATAAAGATACACCCAGATCAGATAAAGCTTATTAAAGGACCGAATGTTGGCGTTGTGTCCAGCTTCTTTGAACTGCTGCGTGCTGCAGACACTGAAGTTGATTACTACTGTTTTTGCGACCAGGATGATGTGTGGTTTGATCATAAGGTAGAACATGCTATCGCACGCTTGAATTCCTCTATACATACAGAAGTTCCGGCGATGGTATTTACATCGACCTACCTTACCGATGACGAGTTAAACCGGGAAGGTACATGGCCTAAGCCTCCTACTCGGGAGCCATCTTTCTTTAATGCGTTATATGAGAATATCGCTATTGGAGCCACAATCACGATGAATCGATCGGCAAGAAACCTGTTTATGCATAGTAGATCGGTTGACAGTCAAAAGGTTCTTATGCACGATTGGTGGTTTTACTTGCTGATATCCGCATTTGGAACCGTAATCTACGATAACATGCCGTCCATGTTATACCGTCAGCACAGTAACAATGTGGTAGGAGGCAGCAACTCCCTCGCGGGTAAGTTAAAGAGCAAATGGGCCAGTTTTAAAAGACATACGGGTAAAGATTTGTTGCATAAACAAGCGAGCGAGTTTAATCGAATCTATGGCTCACGATTGACTGGCGATCAGAAAGAGCAGCTGGATTTATTTCTTGCATCTCGCACAAGATTCGTAGACAGGCTACATTATGCGCGTAAGAGCAAATTGTACAGACAATCCAAGGCAGAGAGTTTGTTGTTTAAGTTCTTTATTTTGATCGGCTTTATATGAGGTTGAATAGGACAAGACAACTTATTCCTTGATATTCCTTCTTTCTCCATGAACTATGCTATAATGTCGATAGATTACTATATTTGTCAGGAGACGTTATGCAATGGATTTAAGCATTTTAATCGTGAACTACAATACCTGTCAGCTGACGGTGGACTGTTTGCGATCCGTGTTTGCATCAGAGACGGACTATACATACGAAGTCATTTTGATAGATAACAACTCGAAGGACGACTCGGTTCAGACCATCCAAGAGTTATTCCCGCAGGTCAAGCTGATCGAGAACACGGAGAATACCGGCTTTGCCAAAGCCAACAATCAGGGGATGGAAGTTGCGGAAGGTCGCTATATGCTGCTGCTAAATTCCGACACGATTATCCAGCAGGATACGATTGAGACGATGGTCGCTTTTATGGACTATAACCCGATCATTGGTGCTTCTGGCTGTAAAATCGTCCTCCCGGACGGTTCGCTGGATAAGGCCTGTAAAAGAGGGTTTCCTACGCCTTCGGCTTCTTTTTACTATGCCTTTGGGCTCAGCAAGCTGTTCCCGAACAAGCCGGAGTTCAACCAGTATCAATTGGGATATTTGAATCCGGACGTAGAGTATCCGGTGGATTGTTTGGTTGGTGCGTTCATGCTGGTACGTCGCGAGACGATTGAGCAGGTAGGCGGGCTGGATGAAACCTTTTTTATGTACGGGGAAGACATCGACTGGTGTTATCGCATCAAGCAGGCGGGATGGGGAATTCACTATTATCCTCGGACCAAGATTATCCATTATAAAGGCGGCAGCGCCCGGCGCAGGCCGTTCAAAATCATTTATGAGTTCCATCGGGCGATGATTCTTTTTCATCGGAAGCATTACCGGCAGAAATACAACATATTCGTTAATGGAGCCGTCTATGCAGGCGTTGGTCTGAAATTGCTCCTATCCTTGCTTATGAACCGGCTTAAGCCTATTCGTCCAGCAACCATAACGCAATCTTCAGGTGGAGTGGAGGTGAAATCATGATCCGCCAGAATCAGGGGTTTTTGACCAAATTATATATGATTACCGATTTTGCTTTTATCCAGCTGGCATTCTTGTTTGCATGGTGGATCAAGTTTGAGAGCAGCTGGTTTCCGTACGAAGAGCCGCTCCCTCTTGAAACCTATACTTTGTGGAGTCTAGTTTATGGCGCAGTAGCCTTGGCTGTTGGCATCATGATTTCCTTATACTCACCAAAGCGGAAAAAGCGCTTTGCCGACGAATTCATGAAAATCTTTCAGGCTCATTTCATCGGTATGTTCGTCCTCTTGAGTATCATGTTCTTTGTTAAAGAGGTGAATATCTCCCGTTGGTATCTCGCCATCTACATGATTCTCAATGTTGCTTTCATTATTCTATACCGTTATTTCCTAAAGAAATCCCTCAAGCATTTTCGGGAAAAAGGCTATAATCGCCAATTCGTGCTCATTGTGGGTGCAGGTACGCTCGGGAAGCGCTTCTTCAAAAATCTGAAGCAATACCCGGAGCTAGGTTATGAAGTCATTGGTTTCCTGGATGATTACCAGCAGTGGGACGAGATCGAAGCCAGACGGCTTAAACCCATTCTGGGTTCGGTCAGCGATCTGCATAAGGTGCTAAACGAAAAGCTCGTTGACGAGGTCGTACTAGCACTTCCGCTAAATGCGCACCACAAGTACCCGGAGATCATTGCCGCTTGTGAAAAAGCCGGTGTGCGTACGCTGATTATCCCGGACTTTTTCGATTACCTCCCGGCACGGCCGGTGTTTGATAACTTTGCGGGAATGCCAATGATCAACGTGCGCGATATCCCGCTGGATCTAGCGGCAAACCGGCTCTTCAAGCGAGCGTTTGATATTGTATTCGCCTTAGTGGCGATTATTCTGACCCTGCCGGTGATGATCGGGATTTACCTGGGTATTCGTTTGACTTCCCGGGGCCCCGTCATTTTCAAGCAGGAGCGGGTTGGGCTGAACCGCAGGAACTTTTATATGTATAAATTCCGCTCCATGAAGCCGCTCCCGGAGGGGGCATCGGATACGGGCTGGACCGTGGAAAATGATCCGCGCCGCACCAAGTTCGGCTCTTTTCTTCGGAAGACCAGTCTGGATGAGCTGCCTCAGTTCTTCAATGTCCTGTTCGGTCATATGAGCGTGGTAGGCCCTAGGCCGGAGCGACCTTATTATGTTGAACAGTTCAAAGAGGAAATTCCAAAGTACATGGTGAAACACCATGTACGCCCGGGCATCACGGGATGGGCGCAGAGCAACGGCCTGCGTGGGGATACTTCGATTGAGGAACGGATCAAGCACGATATTTTCTACATCGAGAATTGGTCCATTCTGTTTGATATCAAAATCATTCTGCGCACGATCCGCAACGGATTCAAGAACGCATACTGATCATAATCGATGTTAACGTCATTTGGCATGAGCCAGATGGCGTTTTTTTGTTTGCGTACCTGTCCCAGACGCTTATATGCTCCCCAGGTCCCGACTCACGCAGATAGATATCGAATGCTGTCGCTTCTTGTAAGGCTGTGGCGTATCAGAGAATTAATTTCGGACATTTGATCCATTCATCAAGCCAGAGACATGCATGTGCACCACATCGTACAATAGTCAATCGGATACATTTACAATATATAACTATAATACTATTATAATGAAATAGGGGGCTCGTCAATGTCTTCAGTGGTCCATATGTAGGATCGTTAGTACGCAAGGATGATCCAATTCTTGATTTTCTTTGTGAGCGCTAAGTTAATGTTTTTCAAATGACCTTGTTTTCATCTGTCGCCGCTTCATTTGCCAAACGGGAATTAACATCCAATATGGGGAGGAATCGAAATGGAAAACGCCAAGGTTCAGGATTTCATTGAAAGCAATCAACAGCAATGGGACGAAGAGTATAGATCCAACATGTGGGATTATTTATCGGACATCACGGAATATGCCAGATACTCGGTAGTGTACGGTTATATAAGAAAGTTTATTGGGGACGAGGGCATTTTGGATATGGGATGCGGGGCCGGGATATTGTATGACATGCTCCTTGATGTTGAACAGTTGAATTACACGGGTGTCGACCTGTCCGAAGAAGCGATCAGAATCGCATCCAGCAAAACATCAAGGAACCTATTCCAGCGCGCGGACATCAATCATTATGTTCCTCATAAGCGTTACAATGTCATTGTGTTTAATGAGTCATTGCAGTACGTGCCTAATACCCCGATCAAACTGCTAGAATATGCACGTTACTTGACCCCGGATGGCGTCATCATCTCTTCTCTATATTCACACAAGAACACCCAAGATTCTGATTATCTCATGGTAGAACATAAGATTAGCGAGATGGAAAGCTGCGGATTATTTGATATCGTGGATAAAGTCAGCGTGTTTAACCACAATGCGGGTTTGAAATGGTATATTCATCTTTTGAAGGCCAAAAGCTAGTGATCAGCAGTATCCATAAAATCATTCCGTCATTTGGCTGCAGCCAAGTGGCGGTTTTTTGTTTGGCCGACCCTTCAACCGGGTATTTACCTAGCAACAGCGATGAACGATGCAAAGGGTGGGGATACCATGAAACGGATCGCAGCTGTCCTTCTATTATTTTCCGCCATTATGATACTGCTTCAGACTCATCTTGAGATGGATGAGGAAGAACCGCAAGGATTCGCGGCCTATCGCCTGATTGCGCACGCCATGGGGAGTATCGGTGAACAGCCCTATACGAACGCTTATGAAGCCATGGTCGTTAACTATGAGAAAGGCACTCGGGTATTCGAGATTGATTTGATGCTGACGGAGGACCGTAAAGTCGTCGCCAGGCATGAGTGGACGGAGAGCATGACACAGCAGCTGGGCCAGAAGGAAAAACTCCCGGACGATAAGCAGGCAGCCCGTCTGAGCCATGAGGAATTCATTAATACACCGATTTTGGAGCAATACCAACCGATGGATATTGAGGGGATAATGGATATGATGGAGCGTCATCCCGATATCTACATCGTGACAGACACGAAGGAGCAGGAGGATCAGGATATTCAATACCTGTTCACGGAGATTGTAAACGCTGCTAATGAGCGGGACCCGGAACTTCTGGATCGGGTGGTCATCCAAATTTATAATGAGCCCATGCTCGATATGGTTCTGGACATCTATCCGTTTGAGTCAATTATCTATACGCTGTATGCCACGCAGGATTCACCTGCCGAGATCACGGCTTTCGTGCAGGAGAACAACATTGACGCCGTTACCATGCCGGAGTACAAGGTCAGCCCGAATTTCGTAGCCAAGCTGAGGCAAGCGGGTGCCGTGACTTATGTCCACACCATTAATGACACCACGACCGTGAACAATTATGAAAAATGGGGCGTGTACGGCGTTTATTCAGACCTGCTGACAGAGCCGGAACTGGAGCAGAACAGTTTGAGATATACGATTAAAAAGTGACTGGCATAGGGGTGTTTTGCATGGCTTACTTCATGTTGTATGGCCCGTCTATGGAGTAGGCAATTCTTCATATAAAGTGATGCTGAACATCGAAGTCCGTTGTCTCCAAAAGAAGACGCGGGCTTTTTCATAATATGAGAAAGTACAAACTTCGAAACATGGCCTACCTTGATATCCCAAAAAAACCACCATCTTAATGCGGTCTGGGGTGGTGCGTCATACGGTCTGGGATTGTACGTCGGTAGACGCCTTTCTTAGCGGAGTATCAGCCCAAATCCCTTACCAGCAGCGCGGTTCGGATATCGGCTGAACAGATAAACGACAATTACCAAAAAAATGTTCGTATTTTATGCGAACATAAATTGACTTGCTTACCGTGCTAGCATAGACTTATTTTAGTATAATAGTAACCCGTGAACGTGGAGGAATGACGCTTGAAAGAGATGATACAATCCTGGAGGCATGTGTTTAAGCTGGACCCCGACAAGGAGATCGATGACGAGACCCTTGATGTGGTATGTTTGTCAGGAACCGATGCCATTATGGTCGGAGGCTCAACCGGAGTCACTTATGAAAATACCGTGGACCTACTGTCCCGAGTTCGACGTTACGAGCTGCCGTGCGTGCAGGAAGTATCCGATCTGGAAGCCGTTGTACCCGGATTTGATCTATATATGGTCCCGATGGTCATGAATACGCAGGATCCGACCTGGATCATGGGCCGGCATCGCGAGGGAATCGAACGCTACGGGTATATGATACCGTGGGATCTGGTCGTGACCGAAGGTTATATCGTGTTGAACGAGAATGCCGCGGTTGCGAAGCTGACCGGAGCAGAGACTTCGATTGATGCGAGCGGAGCCGCTGCTTATGCGCAGATTGCGGACAAGCTGATGAATCTTCCGATTGTGTACCTGGAAAACAGCGGCGCGTTCGGGGATATGGAAACCGTTCGTACGGTTCGAAGATCGCTGGATAATGCTCGTTTGTTCTACGGTGGCGGAATTACCAATGCCGAGCAGGCGCTGGAGGCTGCAGCTATCTCTGATACGATCGTTGTTGGCAACGTTGTGTATGATCATCTGGAGCAGGCGCTCGAGACGGTCAAGGCCGTGAAGGGCTGACTGGTCTCGGTTATAAGATCCGCTAAAAAATATTGTAATTCATCAAGTCAAGCAACGCAGAACTCACAGTGTATTAGATACAGATACGTCGGTAATCTATATTCATATTCATTCTCTTTAAATTTTATCTATCTGCCCGACCTATCTCATTTTTTGGCTTTTCACTTTTGTCCAAGTTTCTCCCTTATCAAATCTACACCTATTAGGAGGCAACACTATGCATTCCATTGATATACACGACGCCGTCAGCCGTCTGAATCCACAGCAGCGTCAAGCCGTTGAAGCAACCGACGGACCGCTGCTCATTATGGCGGGTGCCGGCTCCGGCAAGACGCGGGTGCTGACGCACCGGATCGGTTACTTGATCGCCACTCGCAAAGCCGCACCATGGAGCATCCTTGCGATTACATTTACGAATAAAGCGGCACGCGAGATGCAGGAGCGGGTATCCAAGCTGGTTGGCCGCGAAGGCCAGGACATCTGGGTATCGACGTTCCACTCGATGTGCGTGCGAATTTTGCGTAGAGACATTGAACGGATTGGTTTCACCTCGAATTTCAGTATTCTGGACTCGACGGATCAGCTGTCGGTTATTCGGAACGTAATGAAGCATCACAATATCGATACGAAGAAATTTGAGCCGAAGGCGATTCAAGGGGCCATGAGCGCCGCTAAGAATGAGCTGATATCCCCGCAGCAGTATGAACAGAAAGCCGGAGACTATTTTGAATCCCTTGTAGCCAAGGTCTACACCGAATACCAGAAACGCTTGAAGAGCAACAATTCGCTTGATTTTGACGATCTGATCATGACCACGATTCAGCTGTTTAAGGAAGTGCCGGAGGTTCTCGATTTCTACCAGCGCAAATTCCAGTACATTCACGTGGATGAATATCAGGATACCAACCGGGCGCAGTACATGCTCTGCCGGATGCTGGCGGATAGCCATCACCGCATCTGCGTTGTCGGGGACAGCGATCAATCGATCTACCGCTGGCGTGGTGCGGATATTACGAACATCCTGAATTTTGAGCAGGATTACCCTGAGGCGCGGACGATTCTGCTCGAGCAGAATTACCGTTCTACAGCGAACATTTTGAACGCTGCCAACAATGTCATTGGCCTGAACACTGGCCGCAAGCCAAAGAATCTGTGGACCGAGCAAGGTGAAGGACCGAAGATCAAGGTGTTCCGTGGGGATACGGAGCATGATGAGGGGTATTTTGTTACCTCGGAAATTAGCAAGAGCATTAACGCCGGCAAGAGTTATCAGGACCACGCGATTCTGTATCGGACCAATGCGCAGTCCCGGGTTATCGAGGAAATTCTGATCAAGTCGGACATCCCGTACCAGATCGTCGGGGGCATCAAGTTCTACGATCGCAAAGAGATTAAGGACATGCTTGCTTACCTTCGCCTGATCTCCAACCCGGACGACGATATCAGTTTAACGCGGATCATTAATGTGCCAAAAAGAAGCATCGGCGACACAACCGTCGGGAAGCTGGCTGCTGCAGCCGCAGAGCGGGGCATCTCGATCTTCCGCGTGCTGGAAATCGTGGACGATCTCGGCTTTGCCGGACGGACGCGCAATGCGCTAGTGGGCTTCTACGACATGATTGCCGCGCTCAGCCGAATGGTTGAGTTTCTTTCGGTCACCGAGCTTACTGAAAAAATATTGGAAATGTCCGAATACCGCCTCGAGCTGCAAAACGAGAATACGATCGAATCCAGATCCCGCCTCGAGAACATCGACGAGTTCCTGTCGGTGACGCAAGAGTTCGAGAAGAACAACGAGGATAAGTCGCTCATCTCCTTCCTCACAGATCTTGCTTTGATTGCGGACATCGACTCGATGAACGATGACGAAGAAGATCGCGACGATGCTGTCGTGCTCATGACCATGCACAGTGCCAAAGGCTTGGAGTTCCCAGTCGTGTTCATCATCGGCATGGAGGAAGGGGTATTCCCGCACAGCCGTGCCTTTATGGATAACGAAGAGCTAGAAGAGGAGCGCCGACTTGCCTATGTCGGTATCACACGTGCGGAGAAGCAGCTGTTCCTGTCCTGTGCGCGCATGCGTACGCTATTTGGCCGTACGACGGCGAACCCGCCTTCACGATTCCTGGAGGAAATTCCGGAAGAGCTGAAGGAAGACACCCAGATGGCGAATGACCGATACCGCAGAGGCAGCGGAAGCAATGTGGGCGGATCTTACGCAGGACGCGGCTTCGGCGGCGGTGGAGGCAGCAACTTCGGGGGTGGACGCAACGTGGACCTCTCCCTTAGCGGATCGACCGCTTCCGCCCAAGCCGCACCGAAGAGCCGGGTGACCATGACAACCGGTGCGCCATCCCGTTCGGCAGCTGCTTCGGACAGCGGTGGTTTTAAAGCTGGTGACAAAGTAGCCCATGGCAAATGGGGAACCGGTACGATTGTAGCGGTCAAAGGCAGCGGCAATGACATGGAATTGCAGATTGCATTCCCGGCGCCTGTGGGTGTGAAACGTCTCCTTGCCGGCTTCGCGCCGATTACGAAGGTGGAATAAGGGTTACAACTTATATTATTGAAGGAGGATTGCCCCTGCATGGATTTCAAGGAAAAGATGGAGAAGCTCATTGCGGAGCTAAACAATTACAATTACCATTACTACACGCTGGATCAGCCGCTTGTAAGCGACAAGGAGTATGACGCCCTGTACGACCAGCTGGTAGCGTTGGAGGCAGAGACCGGCGTGACGCTTCCGGATTCTCCGACCCAGCGGGTGGGTGGGGAGATTCTGAAAGGTTTTGCCCCGCATCGCCATTTGGCTCCGTTATGGAGCCTTGATAAGGCTCAGAACATCGAGCAGCTCCGTACCTGGCATGATCGCGTCGTCAGGCTGGTCAATGACTACAATACGAAGAATCCCGGCAATCCTCTGCCTACTCCTTGTTATGCACTGGAGCTGAAGTTTGACGGGTTGACGCTGAATCTGACCTATCAGAACGGTAAACTGGTTCAAGCGTCGACACGGGGCAACGGTGCGGTTGGCGAAGGAATTTTGGCTCAGGTGAAGACCATCAAATCGGTGCCGATGACGATCCCGTATACAGAAGGCACGATTGAAGTGCAGGGCGAAGGCATCATGAACCTGTCCGTGCTGGACAAATACAATCAAACCGCGGCTGAGCCGCTCAAAAACGCGCGTAATGCCGCAGCAGGGGCGCTCCGCAATCTTAATCCGAAGGTGACGGCCGAGCGTAAGCTGAACGCCTACTTCTATAATGTAGGTTATTCGGATGGAATCACCTTTGCCGATCACAAGGAAATGATGGATTTCCTCCGTGAGAACCGGCTTAAGGTCAATCCGTACATTTTCTATTTTGAGCAGTTTGATGATGTAATGGAGCAATTGGCCGATATCGAGAAACGTCGTTCCGAGCTCGATTATCTCATTGATGGGGCGGTTGTGAAGGTGACCGACTTCCGTATTCGCGAAGCTCTTGGTTATACCGACAAGTTCCCGCGCTGGGCAGTCGCTTACAAATTCGAAGCGGAAGAAACCACGACCGTGCTGCAGTCGGTAACCTGGAATGTGGGACGGACCGGAAAAATCACGCCATTAGCGCGTGTGGAGCCTGTTGAGCTTGCCGGAGTTACCGTACAAAATTGTACGCTGAACAATATCGGGGATATTGAGCGCAAGAACCTTAAGTTCGCGCTGGGCTCTCGAGTCTTTATTCGCCGTTCGAATGACGTCATTCCCGAGATCCTCGGCAAAGTAACGGAGGAGCAGGATGGGGAAGAGATATTGTTCCCGGATCAATGCCCATCCTGCGGTTTCCCGTTGGAGCAGCGCGGCGCTCATCTCTTCTGCAACAACAAGACCGGGTGCAAGCCGCAAATCGTGGCCCGCATCACGCATTTTGCTTCCAGGGATGCCATGGACATTGAGACGTTTAGCGATAAGACTGCGATCCAGTTATACGACGAACTGGGTGTGAGAGAACCGGCAGATCTTTATACGTTATCTTTTGATAGTTTGCTGAAGCTCGAGCGCTTCGGTGAGAAAAAAGCCCAGAATCTGCTGGATGCCATCGAGAAAAGCAAGGAGCGGGATCTTGCATCCTTCCTCTTTGCACTGGGTATTCCGAATACCGGCAAATCTACAACCAAAATGCTGGCCGATCATTACCGTGATCTGGACCGTGTGATGGCGGCAACCGCAGAAGAATTGGTCGAGCTGCCGGACGTAGGCGGCATCGTGGCCGAAAGTATCGCTGGATACTTCGCGGATCCGTTTGCGCAAGCGAGCATTCAGAAGATGCTTTCGCTGGGTGTCCAGGCGAAAGCGCCGGAAGCACCGAAGCCAGTTAGCACCGATTCCTATTTCAGCGGCAAGACGGTCGTGCTGACAGGGACCCTCCATCTGCTGACCCGTGAAGAGGCAACGGAACGCTTGGAAGCGCTCGGTGCCAAAGTCACCGGCAGCGTGTCCAAGAAAACCGACCTCCTCATTGCAGGCGAAAAAGCCGGCAGCAAGCTGACCAAAGCCCAGCAGCTCGGCATCGACATCCTGGAGGATGAAGAAGAGTTTGTGCGGTTGCTGAACGAATCATAGGATTGACTGGATATATCTTGCAGAATCAGTTGCACCGCTTAGAAACCGAGGCTATTTCATAGTCTCGGTTTTTCTTTTTCCTCGATTTCATTTCTCCCCCCTTACCTCCTATATAAGCCTTAATTCCCTTTGAATTTATGATGTTTCCTGGCATTCGTCAAAACCTCCTATACAATCGACTGGATTTAACAAAAACATACAGAAAAGGATGAAGGAATCTAATTTCAGATTCTCGAATAATTTACCACGGGTCAGTCTTATGCGGAAAGGAGTGGATACCATCGATAGGCAGCACAGTTATGCTGATGACATCCCAGACCCTGAATTGATTGAGAAATCTAATTTTTTGGGAGGGGCAAAGCCTTGAGTAAAAAGTTATGGTCCGCACTACTAAGTTTTATATTGATGCTATCATTGATTGCACCAGCGGCTGGGGCCGCTCCGGCAGAACGGCAGATCGAACTGGGCAATCAGCTCAGTGCCGATGAAGCAAGGCAGTTAAAGGATATTCTAAAACAGAGAGCAAAGCTAGCGGAGTTTCCCAAGCTTGATCAAAGTCTACAGAAGTCTGCTGGGGGTCCAGCAAGAGTCATCGTAGAGTTATCTACTGAGCCAGTGGCTTTGGCAAAAGGCCTATCCTCCATTCAGGGCCAATCTTTTAGTTCTTCGGCAGAGGCGAAGGTCGAAGCCCAGGTACAATTGGAGCAGCAGACTTTTATTCGCAGTCTGGACACGAAGAATATATCACACGAAATTTCGAACCAATACAGTTACGCATTCAATGGGGTGTCCATGGAGATCGATGGCAGCAAGATTGAAGCGCTGCTTGATATTCCAGGCGTTTTAGGCGTTTATCCCGATCTGGAGGTAACGGTTGGACCGAAGGGCGAAGTGAATCCATATATGAAAGATACGGGGCCATTCATCGGTGCTCCGGAAGTATGGGATCTCGGATATACAGGTAAAGGCATTAAAGTCGGCGTTATTGATACAGGTATTGATTATGTTCACCCTGTCCTGAAAGATGCTTATAAGGGCGGATATGACTTCGTTGACAATGATAATGATCCATATGAGACTACTCCAGTCGACTGGGAAAATGACCCTTCCAATCCCCCAGAGGTCGATGACAGGGGAAGTACGTATTGGACGGATCATGGAACGCACGTAGCGGGTACCATCGGAGCCCGCGATGTCGGCGAATATGGAGTCGTAGGCATTGCGCCGGGCGCGGATATCTATGCTTACCGCGTTCTTGGGCCCTACGGAAGCGGCTATTCCAGCTGGGTGCTTGGAGGTATTGACCGCTCCGTGCAGGATGGGATGGATGTAATCAACCTCTCGCTTGGTAATTCCCGCAATGACCCGGATTATGTAACATCCGTAGCACTCAACAATGCTGCGCTGGCTGGTGTCACGCCAGTCGTTGCAAGCGGAAATACAGGGCCAAACCGCTGGACGGTTGGATCACCGGGGGCGGCGGCTTTTCCGATAACGGTAGGAAACTCTACAGGTCCAAGTGACGAAATTGCGGCAACATCGCACTTTTTCACGGATGGGGAAATGCCAGAAGGCCCAACTGAAACCAATGAGGGCACGTTGGAACCTGGAGCGGAGCCAACACAACCCGTCACGCCTGAAGTGAAGAAGGATTTAGGAGCACAGGCAGACGAAGCAGTTGGATCAACATCGACTGAAGATGTTGCACCAATCGATAAATCTGCCCAGGCTGCATTGATTGATGACACGGCCGCTATGGATGGAACTGCAACTTCCGTCGATACGGAGCAGGATTCCAATCCAGTTCAATCGGGAGATGGTGCAGAAGAGGAGCCTGTCACTGATGAAGTGCCTGTTGAATCTGTCAAGGATGTAGAAGTGCCTCCGGTAGATGATGTCACTCCGATTACTGTGGTAGATGCTACGTATAAGCTTGAATTAATGGCTTGGAACCTGGCTGAGGACCCAGAAGTCGTCCTTGATGGAGATTTTGGACTTTTTTATGCGGATCTGGGTAAGCCAGAGGATTTTGCAAATAAAGACGTAGCAGGTAAAATCGCTTTGATTAAACGCGGCGAACTCGCCTTTGTCGATAAGATTGCCAATGCGAAAGCAGCAGGCGCGACGGGTGTCATCGTATTCAACCAGAACCCTGGCCCAATCGGCGTCTTGCTTGGGGACAGCTTCTCCTTCATTCCAACCTTTAGTATGAGTAAAGAAGACGGCGATTATATCAAATCGCTGCTCGATGCCAACCCGGATCTGAAAGTGAAGTTTTCGGATTTTATTAAAAACCGAACCGCAGGCGATGAGATTAATGATTCCAGCTCCAGAGGCCCGGCTAAAAAGACGCTGGACATCAAGCCTGACGTGGTAGCACCAGGAACAAGCATTTTGTCATCCGTTCCGGCATACGGGAAGGACATTGCAGATGCAGATTACAGTCAGTCCTATGATCGTTTAACAGGTACTAGTATGGCATCCCCGCATGTGGCAGGGCTTGCAGCTCTCATTTTGGAGAAACACAACGATTGGACTCCATTCGATGTCAAAGTCGCACTGATGAACAACGCCAAAGTACTGAATACCGAGTCTTACGACGTAACGGATCAAGGGGCCGGGCGCGTACAAGCACTCAATACGATCCAGGCAGAGGCTCTGGTGAAGGTCCTGGACAAGACTTCTTATCAGGAGAACGGAACAAGTAAAGAGCAGGATAATATTACGGGAAGCATTAACTTCGGTAATTTTACAGGAGCGACCGCACAAACTGTTCAGAAGAAAATAAAAGTTGAGCAGATTGGTGACATTGGTGGTCAGTTTGAGGTTGAGGTTAGTACAACTCAATCTACCCCTGGAGTAGCTGTTACGGTGGATCAACCTTCTTTTGATTTAAGTGGCGAGAAAGAACTGGTTGTAACGCTTCAAGTTCCGGCAGGTGTATCCGGGGTTTCAGAGCAGCAGGGCTACATTATTTTCAAAAATGATACTCGTACTTACTCTGTACCCTATGTAGCTTACTTTAATCTGGAAATGACCGGTGTCAAATATACCAAGGTTTACAGTGAGACCGAGAACTATCTGGCGCACTTCCCTCTGAACGAACAAGGAGAACTAGGTGAACTGAGTGTAGGTTTTGAATTCTATAATCCAATGGGAATCGTCATCGTAGATTTGTATGATAGCCTTCACCCAGAATCAGGACCAGATCAAGATGGAGTGATTGGGCAAATTTTTGGTGCGGATGAGTATCTCTTTAATGCTAATACGGAATATACACTCGACTGGGATGGGGAGTACCACAACTATTCATCCGAGGAAATCGAAGAGGTTAAAGACGGCTTGTACTCGGTTGAGCTTCTCTCTCTCGGCACTAATGGGAATATTTATTCTGATTACGCCACAATTCCATTCTTCGTGAAGAGAACGGCACCAGAGATCAAAACCGAGCTTGATGTCAAAATCTCCGGTAAGAACAATCCCGCATTAACCGGCAAGGTCGATGACCTCTATGTAACGGCTGCCCCAGCAATGTGGGATGAATGGACGATTGATTTTGACGTCAGTGAATGGCTGGATGCCACTTATGTTATTAAAAGAGCTAATAAAACGGTAGCGAAGGAAGGCAGCTTTGATGTCGAGCAGGATGGTGCCTTTAACATTGCATTAGATGGATTGTCTTCTGGCAACTATACCGTTGAGCTTTCCGTCAAAGACCGTCAAGGACTCCAAGGAACGGCTTCCGTATCCTTGCAGCTGACAGGCGCGCCTGGACCAGGGAACCCGGATCCAGGTAACCCAGGTAACCCAGGTGGCGGATCCGGCGGAGGAGGCGGTGGCGGCTCGTCCTCCGGCGGCGGTTCCACAGGAACTCCGTCCACTCCGGCTCCAGAAGTATCGGGGGATGCCAAAGTAACGACGAAGAAAAATGCGGATGGCACCGAGTCTGCAACGGCCGCTTTGTCTGAAGCAGTGGTTACAGCAGGAATTACTGGAGATGGCAAAGAAGTGAAGCTGGATGTATCGAAGCTGGATTTCAGCAAATATAGCGATGTAGCCCTTACCCTCGGCAAAGCTGCCGTGGATAAACTGAAAGCATCCGGCAAACCGCTTGTTATTACGGGTAACGGATTTACCCTGACGGTGCCTGCCGATGCATTGGATGATTTCACGACGAGCAGCGGATTCAGCTTGACGGTTTCCGTAGCTGCAAGCAAAGCGGGATCCGGGAACACCTTGAACGCTGTATCCTCGATCGTTTCGGTCAAACACGAGGACAAGTTTAAACATCCGCTTTTACTGACATTGAATTATGACCATACAAAAGTGAAGGATACGCGCAAGGTAGGTGCCTACGTGCAGTCGGAAAAAGGAGACCTGCAATCCGCAGGATTGCTGCATTCCGCTGAGCGTGGATCGATCACGTTCCGTGTTGACGGTCCAGGATCTTATGTGGCTGCCGAGAATAACGTGACCTTTAACGACATCGTCAGCCACTGGGCTAAGGATGAGATCGAGGTTGCCGCCTCGCAGCATATCACGAACGGTACAGGTGCAGGTCGCTTCTCTCCAAACAATGCGGTGACCCGTGCCGAATTTTCTACATTGCTTGATCGTATTTTCGAGACAGGCATCGATTGGGAAACACGCAGCAAAGAAGCGGGAGCGAAAAATCCTCTGACCCGTGAAGACATGGTAGTCATGATTGCGGATGCGCTGAAGATTGATTCCGAAGCAGGCTCATTGTCATTTAACGATACGAATCTGATTTCGGAGGATGCACGTGCGGCCGTAGCTTTTGCTGTGAACGAAGGTCTGGTGAAGGGAGTAAACGGCAACCGCTTCGCACCGGGTGAGACTTCCACTCGGGCTCAGGTATCTGTGATTGTGTACCGTTTGCTCGAGTATCTGAACAAGATCTAAATTCGACAGGGTCGAATTTCACTTATAAGAAGGGTTTAAAGCAATGGGGAGTTGTCCTATGGTTTTTCTTAAACCAGGATAGCTCCCTTTTTATTGATGAGATAAATATTTTGATTTTTAATTTACCGGATGTGCTATATTTTTGGCAGAGAGGTGGTAGTATGAAGAATAAAAAATGGTTAGGTTATATCCCCATATTGATTTTACCCTTGTTTCTTATCATTTTGGTATTAAAAGGCTTGATTCAGTCCAACGGGGGAACGGAAGGTCTCCGCTTAACGATCGAGTGGCTGACGAAGTACGTGCTTCCATGGATATTCCTATACTGGTTTATCAAACTCGTTAGAAAAATAAAATAAAAAACACTCACCAGATGCACGCAAAGTGCGACCGATGAGTGTCTTTTTTATATGTCGATTAATCTCTCGCCCACTGGTCCAGCTTGTCATCACCGGGAAGAAGCAGGGCAAGCAGACCAAGCAGCGGCAGGAAGCCGATGGCGATCATGACATTGCTGATTCCCCAAGCATCCCCGAGATTACCGAGCACAAGCGAACCGATCCCGCCCATGCCAAAAGCAAACCCGGTGATCAGCCCGGATACCGTACCGATATTGCCGGGATGCAGCAGTTGGGCATATACAACGGTAACCGAGAAACTGGATAATAGGACAAATCCGCCGATGAGCAGCAATACAGCCGCCCAGAATGGCGAGGCGAACGGCAGAATCAACGCAATGGGTGCCGTACCGATCATGGAGAGCATGATCATATTGCGGCGGCCAAAGCGGTCGGCCAGCGGACCGCCGAAGAAGGTGCCCACAGCTCCGGAAGCGAGAAACAGAAAAATATAGATCTGAGCATTATCAATCGTGATCTTGTATGCATCCATGAGGTAGAAGGCATAATAGCTGCTAATGGCTGCGCCATACCAGGAGCGGATAAACACGAGAATGACGAGCACCAGCGTTGCATTGCGCACGCTCTTGCGGCGGGCGGGATCGAGCATGCGCCCGGCAGCTTTCTTTTTAAATGTGTAACCAGCCTTCAGCATGCCGTGATACCAATGCGCAACATAGGATTGCACGATGATACCAGCCGCAGCAACGAAGGTGAAACCGATCGCGCCAAACTGTCCGAACGGTACGAAAATGTATCTTGTCAGGAGCGGAGCAAGTGACTGTCCGGCATTGCCCCCTACTTGAAAGATCGATTGGGATAACCCTTTTCGCATACCTGCAGCCATATGAGCGACCCGCATTCCCTCAGGGTGGAAGGTCGCCGAGCCTAATCCGATCAGAACGACCGCGAATAGAACCATGAGATATGTATGTGCATATGCAAGAATAAATACGCCTGCAAACGTGAAACACATACCGATCGGAAGCAGAATCGGTGTCGGCCTTCGATCCGCGGCATACCCGATAACCGGCTGAATGATAGATGATGTGAAGTTGATAGCAAAGGAGATCCAACCGATCTGAGTAAAGGTAAGCAGCAGATTATCCTTTAATATAGGAAAGATAGCAGGGATCACGGACTGAATCGAATCATTAAACAAATGCACGAAACTGATGGCGATCAGAATTTTATATACGGTGGCTTGATGTGCTTCTCCGTGCGCAGGACTTGGAGTATCTTTGGGCTTTTGGAGAGCGATGCTTTTGTCTGCCATTCGGCGAACTCCTTTCTTATTAGATGTAGTCGGGCTTTAGAAAAGCGATGAACTAACCTTAAAACCTTTTTTATGGGAAATCAACTACATTTCGAGATGATATTTCATGAATTTGAGGTCTATATTTGGAGCACATCTATAGCGAGGCAGCTGACAGATTGGGTTACATATCGATCTCTATAAGGTATAAATCATAATAGGATCGATGTTATGCGAAACTTTACATATTTTCTTTTAAAAATGCTTGCTATATCTTTTGTATCATGGTATATTACTAATTGTCGCTTTTGACGAAAGCTTTTGAAGCTTGTCGAACGGCGTCGAAAAAAAGTGTTGACATCAAGTTAAATACTTGGTAAGATATAAACCTGCGCTGCTGATTGAAGATGATCGGCAAAGCAGCCAACAAGTTCCTTGAAAACTGAACAAATGGATCACGTCAATGTAACACAAGCAAACGCTAATACGTTAGCTTTGAAATGAGCAAGTCAAACACTTTATTGGAGAGTTTGATCCTGGCTCAGGACGAACGCTGGCGGCGTGCCTAATACATGCAAGTCGAGCGGACTTGATGGAGTGCTTGCACTCCTGAGAGTTAGCGGCGGACGGGTGAGTAACACGTAGG
>NZ_JBFRHH010000029.1:0-21811 GCF_052115765.1 Paenibacillus sp. 2KB_20 | reverse complement strand
TATGAGAATGTAAATACAGAGAAGGCAGTAACATCACTTAACAATGCATCTAAGCTGCGGGGCATTCGCCCCTTGGTTGTCAGAAGCAAGCTCATAGTCGTAAATTCAGACAACACACGACCCGGCCTAAGATAAGAGCTATCTAAGGCCGGGTCGCGTCATAGATGCGGGAACGTTATAGGAAATCAGCGCAAATCATAAAAAACTTTAACAATAATAGTAAGTTCTATTCTTGCAGATATTTAACTAACGGGCAGTTTAACTTAATGACTGATTCAGTTTTATCCTAAGACATAAATATCCTTATTGTGGTAATATGGGTTCGAGAGATAAAAGGATTTGGAGGTGTTGTATTTCATGAAATTTGGTGGAATTACCTTATTTGTTTGTGGAATTTTTCTGTTGGGTTTATTTCGAATTAATTTTATTTGGTTGACCGGATTGCAAACACCCTGTAAAATTTTGTAAAGTACATACTTTAAGGTAATGAACTTACTTAAAGGTAAGGGGATGATTTATCAATGATTCATCAGCTTGAATGTCCAGTGGAGACAATCATTCATGTTCTAGGTGGCAAATGGAAACCAATGATTTTATGGCATTTGATACAATCCAATAAGCGATTCAACGATCTGGAAAAGCTTATACCTGATGTTTCTCAAAAAATGCTTTCACAACATCTACGGGACTTGGAACGAGAGGGCATAATCGATAGAACGGTCTACCCGACCGTCCCTCCTAAAGTAGAATATTCCCTTAGTGAATATGGAAAAACATTGATTCCTGTAGCAGAAGTCATGTGTACTTGGGGAGAAAACCATAATAAGCGGAAATATGAAGAACCTGCTTCTTAAAGATGGTTCAATTAATTTGTACACTAATTCAAGCACTCATAACAAAAGCTGCCACGGGATTTGACCGGGCAGCTTTTTCTCATTTACAGTCAGCATTCCTATCCCTTTCTGCTTATGCTTACTTTTAAGTAAGTACCCTACATTAAAGTGGGTTCTTATCAAGATTTTGAAACGATGCTACGCTTGAGTCAATCCAAAGATGAAATTTGGGAGCATTTATAAAAGGAGGAAAAAATGATGAAAATTATTGTTTTCGGAGCAACGGGAAATACAGGGAGAAGAGCGCTGGAGCAAGGGGGTAAAATGGGACATGAAATGACAGCATTCGTGCGAAACTCTGAGAAGTTTTATGAACAGCAAGGCGAGCGTTCCGCAAAACATGTGAAGGTGATCGTGGACGATATCATAAACCCAGTAAGCGTCGGCGAGGCGCTCTCGCATCAAGACGCCGCTATTATTTCTGCCGGCCATGCAGGTCAAGGAGATGAGTTCATTCGTCTCGTTGATAACATTATAAGCCAATGTGAAGTCCACCCTAGTTTTTCTGGGAGGGTATGGGTAATGGGAGGTGCCGGCCTGCTGGATATTCCATATACTGATCTCATTGGCAACAATCTGCCCGGCTTCCCATCCGCGTATAAAAATCACAACCGGAATTTTGAACGACTGCTGCAGTCTGAGCTCGATTGGTCAATTATGTGTCCGGGAACTATGATTGATTCGATAGAGCCTCCGGCGTCGGTTCATCTAAATGTGACAACGGAAACCTTACCCATATCAATTCCGAAGACGATTAAGGAATTTTCCGAGGCAGATATAGCCGGTTACTTGTTCAGCCGGCTTCAAGAGCTGGATGTTGCTTATGATGATGTCGTGAAATGCATGCTGGACCATATCGAGCTCGGAGGGCCTTTTAAGAGAAAAAGGGTCGGTCTCGCCTATCAAAGCGATATTCCGGTGCGCTAAGAGCAAGAAGGAGATGATCAGTTTGTTTGGATGGCTCCTCGTTTTGCATATATTGGCTTCTATCGCGGTAATCGGTCCCTCTTTCGTGGTACCCGTCATTCGAAGGTCCGCTAGAACCACCGGCCAGTTGCGCTTTGCTTTTGATGTAACGAACAAGCTTGCCATCCTGCCTAAAATTGGCGGAGCCGTACTTATTATTACTGGGGTTTGGCTAATGATCATAACCCAGATGGGGTTGTCCCAAATGTGGCTAAATATATCGGTCCTTTTATCGCTACTCATGGTCGCCACGATCGACGGATTGATCGGGCCGCGCATTAAAAAGATCATGCAGATTGCATCTATAAGTCAAGGCAAAGGTGATGAAGTACCCGCCGAGCTCGGTCGATTGATGAAAAAGATCGTACCAATCGAGACGGCGTCACAGCTGCTGATGATTGCCATAACCGTGCTTATGGTCCTTAAGCCATTCTAAAGAAGCCGTCAAGCCTTTTAACAATCGGCCCGTGATTTATGTTGTTCTGAACAAGGGGTCGATTATGCAAGCAATACGTTCAGTCAAAGCGCTCATTACATGGGATAAAGATTCTAGTAAGTTTCCCTGTAATATTTGGTTGCAAGAACTAATCGTGAACTACGGAGATCTTGAGGGTGAACAGTTTACCGGGGATACTTGGACCGTACCCGTTAGAATTACAAGTCAGATTGAAGGAACATGGCAAACATATGCGGATGTACGATTTTTAGTCGATGATGCGCCTTGGGGAGATCTTGTCAGTGGGTACACCTTTAGATTATGGGCAGGAAGAGAGATTGCCACGGTAAAGGTTCTATAGTTCGCACAAGAGGTTACGCTCCCTCGATATGATTCAGTTTCCTCACCCAGACTCATGAATTCGCAGGATTTCACCCTAGATTATGATGAGAGAAGAAGACATGGAGGAGCTTGTGGCTGGATTGAAATGAAAAGGGGCATGCACAAATAAAGGTGAGTCACACTTCACCCATATTGTTCCATTTATGCACGTCTCCACTTCGCCTTAGCGATTCTAGCTCCCATATCTCAACGGGTCTATGCCCTTTCATTCCTTCGTCACATCTAACTAAGGGGTGGAGGTCGGTCTTTCTAACGGAACGGGTCCGAGCCCTTTTGCGTAACGTCTCCCGATACTCCGTGCTTCTTTTCATCCTGCGAATGCATGAGTCGGTGAGGATCAACTGGTTTTATGCGGCCTGAGGGAAAACTTTAGACGAGTCGTAAGCTTCGCTACTTTTAGCCAGACCGACAAGCATACGCGCAACTTTACCACATAATTTCATAATAGATTTCATCCTTTTTAATTTTTTTCCCTCAACATTGTAGTGGTGTAAAGCCCGAACTTCTGGGTTAGTCATCACCATACACATCGTCATGAGATAGAGAAAATGACGCAGACGTGGACGACTGCGTTTGCGGAGTACCATTTTCCTCGCCATTTCCCTGAACTGGCCTCAGCTAGATTCAACCCGGCATGCCGCAGCAGAGCATTTCCATGCGAATAGCCACTTAGATCACCGGCATCACCGAGTACGCCAGCTAGACTCGTTGCATTGACGCCTCGTATTTCAAGCAGCTTTTGTGCGTAAGGAATACGTTCAAGAATGAGATGGAGCTCGTGCTCAATCTGTTCAAGTTGGCGCTTCGCCAAGTCATATTCTTCAAGCAATTGCCCAAGATGAAGCTTGTAAGCGTGGAGTGCCTGGGTGGTTCCAACACTGGATTTTGCAAGTGAAATGAGGAGCTCAGCGCGTTTAACCCCAGCATGACGCTTCACATATTGCTTCCAACCGTCGAGGACCTGTTCCGTGTTTAACCGACTGATTTCTCTCGGTAGAGGAAAGGTTCTGAGTGTTGCGATGGCACTCGTGCAGGTAAGGATTTTAAAGACCTGACGGAGCTCGGGAAAGACAATGTCTACCCAGCGATGAATCTGATTAACCGCACTGTTGAGGCGCTTGGTAACCGTCTCTCGGTTAGCCATGAGAATGCGCAGTTCCTCGTATGCTTCTGGATGAAAACGAACAGGGGAGTAGTACCCGTTTTTGATCATATCTGCAATGACAAGGGCGTCCTTACGATCGCTTTTAGACGGTGTATTGTCCCGGTTTTCCTTGTTCTTTTATTAACCAGGACAGCTTCAATGTCTTGAGCGACAAGCCAACGTGCTAGGCTGAACCAGTAGTGGCCGGTGGGTTCCATTCCAACCATGACGCTGCTCAGTTTGTAGGTTTTGAGCAGATCCTGTATCCAACGTTCGAACAGCTTGAACCCTTCACGATGGTTACCGAATTCGAGCGGAGTTCCCAGAGCAATGCCTCGAAAGTTGACGGCGCGGGCCACATGGACTTCCTGGGCGATGTCTACGCCGACGACCAAGTGATGAACGGTAATGTTTTCAATGAGTTGATTTTGCTTGTCCTGTGCCTTAAACTTCATAGTAGAGCGACCTCCTGATGGGCTTTTTGAGGCAATGACCTCGTGCGTAACCCCATCTTACAGAGGCGCTCGTTTTTGTTCAAACTCCAAATTATTCGTATTACAGGAATTCTAACGGGTAACGATAGTTCAAGAAAACTGATGAAGATATTTCAAAGAAGACTCTGACATCCTATAACAATGTGTTCACGCATCTGAGCTATCGCCCCTCGGTTGTCAGATGTATAATCAAGGAAGAAGCTCAGACAACACACGACCCAGCCTAGGATAGGAGCTATCTAAGGCTGGGTCGCGTCGTGAACACGGAACGTTATATGAAACCACCAGAAGAATAGAAAGGAATCTAAATAGACTCAAAAAATCTTTAAAAATTAATTGGCTTTAAGAACTTCGCTTTTCTAAGTCATAAAGGCACTAAGCAGGTAATTATGGATGGCGTATAATATATTGAAGACTTGCAAAAGGGAGAATTACAATGAAGAAAATACTAAGTAAAACAGGCACATCAACAGTATGTGTCATCCTACTTATCGTGATAATTACTACTATAGTTTGTTGGGATGAACTTGGGAGTTTAGTAAGGACAGGGAGTTATGATAATACGGATAATATGGTGAAAACCATAATGTCCAAAACGGCCACTCCAGGAGTAGCAGCGGTAATGTTAAAGCAGGGCAAGACAGAATATAACAATTACGGATATGCAGATGTTAAAAATAAGAAGAGGGTAACTGAAGAATCATTGTTTGAATTGGGATCGACTACAAAGGCATTTACGGCTTTGGCCGTTATTTTATTAGAAAATGAGGGATACTTATCTTACTCAGATTCTATTACAGATTATATTCCTACGTTTGAGCCAACCATTAAGGGTGAGAAAGTTAATATTACTATTAATCAGTTGTTAGCTCATACAAGTGGAATTCCACCGTGGAGTATTCAGTTAATTCCTGAAGGTACAACGGAGGATATACTTGAAAAAACGATACATAATGTTTCAGACATTGCATTAGATACGAATCCTGGGACAGCATATAATTATGCTACCGTTAATTATGATATTTTAGCGATGATTATTGAAAAAGTTACAGGCAAACGTTATCAGGATTACATAACTGAAAAAATACTGGTTCCTTTAGGAATGACTGATAGTTATTTTTCAACAGGTCAGGAAAAGGAATCTGATAAACTTACCAAAGGATATCGTGTATTATTTGGCAAGGACTTAGAATATGATGCCCCTAGATATTATGGGAATATTGCTGCGGGATATTTGGTAACGAATTCAAAAGATTTAGAACGCTGGATTAATGCCCAAATGGGGATAGGCGATATACCTGATAATTTATTGAATGCTATACAACAGTCTCATCAAGTCGACATCAAAACGGCTGGATATGGGGATGCAAATCAATACTATTCATTCGGATGGAGTATTGATACTAAAAATAAAGTTGTTAGCCATAGTGGTGCTAATCCTAATTATTCCTCACAGGTAATTATTAATCTAGAAAAGCAGCAGGCCATTTTTGTACTGGCTAATATAAATTCAACTGCACCATCGCAAATTGCTAATAATATATATGAAAATATGAATGGCAATCCTATGAAGAAATTTAATTATGATGACGTTTATGTATTAATTGACTTGATATTTTCATTCTTAGTAATAGTAGCAGTCGTTAACTTATGTCGTAAGGCAATAAAACTAGTTAGAGGAATAAAACTAAACATTAAAGATGAAAAGACAAGAGTCAGGAAGTTAATTGGAAGTAGTGTCAGACTTATCTTAAGCATTATATTTTTGGCATTGGTATTTAGTTGGCCTAATATATCCAACTATAATTATTATATGATAAAGGTGTGGATGTCGTATTCAATATTTATTTGGATGGGTCTTGCTGCTATCAATTGCATTTTATCGATTATTATTAATATTAAAAGAATAGTAATAATTAGAGGAAGTTTATAAAAAAATTAGGGATCGTTTCGTGATTAACTGAACGTTATCGGAAATCAAGCTTTTATTTTTAAAAAGTCATAGTTTCTCTTGCTATGTAAAATTCTCTGAATTTCCACATAATCAGGCATAGCAACATAAAATATAGGTGGTATCATCTAACACCGTATCTACATTTTGGGCCATTCGGCCCTTGGTTCGCAAGATGAGGTATGCAAGAGAAGCGAATTCAGCTCACAACCCTGCGAGGCTAAGTCCGGCGGACCCGGCGCGTATGCGCCTTAAACCACTCGGGTTCGTAGATACAGAAACGTTAACAGAAATCAACAAAAGTTGTATTTAAGATTCACATAGATGCCTATCTCAATCAATAGGATAAGCCTTCTTAATATTGGTTCTGTTCAGAAGATAGTCTGTACTGGTTTGATGGAAATCGGCAAGTTTAATCAATATTGTTGTGGGGATGTCAACTTCACCACGTTCATAATTGCTATAGATTCGTTGACTACAGTTTAAATATGCAGCAATCTGTGACTGAGTCAAGTCTTTATCTTCACGTAGGCTTCTGATTCTTTGGTACATGCATAACACCTCCATATCAAAGATACTCTAGCGAAATATTCGCTATTGAGTTTTAGCGATAAAATCGCTAAAATATTCTGTAACGAACTTATTGGAGGGAGAGGCAGGGAATGAGCAATATATTGGAACAGTTATATGTTGGAGAAATTAGACCTGAAGAAGTGATTGTACCAAAGAATCCTGAATACAGAACTCTAAATAACAAAATTTCCAATTCGAAGGAACAACTAAAGATGAAGCTTTCAGAAACAGATATGGAACTACTTGAAGAAACGTTTGATTTACTTAGCAGATCTTCCTCAATGTATTCAACCGAGGTTTTCATTTATGGTTTTAAAATGGGTGCTTTAATGATTAATGAAGTCTTTGCTAATAGAGGGTAGTTCAAGTGATTTTTTAAAGTATCTCAATGAAGTGTAAGAATTATATCAAGTTTAAGGATATAGTTTTTCGGAGAGGTCATCGACTTCAGTTAACACCGTATTCAAGAACTGGGACTATCGCCTCATGGTTATCAGATGTATAATCATGGAAGAAGCTCAGATAACAAACGCCCCAGCCTAAGATAAGAGCTATCTATGGCTGGGGCGTTTCGTGAATACAACAACGTTATCTGAAAGGGCCGCCATTGTATTAAAACCATATTTAGAATCGAAAATCCAAAGCCATAATAAGAACACTTGTACGCAGATGTAAATAAAGGTAAAATATAACTACAATTGAATCTTGGGTGGTCATGGTTTCCCTTCGAAAGGAGGTGAAGCCATGGAAGTGAAAGATGCACTAACGATTATGTTCCTATTTGGATCATTCATTCTTGCACTTTTAACTTACATTAATAATAACAACAAGAGAAAATAAAAACCCACCCTAAGGTTGACCGCCGAAGGTGGGTTTCCGATCGCAAATGACTATCAGTGAATCGAGTAAGATTTCTAAAGAATTATGCATAATTTAACACCATCCAGTTCATTTGATTTTGCGAATAAAAGTTTAACTTATTGAATATAATCTTACTATATCGAACATTCAAGTCAAGACATGTTGAAGATGTTTTTGATAAAGAAAATATACTTTCATATAATTAAAGAAAAATTCACTTCGCGTTTGAAAGGAATATCAGATGATTAGTTACAAACCTTTTCAAAAGTTATTGATCGACAGGGAAATTAAGAAGCAGGATTTACTTAAAATGACGGGGATTTCATCTGCTACAATGGCGAAGCTCAATACGAATGAATATGTTTCGCTAGAAGTAATTGATAAACTATGTACAGTTTTAGGTTGTCAGCCAGGAGATTTATTGGAACATATAGCAGAGCAATGACAGATTGGGATCAAGAATGAATGTTGGTTAATCTAAGAAGTAATTCCGTCGTATAACATATAATATTCAAGCTGCGGCTCCTAACGGAGCCTCGGTCTGCCAGATGGATTTCGAAAAGGGAATCCAACAGACAACCCCTTGCGGGGTTCATGAATACAGACACGTTATATGAAACCTCGGTATTGTATGAAAGAAGGAAAAACAAATGAATAAGGAACAGTATTTTGAAGATCTTCAAGATATAATAAACGATTTAATTTATATCGGTTCCTCTGAAGCTGATCTTCAAGAAGAAATTGAAACAAATATGTGGAGAATCTCGATTTCTCCTGATCTGATTAATCAAATTACAACTGACGATTTCGATGAATTTATAAATAAAGTTATACAGAATCGGAAAGATCAAATAGAACGCTCTAGTTCAAATCTAGGTATGTATTTTTATTTATGGTTTGATATTATGGCAACTCAATTAAGATTCAATCTGATATCTGACATAAACAAGAAATTACCATTTAGCTGTGAAATACAAATATTGAATAATCCAAGAGAAATACTTGATGATTTTTTAGGGTCCCCATTTCATAATGGGTTACTAATAGAAGGACATAATGATGACTCAGAAGATAAAGAATATATATTAAAGATTTATAAATTGCATTTAAAAAAGGACTAATATGAAAGTAAATCAAAGATGACTGAGGCATCACATAACATAATATTCACGCTACGGGGCTTACACCCCTTGGTCGTCCGATGTATAATCATGGAAGATAACTCGGACGACACACGAGCCGGCCTAAGATAGGAGCTATCTAAGGCCGGCTCGCGTCGTGAATACGGCAACGTTATGAGAAAGTGATGTATTTATAAAACATTGTATAGTGGGAGATTATTCTAGATGATTCGAAATACAGTAAGAGCACTGATTATTCAGGATGAGAAGCTTTTATTAATTAAGAAAAAGAGACCGAATATTGGTCTTTATTATGCACTACCTGGAGGAGCTCAAGAATCGAACGAAACATTAGAACAGGCACTAATTCGTGAATGTATAGAAGAACTAGGTATTGAAATATCGAGTAGTAATTTAATTTGTGTAAGGGAATACATATCTCGCAATCATGAATACTCTTTCATAATGAAGGAAGTTCATTCTATTGATTTTATTTATGAGTGCAACACTCAATTCCTTAATAATGAATTAAGAAGCTTACAAGCTGATATTGGACAGGTCGGGATTGAATGGTTACCAATTAATGAAATTAAGAAGACAGTATATGAATCAGAAGAATCATTAAAGTCATATAAATTCCCTAGAACAACCTATGAATTCTTTAAAGAATATTTTTCAGATCAATTAATAAAACTATATTCTGGTAAGATATTTGAGAGTATCCCATAGAAGACATCACCATCTCATAACATCGCATTCACACCGCGTCGCCTGACGGCTCCTTGATCTGCCCGAGGAATTTCGGAGATGTGGAACCAGGCAGATAACCCTGCAAGGCTAAGTGGCGGAGCCACCCGGCGCATACGCGCCTTAAGCCTTTCGGGTTCGTAGATACAGGAACGTTAACGGAAATTACCTGTAAATATTATTATAAGGAGTTATATTGATGAAGAAATATTATTTTGAAGAGCACGAAAAGACCTATCAAGAAATAAAGAGAGACAATTTATGTGCATGGGATCAATATCATGACCCTAAGCAATATAATTTTGAAAATTTTATGATGAGACCATTCTTAGAGAGAGCATTAGATCTGATCAATGTTAATTTTGCAGAGTCTAATGTGTTTGAGTATGGATGCGGAACGGGCACAGGAGCATGTTTTTTCAAACAAGGATTATCAAAAAAGGGGGCCTCCAACGTGAAACAAAATAGCGACAAGGTAAATGTCATTGTAAACGGAAAGCAAATCAAAGACGGTAAGCTTGAAAATGGTGTAACCTATGTCCCTCTGCGGGCCGTTGGTGAGGCGCTAGGGGCAACAATTGGTTGGGATAACACATCCAAAGCAGCTACAGTTACGACAAAGCCATAATACCCTTAGGTATACAGTATCAGGAATACGAATATAATGGATCTGAGTACATTTTCCTTAATGGACATGCACTCGCTTCAACTTGATTCATGACGAGCCAAGACCCTGTCAGCTATGCGCTGGTGGGTCTTTTTTTTATTCATATGGACATTCGCCTTGTCAATAATTAAGAAACTGAATACCTTATATCATATAACCACAATAAAGGAGGAAAACCCTTGAGTGAAGTTGTAAGACACGGTCATCATGGTCATCATTGTCATCACGGTCATCACGGTCATGGTATTGGTGCAATCTTGGTCCTTTTTATCTTGTTGGTGATAATCACTAGTGCTTTCTGTAGTTGGATATAATTCTCTAATGATGACGTAATTAATGCTGATGTCACGCAGAAAAAGACCCTACCGGCTAAGTGTGAAGTGCACCCCTTAGAATGGACATTGGAATAAACCCCTGGTTTATCCGATGAAATTCTAGGGGGTGCATTTTTGTATGGCAATTAAGGGACAAAAGTATAAAACGTATTCGGAAGAGATCAAGAAAGAGGCAGTTCGTCTGCATGTTATCGAGGGATGGACTTACCGAAAGATTAATGAACACTTGGGAATTAATGATCCTCAACGGATGAAGAAATGGATGCGGAAGTTTCGGGAACAGGGCGAGTTTGGACTGGTGGATCAACGAGGTCGACGGGAAGCATACATCGACTAAGATCGGTATGTTCAAAAGCTCAAGCGGGAAAACGAAATGCTAAAAAAGTGCTTGGAAATCTGGATGCAGGAGGTGAAGAACAGAAGTATAAAGTCATTGAAATAGCTGCCTCTAGCTACCCCGTCAGCAGCCTGTGCAAACTCTTCAAGGTCTCTCGTAGCGGCTACTACGCCTATCTAAAGCGCAAGCATATGGACCGGGACAAGGAAGTTGCATTGCTCATTCGTCAGGTGTATGCGCGCTACGAAGGGAAATACGGCTACCGCCAAATCCAGTTGTTTTTGTGGCAGGATGAGGGCATATGGATGAACCACAAGAAAGTATTGCGTCTGATGCAAAAGCTCGGACTTCAAGCCAGCATTCGCCGCAAACGTCGTTTTAACACGGCGTACCAAGCGGGGGAACGCGTGGCGGAGAATCTGTTGAAGCGAAATTTCACAGCAGAAAAACCGAACCAGAAATGGGTAACAGATGTGACGCAATACCGGGTAGGTGAGAGATGGCTGTATCTTTCGGCAATCAAAGATTTATTCAACAACGAGATTGTGGCCTACCAGCTTAGCGAACGCAACGACAACGAACTGGTACTAAAAACGTTCGCCAAAGCGTTTGCCAAGCAAAAAGACGTGACCGGATTGGTCGTTCACAGCGACCAAGGGTTCCAGTACACGTCTCATGCTTACCACGACATGCTGCCAAAGGTTAGCGCCCAAATCAGCATGTCTCGTCGGGGCAATTGCCTAGACAATGCCTCCATGGAGAGCTTCTTCTCGCATCTCAAAACGGAAGGGCTCTACCCTTATAATATCCGAAATCTGGCAGAGGCACAAAGCCGAATTGAAAAATACATACGATTATACAACCAGAGACGGCCGCAGCGTAAACTAAATAAACTGACGCCGGTAGAGTACCGACGCCAGTTTGCAGCTTAGGTGTTTTTCCAATGTCCACAAAATGGGGTATTGACCAAGTTCTGGCAGGATCTTTTTTTTATTGGGAAGATTGAACGACTGGCAGTAGATTCCGTTACACGTCTGCAAATCAACCAGGATCATATTTGATACCTTATATAAATACCGGTGACAAAGAAATCTCCTTTGATGGGACAATTTCTGTCCTTATAAATGATTCTGATAAAAAAGAATCTCTGATGGGCCCAGTACAAGTAAAAGGTACCGTCGTCGACAATTTTCATGATAGTGTCCGGCCGTATTCACTGGAAATGGCTCATTATAAAAATTTCCTCAACAGTTTTGATTTCAAAAAAATCTCCTCTTTGCGAGGAGATTCAAGAGATCAGATTAAGGCAAGCGCGAGCAGCGTGAACAGGCTTAATGTTAAAATGGAGTTGCGAGTCTCCAAGAACACGTTATCACGATCCACTCTTAGGATTCTTCCTTCGTGTATACATCCGTCTCTTGTCCAAATGCGGACTCTCTGGTTCATGCATCGCATGCAGTTATGATAGGCGTCCATCTCTTCACCCCTTTCTTTGAAAATATCATATGAACGCGTTGGACAAAAGGTCACGGCAGTTATACCCTCAACAATGAATGTGATTGACGTTTGTGATAGTAATGAAGCAGTTACGCGTACAGGCTAACGCGCTTTACTACAAGTTATGCAAAGAGGGAAAAGATTTGTCTGTATACACAAAGTAATATTTTGTAAAATAAACACAACATATAGGGACGCACAGTGGTGCAATCCGATGGCATCGGTAAAAAGAACCTCGCTGGCTTAGGCTGGCGAGGCCCTTTTTTTTGTTAAAGCATATTGGCCCTGGCATTGCATGAGATTTTGAATATTTTATATTGATAACGTAGAAAAGGAGGAGACCTCATGGGCGAAGTTGGTTACGATGGAGGATACGGCGGTAAAAACTCAGTCGGAGCGGTTCTTGTTCTCTTTATCTTGTTGGTCATCATTTTAAGTTCTTTCTGGGTTTAATTTCTCCAGTTTAAACAAAGACCCTACCGGTTAATGCTGGTAGGGTCTTTGTTATCTTTACGATTTTTAATCCAATCGAATAAGGTTCGTGATTGTTCTTGAGTGTAGAAATTCTTGAAGAATTCTATACTGATAATCATTTGATGACGATCTAAGAACTCTCGTAATAGATCCTCTGTAACATAAAAACAAAATTCTCCATATGCGTTAAACGTGGTGAACCTAATCTCTTCCATTATCTTGTTCCTTCCAAGGCGTCTTTACACTTATTCTACCGCATAGTTGCTTATATCCAGGTCTAGATAATTCCGCATAAGTCGTGCAAGACAGCTACGATCAATACGAAGGTATAAATCATTGTTGAACCATAAATGTCACGTTGGTTATAAGAGCAAAGACCCCACTGGCTTAGGCTGTCGGGGATCTTTTTATCGTTCGTATTTAATATACAGGGTTTTCACTAATGTCACGGGAACGTCGTGAATACAAGAACGTTATATGACAGTGCAGAAGAATAATCATACAATGAGGTGTTTTTAATGAGGAATGTAAAACATACAAAGATTGGTTATCATGATGCTACAATACTGGCTGGGCGTATCATTATTGAATTTTATGGAGATAGCTCCTCCGATTACGATTATTTAAATGATTTTATTGAGGATAATTTCGATGAAATAATAGTGAAATTTGTTTAGCCTCAAAAATTTACTGTTCTTCATATGCTTATAAAATATTATGATGATTTAATCTATTGTGACGGTATCAGAGAGATTTTGAAGAATATAGATTGGGATGATTATGAAATATTCCTTGGATATATGAGTAATATGGTTACAAATACAGGAGTTGACATAGGAATTATGTTTCCTGATTTTAAAATAATTAATGAAGCAGAAGAATTAGATGAGTGTGATGAGTTCCATTATGTCGATAATTATGTTAATACTTTGGAAGTTAAGCGCATTGAGGCTCAATCAATACTTGTTCATTCAACTTTTCATGTTTTAATGATTAATAAAATATTTTTACGTGATTTAAATGAATTTTTTGCGACATACTTACAGAAGCACATGGATAGGGACCTCTTGAATTCTAGATAAAGATAGAAAACTATTAAGAAATTCTTATTGGAATTCATGGTTGAAGAGGGGGATTTTCTTTAGAGATAAAGGAGTTTGTACCCTGTGCAGAAAGGACCTAACAGGTAGTTATAATCTAGGGATTAATTTTGAGATAGATCATATAGTCCCGTTATCTAAATATGGGAATAATGATCCTTCTAACTTACAAATACTCTGTAACGAATGCAATTTATTAAAATTAAACCGTAGCAGTCAAACTTCACAATATGATATACCTTTATGGAATATGGTAAATGATTAAAAAACTTTTTTAGGATTACTCAAAGACACCGTCATATAACAAAGTATCTACGCTGCGGACTACGCCCTTGGTTCGCAAGAAGGGAAAGGCAGAGGAGTGGATCCAGCTCACAGAAAATGATAAGGAGCAGAAAACATGAAATGCCCTCACTGTAACAACGAATTAAATGAACTTCCTTTATGTTACGGAATTGAAGCACCATATTATTTTTACACTGTACCAGAGGAGAAAAGAACAGAATTAATTAGAGATTTTTGTGTAATTGATGAACAACATTTTTTTATTAGAGGACATATTGAAATACCAATAATTGATAATAAAGAGAGATTTATATGGAGTGTTTGGGTTACTCTTAGTGAGGAAAACTTTTTGAAATCTAATGAATTATTGCACGTTGAAGGAAGAGAGAATGAAAAACCTTATTTTGGATGGCTATCGACTGAACTTTTAATATATCCATTAACTACATTATCGTTAAAGACAATGGTACATACGCAAGAAGTTGGTGCTGTTCCGTTAATAGAATTAGAACAAACGAATCATCCACTTGCGGTTGAACAAAGAGAAGGAATTACAATGGAAAGAGTTAAAGAAATCGCTCATTTAATAAATCATAGTCAGTAATAAGAAGAATTTGAAAGTATAGTCGAAGAAGCCACCAACATCTTATAACAAAGTATTCACGCTGTGGTCGCTCCGCTCCCTTGGTTTGCCCGAGGCATTTCGAGGAGAGGGTCAGGCAGACAATCTCTGCGAACCTAACCGCGTCGCGGCCGGGACTCTGTCCCTTAAGGTTCTCGGCTTCGTGAATACAAGAACGTTATGCGAAATCGGGGGGGAACAAAATTTAAGTTCGTTATTAATAACCAAAGTTTATAAAGGGATAGGTGACAAGACAGTAAATTACTTTTTATCTGTAGTCGTAATAAATGGCGTAGCTTAACTGCTGAGAAGATTTTTGATGGATACAATGGCTATGAAGTAAGATCGGCAGGAACGGAAGAAGGAGCAAGAATTAAGGTTACTGAAGGACACATTGGATGGTCGGACTTAATTTTTGTAATGGAGAAGAAGCATACGAGAAGGCTTAAAGATAAATTTCTAATCACTCTAAAAAATAAACGATTAATCTGTCTTGATATCCCAGACGATTATCAATTTATGGATGAAGAATTAATAGAAATATTGAAATCAAGAGTATCAGAACATATTGAAGTGCCCGAATAATTAAGTTCGAAATATTAATAAGACATGAATTGAGAAAGAAAATTTAACTGAAATAGAAGGACATTTTGTTAGTAAATCAAGAAGCCACCGACATCTTATAACATCGTATCTACGCTGCGGGCCGTTCGGCCCTTGGTCTGCGGAAGAAAATTCGGTGAAGTAATCAGGCAGACAACCCTGCGAGGCTAAGTGGCTACGCCACCCGGCAGCAAACTGACATAAGCCTCTTGGGTTCGTAGATACACCAACGTTAGCTGAAATTACTGGCTTAAAGGATGATATTTCAATGAAGATAGTAAATATCTCAGAAAATGAGTATAGTTTAACTGATATTAATATCAAGGACATACATAGACAGAAGTATTGCGTGTTCGATTTAGAAGCAACTGGACCCAATGAAAATGAGGATAATATAACTCAAATTGGAGCTATTTTAATAGATAGTTCAGGAAGAATTGAAAAGACGTTTGATACGTTAGTAAGACCTTTAAAACCTATACCTGAAATAATTGAACGCTTAACAGGGATTAGCAATAGGGATATAGAAAAAGCCCCGATGTTATCAGGAATTTATGAGGATTTTAGTCACTTTTGTCAAGATGCAATACTGGTTACTCAAGCGGGTTACGAATATGATTGGCCCCTTTTAGTAAATGAATGTAGAAGAAATGCTCTCCCTATGTTGACCAATCATTTGCTCGATACTAAAGCATTATTTACGTATTTACATCCTGAGATAAATGACATTGTTTCAACTAACTTTCTGATTAAACATTATACTATTGAGGATTCGGACATTAGGCGTCATAGTGCAATAGGGGATTGCGAATTGATTCGAAGAATATTTCTAGAACTATTAAAAGAGTATAGAATAAATGAAATTGATGAAATAAATATCGAGAAACCTATAATAATAAAGAAAGTTAAACTGCAAAAGCTGTTATAGTATTTCAAAGAAGTCAGTAACTTCAGCTGACATAATATTCACGCTGCGGGCCGACTGACGTCGTCCCTTGGTCCGCCCGAGGCATTTCGAGGAGGATGGATCAGGCGGACAACCCTGCGAGGCTAACTGCACAAGCGGAGCCGGCGACGTTGTCGCCTTAAGCCTCTCGGGTTCGTGAACACGGTAACGTTATGTGAAATCAGCCTAAATACACAGAGGAGAATGTGAATGATAATTCGTGAAGCTGAAACAAATGACGCCGAAGCTATTGAACGACTATATAAAGAGTTGCTTCCAAACAACCCAAAAATAAAAGTGTTGGAAGATAGAATAGAAGAAATTAAACAAAATCCTAATAGTTTCTTGTTCATTTGCGAAGTAGACCAAGAGATCGTTGCAACTGCACATCTGCATCTATGTTTAGATGCATTGATAGAGTCACAACCTTTTGGGGTTGTAGAACGTGTAATTGTATCTGGAAACAGACAAGGTCAAGGTTATGGATCGCTCATTATGAAGCATATTGAAGATCTGTGTATTTCAAGGGATTGTGTTAAGGTCTTTTTAACCAGCGGAGCTTCGAGGAAGCAAGCACACGAGTTCTATACAAAGTTAGGTTATGACGGTGATTCGAGTAAAGCCTTTAAGAAGTACTTATAATTTTTGAAGATTTTTCGAAGATGAGGCAGACATCACATAACACTATATTCCCGCAGCGGGGCGTTCGCCCCTTGGTCCGCCAAGAGCGAAGGGATTTCACTGCGGAGCGAATTCAGAGGTACAGGGAAGCGTTGGCGGACAACCCTGCGAACCTAACCGCGCCGCGGCCGGCCCTTCGGGCCTTAAGGTTCTCGGGTTCGGGAATACATAAACACGTTATATGAAACCACACGAAAGATATTTATTTTGAAGGTGATATCATGGGAGTCTTTAAGAAAATCGATAACCTTATCTCTCTCGTTACAATAAAAAATGGATCTGCGGAAGATATTGTTGGTGAAGTATGTACGAATCTCAATAAAGAAGAAGGTTCTAAAGTTAAAGAAGATTTTAATTCTTTACCTATTTGGCTGCAAGATATTATTTTACTTATTGAGTTCGATACTGAATTAGCGATGAGTGGAATAGTTGGATTTCTAGAGAATTCTACAGGATTAATGTTAGATGAAACAATTGATACTCTTAAACGCATCAATGCAATTGATGATTATAGGGTAATGAATAAAATTAAAGAGATATTGAAGAAGAATGGAATCGAAATAAAAGTACTTAGAGAAAATATTAATAGAAGAAGTGAATATGAAGTCTTAAAAAGCCAAGAAGTACATGAATTGAATTTTGAAGAAATAATAAATGAAGAAACGAATTTATATCTATATCAAGATCGAAATATATTTGAATACTTATTTGAGTACATAGATTTAAACCGAACTGAATTATTAACAGACATAAGGAATTTGTAAGTTTGGCTTCGGAGTCGTGTGGCATCATTTAACACCATTTTCACGCTGCGGGAGCTAAAACTCCTTTGGTCCGGCGAGGAATTTCACAGAAGCAGAGTCAGCCGGACAACCCTGCGAGCCTAAGTCTGGCGACCCGTTCCCTGCGGTCACTTAAGCCTCTCGGGTTCGTGAACACAACAACGTTATGCGCCATTACCGGTAAATACTAAAGATAATATTTAAGGAGATAATTTATGAAGGGTAAAATACTCTTATTATTTTTTATTACGATAGTGTTTTCATCATGTCAAAATATTAGTCAACCGACTACCTTGAACAGCGAAACTAAATCAACAATGAATTCTGAACTGCCCCCTGATGTAGCGAGTACAGGTAATGGAACAGATTCGAAAGAAATAACTGAAGTTCGATCAGATCCTTCTAACAATGAAGTGTTATCCATGAGCATTGGGAACTATGAGTTGAAAGGAGAATTCTATGATGAAATGCTTCGAAATCCTATAGATCATGATTATGAAGTGGATTTTAATGAATTTCAGAATTCCAAAGAGATTATAACAACATTGGCATGGGGGGCGTTGGAAGGCAAATATACAGAGATTTGGGATAAAGAGTTGAACCAAATATATAAAAAACTTCTCTCTAAGTTGGATAGAGAACCAAGAGAAGCACTAATTGAATCGCAGAAAGAATGGTTACAGTATCACTTAAGGGAAACAAAATTTGTAGAGAAGACATTTATTAGTAATGGTTACCTTGGATCACAAGGATCGGTAAGTCTAGGCAGGGTTATAAAGGAGAGAATTAGGGAAAGAACAATGCAATTATTTGAATATCGATATTTGCTAGATGGTGAAGTTGAGTTTTTATACCAAAGCAAAAAATAGAGTTGGAATCTTGACCAAAAGTTTTTAGGTGATGCTTCGAAGACAGTAACCGCGCATAACACTGTATTCACGCTGCGGGAGCTTAAGCTCCCTTGGTCCGGGCCGAGGAACTTCGGAGAAGCAGAGTCAGCCGGACAACCCTGCGAGCCTAAGTCTGACGACCCGTTCCCTGCGGTCACTTAAGGCTCTCGGGTTCGTGAATACAACAACGTTATGCGGAATTCATCAAGACATGAAGGGAATCTAACTAAATGATAGAAAAATGGGTTCATTTTGAGTGTATATTCAGAAATAAATGGGGTCTGAGAATTATTACAGAAATTCATAAAGCAACAAAAGAAGGACGTATTGCTACACTTAGTGATGATTTTTACGATTTCTCTATGTCAATAGCAATAAGGCTTGATCTGATAGACCGACTATTAAAAAGACTTACTAATAGTATACAACTGTTAAGTAAAGAAATAATGAATGTATCTGAAGAGCATATTTTCACACAGGACAAAGAAGGATATGCTCTTTTCATAAACGATGATTTGAAGCTGGATTTATTAATCGATATCGATGCATTTTTGTTTGAGATCAACTCCTGCTGCGAATTATTTGGTCAGTATATTTATGAGTTATATACCGCAATAGGGATATCAATTAATAAAGATAGGACAGGACAAGAGTTAGCAAGAATACTCAGAGTTGCTTCAAGCGACACAGCGTGGTTCAGGATCCTAGATGAAAGTAGAAATTTCTTTATTCATAATGGAGCACCATATATTGCTCTTGATATTACTGATGAGAAAAACATGAATATTATAATTATGAAGGAAAATTTGAAGAGCTTTGAAGATTCTAAAAAGTATATAACATTGCATGATCTTGTAAACATAAGAAAAGGCTTTAAAAAATCAATACAATTACTTCAAGATCATCTAATAACTTGTGTAAGTAGTGCTTCGAAGCGATGAACATCGCATAACAATATTTTCACGCATCGGGCTGACGCCCTCGGTCCGGCAGTAGATATTGACAGGAAGTTGATACGCCGGACACATCCGACTTCGTCGGACGTCGTGAATACCAGAACGTTATGAGAAATCAGCGGACAAGAAATAACAGAGGTGAATACAATGAAGGTCATAACACTATGTGGATCAACAAAATTCAAGAAAGAATTTGAACAAGCGAATAGATACTTAACCCTTAAAGGTAATATTGTTATTAGTTTAGCTTTTTTTGAGCAAAGCGAAGGAATTGAGATTACCAAGGAACAGGCAGAATTATTTGGAAAAATTCATTTTTGTAAAATTGATATGTCAGATGAAATATTTGTAATCGATGTTGGTGGTTACATTGGCAGTAGTACAAGAAAAGAAATTGAATATGCAATTGAAAATAGGAAGATAGTTAAGTTCTATTCAAAAAGCGAATTAGTAAAACACGATAAGACAAACGACTTAATTCTGGAATAATATTGGTGGTAGTTCAAAGAAGTCGCTGACATCTCATAACATCGTATCTACGCTGCGGTCCGTTCGGCCCTTGGTTTGCAAGATGTGATTCGGGGAAGTAAATTCAACAGACAACCCTGCGAGGCTAAGTCCGTTGGACCCGGCGCGTTCGCGCTTTAAGCCTCTCGGGTTCGTAGATACAAAAACCGTTATAAGAAATTGGCGTAAGAGCGAAATATATGAAGGCTTAGTACATCGATGTAGTGAAAAAGCTATGCTGGAGCATCCTTGTATATTGGGGTATAATAAAGAATGATTAAATAAAAGGGGGGACAGTTGATGAGTGTCCCGAATGATGAATTGGAAAACATATTAGGTAATTTAAACGAGAAAAATAAGGTTGTCGCAAAGAGCTTTTTATCATGGTTACTTGAAAAACAGATTAATGAAGACGATGACAGTTTGACACCTGAAGATATTCAGGCCATAGAACAAGGACGAATTGAATTTCAAAATGGTCAGACTAAATCCTTGGAGGACCTAAAACGTGAACTTGAAATATAAAGTCACATTTTCAAGTGAAGCTGAAAAGAACCTGAGGAAAATAGATCGAGTTACCGCAAGAAGAATCTTTATATCCCTTGAAGAGTTATCTAATGACCCATTTAACAATCCGAATACAAGGAAAATGAAAGGTAAAGAAGGGATAATCTATAGATTACAGGTCGGAAATTATCGAATAATCTATGAGGTTCTTAATCATGAATTGATCATTTTTGTAGTTCGTATAGGACCTCGAGGAGACATATATAAATGACATCAGAGCCCTAGCAATAAAGTTGGGGCTCTTTTTATTTGAAAAGATTATGTGAGATGTTCAAGAAGCCGCCAACATCTTATAACATAACATTTCTGCTTCGTCGCTGATGCTCCTTGGTCGCCCAGAAGTAAGCCAGAGAAGTAGAATCTGGCGACACATCCAATCGGCTAAGTCTGACGACCCGGCACTTTGTGCCTTAAGCCGCTTGGACGTCAGAAATGCGGGAACGTTAAGTGAAATTATTACGGACAACTTGACAGACCTTATATAAATAAAAAATAATCAATAAAACCTATAAAAGCGTTATAAATTGAGTTATACTGAGGTAAGAATAAGTAAGGAGCCGTGCTGGAACACGACTCCTAAGCACAATAACTGCATAAAGAGCAGTCGGCCACAGGAGTTAGGTCGAGAAATAGACCGTTACCTTAGCGAGGGCGGTCTATTTCTTTTTCATGTAGGTGAGCAATGCCAGAATGAACATGCCGAACATGAACATTAAGGAAAGTGCATCTTTGACCTCCATGGGCATCACCTCCCTTCTGGGAGATTAGCCGACCGCCCTTAAAGCCGTATATTGTACTAGAAAATTATAACATATAAGACATGACGAAATACCATTAAAATACTATAAATAACTAGAATACATAAGAAACAATATATATCTGTAAAACATTTATGAGAATGTAAATACAGAGAAGGCAGTAACATCACTTAACAATGCATCTAAGCTGCGGGGCATTCGCCCCTTGGTTGTCAG
>NZ_JBFRHH010000028.1:0-28991 GCF_052115765.1 Paenibacillus sp. 2KB_20 | reverse complement strand
AAAGTAAACCAGTTTAACTGGTAAGTGAAAGTGACAAATTACACTGAGCCTGAACAATTTTATTGTCAGGCTAGCGTCTTTAGGCGCAGTTTGGCAACAGGGGGTTATACCCCAAGTGCAAACCACCCGTTGGACGGGTGGTCATGATTGAACGATAGCGTGTCTTTAGCTTGTTGTTTGCTCCCAAAATGGGGCCAAATTTACCGATATAACCTCAATGACTTCTTCAAACATCGTTTCCACTGAGCGATCTTGAGGGTTCCGGCTCCACTGCAAAGCGGATCCGAATATGCCCCAACTGATAACGAGTGCCGCAGCTTCCAATTTTTCTTGCGAAAAGCCCTGTGTGTCCATTTCATTTACCCGTTTAAGCAGAAGTCGATGAAGATCCTGACGCATGGCATTTTCAAACATCGCTTCAAACTGCTTGTCTCCCGGCGTACTACATTGTTGAAACCGCAAAAGAAAATCGAATATGGTTTGAATAAGGATGCGCAAATTGTCCTCATTGCATCTTGTTTGTTCCGGCAGTCTATCCCTTATAGTCCTTTGGAACTTTTCCGTCATCCAATATTCAAGAAAGTCATATTTATCCTGAAAATGAGCATAAAATGTTGTTCGATTTACGGTTGCTTGATTCGTGATATCGTGCACAGAAATGGAATAGATGTTTCTCTTTTTCCCAACCAAATCGTTAAAAGCCTGTACGAACAATTGACGGGTTCTTTTAACACGCGGATCCTCGGGATTTACCGACATTTTATCCCCCTCTTTCTCTCAAATTCAATAACAGACAAAAGGGCAAAAATGTTGGGAACACAACAAAAACAGCTTTTTGCAGGTTGTTTGCATAACTCAATCCTTTTATCTTTTACTTAAGAGGTTGTTCAAAAAGTCACTTAAAATCCATTGAGCTGTTTGTGTCTGATTCAGCGACTTTTGTTAACGCGCACTTATAGGATTATGATTGCACAAACAAAATCGTATGGCAAACTCTTTATCTGATTTGCAAACGAAAGGATGAGTATAGAAATGATTGTTGTTACAGGAGGGAATGGAAAATTAGGCCGGAAGGTCGTAGAGGAACTTCTCAAGCGTGTTCCTGCCGGGGATATTGGTGTAAGTGTCCGTGATGTGAACACGGCAGAGGATCTAAAAGAACGAGGAGTTCGTGTCCGGCAAGGAAATTTCGATGATTCCGAAAGTCTTCTACACGCCTTTGAGGGAGCGTCTCAAGTTCTTATTATCTCGTCCCACTCCTTGGGAGAAGTTGCTGTTCGCCAGCATCAAACCGCAATCGACGCGGCCAAGAAAGCGGGTGTTGGTCGACTGCTGTATACTAGCCAAATGTTTTCATCTGCAACGTCGCATTTTCCTCCCATGAACGTTCATGCTGCTACAGAAGAGATGCTAAAATCTTCGGGAATGGCTTTCACGTCGCTGCGAAACGGTTTTTATGCCGCGTCAGCGATGATGTGGATGGGTGATGCCTTGAAAACAGGGGAATTGATTGCTCCGGAAGATGGTCCTGTTGCCTGGACCAGCCATTCCGACCTGGCTGAAGCCACAGCGGTCATCTTGACAGAGCAGAGATATGACGCTATGACTCCTCACCTTACAGCTTCCGAAGCGATTGACATGGGTAGAATTGCATCGATTGCTTCCAAGGTCTTGGATCGACCGATTCGGCGAATTGTCGTGTCGGATGATGAATATCGAAACCACTTGATGTCCCGAGGACTGCCGGAAGCGATGGTCGGCATGCTTACGGGTATGTTTCAGGCAAGTCGACAAGGAGATTTCTCGCAAACCAATCCGACTTTGGAAAACCTGATTGGCAGATCCCCAGTGAATTTTACGGATTATTTAAAAGACTCGATTTCCCAATGATGAGAGTATAGTCGGTCTTTATACACCAGTGAAATTAAACACCGAATCATAAGGAGGAAAACCAAGGGCTAACTTCAAAATGGAGCAAAAACAATTTATATCGGCAGACAAAATGCTATTAACTCAACAGGTGAGCTAATTGGAGCTGGCGATTTGGAAATGCAGTCAAAGCAGGCGCTTCATAATATCGCAACGATTTTATACTGCAATATCATTTAATGGAAAACGACCGGTCGAACCCCGGTCGTTTTTTTTGATAGGAATGAGATGTCGGAACGTCTGTCGCGCAGTTTCTTTGCTTCCGTCGAAATGTTTGATTTTGGCGCTGATCTCCTTCAGGATAGTATAGTACAATAGGATCGTTTCGGATGAGACGGACGGATTAACGTAACTTTCATTCTGTCCGCATGCTTGGCGATATCTGGTCGTGATGGATGGGGCCAAGTTGGGGATATTGCGTTTTGCCAAAGATTTCAGTCTACTCTATACGCTAGCTAAGCTTTCTAGTTTTGAGATTACGAAAAATCAAAGGTGTGCAGGCTTTGCCTTAGCACTTGCGTGAATGTTGTATGATTTAAGTTGGAAAGAAAAAACAAGGGGGAGAACCTTATGGAAAAGGGGAATCTTTTCAGCAAGATATGGGCAATTCCCAAAGATACCATAGCAGCAGGTCGTCGTCATACGATTGGACTTAAATCGGATGGCACGGTGACGGCTGTGGGTGATAATAAATATGGCCAATGTGATGTAAGTGGCTGGCGCGATATGGTTGCGATTGCGGCTGGTAATGTTCATATGGCGACGAACACGGGTAATGCTCATACCGTCGGGCTTAAATCGGACGGCACAGTGGCGGCTGTGGGTTGGAATAAGTATGACCAATGCGATGTAAGCAGCTGGCGTGATATGGTTGCGGTTGCGGCGGGTTGGCGTCGTACCGTCGGTCTTAAATCGGATGGCACATTGGTGGCTGTGGGTCGAAATAATGAAGGCCAATGCAATGTAAGTGGCTGGTGTGATATGGTGGCGGTCGCGGTGGGTGACTGGCATACCATCGGTCTTAAATTGGACGGTACGGTGATGGCTGTGGGTAATAATAGGTATCGCCAATGCAATGTAAGCGACTGGCGCGGCATCGTGGCAGTTGCGGCGGGTTATCTTCATACTGTTGGGCTTAAATCGGATGGCACGGCGGTTGCAGTGGGTCAAAATAAGGTAGGCCAATGCGATGTGAGCGGGTGGCGCGGTATTGTCGCGATAGCGGTGGGTAGTCATCATACCATCGGGCTTAAATCGGACGGTACGGTGGCAGCTGTGGGCTGGAATGAGTATGGTCAATGCAATGTAAGTGACTGGTGCGATATTGTAGCAGTTGCGGCGGGCTGCGCTCATACCATCGGACTTAAATCGGACGGCACGGTGATGGCTGTGGGTGATAATGAATATGGCCAATGCGATGTAAGCAGTTGGACTAACATCCAACTACCCGGCGGTAAGGGGTGGTAAGAATAAATAAAATAAAAATAACAAAAATAAAGGAAAGCAGCCGATTAATGTGATCGGCTGCTTTTTGCTGGCTCAGCTGACTCAAGTCTCGCAATCTCATAAAAGATACGATACTACTTCAGATTTTGCTTGCATAACCATTACCTTTATTTATATCGAGTATAACAAATATCAATTATTATAATGTGCCCTATTCCATTACCATTTATTTTATAAGCAAATCCAAATAGGAGTCATAACTGTAAGCTGCAAGGGATTTTGTTGAACGAATCGAGTCGGAGATAGGGTACCGATTACGATTATGTCCGTCGGACCTAGGCGAGAGCGGGTCATTCAGCGATGAGTGCGGGCTGAATTAAAGGAGGAAGTAGTATCATGGCATTGATTGTGTTTACTTTCATCGGGGTGTTTATCGGCGTATTATCCAGCCTTTTCGGCCTAGGTGGCGGCTTCGTTGTCGTCCCAATTCTATATGTTTTCCTTCCTCACGTTGTTCCTGCGGAATATGTTATGCATACAGCTGTGGGGACATCACTGGCTGTCATGATTATAAATTCAACGAATTCCACCTATAATCATTCGAAGCAAGGTAATATCAATTGGATGGTATTTAGACAATTAGCCGGTTTTATCGCATCAGGCGCTCTAATCGGCGGGCTGTTGGCCCGCTATATTGATGGTGGATTGCTCAAATGTGCATTTATTATGCTACTTTGTTATGTCATTATATCTAATTTGTACAAGAAAACAGCGAATAGTAACGATGAATTCCCGATCTCTCCTCTGCCAGGACGCATGTCCCGTTTCGTTATTGGATCGTTCATTGGCATTATTTCAACGTTGCTAGGGATTGGCGGTAGCGTTATGACGATCCCATACCTTAGAAAATATGGGATGCGGATGCTGCATGCGGTCGCTCTAGCTACACCACTAGGTCTGCCTGTCGCTATTGTCGGTGCATCCACTTATCTTGCTTCAGGATTACGGGTAGCTGGCATGCCAGATTCGACCATTGGATTTATTTATATACCTGCATTGATTGGATTTTCGCTTGGGGGGCTGATAGGAGTACCAATCGGGAGAAGGTGGGCTCAGAAAATTCCAGATACTTTGTTTTTTAGAATTTATTTATGGATACTTATCATCGTGGTCATTACGATGATTATAGAATAACCCATCAAACATGATGACTTGTTCAATGAACCATTCGGCAATATAAATGGATTTTGGCGTATAAAGTTTGTCTTTGATATCGGCCCTCATCGAGATATTTTGATATAGAAAGAGGTATAATAAAATAATTGAATAATCAAGTACAACGCGATATTCTCGTTATTTATAAAACACGAAGGAGGGAATTTTATATGCAATATGGACCTGATCCTAATGCAATCTACCCAAATGAGGCAATTAAAAGTATATGTTATATTAAAAACGTTGTAACTCGCTCAAATATTGTTGTCGGTGACTACACATATTATGACGATATCAACGGGGCTGAAAAGTTTGAAGAGCGTGTCACACATCACTATGAATTTATTGGAGATAAGCTGATTATCGGAAAATTTTGCGCAATAGCAAAGGGTATTGAATTTGTAATGAATGGGGCAAACCATAGAATGTACAGCGTTACTACCTATCCATTTAACATTATGGGCCATGGTTGGGAGAAAGTGACTCCGACACTGGCCGACTTACCCCTTAAAGGTGATACTGTAATTGGAAACGATGTATGGATCGGTCAAAATGTGACCGTAATGCCCGGTGTACATATTGGAGATGGAGCAATTATTGCAGCCAATTCTGTTGTTGTAAAAGATGTTCCCCCATACCATATTGCAGGCGGGAATCCTTGCAAAGTCATTAAGCAAAGATTTGACGATGAACTCATCGATTATCTCCTTCTCATTAAATGGTGGGATTGGCCTGTTCGTAAGATATTTGATAATCTTGAAACACTATGCAGCGGGGATCTGACAAAAATCAAAGGAATTTAAGGGGGTGGCTCACAATGCGAACATCCATTTTCAGGCGTTTTGTAGCTAAAGCTCCAAACTACTTGACAGCCCCGTTACATGTTCAAGCTTTTGCAGGTCAACCTATCAGCAGATAATTAACGATCTACAAGTAATGAAAGGCCGCCCATAGGTTGGCCTTTTTTTGCTTTGCTTATCTACATACTGCTACATTTATATTTACTGAAATGTGCGTCAGCTACGGTTTGGTCAATCTTTGCTGTTGGTGGATTTTCAAACACTTGAAGGATGGCTTCGCGTCTCTCTGGTGATACCTTAACAGGGATCAGACCACTAATTTGTTCGATTCCGGATTCGGGCATCATCAGTATCGCCTATTTGAATATACTTGGTGCGGAGCTCGTGCCGAAGCTCATACGCGGTTTCCAACAACGTTACCCGAAGATCAGATTTGAGTTGGTACAAGGCAATCACACGTTCATTAGCAATCGGATGGAAAACGGAGAATGCGACTTACTGATTTCGTCAGCGAAGTTGGAGTCGGACGCTTACGAGTGGATTCCGATGAGGACAGTTCCTTTGTATGTGGTTGTTCCTCTTAACTGGATCCCATAAATGAATCAATAATGGAAAAACGAATTGAAAAGCTATCGATATTTTGACGGAAACAACCAGCTTTCACTTTTTGCGTTTCTAAACCCTTACTTGGGTAATAACTCATAATTGATCATATTAATGTGAAGAAACACAAAACGATGTTTTCTCAACAATACTCAATGACTCTAACCGATTGCAAATATCGTAAAATCAGTAGCTGTCTGATCATCCAGTGCATTCATGAAGCGTGCATGAACTAAATACAGGAAGGCGTGATTTAACGTGTATCCAAGACACTCTGCATTTATGAGGATTTCAATTTTCATCATGGTTCTAACGCTTACGGCATGCTCTGGAGCAGCTGAGCCTCCCGCCAGTCCAGAAATATCAACACCGGTCAATGAACAGGTCACGGCTCCTGAAACCGAGAACGAGCAAGCTTCCGAAGGGACGCGTCCGCAGAGCGAAAACTTTGATTTGATGACGGGTGAGGGTAACCAGTCACTTACAGCCACCTTGCATCAGGGAGAAGATTTTTCCTTATACGTATTCGAAAAGTTTGCTTTCGACGCTGCCGAAGGACGCCTATTTCTTAGCAGCAATCCAGAATACTATGTTGATATTGAGTCACTGCCTACAAATTATGACCTAACGCAGCTTAAAGCTGCAGGAAAAAAGGAATTGGAAGAGTTCGGCGAAGTATCCGATTTTAGTGGAGAGCTCGTCGAGCATCCACTGGGTTCCGCCGAGCTCTACCTACAAACCTCGAGTGGTGAAGGGATAAACGATTATATCGTGTGGCAGTCTGAAACAGGCGACGCATTCCTGTTCCGCCTTCACAATCCAAAAGGCGAAGAGGCTTCGGATTTTGCCGGTCCGGTCCTCGTTTCGTTATCTACGGTTCAAAGCGATTCAAAATGAATGAAGTTTTCCACCGATTATTCCAGAAGAGATGGGAATCATGCAAGTGGCTCGAAAAAGACACTGGATCAGCTGCTTAAGTTCTGCCTGAGGTCAAGAACATTGTGCCGTAGCTGTTGATGTTGTTAACAGAAAATATAAACACTAGACTGACGACCGGTTTTAGCTAACGGGCAGAACTGCTCAGCAAGCACAACTACACAAAAAGGAGGTCAACCAGTAAGTTCTGGTGACCTCAGTTATGATCTATCCGTCTGTGCTAAGCGCCAACAAGCGTTTCAGGCTATCATCAATAAATTGATTATCGGCAGGGTTGATTCCGCGACCAGCAATATGGCCCCAGATCGAATCGATCGGATTAAAAACAGCATTAGGTATAAGGTTAGCCTCGTATTCGTTATCGTCCGCCGAGCAGAAGAGATCCGTACTCCCTGGCATGACGTAGGCAAGCGCTTTGATGCTTTTGAGCGCCTTATCGAAGTCTCCGTTATAAGAGGGGTTTGCACTAATATCTGCATTTTGTCCTGTCCATAACATGGCCAATACATTGAGTGGATCCATCTTCATAAAGCTATCTTCCCACACACCAACCACAAAATCCTCCAATGAGTCAAATCCCATCTCACGATAAAGTTCCTCTCTGTAAAACGCCTGCGATAACCCCCATCCCGCATAGACACGGCCAACGGCGCGCATGTCTGCTGAAGTCAACTGGTTTAGTTGACTTGAATCGAAGCGGGCTGCAGACATGAGGGCAGCTTTCATTCCGTCCAGGACCACATACGTGTGGGGCCAAGGCTTGGCAACTCCGGCGAAAGGTGCAATTCGTTCCACCATGTCAGGATAACTTGCTCCCCATTGGAATGCTTGAATGCCTCCCATGGACCATCCAACGACGAGGGCGATTTTTTCAATGCCAAATTTTTCTGTCACCAGCCGATGCTGGAATTGAACGTTGTCATAGATGGTTACCTGCGGAAAATTAGCCCGGTCGAATGGGGGAGGCGTGTTACTGGGTGACGAAGATAATCCGTTGCCCAGCAGATTTGGAACGATAATGAAATATTGTTGCGGATCTAGTGCCATGCCGTTTCCAATCAACCATTCATTCTGAACATGCTGGTCGCCAAAAGCCGTTGGATAGACGATGACATTATCTTTCTTTTCATTTAATCTTCCATAAGTTTTATAAGCAAGAAAAGCGCTCGGTAACGTCACACCTGATTGCAAGGTTACGTCACCCAAATCAAAAATCTCATAATCCATCGTTTTGTCTCTCCCTTCAAAATGAAACCACAATGTAGCGTGTATTTCTTGTACTAAGTATAGGTCCGTGGTACTCTCAATAAAAGTGAACAAAATTCAAAGTAGTATTCAATATTATTGAAAGTAAGAAGGGGGATCATATGATGGAATTACGCCAACTGAATACGTTCCGAACGGTTGCATCAACATTGAATTTCTCTCGGGCTGCCGAAGTTCTGAACTATGTCCCCTCCAATGTAACGATGCAAATAAAAGCATTGGAGGATGAGCTCGGTGTTCGACTTTTTGACCGCTTGGGCAAGCAACTCGTTCTTACAACTGCGGGTACACGCTTTTTAACTCAGATCCAAAGTGTTTTAGACAAATTGGACGAAGCCCGCAGCGTCGTTCATGATAATGAAAATCTTATCGGTACCCTAACGATCAGTGCCAATGAGGTTATTTGCGCCTATCGGCTTCCAGCTGTCTTTCAACTATTTCGTTCACGCTATCCTGGAGTGCGCCTCATCTTCCGCTCCGTTCCCAATCAAGAACTCAAGCAAGCGCTCTTTGAGGGAGCCGCGGATGTCGTCTTTATGTTGGACGAACCCATTCGCTCGAGCGGACTTGAAGTGGTGCCGATGGTGGAAGAAACTTTCCGCTTATTCGCTGCTCCTGACCATCCACTTGTGAAACCAACGGTACTGCAACTGGAAGACTTTCATGGACAAGTATTTCTTACGAATGAAAAGGGATGTCCCTATCGAACCATGTTTGACCGGCAATTTGAGAAAGAGGGCATTGATACGATTACTTATTTAGAGTTTCAAAGTGCCGAAGCCATTAAACAATGTGCAATTTCGGGAATCGGTATTGCCTTTCTTCCTGAAATCGTAACGAAAGCCGAAGTTGAACGGGGCGAACTTGTTGCTCTACCATGGCAAATTCCGGACTTGCACGTGTATACACAGATGCTATGGCATAAAGATAAGTGGCTTTCACCCATCATATTATCTTTCATAGAAGCAGCAAGGGAAGTTATTGCTATAGAGGAGGAGAATAAAACCGTTTAGCTATTATAGTTAGCTATATTAGTTAGCTATATTAGTTAGCTACTTTAGCGAATGATTTTGGGGCCGTGCGGATCTAGGATTCACTGTTTACTGCAAAAAACGCGCTGTTATTGGGCCCATGCGGACACACGATTCGCTATTTACCGAAAATCGGTCCATTTGGGAGTCAATCCGGACATACGTTCCGTTAATCTACCCATAACCACAAATTTAGCCTGCGATAACCTACAATAGCGGATCTCATGTCCTCATACATTCGCTAATGGGCAAAAAAAAAAGAAATAGCGGTACTACAGTCCTCAACCACGGCTAATCCAGAGCAATCGTGCTGCTTGAGAGTCCATGCGGACACACAATCCGCTATTAACTGAAAATCGGTTCATTTGGGAGTCTATCCGGACACACGTTCCGTTAATCTAACCATAACCACAAATTTAGCCTGTGATAACCTACAATAGCGGATCTCATGTCCTCATACATTCGTTAATGAGCAGAAAAAAACAAATAGCGGAACTACAGTCCTCACACATCGGGGGGGACGATAAGCTTTAAAAGGGTCGTTGGTTCACCCATCATTCGCCTTGACCATATTAACCTAACTGAAGCACACCATTGAACCACAGAGATTTGATCGCCAAGGAATCCGAGATCGTCGTTGTTGGATCACCAAGATTGGAACAGAAACGGGGGATACATCCGTCACTACCAGAATATCCACATCGGGTTTGTGCAGATCCATGGCGTTTTTAAAGCCTGCAGGAATATTTATTTACCATTTTGAGCAAATAATTACGGAATTCTTCAACATAGGATTGGGGCTCTACGATTTCTAGATTCGTCCCGAAACTTGCTAAAAATTGAAATCCAATACTGTTCTGAGGAATATGGATAGTGGCTAAGAAATATTCAGAGTTAAAGTTTTCAATGCTCTTGCGACCGTATCTTTCAATGAATTGATCTTTTACACTGGGCGCAATCAACGCCTTGATAGCAACAAGTTGAGGTTGATAACCGGCTTCATTTTGTTCAAATACATAATCTCTAGGGATAAAGGTTTCTTCATCCATATTGAGATTATCGATCCTGGATAATTTAAATGTTCTATAGCTCTGACGATGTAAACAGAATCCCTTTAAATACCAACTCGTTTCGCTAAAATGAAGCTGATACGGCTCAACAATTCGATTCGTTATCATGCCATTTTTATCTATATAATCGAATGAAATTAACTTTCTCCCTATTATCGATTCCTGGCATGTCTTCAAGGTTTGAAGAATCTCGGACCGACCCTCCCAATCATAAAATGAAAGTCGGACTGAACTTTTCAGTGACATGGGGTGAACCATGGCTTCCATTTTTTTAATCGTGATTTCAACTTCCTCGCTAATTAGAATTTGTTCCAATCCGCCGAGTGCAGTCAATATATTTTCTAAGTCGGAGCTGCTTAAAAGACGTTTATCCACCTTGTATTCATCCATAATACCGTACCCACCATGAATTCCATGAACTGAATAGATGGGAATGTTGGATAAGCTCAGTGTTTCCATATCGCGAAGAATCGTTCTTTTGGAAACGTTAAATAATTGTGCGAATTCTTTTGTTGAAACGATATCTTTTTTCAGCAATATCATGATAATGGATATTAATCTCTCAACTTTCTCCATAGCTGCCCCTCTTTTGGTACAAATTTTTAAATGGTGACATGCGTCTGTCACCACTAATAAATTATACTTCATTTATCAAAAGAAGGAGGTATAACTTTATGTCAGCAATTGTATATTTAAACTTTGATGGAATCGCAGAAAGAGCAATTGAATTTTATTCGGAGGCTCTAAATGCGAACGAGGTAAAAAAAGTGAAATTTAGGGATTTTCCTCAGGATCCAAACTATCCGTTGCCAGAAAATGAACTCGATATGATCATGGAGTCTTCGATAGAATTTGCAGGCGGGAAAATTATGATGTCGGATATTTTGCCTTCCATGAAGGCGGTGACAGGTGAGCTGGTGAAAGGAAACAACGTACTTATTAGTCTAGTCATGGACGATAAACAAACTTTGGAAGAATACTTTAATCAATTATCTGTTGGTGGCCATGTTGTGATGCCGTTATCTAATACTCCTTGGTCTTCGTGTTTTGGAATGCTGGTTGATCAGTTCGGAGTTGCCTGGAAATTTAATAGTGACGCAGATCGCTTCATTGATAAAGTCAGTTCAAACAAACAGTAACTCATTCAAAACATGGCCTTCCAATGAAAGGGCCATGTTTTGATATTCTCATTAGAAAGGAGGAGGATGGGTTTTAGCTATGGAAATTGAACATGTAATTCCAGTAACATCAAGAGAGGATTTAAGGATTTGGCTGCAGAACCATGGCAAGACTGAGGAGTCTTGCTGGGTCTTGGTTAGTATGACGCCAACCCCTGATAAATTGTTATATTTAGACGTCGTTGAGGAAGCATTATGCTTTGGATGGATTGATAGCGTCAAGAAGAAAATTTCTGAAAGAGAGCTGGCTCAGAGACTATCACCTAGAAGTAAGAAAAGTTCATGGACTGAATTAAATAAAGAACGCGTCCGCCGACTTGAAAAGCTGGGGTTCATGAGAGACGAAGGCAGAATGGTTCTTCCTGAGATGGATCACGATTCTTTCAGACTCGATGGAGTTATTGAGCAAAGACTAAAAGAGGAAAAGCAAGTATATGAGAATTTCATGGCATTTCCAGATCTTTATAAAAGAGTTCGGATCGACACGATACAAAGCAATAAGAATCAGCCAGAATTATTTAAGAGCAGATTAGACAAGTTCATAAACAACACGAGAGAGAATAAAATGTACGGTCAATGGAACGATAATGGCCGTCTACTAGACTATTGATATTTCTGGGGTAAGGCAGACAACCTTAGTCCGGTTGAGCACCGAACTAAGGTTGTGTGCCTTACCTATTTTGTCATTGGAACTCTATTGTATTCGACATTATGAAATCAAAAAATTCCTCCCACCACGCCGTTATTTCTGATTTCCATATCTCATCGTCCATTGCTGCTTCTAAACTGAGCAATTCAAATTCATTCCATTTAAATTCAGTATCAGAGCGATTGTTGTATAAATTGAAGACGAATTGATCTTTTCTGCACCTGAAATTGATTTCGCTATCTTATGATATGGATATCTTGCAAGTAAGAAGGAGTTATTGTGTATGAAAATGATACAACGATGGGTAAGCATTTTTCTGTCAACAGTGATACTATCGACCCTCGTCGCCTGCAGTGCGGCTGACGACACGGAGCAGTCTCAGCTCGCTACGACGCAGGAGCCTGTAGCAGCTTGTTCGTAGGCGACTCGATTATTGGAGGACTGACGAACGAGGACCTGCTTCCTGGAGCAAACGTTATGGGGGATTGGGCGCAACGGTCCAATCTACGCTGGACAACGTCGAGGAGATCACGAGCCGCAAGCCGACGCATGTGTTCCTGTCAATGGGGCAGAACGATCTAGGGGAACCGACGGAGGAAGCGAAGAAGACTTTCATACAGCAATATACCCAATTGGTTGATAATATAAGGGAACGATTGCCGACGGCGCGCGTGTATGTACTGTCGATTACGCCGGTAGATACCACAACGCCGTTCAGTGCGTCCATGAACCTGCAGATTGAAATATTTAATACAGCCCTGCAGCAGATGGCGAAGGGGAAGGGAGTAGATTATATTGACTGGCCCCCATTTTCCGGCAGCACAAGATTCAATACGATGAAGACGGCTCTCATTTCACGAACGCATTTTGCCTTGTCGGATAAGCAGAAATTCGTCGAGAACTATCGCCAGTTGATCAGCAGCATTCGGAACAAGCTGCCCAAGACCGATCTTCACATCCTGTCGATCCCGCCAGTCGACGAGAAAGCAGTGAAGCAAGAGCCGCGGTATGCGAACATTACGGACTTCAACCAAGCACTTGATCAGTTAGCGGATGAAATGAAAGTCGATTACGTGGACTTGTCATCCCTCTTTGCTGTCAACTAAGTCCGTTACGCGGGCAATGGTGTTCATTTCAAGCCGGATTTCTATCTGCTGTTTCTGGATTACCTGATGGAATTCGTAAAGTAGGGAAGTGGCAGGTTAGGAGTGAGTGCCGCCAGACTTACGGTTTAGGTCCCGAGATAGATTAGAGTTCTGTCTTGATAACAACGTTTGTCTAGCATGTCAAAAAGTGCTAATATCCAAATGATGCACATACTGGTCAGTCTGAGGGGCTAATGTTAAGCTCATTAAAACTTGAGAGGTTGTCACATGTCTAAAACAATAATGATTGTAGAAGATGAGCAGATTTTACGAGAAATCATAAAAGATTATTTGCTTGAAGAAGGTTATGAAGTACTTGAAGCGGACGATGGAAAAAAAGCTCTGGCGCTGTTCCAGGAACATGAGCTGGATCTGATCATTCTGGATATCATGCTCCCTGAATTGGATGGATGGTCTGTATGCAAACGCATCCGAAAAGTATCAAACGTTCCGATTATCATGCTGACGGCCCGTTCGGATGAGGATGATACCTTGATGGGTTTTGAACTTGGAGCCGACGACTACGTAACCAAACCGTACAGCCCTGCAATCCTGCTGGCCCGGGCGAAGCGGCTTTTGGAGAGCAGACAGACCCGGGACCAGGAAGACGATGCATTGTCCAGCAACGGTATTTCCATCCACTTTCCATCCCGAACGGTTACGGTGGATGGGGTAAACTGCAGTTTGACGCATACGGAATTTGAAATTTTGGCTTATCTGATGAAAAACAAAGGAATTATTATCACCAGAGAACAGCTGATTACAAAAATCTGGGGGTATGATTTTGTCGGCGACGATCGGACTGTCAACAGTCATATCCGCAATTTGCGTTCCAAGCTAGGGGAGCATGCCAAGCATATTGCCACGATTGTTCGATCAGGTTATAAATTCGAGGAGAAGTTATGAAAAAAGGCATTGTTCTTAAGCTGTTCCTATTAACGACGGGATTATGCTTGTTCATTCTTGCCGTGATTTTTATAGGGCAAACCGTATTTTTCAAACAGTATTATGTTCACCAGAAAGTGAAGAGCGTTAACAAGGCGCTGCAGGCTTATGAACAAAGCGACTTGAATCGTGCCTCGAACGCCCAAGAGATGGTCAAGCTCGAGCAAGACTTCTATCAAAAGAACAACACATGGATCGCGACGCTGGACGCCCGGGGGAATCTGAAATATACCGAAGATTACATCATGGAAATCAAGCTGGAACATTCGGATGATGCCATGTTCTCCAATAAAACGTTGAACGTACCTCTATACAGTTTTATCAACGTAGAGGACTTCAGCAGCAATAATCCGTTCCTCACTCCTTGGATCAAAGAAGGGGAACCGATTGCGATCGAAGGCTTGATCATGAACAATCAGCCGGTGATCCAGCGGATGGCGATGCACGCATACAATCTGAGAGAGGAAAACCAGCTGGAAAATCGGCAGATGGTGAACAAAGAGGGCGAGGTCCTCAATCGAACGAACGTAATCCAATATCGTGAAAAATATCCCGGATTTCTGGTCAAAGGAACCATTGCGAAAGTCCGGATACCGAAAGGCGCAGAAGTTTCTCGTTATACGAATCACTTGTTTCTGGACCGTATCAAAGCTTTCCAAGCGGATCTGCTGTACGGCGACTATGATCCTGCCGTGAATTCGAATCGGATTATGGATGTCGAGGAATACCGCGTGGACTATAAAATTTTCGTGGACCGCATTCAAGATGGTGACGGTAATCCGGCATACTTGTTCGCGATGACGTCGCTTCAGCCGGTCAACGAAGCCGCGGGAATGATCCAAAATTATTATGCTTACATCATTATCGCGACGCTTCTCCTCGTGATGCTGGCATCGTTCTATTATTCCCGCCAGATCGCCAGGCCGCTGCTGCGCATCAACCGCACCACCCGGCAAATGGCAGACCTCGATTTCTCGGAGAAAATCCCGATCACAACAAAGGATGAAATCGGGGACTTGTCGCGCAACATTAATGAGCTCTCCGAGCGGCTGCACTCCCATATTCTCCAGCTTGAGCAGGACATCGAGAAAGAGAAGCAGCTGGAGAATACGAGAAAAGAATTTATATCCGGCGTATCTCATGAGTTGAAAACGCCGTTAAGCGTCATACAAAGCTGTCTTGCGATTTTGAAGGACGGGGTGGCAAGCCATAAGCGGGATTATTATTTTGAGGCCATGGAAGATGAAGTCAAAAGGATGGATCTGCTGATCGTGGACATGCTAGAATTGGCAAAATATGAATCGGGAACGTATAAAATGAACAAGGATTCCTTTTATATCGACACCGTCATCGAGCGGACATGCGCAAAAATGGCTGTGGACATTGCGGGCAAGCAATTGCATCTGCATACTTCGCTTGAACCTATTGAAGTTGTGGGGAACGAGCTTCGGATTGAGCAGGTCCTCATCAACTTCCTCACCAACGCAATTCGTTATACGCCGGAGCAGCAGTCCATACTCGTAACAGCCACGGAAGAACAGGACACCGTTAAAATTTGCATCGAAAATAAAGGAACCCGCATTCCGGACGAACAGTTGGAGAAGATCTGGGACCGGTTTTATCGCGGCGAGCCTTCCCGAAAACGGTCGACTGGAGGGACCGGGCTTGGCCTTTCCATCTCCAAAAAGATTCTGGAAATGCATGGTGTCCCATATGGTGTAACCAACACTCACAATGGAGTCCTATTCTATTTTCATTTGAATAAGAAAGCGTAGAACCCGGTTCTGCGCTTTTTTAATTTATGTCTACTGAGAAAGTACGTCGATAGACGTTTTTCTTATGCAAGGAAGCAACCTGCAGCGCAAGGATCTGCAAAGTGTCGTGAAGCGTGCAGCAGACGAGGGACACTATATTGGCGGGCACAGCATGACTCATCAATACAATAGACTGTATGAAGAGAGGCAATTCGTATCTGAGATGAAAGACAACTTGGCGTTCATCCATGAAATTACAGGTAAACAACCGAATTTGGTACGTCCGCCATACGGTTCAGCGCCTGGACTGGACGATAAGATGTTGCGCGACCAAATTGCCCAAGAAGGAATCAAGATTTGGGATTGGACCATTGAATCGAATGATTGGCAACTGAAGGATCACCCGGATCAAATTGTCGAGAATATCAAACAAGCAACAAAAGTCGATTTGGAAGTCGTATTGATGCACGAAAAGCCGCAAACGCTGCAGGTTCTTCCGGAGATCATCGAATTCTATGAAGAAGAAGTCTACCAATTTGGTGTTTACGACGATAACGAGCATTTTCACTTGAATTTTCAAAAGGATCATCGCTTGTAGACGCAGCAATAGCATCCTTTGGAACAGGGAGCTGTTCTTGAAGGTCTCTTATGGACCTGTCAGGAACAGCTTCCTTTTGTTTGCCGCAACCTAAGCCTAATACTCTATGGAAGTTTGATATTATCTGCACCTTATCTTTATCTCTGAAGATTACACTTTTTTCAGGAGGAGGAGAGAACGTATGAAAAAAGGCAGCTCGATTATAATCACGGGAATACGTACGAAGACGCTAGCGTTTCTGGTACTGAAACCTACTATTACCATGAAGATTCCCTGTTCTTGGCGGAAATTTTGCAAAAGCATATCGTCCAAACCAGCGGATTTCGGGACCGGGGAGTAAAAAAAGAGGATTTCTTCGTCTTGAAGGATTCGAACATGCCGGCGGCTCTAATCGAAATGGGTTATTTAACGAATCCGCAAGAAGAGAATGAAATGCTGTCGGAAGATTTCCAATACCGGATGGCAAGCTCCATCCTAGACGGAATTAAAGAAGCTCTAAATTTAAATTAAAGAGAGGAACATGAACATGAAAAAAATAGTTACAACCCTACTAATTGGGAGTATTACACTTGCTTTAGCAGCATGCGGAAACGAATCCACAAGCTTAAGTCCGCAGCAACCGACCACTCAAAACCAAGGACAGGCAACGGTATCAAAAGACTCAGTAGAAACTGCGTATCAAGTGTTCTTCCAGAACAGCGTATTTTTTGGGGATTCCATTACGGAGGGATTATCTTTCCATGATGTGCTTAAAGAGGAGAATGTTCTGGCAGGCGCAGGAAAAACGGCGGAATTCGCACTCCAAGATATGGATGAGTTGATCAAGCGAGAGCCGGAACGAATCTTTATCCTCTTGGGTTCGGATGACATTTTATGGCCAGCGGATAATCCCAAAGCCTATTCCATGAAAAACTATGCGAAGCTGATCGGTACGATCAAGGAAAAACTTCCACAAGCGAAAGTAACCCTTTTATCAGTAACTCCGGTGACGGCGAAAGCGGAAGAACTGGAACCAAGATACAAAAATATCAATGATTATAACCAAGGCTTAAAAGAGTTGGCGGAGAAAGAGAACATCGGATATGTTGACTTGTCTCCAATATTTTCAAACGGCTCAAATGATCTGTACGACTCGGACGGCATTCATTTCAAACCGGAGTTTTACACTAGAATGCTGGATCTGCTAAAAGACCAAGTGGAATAGCATGCAATGGATCAATCAACATGGGGGTGTGAGTATTGGTCTTTAGCAGCCTAATATTCCTGTTCCTCTTTCTGCCTGTCACCATTCTGATCTATTACGTATCTCCGATGAAATTTCGAAATGCTGTCCTCCTTGTTGTCAGCCTGATCTTTTATGCATGGGGAGAGCCTTTATACATTTTTATTATGATCTTCTCCACGGTCTTCGATTATATCAACGGGCTGCTGATCGATAAATATAGACATCGGAAGCTGATTGCCAGATCGATTTTTCTCGGCTCGATGGTCGGCAGTCTGGGGATTCTCGGATTTTTCAAATATGCGGATTTTGTCGTGGACAACATCAATCAGTTGTTTCACATGAATATCCAAGCGGCCGATTTGCCGCTGCCTGTGGGCATATCTTTCTATACCTTTCAAACGATGTCTTATGTCGTTGACGTTTACTTGGATAAAGTATCGGTGCAGAGAAATTTCATCTCTTTTGGGGCATATGTGACCATGTTCCCGCAGCTTGTAGCGGGTCCCATCGTCAAATACGGCGATATTGCGGAACAGCTTGTTTCCCGTAAGGTGTCGCTGGACCGTTTTGGCGAAGGGGCGAAACTGTTCATCAGGGGACTTGCCAAAAAAGTGCTGTTGGCCAACAATATCGGATTATTGTGGGCGAGTGTTAAAGCGACGCCGATCGAGGAACTGAGCGTACTCTCCGCCTGGCTTGGCATTACCGCATTTACACTGCAAATCTATTTTGACTTCAGCGGTTATTCTGATATGGCACGGGGACTGGGGAAAATGTTCGGATTTGATTTCATGGAAAATTTCCGTTATCCCTACATCTCTAAAAGTGTAACCGAATTTTGGCGCAGATGGCATATATCGCTTGGGAGCTGGTTTCGGGAGTACGTTTATATACCGCTTGGCGGTAATCGATCAGGGTTTAAGAAGCAGCTCCGGAATTTACTGATTGTATGGTTTTTAACCGGATTATGGCATGGCGCCAGCTGGAACTTTATCGTGTGGGGCTTGTATTTCGGATTCTTTGTGATCATCGAGAAACTATTGCTTCTGCAATGGTTGGAACGCAGATCTGCTTTTGTCGGCCATGTCTATACGCTTCTGGTCGTCATCATCGGCTGGGTTTTGTTCGAAATGGAGACACTCTCTTCCGCTTGGCGTTTCATTGGCGCGATGTTCGGTTTCGGCGGGCATGTTTTTGCGGATCAGCAGGCGCTCTATGATTTGTCTACGAATGTTGTATTACTAGTCGTATTGGCATTCTGTGCGACTCCGCTTCCGGGAAAGATGTTATCCTTCATAAAGGAAAAATGGAGAATTGTCAGCATGATTGCCGTACCGGTTATCTATTTTCTATTCATGGTTCTGTCGACGGCTTATTTGGTCAATGCAACCTACAATCCGTTTTTATATTTTCGATTTTAAAAGGGGACAGCTATGAACAAATATGACAAAATCAACCGGAAGTTGCTGGCCTTATTACTGCTGATATTTATAGGAGCGATCACCGCTCTCAATCTTGTGGCGCCGGATCGTACATTATCGGAATCTGAGAATCGGATGCTGGAGCAGTTGCCGCATTTCTCACTGAAAGCATTGGTGTCTGGTGATTTCACTCTTGATTTCGAAAAATATGTGTCCGACCAATTTGTTTTTAGAGACTTTTGGATCGGGACAAAAACCGATACAGACCGCATGATGGGGAAAAAGGAGAACAACGGAATTTACATCGGCAAAGACGGGTATCTGATTCAGAATTTTATTCCCCCCGCAGAAGAGGATTGGAAGGGGAAGGTTGATGCCATTCATGCGTTTGACCAGGCCACACCGAAAATGCAAAAATATGTGATGCTGGCGCCAACGGCAGCAGCTCTATATCAAGACAAGCTCCCAAAATATGCGATCATCGGCGATCAAGAAGCCTACCTGCAAAAAGTAAAGCAATGGTTGCATCCTAATCTTCGTTTTATTGATGTTTTTCCAAGTTTATATGCTGAGCGTGATCAACCTATATATTATAAAACCGATCATCATTGGACGACGAAAGGAGCTTATATAGCTTACCTGGAACTTTGCAGACAAATGGGGCTGACACCACAGAAAGAGGCAGAGTTTAACATCCAGCAAGTAACCGATGAATTTTACGGCTCACTTTATTCAAAAAGCGGTTTCAGACATATACAGCCCGATCGCTTGCAGCTTTATTTGCCAAAGGATCAAGAGAAATATACCGTAACGTATGTCGATGAAGAGAAGACCACGGATTCATTGTATGCGATGGAGCAGCTGCAGAGGAAGGATAAATATGCGGTGTTTCTTAACGGTAATCATGCACGAATCCATATTAAAACGGCTAATCCGAGCGGTAGAAAGCTGCTGGTGGTTAAAGATTCGTATGCTAACAGCCTGATTCCTTTCTTATTAAAGCATTATAGCGAAATACATGTGATAGACCTTCGGTATTATGAGGAGGATTTAGCGTCGCTTGCGAACGAACAGGGGATCCAGGACATGCTATTGCTTTATAATGCGAATACGTTTTTCGAGGACCCATCCATAACAAATTTAACGGAGTGATCAAAATGAAAAAACAATGTACAGAAAAAAGAAGTTTTTACTCGGTTATGCTTGCATTCGTCGTCGTGATTGGCGTTTTGTCCGGATGCTCAGGCAAGGATGACAAGACTTCAGAACAACTGTCGGCTACCGAAATCGGAAAAAGTATCGAACAGGCAGTGAGCCTAAAAGAAATGAAAAAGCAGGATCTGAATAAGCTGCAGAAATTGTATAAGATGGATACAGACAGCGTGGATGATTTTATTCTTTATACGTCTACATCGAATGTAAAAGCTGATGAATTGGCCGTCATCAAGCTAAAGGATGAGCGTCAGGCAGAAAGCGTCAAAGAGAATATTGAGCAACGAATCGAAGCACAGAAAATGAAATTCAAGGATTATCGACCAGATGAATATTTTCTGGTCGATCATCATGTGTTAAAGACGAAGGGGCCATTTGTCTTTTTCGCGGTTTCTACAGAGGCTGACTCAATGGAGCGTACGTTTGACAGCGCATTTTAACACAAAGCCTAACTAGAGCAGTAGACCCCGTAAGCCGGCTACTTTATCGGCATCTTCGACTCGAGCGGTTAAAAATAAGATTGGGCACGAGACAAAATCTCTGATGATTTCGCATACTTCAAGACCGTTCTGCCCAGGCATGTTGATATCCAGCAAAACGAGATCGGGTCCTTGTTCCACTTTACGCAGGGCCTCCCGGCTGTCCTTGGCCGTCATGACGAAATACCCGTTGATTTCAAAGTAATCGGTCAGCAGCTTTCGAAGATCCGCTTCATCGTCCACTATCAGTATTTTATCCACTCATGTTCATCTCCCGTATCCAATGTTTGATATCAGCATATCAAAGATGATTCAGCAGACCAATCCGTTTTTTATCGAAGGATAAGAACATGTAGCTTTAGGAGTCGCGAACTCGCAGCTTTTTTGTTAAAAGAATAGTTCCACTTAAGTGATGGAGTTTTGGAAAAGAGTCACATCGAGTTGATAGGGATGAACCGGGTTGAAACTGGGCTCCATCCCGATGGATTCGTTGAGGCTTTCTTTTTTAATATAGAATTTTAAATTTTTTGGGATTCCAGCTCTTGTAATGAATAAAATTAATCGCGAAATTAATTAAATTAATTTTATGCGCATTTACAAATTGAATATATTGATTTATAATTCAAAAAAAGAAAGGAGTAGAGCATGAAATATCCCATCATCACACAGTGTCCTGTATGTGACCACCAACTGCACGCCGTTAAGCTGGAATGCGGACATTGCCGAACGACGATTGAGAACACGTTTGAATTATCAAAGCTGGCTCTACTCTCGCCCGAACAACTCCATTTTGTGATCACCTTTCTAGTAAACAGAGGCAATATAAAGGAAGTGGAGAAAGAGCTGGGCATATCTTACCCGACGGTACGGGGCAAGCTCAATGATATCATTACAGCCCTCGGATATGATACGCGGAAGAAGCCGGAAGTTGATGAGAAGAAAGTCATTTCCATGCTGGAGAATGGCGATATCACCGCGGATGAAGCGGTCAAAATGTTGAAGGATGAATGAGCCTATGCTTCCGAAGCGAGTTTTTACGAAGCCGATTCAGGAAGCATCGTTCACAAAAACTTTTAGGAGGAAGAAACGATGAAAGAAGAAATCAGTAAAGTGCTGTCCATGATGCAGGAAGGCAAAATTGATTCTGACAAGGCTTCGGAGTTGATCGACGCGCTAAAGGAGAAGCAAACGGCTCATCCATCACATGCCGTGCAGGTGCTGGGGAAACCCGACTATTCGAAGAAATTCTCACCTTCATCCGGCGGTTATTTAGACAAAACGTTGAAAATACGGGTAACCTCCCAAGAGAACGATAATGTCAACATCAATTTGCCGATTAAACTGGTAAAGGCTGTTCTCGGAGCGGGGCACAGCATTGCGTCCAATATTCCGCAGGCCGCGAAATATGTGAAGGATATCGATATTGATCTGCTGATCGATGCAATCGAGAATGAGCTTGACGGGCAAATCGTTGACATCCGCTCCGGTGATAAGGATACCGTCACTGTAGTGATTGAGTGATGGGTTATGATAATTGTGAAGGTTAAGAGCAAGGAGCACGCTTTTACGATTCCAGTCCCATATGCCGTATTGCGTATAGGGAGCGGTATCCTGACTTCCAATTTAGTCCAGCGCAAAATGAAGGATTGGCTGAGCAAGCACGACGGACACGCGGGTGAGCACTTGAGCCGGAAGGATGATTTCGATTCGGACTGCAGCCGATTTGGGATTGAACTGGTGCAGTCGATTCTCGAAAACGAAAGCACGAAGCATGCGATCAGGCAGCTCATCAAGGAGTTGCAAGGTTGCAAAGGGACGGTTCTGGTCGATGTCCAGACTCAGGACGGCACGGAAGTGTTGATTAAATTGTAGGCGAAGCTTTCATTCATTGCGGCTCTACATATTGCCAGAACCAAAGTAGGCAGAGATATAACGTAAATGACACTCCTTGACCGTAAGTTATAAATTGTGTTAAGTTTTTCATGTGATTACAATGATGAATTGAATGGGAGGGATAAAGTGATGACTGCTTCTGAAATTGTAGATGTACATGTGAACCTGTCATTTAAGGCGATGTTTGATCAGGTTCACAAAATAACAAATCAGATACCGGAACTTTATCCTTCTATGCATATATACAGTTCGTGACTTATTTATAGGTAGTCTCTTATTTCTGTATAGGTATAGTTAGGTTAATGTACGCAAAAAAGCACCGGTGAGCTGGTGCTTTTTTGCGTTTTCTCCGTTTAAAGGGAGATAGATATGAAGCATTTATCGAAGTATGAGAAAATTCGTAAGATCTTATCGGCTCTAAAGCAACCGAATTATAGATATTCGCAAATAACAGAGGCAATCTTCAGGAACAGGATTGGAACTTTTGAAGCAATGAACAACTTGCCCAAGCCATTAAGAAATGAACTAATCAAAGAGCTTGGAAACAATGTGTTAAGCATCACACCAAAAATGGAGCAGAAATCCAATCAAGTTAGTAAAATTCTGTTTGCCATCCCTGGCGATGAATTCATTGAGTCCGTAAGGTTAAGTTATAAAACTGGATGGGAATCCTATTGTATCTCTTCGCAGTGTGGTTGCGGATTTGGTTGTACATTTTGTGCTACGGGAACACTTGGTTTGAAAAGGAATCTCACAACGGATGAAATAACGGATCAACTTCTTTACTTTACTTTGAATAACTATCCCTTGGACAGTGTGTCCTTTATGGGGATGGGAGAGGCACTTGCAAACCCATATGTATTTGATGCATTGCATGTGCTGACGGATCCTAAACATTTCGGTTTAGGACATCGAAGAATTACGGTTTCCACAATAGGTATATTACCTGGAGTAAAAAAGTTGACGAAGGAATTTCCACAGATTAATTTAACCTTCTCCCTACATTCACCGTTTAATGATCAGCGAAGTGAGTTAATGCCAATTAACAATCATTTTCCATTGGAAGAAGTTATGACCGTGTTGGATGAGCATATTCAACAAACGAAGCGAAAGGTCTACATTGCTTATATCCTGCTGAGGGGTATCAACGATACAACTAAACATGCTGAAGCTGTAGCAGATTTGTTGCGTGGCAGAGGGTCATGGGAACATTTATATCATGTCAATCTAATCCCTTACAATTCTACTGATGCCACATCACAAAGTTTTGTAGAGTCGGATCAGAACAGCATCAATATGTTCCTTAAAATCTTGAAGTCAAAGGGGATTAACGTCACCGTCAGGACCCAATTTGGATCAGACATTAACGCAGCATGCGGCCAACTATATGGATCAAACGGGAAAATTTAATAACTCGATCAACTGACCAGGGGGAATACAATGTCCCATAAAAATACATCGATAACACATGTGATTCTCCATGCAGAGCCGGTTTTCAGCATTTGCATGGAGTAGCCAACAAAATTTAAACTGGCTTTGCTACTTGAACTATAATTTCAAGGAGTGAGTCGTTCGTGAGATATATTAATGCTACTGTCGTCTTGCCGGAGGAACTAGTTGAAAAACTGCAGGATTATATACAAGGAGAATACCTCTATATACCCGCTAAAAAAAATGAACATAAAGTCTGGGGAGAGCTGTCCGGCGCACGAAAAGAGATTAACAAAAGAAATAATGATATTCTGAATGCATATTTAGCTGGCGCTTCTGTCGAGGAACTCGCAGAATCATTCTTTTTATCAACCTATGCTATCAGAAAAATAATATATCAGAAATAGATGCCTACTTTTCCCTTCAAGAGTGCTAAACACGAGCACTGTTACTCTTGAAGGGATTTTTATAATGAAAAGAAGAAATCTGCACTCTGAGTACACACTACATGTTAATTAGCATTAGTTCTGAGTTAACAAATATAAAATACTACAGCATCGTTTTGTATATAGATCATGAATTTTCTATCTGTTATCGTGTAGATGTAAGGGGCACATTGGGTATTAACCATTTAAATTTGCACCAAGAGGGGGTCGAAGTGATGGATGTTATCGTGGATACTTCGATTGTAATATAAGTGAGTAGAGAGAAAATGTTGATATTCAAAATCCAATAAACTACTGATTATCATTATTTCTGCTTACTTTTGAGCTGTCCGTTCCTATAATGAAATCCACTTTTTTACGATGATAATCAGGAGGTAGCTAAGATTGTTAAACGTCTCTATTTATAATATGGAAGGTAAAATTACGGGTGAAATGGAACTTGAAGAATCCATCTTCGGTATTATCCCCAACGAATCGGTTCTGCATGAAGCTGTTGTTAACCATCTTGCGAACAAGCGTAGCGGGACACACTCGACTTTAACTCGTGGCGAAGTTAGAGGGGGAGGCAGAAAACCCTATAAACAAAATAAAATTAATAGATCTCGAGCGGGTTCCATTCGTATGCCGCACTGGCGTCACGGAGGTATTGCGTTCGGTCCCAAACCTCGTGAATATGGATATCGTCTCAATAAAAAGGTTAAACGTCTTGCGATCAAATCAGCTTTATCCGCCAAAGTGCAAGATGATGAACTCATTGTAGTTGACCATATTAAACTTGAAAGCTACAGGACAAAAGCTATCGCCGCGATGCTTAAAGCTCTTCATGCCAATAAGAAAGTGCTAATTGTAACACCTGAGGTGGATCACATCGTGTATAAAAGTGCAAATAACATTCCAGATGTGCAGACCACTGAAGCCAACTCGCTGAATGTATATGATATTCTTAATTGTGACACGCTCATTATAGCTAAGGATGCTATAAATATAGTTACAGAAGTCTATAACTAAAAGCACAATTGGAAATGGGGTGATGAAGAAAAGTACAAGGCCCATATGAACTTTTAGAGTCGCAGAACAACGATCGCTAAATGGATATGATCCCCTTTAAGGAGACTGTGTGTAAAAGCACATTAAGTTCACTTGGAGGGGATTCTTCATTTATGAACCCTGTATATGCAGCTTCTTCCACCTGATAGAATGTATTCGATCCGTTCGACAGTGACATCATGTCCAAGAACATGTTGAAATAATTGCAATTCGTTCTTACATAAACCAGTACATGCAGCGGCCATGTGAAAAGGCAACCTGCAAAAAGAACATTTAATTAAGAGGATTTCAACCATTGGATAATTATAACATTGACAACTGTAGGTTTTTCCAAAATAATAGAATGTAATTGAATACTGGTACCTTTAATTCAGTCCAGAGAGGCTGGCAAGGGCAGCGGATTTTTATAATCATGCGAGGATTAGTGCATATTCCGTCAGGGGATGCTCTGCGTCTTCGCGCGGGTTATGATGTGAAAAAGAGGCTACTTGTCAGTGAAGACTTGACGAGTAGCCTCTTTTTTCTGCTTCTTTGGTATCAGAACACTTTAACCTGGAGGTATTCTGATGAGCAAACAAGATCAAGAGTTTTCGTGGCAAGCGGTACCGAAAACGCAGAGAAACCATTTTTGGAAGACGTTATCCGTCATGTTAGGATTCACTTTCTTTTCGGCAAGCATGCTGGCAGGGGGGACGCTCGGAGTCGGCTTGACGTTCATGGAGTTCATTGGAATCGTGCTTGCAGGTAATTTGGCACTCGGCATCTATACGGGAGCGCTGGCACATATCGCTGCCAAAACGGGCCTTTCCACGCATTTGCTGGCAAAGTATGCGTTTGGTGAGAAAGGCTCGTACCTGCCTTCATTCCTGCTCGGCTTTACGCAGGTCGGTTGGTTCGGCGTCGGTGTGGCCATGTTCGCGATTCCGGTTGCCAAAGCGATGGATTGGAATGTGTACCTGTTGATCTTCATATTTGGTCTCGCCATGACGGCATCAGCTATCTTCGGCATGAAATCGCTCGTCATTCTGGGCTATATTGCGGTACCGGCTATTACCATTCTTGGCGGTTACTCCATGTTCGAAGGGACAGGCTCCTTGGGCGGACTGCAAGGATTGCTCGATTACACCCCGACCCAGACGCTCACCGCGGCAGCGGCATTGACCATTTGTATCGGGTCATTCATTAGCGGCGGAACACTGACGCCCGATTTCGCCCGGTTTTCTCGCACGTCCCGGCAGGCGGTTACTGCAACGGTCATTGCGTTCTTCCTGGGGAACTCACTCATGTTCCTGTTCGGCGCAGTCGGCGCAATGGCATATAAGCAGGCAGATATCTCGGAGGTCATGTTCCTGCAAGGGCTGATCATTCCGGCGATCATCGTTCTGGGACTGAATATTTGGACGACCAACGATAACGCTCTTTATGCTTCCGGGCTGGGTTTTGCCAACATTACGAAAATTCCGAAAAAGTTCTTCGTCATTGTAAATGGCATCGTAGGTACCATATTGGCCATGTGGATGTACAACAATTTCGTCGGTTTCCTGAATGTGCTGGGCGCGGCGATCCCGTCCATCGGGGCCATCATCATCGCGGACTACTTCTTCGTGAAGCGCAGAAACTATAAACCGTTTGCCGACATGACTTTCAAGAAGGTAAACTGGATAGCGATGGTAGCTTGGGCCATCGGCGTTGCCTTCGCCCAGCTGGCTCCGGGAATCACGCCATTGAACGCACTGATCGGTACGGCAGTGGCCTACATCGTGTTAATGCTGATCGTTCCTGCCAAAGAATCCAATGAAAAGGGGATAACAAATGATTATACAGAACGCAAAATTGCGGGGTAAAGAAAGCTTATGGAATATCGTCGTGAAAGACGGGAAGTTTGAGCAAATCACGCAGTCATTGGAAACAACTGCGAATGAGGAAGTCATTGACGTTGGTGGCTCGCTTGTGCTGCCGCCGTTCATTGAACCTCACATTCATCTGGACACAACATTAACGGCGGGCGAGCCGGAGTGGAATTTGAGCGGAACGTTGTTCGAAGGCATCCAGCGTTGGTCAGAACGCAAGGCGTTCCTGACGCATGAAGATGTCAAAACGCGCTCCAAAACGGCGCTCAAGTGGCAGATGGCGCAGGGCATCCAGCATGTACGGACCCATGTGGACGTTACCGATCCAAGCTTGACCGCAGTTAAAGCGATGCTGGAAGTGAAAGAAGAAATGGCACCGTACATCGACATCCAGCTTGTTGCTTTTCCGCAGGAAGGCATTCACTCTTACCCGAACGGCGTGGAATTGCTGGAAGAGTCGCTGAAAATGGGCGTTGACGTGGTCGGCGGCATTCCGCACTTCGAATTCACGAGGGAGTATGGCGTCGATTCGATGAAGGTTGCGTTTGACCTCGCCGAAAAATACGACCGTCTTATCGACATCCATTGCGACGAAATCGATGATGAGCAATCCCGTTTCGTGGAAGTCGTGGCCAAAGAAGCCTACGAACGCGGACTGGGCTCCCGCACGACAGCAAGCCACACGACGGCGATGGGCTCATACAATGATGCCTATACTTACAAATTATTTAGATTGCTGAAGATGGCTGACCTGAATTTCGTCTCCAACCCTCTGGTTAACATCCACCTGCAGGGACGCTTCGACACGTATCCAAAAAGAAGAGGGCTGACTCGCGTCAAAGAGCTGCAGGAAGCCGGTCTCAATGTGTGCTTCGGTCACGATGACATCTTTGATCCATGGTATCCGCTAGGCACGGGCAACATGCTTCAGGTGCTGCACATGGGCATCCATGCATCGCAGTTGCTCGGTTACGATCAAATCGTGAACTCAATCGATCTCATTACGAAAAACAGCGCGAGAACGCTGCATATCGAGGACGTGTACGGTATTGAAGAAGGCAAGCCTGCCAACTTCATCGTTCTTGAAGCGGAGAACGAATATGAGGCTATTCGCAAACAGGCGGCAGTGCTTTATTCGTTCAGAGGCGGCCGCAAAATCGCGGAAACGAAGCCGCGGGACACGTCGATCGTTCTTGAGGGCGGTTCAGAGAAAGTTACTTTCAATAAATAATCTACCATGTATTAAAGTCCGCGGATTCCGCGGACTTTTTTGTTATGACTTTAGTCAGTTGAGCACGCGATAGCGTGCGAAACATAAAACCACCCGCTATGCGGGTGGAGGGATCGAGGGTTTGACCAACAAGACCATCCCGATAAAATTGAGATGTTCAGGCTCAATGAAAGGGATGGTCTTAGATGGCA
>NZ_JBFRHH010000027.1:0-34894 GCF_052115765.1 Paenibacillus sp. 2KB_20 | reverse complement strand
GAACCTTTTCGTCGATGAAAGAGAAATCGATATACTTGTCCACTTTACGAAGCAGATGATCTTGAGGAACCAATTCTTCAATCGAAACAAACTCGTAAGCCTGCTGTTTTTCTCGGTTAGAACGCAACATATTTAACACCCTTCCGAACRGTTTATTTACAAATATTATACAATATTAACGCGGTGTCGTGTTGAATTAAATACACAAAAAATAGCTGTCGAGACTTTCTCGACAGCCTGAGCAGCCGGAGTTCATCCGGCTGCTTTTAAAGACATTTGTTATGCAGCGTGTCCTTCTGCTGAATCACATTGCTCTGTGGAAGTGGGCTTGGTATTTCTCAAACCATTGAAGATCAGGTTTAGCACAATCGCTGTCAAGCTGCCCGCCACAATGCCGTTATCGGCAAGAATACGCAGGTTGTCAGGCAGACTCGCGAACAGACCCGGTACGGTTGTCACACCAAGGCCCATGCCGACGGAACATGCAATAATAAACAGGTTCTCGTGTCGGTTAAGGTCTACTTGATCCCCTAACATCCGAATACCGGAAGATACAACCATGCCGAACAGGGCTACCATGGCTCCACCCAGAACGGATGTTGGTACAAGCTGTGTCATGGCGGCAATCTTCGGAACAAATCCGATCAAGACCAGCAAGCCGCCTGCCACAACGATCACGTCACGCGTCTTCACACGGCTCATCTGAATCAGACCCACGTTTTGAGAGTATGTGGTATAAGGGAACGAATTGAAAATACCGCCTACCACAATCGCAAGACCCTCCGCACGGTAACCACGGGACAAATCCTTGGAGGTAATGTCACGATCCACGATTTTGCCAAGCGCCATAAATACGCCTGTCGATTCGGCAACACTGACAATCGCTACCAAAATCATTGTCATGATCGGAACGATCTTAAACTCCGGCGTACCAAAAAAGAAAGGCTGCGGAGCACGGAACCAGCCGGCTTCGCGCAGCGGGGATAAATCCACTCCACCGTAGAATGCCGCTACCAAGGTGCCTAGAATAAGACCTAGAAGTACCGATATCGAACGCAAGAAACCTTTGGCAAACCGATTCATGATAATGATGAAGGCAAGAACGCCGAAGCCAAGGGAAATGTTGAGCGCACTGCCAAAATCCTCGCTGCCTTGACCGCCGCCAAGGTCATTCAAAGCTACGGGAATCAGCGTCAACCCTATAATTGTAACAACCGAGCCTGTCACGACAGGCGGGAATACCTTAATCAGCTTACCGAATAAACCGGAGAACAGAATGACAAATAAACCGGAAGCGATAATCGCTCCATAAATTGCCGACATCCCGTGCTTCTGCCCGATAATGATCATCGGACCTACAGCCTGGAATGCGCAGCCGAGCATGACCGGAAGACCGATACCGAAGTACTTGTTGCCGAATACCTGCAGCAAGGTTGCAACCCCGCAAGCAAGCAGGTCGATGGCGATGAGATACGTCAGCTGCTCCGTCGTTAAGCCGAGCTGCCCGCCAACGATAAGCGGTACGATGATAGCCCCTGCGTACATTGCCAATACATGCTGTAAACCCAGTGAAAAGGTTTTGCCCGGACTCCGATTTTTATCAAAAATCGGTTCTTGCACCGCTTGTTTCTGTTGTTCCATGGCTCCTTGATTCCCCCCAATTAAATTGTCAGCTTTCGGTCTATGCGAATGTCACTACGCCATCTTCAAGTGATGCAATCCGTACGAGCGATTCTACCCGGTAGCCCGCTTCGGCTAACAAGCGTCCTCCTGGTTGAAATGCCTTTTCAATGACGATCCCGATGCCTACCACCTCGGCGCCCGCCTGCTCTACGATTCGAGCAAGCCCGAATGCCGCCTCGCCGTTAGCAAGGAAGTCATCCACGATCAGCACTTTATCGCCGGGTTTGATGAATTTCTTCGCGACCGTAATTTCGTTCGTCTCCTGCTTGGTGAAGGAATACACCTTCTCCACGAATATATCCTCACGGAGGGTCAGCGACTTCTGCTTCCGTGCAAAGATGAGAGGCACTTCCATCTCAAGGGCGGTCATAATGCCGGGCGCGATGCCGGAGGATTCAATGGTCAATACACGAGTCACGTTCGCTTCCTTAAACAATCGCGTAAATTCCTTCCCCACCTCTTTCATCAATACCGGGTCCATCTGGTGGTTCAGGAATGAATCCACCTTAAGTACCTGTCCGCTTAATACAATGCCTTCCTCTTTCACTTTGTTCTGCAGTAATTGCATGATGCTCCCCCTTAAATTTGTTTACATTCCAAGCAAAAAAAGCCCACTTCCTCCTTTCACCGAATCGCCGGGAAAGAAACAAATGGGCATAAGCAACAAAAACGCACCGTGAGCCACCTGAGGTCAAATGGAATTGACCTGGCTTGTCCGCTGCTGCTGCTATAACCCGTAGTCCAATCATTTCCGGTGATCGGGTAGAGACATGCAGGCCAATTCCTGCACCTATACGAGAAAATGTATAATATCCAAATTCCTTAGAATGCTTACGTGTAAATGTTATATTTCCGAATGAATGAAGTATAACGCATTCCCTATGAAAAAATAAAGTGAAAATTTACGGAAATAATAAACTGCCGGTCAATTAAAGGAAAAAAAGCTGCCCCATAAGTTTCGTGGGACAGCCTGCAGAGGCACTAAATCCGCTAAAAAACCTCCATAATCGATTCCATAGGATCACCGATGGGCACCGACACATCGCCGTTTACATCAACCAGCTGGATACGGAGCGTATAAGTTCCACCATGAGCTTGCTGCTAGGGGAATAAGATATCATTCCCATTCCCATTCCCATCCCCTTCCATTTCCATGTCGCCAGCGGTTAAACCTGCGTTCACTCGGTATACCCCTCAACCCTCAATAGCATCTATTGAAATGTAACATGGATTTGGACAATCTCGGAGCGGGAACCCAGACGAATCGGCGGTCCCCAGAAGCCGTAGCCCGAGGACACGATGGAATGCATCTGGCCTTTTTGCAGATATCCCCAATCATTCTCGAACATGGCCTTCGTAATCAGATGTGCCGGGAATACCTGCCCACGGTGCGTATGCCCAGAAACGATAAGGTCTACGCCCTGCTGCTGTGCTTCCTCCAGCGCATTCGGCTGATGATCAAGCAGAATGATCGGCTGGGATAGATCGGTCCCACCCATGATCGTGGACAATTCGGCCCGCTCCTGATCCTGTTTATCCCGTCTGCCAACCAGCGTCAGGCCCTCCACCGTCAATTTCTCATCATACAGCACGGTCATGCCGCTCTGCTCAAGAGCCGCGATCAGTTCCGGAATTTCCCCTTCGAATCGGTCATGATTGCCCAGTGAGGCATACACACCATACGTTGCCTGGATACCGGTCAGAATCTGATCGATCCCCTGGCGTAAATAAGCATCCAGGTCGTCATCGATGATATCGCCTGGAAACAATACCAGATCCGGCTTTAAGTCATTGATCTCCTTCACCATGCGCGCAGCATGGGCTTTACCTGACAAGACGCCGAAGTGCATGTCGGATGCCATAACGATATTCAGCTGCTCAAGTGTGCCGGCGTTCTTATCTACGTGAATATCATAAGCTCGAACCGTTGGACTATACGCATTAAATGAGCCGAAACCGATCACAATCACCATGAGCATCAACACGATAGAACCCGCCGCCTTCTCCAGGCCATCTCTTCGCAATGCCGTCAATCTCAGCAGCCACAACATGATATGCATCAACGGGAGAAGGATGATCAGGACATAGAAAATAGCCATCCAATACGATCCTATCACACTCAACACGGTGAGGTTACCAAAGAACCGTCCTGAAATAAACGATGTCGATACCACCGTCAGTACGACTATGTATGTCCATTTGAGCACAAGGGATGGACCCGGTTTCATCCAGCTCCATACGCTTCGACCAATATAATAAACCAGCAAGCCGTAAATCAATAATGCAACGATTCCTGCAAAAATAAACATCTCCATCCCCTTCCGTACATCCATTATAACAAGCGGATTTTGCGAATCCCAGCGGACGTTACGAAAGGCAGATGGGGTTATTCATTTCTTCGCAAGTATGATGTCTCCAGCAAGCCGTTACAAGCCCGTGCGCTGTTTAGGCAGCAGCTCGTTTAGCAGCGATTTCAGATTGCGGTCTTCCGTATATTTTTCTTGACCCATATCGAGTTCGTTCACACGTATATAAGTATAACTTTCCGTCGGATTCTCCGGTTTAAAAAGAAGTTCATCATGCGGGTCAGGTACCACCTTATACTCCATTTCATGAAACATATCGAGCAGCTGCTGACCTGTAGGATTCTCTCCTTTATCCACAAAAATCAATCCCCGAAGCTTCTTAGGTTCTTCCTTATGTCCCACTGTAAAATGAACGATGCATTCCATGCTCATTCATCCCCCTTCTCTTGGTTGTCATGATTGCGATTAAAAACCGTCTCATTCATGCTCTCCTACCAGCTACATCCCTTCATTCCCACGTGTTGCTGGATCTTAAGCAAATAAACGCCAAGATAAATCCCGGCGTTCCTTATCTATATGTTTATTACATTGTACGATGAACCATAATGTCTAACTGTGACAAAAGTCACTTCTAGAAAAGCTTCCCATGAGCTGAGCCGAAACCCTAGGCCGTATTTCGACTGCTATCCCCGTCCATTGAGTTAGAATCAGCTTCATACTCCGCTAGTTTGGATTTCGGTTCCGGAGCCTGGTCTTCCTGAGCTTCGGCATCGGCTTCCGCATTAAGATACAGGCTCTGGATCAGACCAAAGTGCTCTCCATAACGCGCCTCCAGCTGCTCACCCATGTCCTGTTCAAGCTGGAACAATACCATCTCCTGAGTAAAATGATGCAGCAGGAGCTCAGCTAGTACCGGATGCTCCGTGATGACCGCTCCTGTATCATATTCCCCGCCGCGCATCCCTAATATGCACCACTGCCGGTCCACAACAAAGGAGAATTTCCGGCCGCCTCCTCTGCGCTCCGCCAGGCCGTTCCAGCCAGACCATGCCAGCGTTCTTGAGAGTCCCTGGTCCGGGCCGTCACAAGCCCACAGCACCTTGACTCCCCTAGCCTCCGCTTCAGCCAGCGGTTCACGCAGAAGCGATGCCTCTTCACGCCAGACGTCAACCACGATCTCTTGTTTCGCTCGCTTCAATTCCCGGACGAGCACATCAAGCACCGCCTGATCTCCTTCCATACTAAGGAAGGGAGCAGCGGTACCGCTTCCTCGCGGCAAGCTCTTCTCAACAAAAGCGAGTGATGCCTCCACACGGCCGGATATCATTCGCGTCAGTTCCTCCGGTTTCAACGAACGGTAACGGACGGGTTCCCCGTCCATTCGCTCAAGTGCCCCTTGCCGCTCCAAACGCTGCATGGCTGCATAGACATTAGAGCGCGAAGCTCCAAGTCGTTTAGCTACCTCATAACCACCCGCTGGCCCATACTCGGCAAGGTCCACCATAATTTTCGATTCAATCTCCGTAAATCCCAAATTCCGCAAATGATGCAGCAATTGTTCCATATTATTAGTCCTCCCAAGATGCTCGAACGCTTGCTCTATCATTCATACTGTCATATTAACACTCGCGTTAAGGGCATGATCGTCCGAATCCCTATATCTTAAATCTGTTCAGCTCCGCAGCGCGGACACCATTTCGAGCCTTTTGGCAGGTCGACACTGCAAATCTGGCACTTCACCATATCGCGCGCCGCCTCATCATCACCAACATAGTCCTGACTTTGGTTATTCTCCTGCCAGAAACGAATGCGGCGGTCCAGTTCCAGCTGCCTCTCCCGCTCCCGCTCGAGTTCTTCCCAGTGACGGCGCTCCTTCTCCTGCTCCTCCTGCTCGATACGCAGCTGTTCCGGATCAACCTCCGGTTCAGACAGCTCCATTTCCTCGTGCTGCCGCTCCGGCTCCGGTTCATACATATCCGGCTCGTATGGATCCGGATTCGAACGGAAATCATAGGTATGCAATTCGTCCTGCTCCTGTTGTTCTTCAGCCGCTGCATATTCATGTTTATCAAACATGATCTTACGCTCAGGCTCCCTTGGTTCTTCCGCTGTTGACTTCTCAGGGTGAATTAAATTATCAAGCTTATTCCCACAGTATGGACAGAAATTTGCATCCAGCGCGACCACCCGCCCGCATTCACAGACCCGCTCATTCTTGAGGACCGCAATGCGGTTCCGAATTGCTTCGATTTGCTCCTGCAATCCATCGCAGGTTTGCGCAAGCTCGACCATTTCTTTTTCAGCCATCGCCATGTCCTGCTGACGGTAGCCCTCATAGAACACTTTACCCATCTGCAAGTAATATGAGTTCTTCTGCTGTTCGATTTCGGAAATTTGGCTGTTGAGCTTATTCACTTCCACCACGTGCTGAGCCTTTTCCGTTGCGCGGTTGGCTCCATCCTTGAGCTTTTGTAAAATATTCATTTATGAATCCTCCTCTTTCTCATATCCCGATTCACCAGCGAGCTGCCGGCGCATTGTCATATCTCTTCATTAAGGTTATTAACGATTTTTAGCTAGCCATAAACCGGCTATCCCATGTTTTTTTACCGTTTCGCATACTACTCATTGTGATAATATGCTCCTCATCGTCCAATATACTGCCACCATGGTGATTCTATCATACCAAATTCCTTGCCCCATGTGAAAAAGGAAGCACCTTCCAACCCCGCTGCTGATTCATCCGTGTCCCGAACGTGTATATGATTAGAAAACTGGACAGTACCATGCCATTATACTGTCGGCTTGCAGCCTCGTCCTATTCCGAGCAGCCCTTAGCTGCCGAAGTCTGGAGGGATTTAATATGAGAAACGATAAAAAGACGTATTATGTTTCAGTCAATCACAATCTGATCCAGGATGTACCGAACGATACGAATGAATATGTCGTATATATGGATGATGAAGAGGTCTCCAAGCTGAGGGGGCTGCTGTATGAAGTCAGCAGCAGCGATCGGTATGCGTTTAAACGTACATTCGTCCCTTACAAGTCGGCGGATCATGACGTTGCTGCCGAGCAATATGATGAACGAACGATGAACCTCTACCACTTTCTCCATGAACATGGTGATGAACGCACGCGCAAAACCATTGAGGACATGAATATCCTCGGCAAGCTGACCGACACCGGCTACGATGATCCCGGTTATGATGACTCGCCATTAAATAAGTAAAGACTATCAGTCCGTACGTATATCGACGAACTTTCTCAGATGACAGACCGCATTTAGCGGAAGTTTTTCTTGCGAGATCAGGATGGTAAGCCTCTGAAGTTGATGCTTTCTTATCTCTTAAAATACGAATGAATCCCGGAGCCAAGCCGCCCCGGGATTCATTCGTATAACAAGAACATCGCCCGGCCTTGCGCAGGTCCTGTTCTACTTTATAGATTCGCAAGCCGGTGTACAAGGATAAAAAGTCCCGTTTATCCTACGACTATTAGCACAGCTTACAGTTTAATGTTCGCTTCATCGAGGTATTCTTCCAGCGTCATGCCGCTGTCGGCAATATCCGGCGCCAGATCCTTGCCTACATAACGGATATGCCATGGCTCGTATACATAACCGGTAATATTCTCGGCTCCTTCTGGATAACGAATGATGAAGCCGAATTCCGACGCGTGTTGCGCCAGCCACTGCCCTTCCGCCGTATGACCGAACGTTTCCTCCAGCGCATTACCTGCGCTTGGACTGGACACGTCAATCGTAAGGCCTGTCTGATGCTCACTCGTACCCGGCACCGCGCTTACACGATTAGCCTCGACTTCCCCTTTGGTACGAACATTATTCTCATATATACTTTTCTGACGGGCGTAGGAACGGTATCCCGATACGGCGCGCAGTTCGATGCCATCCGCTTTGGCCGCATCGAACAATTCCTCGAGCGCGTCAGCCGCTTCTTTTCTCAGATGCCGTTTTTCATGCGGCTCATCAAAAGAAAATGGGACATTCGGCTCCACGAGATCACTTGGTTCATAACCATCAGGCAAGCTGCGCTGCTTATTTACAACCACCGTCATAGCCTCCGCGTTGGTTACGACCTGCTTGCCGCCGCTCTCCTGGATCGTGGCTTGAAGTGCATTCTCGCTGCGCTTCGCCATAACCGGATCCGCTGGCTGATTCTCAGCCCCTGTCTCTCCATTACCCGCGCCACCCTCAGGAATTGTGTTTCCTTCCTGGCCCTCGGCCGGCGACTGCAATTCCTGACCCTGTTCCTTACCGGAACCGGTATCATTCGATTGACATCCTGCCAGAAGGGCCCCTGCTAACATCAAGGATGACAGCATTACGCTTGTAAATCGTGTTCGTTTTCCCGAAAATGCATTCATCTATTGCTTCTTCCTTTCCCACGGTTTGTCCTGACCCCATTGTACCTTATTCAGAATGAACAGAACAAACGAGTGGCTGTCGAATCCTGCCGGATAATCTCCGTTTACGTCAAATATCCGGCCGTTTCCCTCGATTTATGGCGCCGCTTCTATCAAATCCATTACAATTCTGTGATGGATTTCCAACCTTACGGCGACTTCAAATTGCGACGCTTCTGCTCGGCTTGTTTGGCCGCTCCGCGGGCAATCACGCTGAGCGCTTTGGAAGCGCCGCGAACGCCAGGCAGTAAGCTTGTCCAGTCGCCGACTGGACCTAGCTGATCTGCCGGAGGCGGCGGTGATAGCTGCACCTCCAGCTCGCTAAGCTGCGGGCCAGGCCGGTGCAATCGGCCCTCGGCCGCCGCTTCGGCCACCCATTCGCCCGGAGAAGGACCGGACGGTCCCTTCTCCTTCGCCCGGGTGGCCTGCTCTGCGGCAGAGCCGCCTGCTGGCGGCGGGGCTGCTTTGGCCCAGGCGTCGAAGACGCCGGCCAGCAGCGCTTCCCGCGGCAGCCCCAGCAGCGTCAGCTGCTGGAGCGGCTCTGCCGCAAGCCGCAGGGCCGCGGCAGCCAGCAAGGCTGCGGCATGCCCGCAGGCCCTTTGGCCGCAGGTGCAGCGGGCATCGGCGGCCGGCTCTTCGCCCTGCAGGGGCGATGGCGCCAGCTGCTCGGCCAGCCAAAGGGCGTCCTGCCCTGCAAGCAGGCGGTACAGCGCCTGCGGGTCTTCCTCCAGATAAGCCAGCACCGCCTCACGGGCAGCGGGGTTCAGCGTCTTCACCTGAACGCTGACCTCATACGTCCCCGATGATTCATCAGCTCCATCCACTTTCCCCTTTAACCATCCAGGTTCGATCTCCAGCCTGATTCGTTCGGCCGATTCCGCAGATTCCATAGCCCACACCTCCCTGGCATCCATTTTTGTATGTCTTATCGGCTGCTCCATGCGCCGTACGCAATCCGGTTACATCCAATCTTGCTCCTGCAGCTCAATCAGCTGGCGGAGCTCACCGTCCGACATTTCCGTCAGCCATGTTTCGCCTGACCCGACAACCTGCTCGGATAACGCCTTCTTCTGTTCGATCAGCTCGTCAATCCGCTCCTCCAGCGTTCCCTGAGAAATCAGCTTGTGCACCTGAACGTTACGGTGCTGCCCGATCCGGAATACACGGTCCGTCGCCTGATTCTCGACCGCCGGGTTCCACCACCGGTCATAGTGAAGCACATGGTTCGCGCGGGTCAAATTCAGGCCTACGCCCCCGGCTTTTAACGAGAGAACAAAGAACTCGGGCCCCTCGCCTGCCTGGAATGCCCGTACCATCTCATCCCGTTCCCGTTTAGGCACCCCTCCGTGAAGGAAATACGGCTCCTTCCCGTATTTACGTCCAAGCATGCTTACCAGCAGTTCACCCATGCCCACATACTGGGTAAAGATCAACGCCGATTCTCCGACATCTGCGATGTTGTCGAGAATTTCAAGCATACGCTCCATTTTGCCCGAGGACTCCGCACGCACCGCGCGTCCTTCGTCATGTCGAAGCAGCTGCGGATGATCGCATATTTGCTTCAGCTTGGTGAGGGACGAAAGCACGAGTCCCTTGCGGGCTATGCCCGACCGGCTCTCGATCTGCCCCATCATCTCATCGACAACCGCTTGGTACATCGCGCCTTGAACCTCGGTCAGCGGGCAATATGATTTCAATTCCAGCTTCTCCGGCAGATCCTTGCGGATATCCGGATCGCTCTTGAGTCTGCGCAGCATGAATGGAGATACCAGCTTATGAAGCTCACGGAATCTCTCCTGCTGCCCCTCTCCTGGCGCATAGCGCTGACGGAAGGTGTTAAAGGAGCCGAGATATCCCGGATTGAGAAAATGAAAGATCGACCACAGCTCCGCCAAACGGTTCTCCACCGGTGTTCCGGTCATGGCAATACGGTGAGGCGCGGATAATTTCATGACGCTCTGCGCTTGCTTCGTACGGTAATTCTTAATATATTGTGCTTCGTCGAGCACCACACTCGACCACTGGATAGCGGATAAATCACCGCCGTCTCTTCCCGCCAAGTGATAGGTGGTCAGCACGATATCATAATTGGCCGCTTCCTGCAAAAAGTCTTCACCACGCAGGCGTCGAACGCCATGGTGCACATGCAAGGTCAGATCCGGTGCAAATCGCTGAATTTCCCGCTGCCAGTTACCCAGAAGCGAGGTCGGGCAAATAATCAGCACCGGACCGCCAGCGGATTCCGTATTGAGACGCTCCAGCAGACAGGTGATGACCTGTACCGTTTTTCCAAGTCCCATATCGTCGGCAAGGCAAACACCAAATCCCAAATCGCGCATCACGCTTAGCCACTGATATCCCCGTTCCTGATACGGTCTCAGTTCGCCGTGAAGCGAGGAAGGAATCGGGCGGGATGGCAGCTTGCGAGACGTCTCTCCATCCAGTAAAGAAGATAGCAAACCCGTTGTCTCCACTTCTTCGATAAAGAGACCCTTCCACAGGCGTTCTCCATCCATATCAGCGCTAAGGTGCATCCATTCCGCAAGCTCCATCTCGCCCTTCTCATGGCGCTTCATGAACCGCAGCACTTGGTTGATCTCCTTCAGATCCACCTCAACCCATTCCCCGCGGAACTGGACATAGGGCAGATTCTGTTCGGCCAGAAACTTTAACTCTTCGCGCGTCAGGGATTGGCCTCCCATCGCTGCAGAGATCTGAAAGCTGACCAGATGCTCCATGCCTAACACCGGCAGTCGATGCGCTTCACCGGATGATTTTGCATCCGGCATCATTTTGAGAGATAAGCCGACGCGGCGGCGCCCTTCCCTGCTCCATCGTGAAGGCATTTGGACCGTGACTCCGCTCGCCGTTAATTTCGGAACCGATTCCTTCATAAACGTGGACAAGCGGTCAAGCGATAGCGACACGCTCTCGGGTGCACGCCCGTACAAGCCTGCGGCCAGCTCCGGTGCCAGTTCTACCGCTTCTCCCAGCTTCATTAACAGCTGCAGCTGAATCCTAGAATACATCCGTCCACGGATCAGCTGATCGGATTCCGGATTTCCCCAAATGCTGCGGACTGGCATTGATAAGCCTTCGTCCTCCTGGCTTCGTACCCAGAAGGACACCTTCCAGTCCTTCTGGGCCTCGTCCAAAGGCGGCTCAAGCCGCAGCCCAAGTCCAACGGTTCCATTCTCGGGAGGCTGATCCTCCCCGCTGGCATAAGGAAACGTTGTCCCTCCAACACGTTCAACAGCTTCCTCCAGCTCGCTAACTTCCTCAGCCGTCCCTTGAATGGGAATATCCCGACTGACGGTCAACAGGCTGTTCCACCACAGCTCGGCCAGGGGAGATTGTCCCCGCCGGTAATTCGCCAGATAGGTCCGAAGCTTATCCTCCGATTCACGGACAGCTGCCCGGGCCTGGCTGTCGATCACGCCGCACAGAAAAGAATACAGCACAATAGCCCCTGCTTCCTCACGGGTTGAAGGATCGAATCCGGCAAGAGCTGCGGGCGTCCCCATCGCAATGGGCGGGATATTCGCTGCCAGCTGCAAAAAGCGTGCTGTATCCTCGGCAGACAGCTGCGGCTTCCATACCGCTTTTATATTTTGCATTGTTGTCCGGCGCCTGCCCACGGAAGGCACCTCGGCTGTCCCCGGTGCAAACTTCCCTTGCAGGAGCAGCTCCAATGCAAATCTGCTCACTTGTACCCAATATTCCATTTCTTCACCGACGTTTAGTCCCTGAGTCTGATAATACTCAGAATCCAGCGAGATCAGCAATTGAAATGCGTCTCCCGGTGTCAGAGCAAGCCCTTCCATCGTCCGTCCGCCAAGTGTCTTCCGTTCCGGACGCCGTGTGCTTTTCGATCCGAGGACTTTGGCCGGATATCTGAGCTCGGCAAGCCGGAGGGAAGCGTTAGCGAAGGGACGGGTTCCATCCGGTTTGCGAAAGGTACGGACCACGCGGCTCCAAGCATCCACTCTCGGTTCCGAAACCTCACCGGAAAAACAAAAGAATACGTCACCTAGCCATACGCCATAGAGCGGTTGATTCATCGTTGTCTCCCGTCTTTTCCTGCTTTATAGATATTATTACTATCTTATACGATAGCTTCAACATTTCAAAACGATGGCGAAATCGTTCCCACGCCAAAATAACGTCAACCTTTATCATACCATGTATTTACTATTTCGTTGTGATCTATGTATTGCAGAATTCTCCTATATAGGTTAATAAAATATCCCTATTCTTATGCAATCTCCGGTTACCCCCGGCAGGAAAATTCCATATCTTTTTGTTTTTTTGCGACCCTTCTGCTGATCGACCGTATGTAAATCATACATTTAGAGTTCGGGAGGGTATTTTATTATGAGTTTTGTTGGCTTTGGTATCTTAGGAATTGTGACGTTATTACTGGGGTTCTTCTTCTTCTTTCTTCACATTGCCGTCTGCGTATGGGGTTATAATGACGCCCGGCGAAAAGGCCGCAGCCCCGAATTTGCGATTCTGGTTGTGCTGGGCTTGTTGTTCTTCCCTATTGTCGGTCTCATTATTTATTTACTGATCCGAAATAATTATTAGTAATAACCATGCTCCGCTTCTTCTTCCCCTTGGGACGGGGCATACTTATCAACTATAAAGACGTTGCCCCAAAGCTAAGGTGTGTGACAAACAAAAAGGTCGAAGATCAGCGCTCTAAATGAGTCTGTCTTCGACCTTTTATGATGCATGAATGACATCGGGACTGTTTTCAAAAAGACGATATATCTTTGAGACAGCCCCTATTCACGTCAATGGATCATTTCGATGGTATAGCATGGTAGACGTCACCTTCGTGATCACTTCGCCTTCAAGCTTTCCCATGATTTCTGAATGCCTTCGAACAATTGGTTCTTGTCCACATTGCCAGCAACATAACCCTGCATCTGGCTGCCGAATTCATTCATACCGCCATCAGGGAATTTGTTGAACTCCCAGCTGAGCGCTTTGTTTTCTTTACTGTATTTCACGACATCGTTACCCAGATCGCCAAGCGTCTCGCTATTCGCCTCGATGCTGGTCAGTGCCGGGATGAACTTGAACTCTTCTGTAATATAACGTTTACCGGTCTCCGAAGTAACGAGCCAGTTCAGGAATTCCTTGGCTTCATCCTTCACCTTGGATTTGTTGTTCACGACCCAGTTGTTTGGCACACCAATCGGAAGCTTGTCATTCTCTTCGGCATTGTCATTGATCGGCATTGGCAGAAGGCCAATGTTCAGATCCGGATTAATGCCGTCGATTTGCACTTGCGTCCAGTTCCCGTTCTGGGTCATGGCTGCTTCACCGCTGGCAAAGGTCGTGATTTCCGTGTTGTAATCTGTCGTCAGCGGGTTCTTCTGACCGTACTGAACAGTAAGGTCGAACAGTCTCATCCATTCGTCGAATTTCGCGTTGCCTACCAGTTTCTCCGTACCTTCATTCATTCCTTTGACGAATGAACCCGGATCTTCCTGATGGGCGAATGGAATGTTCAACAAGTGGTTGGCCAAAATCCAGGTCTCTTGGTATCCATTAACGAATGGCGTAATGCCAGCCGCTTGCAGTTTTTTGGCCGCTTCCTCAAGCTCCGTAAGCGTCTTAGGAAGCTCGGTAATACCCGCTTTCTCAAACAAGTCTTTATTATAAATGAATCCATAACCCTCGATAGTCATCGGTTGTCCGTACAGTTTACCGTCTTTGGTCATAGGCTCTTTGGCAACGTCAACCACGTCCTTCACCCATGGCTGATCCGAGAGATCCTCGACATTCTCGAACCACGTTTCGAGATCGCGATATCCGCCAACGTTGAAAATGTCCGGCTCATCGCCGGAAGCGAACTTCGCTTTCAGCGCCGCGCCATAATCGGAGCCGCCGCCAACGGTTTGAATGTCCAGCTTAATGCCGGGATGTTCTTTTTCGTATTCAGCTTTCAGTTTATTCAGAGCCTCGGCGATTTCGACTTTAAATTGGAAAATCTTAATTGTTTTCGTTCCGCCTTCGGCGCCACCTTCAGCGCCTTGATTGTCCTCACTCTTGCCGCCGCAGGCCGCAAGAAGCGTGGAGAAAGCCAGAACCATGACCAGGAGCAGCTTACCGTATTTCTTCATTGTGAATCCTCCCTTTTTTTCTATACATTGTGTGCAGCATTCATTGATAGCGTTTTCTTTTTCAGTATAATCAACCTTTTTTCGTTAAATCAGGTATTATATTGATCTTTGAGGGGGAGGGAATTGACCGATTGACGGCTATCCCTTCACCGCTCCTTGCGTGATGCCTTCAATGATGTATTTCTGCATGGCCAGGAAGAAAATAATGACCGGCATGATCCCCAGCACCAGCGCCGGAAGAGCCAAATCCCACTGCTTCGTATACTGCCCAAAAAAGGCAAAAGTAGCAATTGGAATGGTCCGAAGCTCTGCGGACTGCAGGATCAAGGATGGTAGCAGATAGTCATTCCAGATCCACAGGGTGTTCAGGATGATGACTGTAACGAACATCGGCTTCATCAGCGGGAATACCACCCGGAAGAAGACGCCGTATCCGCTGGATCCATCTACAGTTGCGGCTTCTTCGATCTCCATCGGAATCGATTTCACGAACCCATGGAACAGGAATACGCTCAGCGGAACTCCAAAGCCCAAGTAACAGATAATAAGTCCATACAAGCTGTTGTTAATCCCAAGCGTTGCCGTCACTTTCACGAGCGGAATCATGATCGATTGGAACGGAATGACCATCGCCGCCACAAACAGCGCAAACATGATCTGGTTAAAACGCGTGTTCCGGCGAACCATCTGGTAGGCGGTCATGGCACTTAACATCGCCAGCAGCAGATTGCTCGCAACCGTAACGACCAGCGAGTTCCAGAACGCCTGCGGAAAGTTGGTGATATCCCACGCCCGCGAATAGTTGCTCCATTCAAGAGTGGTCGGAAGCCCTGCTGAGTCCGTCAACAGATCGCCGAAGGTTTTGACGGAGTTCACGAACAGGAAGTAGAACGGGACCAGGAAGAGCAAGGCTACGATGATCATGATGATCTCGGTGGCCATGGTGTTCAGCCGGTATTTTCTCGTGGTCTCCATTACGCCTCAACCTCCTTGCTCTTCGTGAATCGAACCTGCAGACTTGTTATGATGGCAACCACGATGAAGAAGATGACTGCCTTCGCCGTTCCGAGTCCGAGACGGTTATTCGTATAAGCCTCGTTGTAAATATTCATGGCCACCGACTCCGTGGAACCGAACGGCCCGCCTTTGGTCAGGGAAAGGTTCAAATCGAACATTTTGAAGGACCAGGAAATTGCCAGGAACAAACATACCGTAACCGCCGGCATGACAAGCGGGATAATAATGGACCGCAGGACCTGCCCTCTGCTCGCACCGTCAATTTCGGCAGCCTCCAGAATATCCTTCGGCACGTTGTTAAGTGAGGAGATGTAGATAACCATCAGGTAACCGGCCGTCTGCCAGACGAAAACGATTACAATTGCCCAGAAGGCAGTCCCCTTGGTGCCAAGCCACGGCAGGTTAAAGAATCCCAGGTTCGTGGCATTGCCGATCGCTGCAAACCCTTTGACAAAGATAAACTGCCAGATGAAACCGAGCAGCAAGCCGCCGATCACGTTTGGCATGAAGAAGATCGTCCGGAGGATGTTTCGCGTCTTAAGCGGCTTGGTCAGGAAGTAAGCCAGTAAAAATCCGAGCAGATTCGTCAGGATGACGCCAAGCACCGTAAACCGGGTTGTGAACCAGAAGGCATCACGGAATTTATCATCATTGGTAAAGATGGTAACAAAATTATCAAAGCCGACAAAGTCGATTTTGCTTGACACGCCATTCCAGTTCGTGAAGGAATAATAAAGACCCAGAAGGAACGGAATGATCATGATCAGGATGAAAAAAATAGTGGAAGGTCCCACGAAAAGAAACTGCTGCAGCAGCGCCGAAGATTTTTTTCGATTCATCCCTTGATCTCCCCTTTTCGTTAAGTTGTTGTATGATGTACAGCCATTATGCGGTAACCTGTAAACAATAAACACGGAGAATCATGAACCGTTAGGTGTAAAATATTGACCATACGCGCTTATGCCCATTCGATAATCCAGGGGGTGATCCTTCATGAAATACCGCAGCATCCAGACCCGGCTGATCACGTTCATGCTCGCTGTCACTACCATTCCGCTCCTGCTCTCGCTATTCATTACTTTTACGCATACCCGCGAGTCCGTGAAGGAGCAGACAGTGAATGAAAATATACGGTTGATTTATCAAGGAGCGACCAATCTGATGAACTATTTGCGCGGCATCGACCGCGCCTCCCTGTCCGTATATTCCGACCCCCATTTTCTGCGCAATCTTGCTCTGGATCCCGATAATCACCGGGTTGTAGCTGAGCTATATACGACCTTGCAGGCCATTCAAACGGGCACGCAAGACGTGCATCAAATCTATCTGCACAATAATTTGACTGGACAGTCCACCCAAGTATCCAGCAATCTGCCTCGCAGGGAATTCCGACAGGCGCCCTATCATAAAATAGAAGAGTTCGGCACGGGCAATACGGCCATCGAGCCCGTCCATCAGGTGCACAGTTACGGGTTCCCACCGCGGCCTGCGGACATTCTGAATTTTGAAGTTTTCACCTTCTATCGATCCATCACCAACGTACCGTCACCCGACCAATATGCCCTTATGGCCATCGATGTGAAACTTGACAGTATTTTGGCTATTTGCGATCAGCTGTATGCTAAAGGGGAAGAACAGCTATACTTGATTGATGACAAGGGAAGCATCATCTACGGTCCGGATCCGCAGCAGAGAGGGCAACGTCTGGACGACCCTGTGCTTATGGGCAAAATCGCTCAAGCGGATCATGGATATTACGATGGCAAAGACGCGATGATCGTCTACGAGAAGCTGGATTTGCCCTATGCTCCCTGGACGCTAGTCAAACAAATCCCGCATCAAACGCTGTACAAACATTCGACAGAACTAACGAGCATTAACGCGATTATTGCGATATTAGCACTGTTCATTGTCATATTCGGAACGCTTTGGATATCCATTCGGATTACAAAACCCATTAAACAACTCACAAGCTATATGAATCAGGTGAAAACCGGGCGGCTTGACGTGGATATTGAGGTTACAAGCCCGGATGAGATCGGGATTCTCTCCCGCCGCTTCCGAACCATGATGGACACCATCAACAACCTGATCCTGCGTGAGTACCGGCTGGAAATCGCCAATAAGACCAATCAGTTGAAGGCACTCCAAGCTCAGATCGATCCGCATTTCCTATACAATTCGCTTCAGTCGATTGGTACCTTGGCCCTGCAGCACAATGTGCCGCGAATCTATTCCCTGCTCTCTTCACTGGCGAATATGATGCGCTACAATATGCGCAACAGCGAGGGCAAAGTAACGCTCCAGGATGAGATCAACCATGTGCGGCTGTACCTTGAGCTGCAGAAGCAACGGTTCCGGGACCAACTGGACATCACATGGGATTTGGATCCGGAGAGCCTTACGGCTCCGGTTCCGAAAATGATCCTGCAGCCGATTGTCGAGAATTATTTCAAGCATGGCATGAATACACACGCCGGCGTCGGACATATATCCATATCTTCCCTCATCTCGGAAGATCGCCGCTTGATCGTCGTCGTTGAAAATAACGGGTCATCCATCGAAGAGGCCGAGCTCGCTTCGATTCGCAGCAAGCTTGCAACTGCTTACGGCCACCCTGACCGACACGATGCCGGCAATGATTCGATCGGGCTCTTAAACGTATTGATGCGTTTGAACTTATACTCCGACAACAAGGCTGGGTTAACGATAGAGAATGTAGTGCCACACGGCGTCAGGGTCACGCTCGATATCAACATATGGGAGAGTGAACAGTAGAATGAGAGTATTGATCGTAGATGACGAACAGCATGTGCGGGAGGCAATAGGGCTCCTGGCAGACTGGGAGCGGCATGGAATCACGGAAATCGATCAGGCCGCTGACGGTGAGGAAGCGGTGCGCTTAATCGAGGAGAACAAACCGCAAATTGTCATGACCGACATGCGAATGCCCCGCAAAAACGGACTGGAGCTGCTCACCTGGCTGCATAACACGAAACCGGATATTAAAGTGCTCGTCATTAGCGGATATGATGATTTTGAATATGTACGTCATACGATCCGTTCGGGAGGCATTGACTATATTCTCAAGCCCGTTGAACCGGACAGCTTGAACGAGGCGCTGACCAAAGCGGTTCAAACCTGGCAGCTCGAGGAAGAGAAACGGCAGCAGATTACCAATCAGAATATCGAAATGAATCAGATGACCCCTTTCTATATGGACCGCCTGCTCTCGGATCTAGTTAACGGCTATGGCAACAAGGACAGCGTGGTTTCTCAATTGCGGAACCGGATGACGCTGCCAGTAACCAGCATGGTCTATAATGTTGCGGTGCTACGCGATGATCAATTTGACGAAGCTTTGCTGTCCAAATTCCGCAACAGGCGCCATCTGCTATCCTTCACGCTCATTAATATTTGCAATGAGCTGTTAATGGATCAGGGTGTTGCCTTTCGACATATCGACAAACCCGGGGAAATCATTATTCTCTGTTGGAATCCGCGGCTTCCCTTTAACGACGTACTGGATCGAATAAATGACGGGTTCTTCTCCACCCTTCGCAGGCGGAGCCATTTCGGTGCCGCCAAAGCAGGCGCCTTTCCCGACGATCTGCCGAAGGCTTATCTAAATGCCGTCCAAGCCTTATACAGCCGCAATTTATTAACCGGCAAATGCCGCATTCATCGCGAACGTGCCGTTGAAAGCGAAGGCTCGCGCACCCTGCGGCTCTCCTCCTACGAGGAGAAATTTAAGCTGGCTGCACTCAGCGGGAGTAAGGAACGCATCGAGACAGCCACGGAAGAGTGGCTGCAGGATGTTCGTGAGAGGGATCTCGTATCGCCTGAGCATCTGGCAAGGTGGAATTCAGAATGGGACTGGATTCAGTATCACTGGACGGAAAATGAGGTAAACAGCACGCAAGAACCCGTCGAAGACGCTGAAATCTCGCAAGACCTTCCCTTCCTGCTTCCTTACAGCGAGGATGGCATGATCTGCTGGGATCGCTGGCGCGAACAGATCAGCGGAAGGCTTTATGCGGCATCCCGCGTTCTTACTCAGATTCATTCCAAGGACAATCATATCATTCATGACATTGCCCGCTATTTGGAGCAGCACTATCATGAGGAGATTTCACTTCAGCAAATTGCGGGGAAGTTCTTTCTTAGCAGGGAATACATTTCGCGCAAATTCAAGCAGGAATTCGGTGTGACGCTATCGGATTTTCTCGGGCGGATTCGAATCGACAAGGCTAAAACGCTGCTGCTCAATCCCCAGATCCGGATCGCCCAAATCGCGGAGATGGTCGGTTACCAGGATGAGAAGTATTTCAGCAAAGTGTTCAAGAAGATGGAGGGGTTCACGCCCAACGAATACCGCAAGAAACATATGAGTTAAGTGAAGGGCCGGTGCCCCTTTCTTAGCTGCTGGCTCGATATTCATTCTTTTGGGTATATTCTATATATTCCAGACTGATATCAGGAGGAGATTATATGTACCGCAACAACCCGTACCGCTGGTGGAATCTGCTGTTTTTCGCCGGGGTAATCGCCATGAATGTGTTATCAGGCATGCTGCCGCTTGGCGGTAGAACAACCGGGGAGATATCGGATATGTATTATACGGCGATCACCCCCGCAGGATATGCCTTTTCCATATGGTCCGTCATCTATGTGCTGCTGTTCTTTTTTGTCATCTACCAGCTGCGTCGTGATACCGGAAACCGCGATTCCGTAAGATCCATCGGACCATGGTTTATACTTAGCTGTGTATTTAATATGGCGTGGCTTGTATTGTGGCACTATTTGTATATTGAATGGTCTGTCGTGATGATGTTCTTACTGCTGTTAACCCTGTGGGTTCTGTATGTGCGTACGCATGAGATAGATTATCCGACGTCAGGCGAGAAGTTCTGTCTGAAATTGCCGTTCAGCTTATATATCGGCTGGGTGTGCCCTGCCTTTATCGTCAATGTCGGGATCGTGTTTCAGAAGAATGACTGGAGCCTCTTCGGCCTGCGCGAGACCACTTTGGGGATTGTGCTGCTCTGTATTGGTGCATTACTCGCCATATTGATCGGTCAACGTTACCGGGACAGCATCGTGCCGCTGGTCTTCACCTGGGCTTACATCGCCATCGCAGCCGAGCACCGGGAGACCGACAGCATCTTAATGACCGCCTTTGTACTCTCTATCGTCCTGCTTGTATATGCCATATGGCTCTTCTTTACGCGCAATCGGAGAAGATCCCGGTATTAAACCGAGTCCGGATCTTACGCAAAAGTGAAGCTTCTTGCTTTCGATTCGCTTCCTACTCGATCAAACGTAAAGACTGTTGTTGATCTAATCCAAGGGGTTGAAAGGGTTCTATTCCATTGATCTCTGAATATCTCCTATAATCCCCTTGGATTGATGAACACCCAGATCTGCATTTGTCATGATTATGATCCCCTTCCCTGAATACGGCCGCACGGTCATCATGCATTGAAATCCTACCCCCCATCCGAGTGATGAAACCTCAACCTCTTGATCAGACTCACCCAAAAAAACACCCAGCCCGGTCCATTCCTTGCTGCATTGAGGAGTAATCCATTCCTTCGCTCTATCCTCGGATAACCCTATTCTGCTTCTGCCATTTAAAGAATCCATGAATTCAATCGCCAAGATGGCTAGATCCGATGGTGTGGTCCATAAACCGGATGCTGCCGCGTAGGGGTACATCGGATATTTGCCCTGAACTAACTCCCCGTTCTTGTGATGGCCACATGATAACTGTCCGCTTATGGATTGGGAAATGGTCGGATTCAGTATACTGTCCTTCATATTTAACGGTTCAAAAACCTGCTCCTTCATCAGCACCTGAAATGGCTTACGAGACACGTCTTCGATCAGCAATTGAATGATGCAAAAACCGGCATCCGAGTATGCAAATTCACTCCCGGGCTCATATGTGACACGAATCGCTTCATTGCAATATGGCGTCCTTCCCTCCAACAGTTCTACCATAGAGGGGAAACCATGCGCGGAGTCCCATTCGCCAAAGCTGCCTTCAGGATCCATGATTCCCGACTGATGACACAATAATGTTCGAAGGGTCACTTTGCTATGCCGGGTGAATTCGTTCTCTGGAACTTTCCAGGTGGTAAGTTTAACATTAACATCTTCATCCAAATCCAGCAGCCCTTGACCAACCAGCTTCATAACGAGCATCGAGGTAACGAATTTACTGATCGAACAAGCATTAAATATTGAATGTCCGGTTACCATGTTGCCGGTTCCAGCTTCCAAAGTGCCGTAGCTTTCTGCAACCCGAATATGACCTTCAGCAATCCGTGCCATGCTTAAACCGGATACCTGATATTGCTCCATCCATTCTCGAATATTCTTATTCATATTAGGCTCCATCCCCAAGGTATCCCCTCCCTATTATTAGTTTGACCTATATACTTGCTTCTCAGTGTATTATAGAACGTAAGTTCGTATTACTCAATGTGCACGATCTCCAATAAACATAAGAAAAACGTCCATCGACGTACTTTCTCGGAAGACAGGAAGTTTTTCTTGGGAGATAAGGATGCTGAGTCTCGGATGTTTATACTTTCTTATCTCTTAAAAAAGGAGCTTTGCCAATGCAGGCAAAGCTCCCTTTTACATTGATAATCGCTTATTGCTTAACGGCGATGACCTCAATCTCAACCAGTCCGTCCTTCGGCAAACGAGCAACCTCAACGGCGCTGCGTGCTGGGTATGGCTCGGAAAAGAAGCTGCCGTACACTTCGTTCACCGCTGCAAAATCGTTCATATCCTTCAAAAATACGGTGGTTTTCACCACGTGGTCGAGGCTTGTCCCGGCTGCTTCAAGAATCGCCTTTACGTTGTTGAGCGACAACTTCGCTTGCTCCTGAACCCCTTCACCGAATTCCCCTGTTTCCGGATTCAATCCCAGTTGGCCTGAAGTATACACAAATCCATTGATTTCTACAGCTTGGCTGTATGGTCCGATAGCTCCAGGGGCTTTGTTGGTCGATATGATATGTTTACTCATGTTTTGTCACCCTTTCTATGTATTCCTATCTGTGTACATTGTAATCTGCTACAGGTACTCTGGCAAATTTAATCGGCAGCCTCGCCGAGAACATGGATGACTTCATTGGTATACACATGGTGGCCTTTCATATCCGTTAAGCCGATATTCACCATCGACTTGGCTACTTTCCGCGCAGGTATAGCCCGGTATGGGGCCAGCTTCGGACCTTTGAATGCAAAGTCGAGGGAAGTCATGAGAACCGATGCCACCCGCTCTCCAAACCGCCACTCGGGCCGCTCGCCCAGCAGTAATGACGGTCTGAACAGATGCAGCCCCCAAAAACCAATCTTCGCCAGCTTCTCTTCAACCTCTCCCTTGGTCCGAAGATAGAAATTACGCACCTTCGGATTGGCGCCTGCGGAGCTGACCGCCATAAATTGTCTTACCCCGTGCCGCTTAGCCAGCTCCGCTGTCTTGACGACATAATCCACATCCACTTTATGGAACTGCTGCTGGGAACCGGCCTTTTTGATCGTTGTTCCCAGGCAGCAATACACGCTATGGACGCCAGAAAAAGCTTCGCTATATCGATCTAGCTGATCCCATTCCACCAGAATAGGCAACAGCTTGGGATGCGCAACATCAGGAAGTCTTCGTACCAGCAAGCGGACCTCCTCCACCTCCTCACGGCCCAGCAGTTCTTCGGTTACCATACGACCCACAAGCCCTGTGGCCCCGACTACGAGTGCAACCATTCCACCTCACACCCTCCCTCAATTCATGATATGAAATATGAATGACATGAAAGGCCTCTGCAGCCTGCCGCTCTTCTAAGCAGCACGAAGCACTCTCCGCCCCACCGTCAAAGCAATGAGCACCATCAGCATGCCCACTGTGGTTTGGAAGCCATATCGGGCTACCCAGTCCGGTGCATCTGCGATCCTTTTGAATATGAACCCGCCCAGCACGGGACCTAGAAAAGAGGTGAACCCCGTGATGGCGGAGTATACGGCGATAAACATTGGTCGTTCGCTTTTCGGCGTATCCCCGATCATAAAGTTAAAGGCAAGCTGGTTAAAGCCACCTACGCCGGCACCAAGCAGCATATGAGACAGCAGCAGCACCGGAATCATGGGCAGGACGGACAGCAAGCCCCATGTCAAGCATGACCCCGCAATTAGCGGCAATGTCCAATAGAGCAAGGTTCTGTTGCGGTAGCGCGTATTCAAATTTCACGGTCTGTGCAACGGTCATAATGGATACGACCGAATACGAGATATGCAGGACGTCCAGCATGGCATACGAGTAGAGCGGAACAATCAACGTCTGCAGAAAGAGCCAGCCCGCCAGAAACAGTGTAGATTTGATAAACGTGGTATCCGACAGCGGCTTTCGGATCATCGCCTTAAACTGACGCTCGCTCGAGTGCTCGAAGGGAGGGTCAGGGTATAAAAAGAATAAGGATAAGTTCGCAGCAATGGCGATCCAAGAGATGATGAACAGAATAAGAAAGCCCCCGCCGCCGGGAACACGGTCCAGGATGATCCCGCCAACAAACAGGGTCAAGGCGCCGAGCGCATTCAAGATGGTATTACGTATGCCAAAATAACGTCCCCGGACCTTGGACGGCACCATATCGCTGATCAGCGAGGTCCAGAGCATACCGGATACGGTATTGGCAATAAAGGCGGCCATATAGAGGATCATAAACACCGGAATCCACCATCGTTCCGGGAAGATAAACGGGATGATCCCCGTGGCCCCCCACAAAATGCGGTGCATAAAGGTGAAGACAATCATCGCCTTCTTGCGGTATTGCAGGCGCTGGATCAGGTACGCAACCAGAATCTGAAGCACGTTGAACAGCGTAGTGACAGCCAGAACAAACCCAACCTCACTGGATTCCGCACCTAAGTACAATAAATACCCTGTCAAGAAGGGACCGCCCAACAGTGTCTGCAAGATGACAGCCGGCACCCCTTCCCATGTGGCCGTCATCAAATGTTTACGCTGATGCGAAACCTGTTTGTGCGGCTTGTGAATAACCTGGACAGCCTTGATGGTGATACACTCCTTCGATGACTTCAAATGGGCTGATCATACTTCCTTTTGACCCCATTCTACACCGCATCGGACCCAAGTCAATATGACTTTTTAAATATAAAACTCACATGAATTTCTCATGGCGCATAACCTGAACATCCAAGCATAAAAAGACAAAAAAAAAGAGCGCAAATCATGCTCGATTTGCACTCTTTCTCCAAGCGGTTATGAAGCTGGTCAGCGGTTTCCACTCCCTGCGGAGCCGGCCGGAGGATTCGGCCGTTTCCTCCGCCATAAGCCCCGCGGTGGACAATGCCGCCTGCTGACTGTCTGTGACAGGGAGAACTTCCTCATTCATCATCTCATAGTATCCCAAATGATAGGTGCTGACCATGTCTCCGTGTAAGGTAAACACCTTGCCATCACGAATATCGATCACCTTGCCGGTCACAACCCGGGATTCCAACATGATTCGTTCTGCCTCCCTTATCCTCCTCAAGACTAGTCGCGGTATCTTGAACTCCAATCCGTATATTCACGCTCCGCCGCATCCTTCGTATGTCCGTAGCGTTCCTGCAGCTTGCCAACCAATTTATCTTTCTCGCCGTCGATCACATCAAGATCGTCATCCGTCAATTTGCCCCATTGCTTCTTCGCTTCACCCTTCATCTGTTTCCATTTCCCTTTAAATACGTTGCTATCCATAAATATCAGCTCCTCTTAGAGTAATGAATGATGAAATGTAGAATTGCCTGTACTTGTGTATACCCCGTAGAAGTTTCTCTGAATCCTGGCCTTGAACTGACCCTCAAGAGTCCACATTCAAAAAAAGCCGCCGCCATAGATCTCAATAGATCCATGGGGCCGCTTTATTTGCGCCTGCATATCCGATTTCCTATTGCTAGAAGCAGGATTAAACTGCCCGATCATCCCTTCAGTTTAATGACCGCTCCCTCCCTTTCCCTCTCCTTGTCCTTTTCCTCCTCTTTATCTTCGCCAACCAGCTCTCTAGCAGAGGCTTTGAATTCAGACAACGTGCGGCCAACCGCCCGGCCAAGCTCCGGCAGCTTGGAAGGCCCGAACAGAATGAGCACGACAATCAAAATCATCATCAATCCGACAAATCCGACATTTTGGAACATAAAGACCCAACTCCTTTATTAAGTGATGGTGGTTGTCTTTTTGGAAACGAAGCCGCTTTGGACCGGCCTGTTTCATGGAATCATAATGACTTACTTCTTCTTATCCTTGCTCGGGTACACGGCGACGGCCTCAATCTCAATCAACCAATCGGCATTCACGAGGCTGGCTACTCCCACTGTGGAACGCGCAGGCTTAACCGGATTCTCCTTCGTATTGAAAAATTGGGCGTAAGCATCAAACCAGCCAGTATAATCAAAGGTTCCGTTGTTGGCTGCATCCGGGGTCAGGTACACTCTCAAATAAACGACATCCTTCATCGTCAGTCCCTGCTCCTCCAGCTGCTTCTCGATTTCCTTCAAAATGCCGATCCCCTGGGCTTTGGTATCGCCATAGCGCTCATAGACTGTCTTGCCGTCCTTGTTCAGCAAGGGCGGAACCGTCCCGCTTGTAAAGAGGTAGGAAGCCCCTTCGGGTACGATTACTCCGCTGGAAATAGAGGATGTAGGACTGCCGTAAAATTTCGGGGCGGGTGTAGCTTTGGACGGTTTCTTATAGGCAGAAGAACTGTCGGCATACGCGGTTACGCTCACGGCACTGAACAGCAGGGCCAGCGCCAGGATCGTCTTCAATTTATTATTCATTGGAATCGTCTCCCTTCTATTTATGCTTTCATCACGCGCTGATGGATATCAGTTACGACCTCGCGGGCGGACTCAATGGCGCCTGCCTGCCAGGCCGTAATGTAGCTGATGTGCTCCCCTGCCAAGTAGATGCGGTTATCCGGCTTGCAGAGGGTGGGGTAATAGGTCTTCCTATCGTTAGCGGAATAGGATACCCAGCCTCCCTCCTGGTATTTGGTCTTCTTCCAGTCGATAGAGAAGGACGCCTCAAACTCCTTCGGATACTGCGGATGGATTTTGGCGCCTTGCGTCAACGCAAGCTTCTCGCGCTCGGCATACGACATGCCGCCGAGTTTATCGGCGATGCCTCCATAAGCATAATAGCCGAGCAGGATCCCCTTCTTCCCAAAATAATCTGTCGGCGGGTAGTAGATTTGCGTAATGTCCATATTCGTCAAACTGCTGCCGCCGTACAAATACTCGTCTTCTTCCCAGAAACGCCGCTTGAACTGCAAGCCGATTTTACCTGCGGAGGCGTAGCCGACGCTGCTGATCGCTTTGGACATTTCCGGCGAGAAGTCGGCCGGGATCTTCTTCAATACTGTCAGCGGTATGGTGCAGATGCAGTAATCGCCGCGGATTTCCTGCTCTCTGCCGGAATGGCCGTCTGTGTACACAATCCGCACACCGGAAGAGGACTGGCGAATCTCCTTCACCTCTGCCCGGTACTTGATCCGGTTGCCGATTTTTTTCTCAAATGCCGTGACGATCGCATCCATACCGCCGACCGGATGAAACATCATCATTTGCTGGTCGTAACCGTATTCGTTGCTGAAATATTTGCCGAAGCCGGAATTGATGATAGCCTTCAGATCGAATGGATCCCGGAGCACACCGGCATCCAGGCGGCTTCCCGGTTCATCCTTATATCCTCCGCGCTCCGACCCCTTATAGAACAGGTCCGGATTCAGATCTCCTTCGGCCTTCAGATAATCGACCAGCTTCAGCTTCTCTTCCGCCGTTAGCGGCAGATCCAGCGCATTTTGATTCACGGCTTTGGCCAGCATCTCGGCCACGTAACCGCGCACATCAGCCTTGGCTGCACGCTTGGGGACGCGCTGCCCGGATAAAGCCCCTACATTCTCGTTATAGTAATAGCCGCTCTCATTCACATTGTTAAATGGCTCGATGGCTACGCCAAATTTCTTGCAATAATCCAGCGTGACGTGAAATTGCGGGATCCGCATCGGGCCTGCATTGAAATACAGTCCGTTATCAAAGCGGGAAGTCTGTCGACCGGATCCGATCTCCGCTACGGAGGTTCCTTTGCGGATCGTCCAGTTTCGCCCACCGGCAAAGCTCTTCGCTTCCAATATCGTACAGTCGTAACCTGCAAGACCGAGCTCATACGCTGCCGTCAGACCCGCGATCCCTGCGCCGAGAATAACAATCTTCTTGCCGCCCCGGCCGCTTAGATTCAGGTCATTCTTTCCGGGAGGCGTATATTCCGCTGCTTTCAACGTTTCCGGCGTAAGGAGCCCCATCGTACCCATCAAGCTGAAGACGGCGACAGATCCACCCACCTTGCCAACGGACGTCAGAAATTGTCTTCGGGTCATCTCTTTTGGTTGTTCTTTTGTAGCCACCTCGTTCACTCCTTCGCTAGTTTGGTATTGGATTCATGAGCCGATCTTAGCAGAGAAAACAAGTTTTGACTTAAATTTTGTTAGGTTTTCTTACATAGTTTTTTCATTTTGAAAAATGATTGCTTTTTCACCTCATTTTTCATAAAATCATGTCATAAATCCTTCCAGACAAAATGAATCCGCCCAAATTATTGCCGTTTTATCTTCTTCGGTTTTAATCCCAAACCATTAACAGTAGCTAAGGGTTAACTATACTTACATAGGAGGTAAAGATCATGGAGAGTAAAGTGATGAGTATTGGGGTTGTTTGCGAACTGACCGGCTTGACGGAACGGCAAATTCGGTATTACGAGGAACGGAAGCTTATATTTCCGGAGCGTACGAAGGGAGGAAATCGTCGATATTCTTTTGAGGATGTGAAAAGCATCCGGGAAATCCATCAAAAAATGCAGGAGGGATTTAATACATTTGAACTGAAGGAATTAAACAAAACGAAAAAACAGCGCTGCACGCCCATCCTCCGATAATGAAGAAAGGAGTGAACAAGACTATGGAGTTCAAGAATACGATGACGATGCTGGAGCACATCGTCGAGCTAAGGAAGCGGATCCTTCAGGTGGCCGCCGTCTTCATTCTGAGCATGGCTGTTGGCCTGATTGCCGCCCCCCATGTGTTATCCGTATTGAAACATCACTCACCGGCCTTTCAGGTAACCTGGAACGTGTTCTCGCCTTGGGACGGACTTCGCATCTATATGAGCATAAGCATCGTATTATCGCTGCTTCCTACCCTGCCGTTTGCCCTTTATCAAATATGGCTGTTCGTCAATCAGGGGCTGAACAACCGCGAGCAGAGAGCAGCTCTCCGGTTTATCCCCTTGTCCGCGTTGTGCTTTATCGTAGGGGTTAGTTTCGCGTATTTTGTCGTTTTCCCGATGAGTCTTGCCTTTACGACAGGAATCAACAGTCAAATGGACCTCGTGGAGACTTACGGTGTATCCCAGTATTTCGGGTTCATGTTCAATATCGTCATCCCGCTGTCCCTTGCCTTCGAGCTTCCCGTCGTCGTCCTGTTTCTAACGCAAATAGGAATATTAAGCCCGGCTATTCTGCACACGATGAGACGGTATGCCTATGTCGTTCTGGTGATAGTTGCAGCACTAATCTCGCCGCCTGATCTCGTATCCCACCTGATGGTTGCCATCCCGCTCATCGGTCTGTATGAGATCAGCACATGGCTGGCAAGCTGGATGCATCGCAAGCAGAAGCATGTGGAGCATGAAGAAAGCAATGAAATCGATACGGCTCACCAGATGATATGAAAATTGTATTTCATTCATCCCCAGCCAACTGGCAGAAGCAGCATGGAAATCGCAACACTTGCCTGGCTGCCCTGGGGTCCAGTGATATGTTAACGACAGTCACACAAAAAAGAGGCCGTTTACCTGCAAGGTACGGTCTCCTTATTCTTCCTATTCCACAGAACTAGCTGCGATTCCCTGCTTGTCACCTCTAGCGGATCGTAATGACCTTCTTCTCCGCTTTCATATATTTAACGAACATGCCCGCATAATCGGGATCCCACTGGGTTCCCCTACCGGCTTCCAGTATGTTCAAGGCATCAACGGATTTCATGCCGCTGCGGTAGGGCCGATCCGACGTCATGGCATCATAGGCATCGGCAACAGCAATAATCCGGCCAAACAGCGGGATTTCCTTCCCCTTCAACCCATCAGGATATCCGCCCCCATCATAACGCTCATGATGGGATCGCACTCCCTCCAGATAAGGCGCCATCGCATCGGCAGGCTCGATCTGCAGCAGAATGTTCTCTCCTTGAGCCGGGTGGGCCTTTACCTGATCGAACTCCTCTGCCGTCAGCTTTCCTTCCTTCAGCAAAATGTTGTCCCGCACCCCGATTTTACCGATATCATGCAGCAATGCCGTCTTGTGCAAAAGATCAACCTGCACTTCGCTGAGTCCCGCCAGTTGGCCGATTAATACCGAGTATTCCGCCACCCGAAGCGAATGTCCTGCTGTGTAAGGATCTCTGGCATCCAGCGCCGCTGCCAGGGCAGCAAAGTAGCTGTCCAGCAGCTTGCGGTTCCGCTCCTCCCGCACCTGCAGACCGCGAACCATCATATTGAAACCAGCGATCAAATTGGAAAATTCATCGGAATAGAGATTGGAGGTCTGGATCAGACGTCCTTCCTTAATCTCATTCATCGCCCGGTACAGCTGCCGGATCGGCCGCTGTAAATCCTGGGTCAAGAGCCAAGCGCCGATATAAGCAAAACCGACACCCAGCAGCAATATAAATCCCGCCCAACCCCAGTACTGCTGTGCTACAATCTGACTGAGCCCCTCCAGGCGGATCTGCACCGCTAGACTGAACAGAAACAGCGGAAAGGTGCCGATCAGCATCGTGCTCAGCAGAAACTTCGTCCGAATCGCCATGAATACATGGCCCTCAAGGGAAAAATCCACGCCATATCGCGACAACGCCTGCCGCCGGATCTCCTTGATCAGCGGACGGATAGCAGCAATCGTCAGGAAGAATTCGATCATGGCATGACAGCTGGCTAGCAAGACCGCCCCCAGGCAAGCCAGCCATATATAGAACGGCGGAAAATTCAGTTTTCCCTGCTCCATCATCCAAACCGTAAGCAGTATAGCCGGAAGTGACAAACCGAGCAGATGAGGTCCGAATATGCGGTATACCACCATACGCGGCATGCGGTGTATACTCAAATATGCTTTTTCCAACGTTTCCAAATCCGTATGGCCTTCATCAAAGCCCGCGTGAATCGGTCGTAAATACCGAAGAAAGACGGTCAGCTCCGACGCCATCATCACCATGAACGAAATAGCCAGTATGACCACAAGACGCGCGCCTTCCTCAAAAGGAATTTCCAGAGTTGTTACCATTAATACGCCACCCACAACAAGCACAGCTGCAATGGACCCGATCATATAGTTCCGGATTAGCTGTTTAAGAAAAGACTTATACAGTTTCATGGAACGCCTACTTTCATTAACAGATAATAAACATCGGCAAGGCAGGTGTGAATCTGAACGTATTCGACATGATGCTACAAGCTTAAGAGCCCAACAGCAGAATTTGCAAGAAAAAACTGTTAATATGAATATCGTTGGATTTCCAGAAAAAATCAAGCGTTTTTGCATAACATTCTAATATACATTTGAATATCTTTGCTTATTGCGAGCACCTGTGCTATAATAAGTAATTGTTACATGAAGTTTAACCCCGTTAGTTCCTCGAAACATGGTTATTTACATCTCTGTTGAAGTGCAAATTCCTATTTTATGACCCTAGAGTATGAGTTTTATGGAACGGATTTCTGATTCACACTGGCGCGGTCATCGGAGCCGCAAGGACGAAAGAGAGGCAGGGCTTTTGTCGTTTTAGAAGCAAAGATTCTTGAAAATACTTCAAATACGGAACCGACTGTACAGCCGTTATCGGCCGTCAGGGGTTAAATTTTATATGTGCTTTTTAGCGCTCAATCAAGGACTCGGCCTTTGGCCGGGTCCTTTTCCATGTTACGCTGCCCTTTCGTGTGTCGAATCCCAAAAGACCAGTGACAGCCGCCTAAACGGCTGCATATGATACCGAAGACGATGAGTATTCGGAAGGAGCGTGTTGTTTTGAAGAAAAAGAAGAAAAGCCCATCATCTTCCTCTTCCCAGCCCTACAGGGTAGATCCCACTACGAGGGAATTCGATCTGCTTGAGCGAAATAAAGGACGCAGCCACAAAAAAGATAAAGATGCCCATATCCTCTCAGCAGCAACCATTATGGATCTGGATGAGGATCTTATCGGCCTCATGGAATTAAAACAAGAAGAAAACAAAGAAAATAAAGAAAATAAAGAAAACAAAGAAAACACCCCACTATCGACTTCTGACGAAGAGGCTATCATACCTACAGAAGATGCTGTAGCCGCTGAACCCCCGACCATGCCTAACGATCCCCCATCCCTTCCAGAGATAGAGAACGAGCATGTGCAGTTGATTTTGGAAAAGGAAATGCCTGAAATTAAGGGCGCATTCATATATACAGAGGACATAGGGGAATATGCGGTAACCGAAAGCCGGATCGCTTCGAGAGCTGTCACAGCATCCAAGCTGTCACGTGGTGCCGTCGGACCTGAAGCTATACAGGATTACAGCATCACTAGTCTGCACCTTGCCGATGAATCCGTAACTTCCGGAAAAATCGCACCATTATCGGTCACAGGAGAACATTTGATGGATGGCATCTTATCTACGCGCAAGTTTCGGGACGGTTCCGTAAATGCTAGCAAGATCAAGGATGGTAGTGTAACTTCACAAAAACTGGCAGACCACGCCGTGGTCAGCGACAAAATCGCAGATGGGGCTATTACTGCACGTCATCTTCAACAGCTCCTCGTGACAAGCGACCTGCTCGAAGACCAATCGGTTCAAGGGGACAAAATCGCATCCAGCGCCGTAGAAACCCGACATCTCGCTAATGAGAGCGTCCATAGCTCCAAGATTGCAGAGGATGCAGTCACTTCAACCAAAATCCGTGACGAAGCCGTAACAGGCAAAAAAATCGCCGATGACACCATCTCAGGTTCTCACATAAAACCGCAAAGCATCGAAAGCAAACATTTGACCAACGAGGCCGTAACTGCGAAGCACATTGCTGCCGGCAGCATCGGGCCAGGCCTAATTGCGGACGGTGCCATCAACGCCGGGCATATTAAAGAAGGCTCGCTCAGCTCCCGACATTTAGCGGACAGAGCCATAGGATCAGAGCAAATCCAGCCCGGCTCCATCGGTTCCGATCAGATCAACATCAATGCTGTATCCGCCCGCCATCTGTCTGATTCCAGTGTCACCAGTTCCAAGCTTGCCGATCAATCCGTCCACACGGTAAAGCTGGTTGAACAAGCGGTTACGGCTTCGAAAATCGCGGATCAGAGCATACTCCCTAACAAAATTGCCAATGAAGCCGTTCAAACACGCCATTTGGCTAAGGGTGCGGTAGAATCGGATCAGATTGCATCGGATGCCATTCAAACCCGGCATCTCGCTGCGGATACTGTAAATGCAGAGCATATTGCCGAGGGCAGCATATTACCTCAGCATTTCGCGCCTCAGAGCGTCATAGGGCGTGCCATTCAGCCCAAAACGATCGCAGAACAACATCTGGCAGACGGAGCGATCGGGAAGCAGCATCTTCAGCCTGCATCCGTCGGCGAAGAGATGCTGGCACCCGAAAGCGTGACCAGCCAAAAGCTTGCGCTTGGATCGGTTGGCGGAGCCATTATTGCTAAACATGGCGTAACCTCCGGCAATATTGCCAGCGAAGCCATTCAACAGCAGCACTTGTCAGCAGGCAGTGTAGGTGCTGAAGCCCTGCAAAACGGTGCGGTTCGCGAGCCGCATCTGACCGATAGCTCTGTGGCCAGCCGGCATCTGCAGAAGGGAAGCGTTCGGTCACAAGCGCTCGCCCAGGGAGCGGTAACGACAGATAAAATTGCTGCAGGCAGCATTGTGGAGTCCTCAATCGGCGATGGGGTTATTGCGCCACGACATTTGGGGGACCATGCGGTAACATCGCCGAAGCTGTCTCCGGAAAGCGTGTCCACGGATAAACTGACAGACCTGGCCGTAACTTCTAATAAACTAGCTGAGAGCAGTGTCTCCGCTGGCAAAATAGCTCCAAAGGCAGTTCAATCCACTCACTTCTCTCCGTATTCGGTAACTTCAGAAGCGATTCAGAATAAGGCCGTTACTTCGGAGAAAATTGCTCCGCAAGCTGTAGAGGGCGCGCATCTGGGGCTGGAATCCATCCTGGGCAAACATATCGTGCAGGAAGCCATTCATGGCTATCACTTGAAGAAAAAATCCATCACGTTAAGCCATCTGGCAGACGAAAGCCGCTCAGCGGAAGCGTTGTTTGCAGACGGCAGCATCCCGGGCGTAAAAATCAGATCACAATCCATTACAGAAGCCCATCTCTCGCCTTCGTCGGTCTCGGGAGCCGCACTGCAAGCGAATGCCGTGAGTGGCGATAAGATCAAGCCTCTCTCCATTTCAACAGTGCATCTGCAAGAATCGAGCGTCCAGTCTGACCACCTGGGCGTGGATATTGTCAAATCACAGCATATGGATGAAGGATCTGTGACCGGCCGCCATCTTGCTTCCGGCTCTGTCAATGCCCGGCACATTCAAGCCGAGAGCATAGAATCCGCACATATTACGAACGGCGCCGTCCTTCCTGAGCATGTTGCCGGAGAATCGATCCAGAGCGGACATATCGCCGAAGGTGCTGTGAGCTCCAAGCATGTTGAATTGTTCTCGATTCAGAGCCATCATTTGGCGCCGTACTCGGTCAACGCAGCACATCTAGGAAATCAGTCTGTCGGTCATGTCCACCTGCAGCCGGACAGTGTTGGCGTCGATCATTTGCAGACGGGGGCCGTTAAATCGAGGCAGCTGGCGGAGGGCGCCGTCCTTCCCCATCACCTGCAAATTTCTAGTATCGGTTCGCAGCATATCGAAGCCGGCGCAATCACAACGGAACATATGCAGGACCGTGGAATTACGGGAAGCAAGATTTCGAAGGAGACGATATCCGGTGCTCACGTTGCGAACGGCTCTCTCACAGGAGCTCAAATTGCCGATGGGACCATCGGCAGCCGGCATCTCGGACCGGATGCCTTCGATAACTTCACTCTAGATGAGGGATCGGTGACCGGCAGCAACATTGCTAAGGCTTCCATCATCGCCGAACACGTTGCGGATGGTTCGCTCACAGGCACACAGATTGCCGAAGGCTCACTGACTGGTGCGCAAAT
>NZ_JBFRHH010000026.1:0-48181 GCF_052115765.1 Paenibacillus sp. 2KB_20 | reverse complement strand
GTAAGCCTGCTGTTTTTCTCGGTTAGAACGCAACATATTTAACACCCTTCCGAACGGTTTATTTACTAATATTATATAATATTAACGCGGTGTCGTGTTGAATTAAATATACAAAAAAATAGCTGTCGAGACTTTCTCGACAGCCTGAGACGTCCGATTACTCGGACGTCTTTTTGTGCTTCTGTTTTTTTAACGTCTTCGCTCCCGCAAGCGTGGTGCCCAGCGGGAACGAGAGGAGCGGGTGTTTGGATATGCCGATTTGTTGGGAGGTGTAGATGCCGGAGTGCCCGGAGAACAAGTAACTGATCACACAGGCCATAAACATATACACGGCGCCTTCACCGCCGAACAGTTCGATTCCCATAATAAAGCAAGCAATCGGGGTGTTCGTTGCTCCGCAGAAGACAGCAATAAATCCTAATGCAGCCAGGAACGGGGCGTATAATCCGATCCATTCCGATAACGCGTTACCCAGCGTTGCCCCGATGGCAAACAGCGGGGTTACTTCTCCACCCTGGAACCCTGCTCCGAGCGTCAGCGAGGTAAAGATGATTTTGCCGAGAAAGGCGAGAGGCGATACCTCGTCTGTGAAGGAGGCTTCGATCAGGGGGAGACCCAGTCCCAAATAATCGCGTGTCCCAAGCAGATAAACCAGCCCAATGATGATGATGCCGCCGACAGCGCTTTTGATCATCGGATTGCGGAAGAAATAGCTGTACCACCGCTTCAAGGAATGGGTTAGCTCACTGAATAGTCGGCTTGTCAGACCAAAGAGTATCGAGGCGAAAATCACCTTTAGGATCACCAGGAAACTCAAAGCCGGAATTTCTCCGATCGGATAATGCAGATGGCTTACGCCCCATAGGGAGGTGGCGATCAGATTCCCGACCAAGCTGGCTATGAATGCAGGTAATAGGGCTTGGTGCGAGATCAGTCCGATGGCAAGGACTTCTAGTCCAAATAGCGTTCCCGCTAGCGGCGTGCCGAAGATGGATCCGAAACCGCCGCTAATTCCGCAGATCAGCAGTATTTTTCGATCCGCCGGCGTGACGCGGATAAGCTTCCCGAACCACTCCGATAAACTTCCTCCCATCTGAACGGCAGTACCCTCACGTCCTGCAGAGCCCCCAAACAGATGCGTGATTAATGTTCCGATTAGAACTAAAGGTGCCATTCGCAATGGAACGGATTCCGTACCGCCATGGATTTGTTCAAGGATGAGATTATTCCCCTTGGTACTGCTCTTGCCAAATTTGTAATAAAGGTAGCTGACCACAGCGCCTCCGAAGGGAAGGAAGAACAGCAGCCAAGGATTCTCCATGCGAAGGGAAGTTACATAGTCCAGACTGTAAAGAAAGAAGGCGGAGGCACTGCCCGTCATCAATCCAACAACACTTCCCAGAACGATCCATTTGATGAAGTAACCGGACAACAAGGCGTATGGCCATTTTTCGTCAGCTTCAAACCATTTTTTAATCATGCAAATTCACCCGTTTCTATATATTCGCCGCTAAACCCTTCGATACACAAACAGACTCCTACCAGGAAAGCGACCTCTGGTAGGAGTCATTAGCTATCGAAGCGGTTATGGCGAACTCCATCGCCTCATTCAATTAGCATTTATTGTAATGGAATAGAGGTTTCAGTGTCAATGGCACAATCCATAGGAGCGGAGCTTTTTATTGAGCCCAAAGAAGTATCGCATTTATTTGGAAAAAAGTGCTTGACTTGGGCATGGACTTTTTTTAGGTGAGAAATTCAAGATGTCCATGGACGCAGGAAAGACCTTTATTTTATAGTTACAGATGATAATGAGAATCAATATCAAAGTATTGAGGAGAAAATGATGTCATCAAACACGTCCAATCCAAGTCTTACAGATTCTAAGACCCACGTTAAACTCAAGGGGCGACCATGGGCTGCAACCCTGATTCTCACCGGAGGTGTGGCAGCGCTGGTGCTTGGCATAGCTTTATCGATATCGCTCGGAGCGGCAGAGATTGATCTGCGAAATGTATGGGAGGCGGTGTTTTTCTTTAATCCTGATGTGACGGAGCATCAGATCATACAGGAACTGCGCTTGCCGAGAGTCCTCGGTGGGGCGATGGTGGGCGCCTGCTTTGCGGTATCGGGCGCGATCATGCAGGGGATGACTCGGAATCCGCTCGCTGATTCAGGTTTGCTCGGATTAAATGCGGGAGCGGGGTTTGCCATTGCCCTTTGCTTTTCGTTTTTTCCGGGGCTGCCTTATATGTACCTGATTCTGTTCTCGTTCCTTGGAGCAGGATTAGGTGCTGTACTCGTGTATGGTGTCAGTTCCATGGCAAAAGGCGGATTGACACCGGTTCGTCTTGTTCTGGCGGGTGCTGCGCTCAGTGCTTTGTTAAGTGCGCTTAGCGAAGGCATTGCATTGTATTTTCAGGTCGGACAGGACATGGCGTTCTGGTATGCCGGCGGAACGGCGGGGATTAAGTGGATCCATCTGAAGATTATGCTGCCGTGGATAGTCGCTGCCATATTGGGAGCTATTGCATTGTCACGCTCCATTACCATGCTCAGCCTCGGCGATGAGATCGCCCGCGGACTCGGGCAGCGAACGGGACTTGTCAAGCTGGCCGGAACGGTGATCGTGCTGGTACTGGCAGGGGCTGCCGTCTCGGTTGTCGGTGCGGTAGGCTTTGTCGGTCTCATGATTCCGCATGTCACGCGCAAGCTGGTCGGTGTGGATTACCGCCTCATCATTCCTTGCTCGGCCGTTCTTGGGAGCTTGCTGGTCGTCATTGCCGACTTAGCAGCAAGAATGGTGAACCCTCCTTACGAGACACCGGTGGGCGCGATCATCGCGTTGATCGGGGTGCCCTTCTTCCTCTACTTGGCACGCAAAGAAAGGAGGGAACTGTAATGGAGACCATCACAAACACCATGCATGGGCGAAAAGATAAGAAGCGCAAAATCATAACCCTGTCTATTCTGGCTGCACTGATCGTTTTGGTATTTCTGATCAGTATGAATACGGGAGTCATTCGTTTATCGCCGCTTGAGGTCATCAAAACCTTGTTTGGCAGCGGGACGGATAAGCAGGAGCTGGTGCTGTTCGAATTCCGCTTGCCGCGGATCGTCATCTCGCTGCTTATTGGGGCCGGGCTAGCGATATCGGGATGTGTGATGCAGGGAATATCCCGTAATGAGCTGGCGGATCCGGGAATCTTGGGGATTAATGCAGGAGCAGGCTTGATGGTGATGCTGTTCATTTCATTTTTCCCAAGCACGACGGCGGCCCCTGTTTATCTACTGCCGGTGCTTGCATTGATTGGGGCGAGCTTAACCGCTGCATTAATATGCGTGCTGGCCTATAAGAAGAATCAGGGTTTTAAGCCGACGGGGCTCCTGTTAACAGGGATTGCCGTTGCGGCGGGCATTAGTGCGGCTATGATCGTGCTAACGCTGCGCTTGAGTCCTGAAAAATATCAGTTTGTTGCCACTTGGCTAGCGGGCAGCATTTGGGGTTCCAGCTGGAAGTTTGTATTGGCATTGCTCCCATGGATCCTTGTGCTTCTGCCCTTCGTCATGTATAAAGCGCAGGTGATGAACGTGCTCAATCTTGGAGAACCGATGGCGACGGGACTCGGTGCTTCCGTCACAAGGGAGCAGCTGAAGCTGTTGGCAGCGGCGGTTGGCTTGGCAGCCTCGTGCGTTGCGGTAAGCGGCGGAATTGGATTTGTCGGACTTATCGCGCCCCACCTGTCCAGACGGTTGGTCGGTGCGAAGCATCAGATGCTGCTGCCGGTAACGGCGCTGGTCGGTGCACTGCTGGTCATCACAGCCGATACTCTGGGACGTTGGATCATCCAACCATCTGAGATTCCGACGGGGATCGTGGTTGCGGTGATTGGTGCTCCCTATTTCCTGTACCTGTTATCAAGGTCGAGAGCGTAACAGGATAAGATCGTAACTGATCTAAAATGTGCGCTTTATTAAAGGGAAGGACTTGCTCATTTCTATAATGGAATTACGGATTAAGGAGGTCCTTATGCTGCGTCGATTTTTTTCCTATTACAAGCCTTATAAAAGGCTGTTCATCCTGGATTTTTGCTGCGCTATCTTTGCGGCTTTACTTGAATTGATATTCCCGGTTGCCGTCAACCGCGTGATTGACGACTTGCTGCCGAGCGGTAACTGGAAGTGGATCTTATACGCTTGTTTGGGTCTTCTCGGCATTTATGTTGTCAGTTCCTTCTTGCATTACGTGGTCACCTATTGGGGGCATAAACTCGGCATCAACATTGAGACGGATATGCGCAAAAAGCTGTTTGATCGGGTTCAGAAGCAATCCTTCCGTTTTTTTGACAACAACAAGACGGGACATCTCGTCTCGCGGATGACAAACGACCTGATGGATATCGGGGAAATTGCCCACCACGGTCCGGAAGATCTGTTCATTGCCCTTATGACGCTTGCCGGAGCCTTGGGCATCATGCTCGGGATTAACTGGGAGCTTGCGGTGATGACGTTTGTGATAGTACCTCTGATGGTCTATTTATCACTCTATTTCAGTGGAAAAATGTCGGCTGCGTTTAAGCGCATGTTCTCCGATATCGCCGATTACAACGCAAGGGTGGAGAACAACGTCAGCGGTATCCGCGTGGTTCAAGCCTTCTCGAATGAGGAGCATGAAATGGCTCGTTTCGCCGAGAACAACAACCGTTTCCGCGTGACAAAGCTGATTGCCTACCGCATTATGGCGTGGAACTCTTCGATTAGCTTTATCCTGATGAAATTCATCTCCCTGTTCGTTTTGGTGTGCGGTACTTGGTTCGTGATCGAAGGCCGGATGACCAACGGGGAATTTATCGCTTTTGTCATGCTGTCCAACGTGTTCCTCGGTCCGATCAAACAGATCAATGCGGTCATTGAGATGTATCCGAAGGGAATCGCCGGCTTTAAGCGTTATTTGGAGCTGCTTGAGAGCGAACCGGACGTTGCGGATACGCCTAATGCGAAGCCGGTTCACGATCTGCGGGGAGACATTGCCTTTCAGGGGGTATCCTTCGGGTACGAGAACAAAGATCAAGTGCTGCAGGATATCAGTTTGTCCATACGTGCCGGTGAAACCGTTGCGCTTGTGGGGCCGTCCGGAGCGGGCAAAACAACGTTATGTTCATTGCTGCCGCGTTTCTATGATACAGACGCTGGCCGGATTACGATTGACGGGATCGATATCCGAGACATGACGCTGCAATCCCTTCGTTCCCATATTGGCATCGTGCAGCAGGATGTATTCCTGTTTGACGGCAGCATTCGCGAAAATATTGCCTATGGCCGACTTGATGCTGCCGATAGCGACATTATGAAAGCCATGAGCCGTGCCCAGCTTGAGGAGCTGGTCGCTTCACTTCCGGATGGGCTGGACACCTTAATTGGCGAGAGAGGCGTCAAGCTGTCCGGCGGACAGAAACAGCGCCTGTCGATAGCCCGTATGTTCCTCAAGAACCCGCCGATTCTTATTTTGGACGAAGCGACGTCCGCATTGGATGCGGAGACCGAAGCGGCGATTCAGCAGGCATTGGCCGAATTGTCGGAAGGTCGGACGACACTTATAATTGCGCACCGGCTCGCTACCATCAAGAACGCAGATCGGATTGTGGTTGTTGCTGACAAAGGCATTGCCGAACAAGGCATCCACGAAGAACTGCTCGCGGCGCACGGCATATACAGCCGATTACATCGAGCCCAATTCGGGGCTTAAATCCAGCTATCATTTTTTTGGGAGGATATCAACATGTTCAAGTCTAAATTACGCATCATGCTCTCCACGCTCGTTTTATGTTCGATCTTTATTTCGGCATGCAGCGGGAATGGGAATACCGTGAATAATGGCGGCTCTGCCGGTGAAACAGCTGCGGGCACGGACAAGCCCCAGACTGAGGCCTCAGCGCCCACGACTAGAGAGGTGGATACGATTAACGGAGAAATCGAAATTCCGGCCGCTCCCGAGCGAATTGTAGTTGATGCCTACCTGCCAACTCTGCTGTTGCTCGGAGAAAAGCCGGTCGGCGCGACAGCGACGGATCTCGAGAACGTCCATATTCAAGACATGATTGAGGGCATAGAGAACACGGGGGAAAGCGCTCCGGAAAAGATTGTGGAATTGAACCCAGACCTGATTATCAGCGCTAACTCGGACCCGGAATTATACGAGAAATTGTCCAAAATCGCACCGACGGTCATTCTCCCTTATGAAACCTATCGAGGCGTGCACGAAGAAGTGGAGGGACTCGGTGCTATACTGGGCAAAGAAACAGAAGCAAAAGAATGGCTCGCCGGTTTCGATGAAAAAATAGAAGCACTGCGCACAAAAGTGAACGGTGTTTTGGAAGAGGGAGAGACGTTCTCGATCTTTGGCGCATTCGGTAAAACCTTCTATCTCTACGGAGATGGCATTTATCGAGGAGGCTTGGCAATCTACAAGGAGCTCCAGCTAACGCCTCCGGCAACGATCCAAAAAGAATTGATTGATGCTAACGTGACTTACAAAGAGGTTTCCATGGAAGTGCTCAAAGATTATGCAGGCGATTATATCTTCTTTGATGAGTCTAACGGCGCCGAGATGGATAAGAAGGACAAGGTGTGGACTTCGATTGAAGCGGTGAAGCAGGATCGCGTGTTTTATCTCGATGCCAAACGATTTTGGCCGTTTGATCCGATTGCTGTCCTAGCTCAGGCGGAGGAAGTGACGGAAATGATCGTCAGCCAAAAAGAGAAGGAAAACACGAAATAACCAGCGAGCTCGGTGATACCGCACGGATAGTGATGGACGGTAATGGCAGACCCTGAACAAGAGCGGTCTGCCATTTGTGTTCTCATGAACATTAGTTCAGTGCCAGGAATACGGGCCGCTATTATGCCTTCGTGTGATGGAACAGTCGGAATCTCAGATGCGTGACATTCGGAGATTCGATGACAGCGGTCCGAACAAATTCGATATTCGGCGAGTGGATATGTTCAAACAATTTCTGACCGTTGCCGAGGAGGATCGGTACCAGCGTGATCAGGAGCTCATCCAGCAGAGCTGCTCCAATATATTGCTGTATCACGTTGGCGCCTCCGGCAATTTTAACGTCTTTGCTCCCCGCCACAGCTTTGGCTTGTACTAAGGCGCGTTCGATGCCATCCGTAACGAAGGTATAAGTCGTGCCGCCATTCTTGATTTCTGCGGGGCGAGCTTCGTGAGTCAGTATAAACACCGGCATATGAAAAGGAGGGGTATCTCCCCAAAATGGATGGCCATGATCGAACATTGTACGGCCGAGGATAACAGCGCCCGTTCTGCGATTGGATTCGGCGATCAACTCCGCGTCCTGATTAAACTCGCCCCCGGCCAGGCCATGCAGTTCGCGCCAGCTGGTGAGCTCATAGATCCATTCGTGCAGTCGTTCACCTCCCTTGCCAAGTGGCAGCCGTGCGCTATGATTCGGACCTGTTATATATCCGTCCAATGACATCGACATTTCAGCAATAACTTGAGACATGGATTGGTTCACCTTCCATCCGGAAATTTCCTTGTTGCCTACATTTCTTTAGTTCCCTGTATTGACATCGTATTTACGAAATATGATTGTTCAGGGATCAGTATAGCATTCACGATATGTCTAAATTTCTTATGATTTGCTATCTTCGAAGATGCCATAGAAGAGGGTGTATATGAAAATGGCAAGGTCCGTGATCACGGACCTTGCCATTGTTTTTGTATCAGTATTGCTTATAAATCAGGTCTAGCGTGTATCTGTGGTTGTGGGCTCGTCCGAGACTTTCAGTTTATCATTCAGGATACTGTCCTCAAGCACGCTGAATTTGTCCCCGTATACTTTCGTGATATGTTTTTCGCCCCATGCACAGAGCATATCGAGAATTCCACTCAAACTCATGCCGTAATCGCTCAACTCATACTCCACTTTAGGCGGCACTTGATTATGAATAATCCGATTGATCACGCCATCGTCCTCGAGCTCCCGCAGCTGCTGCGTCAGCATTTTTTGTGTAATATTCGGCATGAGACGCTTCAGCTCGTTGGTTCGTTTACGTCCATGGGTCAGATGGCAGAGGATCACGCATTTCCATTTGCCCCCGATCACTTCCAATGTCGCTTCGACGGCGATGTTGTATTTCTTCGTTTGCATATTCATCCTCCTATTTCTAATAGGCACTAAAAAGTATCTAGGGTACTATCAGGTACCTACATTACAAAAAAGTACGTTCTTCACACAAGAAACGATATAGATCATAATAGCATTTGCCGGCTGGATTAAACCATACTCAATATTTTTACAATATACAAGCAAGAGAATAGGATAGGGGGAAATATCAACACCATGATGATAGATAAAAGAAGAAGTTTGCTGGCGCTGCTGGCGCTTGCAATCAGTGCCTTCGCCATCGGAACAACGGAATTTATCAGCGTAGGGCTGCTGCCGTTGATTGCGGAGGATATGAATATATCCGTGACGACAGCCGGATTAACCGTTTCGATGTATGCGCTTGGCGTTACCTTCGGTGCGCCGATCCTTACGTCGCTGACATCAAGGATGTCCAGGAAGACTTTGCTGCTCTGGATTATGATCATTTTTATTATTGGTAACAGCTTGGCAGCGGGAGCAGCTTCCATTGGTATCCTGCTTGCAGCACGCGTGCTTTCGGCCTTTTCGCATGGCGTATTTATGTCGATCGGCTCGATCATTGCAGCAAGCGTGGTGTCTGAGAACCGCAGGGCGACCGCGATCTCCATTATGTTTACGGGGCTGACGGTAGCTACGGTTACCGGCGTTCCGCTTGGAACGTTTATAGGTCAACAATGGGGCTGGAGACTTGCTTTTGTCGCCATTGTTGTGGTCGGTATTGTTGCGCTGATCGCGAACAGTATCCTGGTCCCTTCGGACTTGCCTAGGGGAGAACGAACTTCATTCCGTGACCAGGCTAAATTGCTGACGAATGGAAGACTGCTGCTTATGCTCCTGATTACGGCTCTCGGTTATGGCGGGACCTTCGTGGTCTTCACTTATTTATCCCCATTGCTGCAGGATATAACAGGCCTCAAGGAAAATACGGTGGCCATCATCCTGCTTGTATACGGGATTGCCATTGCGGTCGGTAATGTGATCGGTGGGAAGGCAGCCAATCGCAACCCCCTTCGAGCACTATTCTATATGTTCATCGCGCAAGCGCTGGTGCTGTTCACGCTTACGTTTACCGCACCGTATCAAGTGGCGGGATTGATCACGATTATTCTCATGGGATTTCTGGCTTTCATGAATGTGCCGGGACTACAGGTTTATGTCGTAATGCTGGCTGAGCGGTTTGCACCCGGGGCAGTGAATATGGCTTCCGCGCTGAACATTGCCGCATTTAATGCCGGCATCGCCATCGGCGCTTTTCTGGGCGGTTTGATCACGAACTCCATGGGCCTGATTCATACGGCATGGATCGGGGCGCTGATGGTGCTCGGCGCGGTCGTTCTCACCGGATGGAGCTTGAAACTGGAACGGAAGAACTCGGAGAAGCCGGAAAAGCAAGCGGCCTGAAAGCCTGAATGCCTGAATGATTATTTTATGGTGAAGGGAGGTGATGTCAAAGCGTTTTATCGGAGATACTTCAATATAGGTTAACTTTCATCACAACATCACAACCCAAAAAATGTTCGGAGGTTTATCAACATGACAGCACAACACTTACAAGATACAACCACTTTATATAATGGCGTCAACATGCCTTGGTTTGGATTAGGCGTATATAAGATAGAAGAAGGACCGGAACTGGTGAATGCCGTCCGTACGGCCATCCAGTATGGGTATCGCAGCGTGGACACGGCCGCCATATACGGCAATGAAGAGGGCGTCGGACAAGGCATTCGCAAGGGGTTGGAAGCTGCCGGTATCAAGCGGGAAGATCTGTTTGTCACATCCAAAGTGTGGAATGCCGATCTAGGTTATGAATCGACTATGAAGGCTTACGAGGAGAGTCTTCGGAAGCTGGGTCTGGAATATTTGGATCTGTACCTTATACACTGGCCGGTTGAAGGGAAATATATAGATGCGTGGAAGGCGTTAGAAACGTTGTACAAGGAAGGACGCGTGAGAGCCATTGGCGTGAGCAATTTCCAGATCCATCATCTGGAGAAGTTAATGAAGGAAACGGAAATTAAACCGATGTTGAACCAGGTCGAATATCATCCAAGACTAACGCAAAAAGAACTGCAGGCGTTCTGCCGTACGAATGGAATTCAGCTCGAAGCATGGTCTCCATTAATGCAAGGACAGCTGCTGGATCAAGAGGATCTTCAGCGCATTGCAGAAAAGCATCATAAATCCATCGCTCAGATCATTCTTCGTTGGGATTTACAAAACGGCGTTGTCACGATTCCGAAATCGACCAAAGAACATCGGATTGCCGAGAATGCGGCAATCTTTGATTTTGAATTGTCCGATGAAGAGATGCAGCGCATCGACAGCTTGAATCAGGATCACAGAGTGGGACCGGATCCCGACAATTTTGATTTCTAAGAAATCTGCGTTTACGCAAGGATAGTAGTGTAATAAATATTGTGACTCTCCTGGACCTCGGGCAGTAACGACGGGAATCAGGAGGGTCCATTCCTACATAACGGAAGGAGAGAGTATAATGAATTTGGATCTGAAGGGAAAAGTCGCATTGGTAACGGGTTCGACATCCGGCATTGGCAAAGCGATTGCCATGTCGCTTGCAGCAGAGGGAGCTTCCGTCATAATAAATGGAAGACATGAGGACAAAGTAAAGCAGACGATTCATGACATTCACGCTGTGCATCCGGACGCCGAGCTGCGTATTGCTGTGGCGGATCTCGGAACGGAGGAGGGCTGTCATCAGGTCAGGGAAGCTGCTCCGGTCGTCGATATTCTGATCAACAATTTAGGGATCTTTGAGCCTGCTGAATTTTTCGATATCCCTGATGCGGAGTGGTTTAGGTTCTTCGAGACCAATATTATGAGCGGTGTTCGGTTAACCCGGCACTATTTGAAGAACATGATCAATCGCAATGAAGGTCGAATTATTTTTATCGCGAGTGAAGCAGCCGTCATGCCGTCTCAGGAGATGGCGCATTACAGCGCAACCAAGACGATGCAGCTGTCCCTTTCCCGGAGCTTGGCCGAGCTGACGACAGGAACCCGCGTCACGGTGAATACCGTCATGCCTGGATCCACTCTTACGGAAGGCGTTGAAACGATGCTGAATACGCTATATCCGGATGAGGATCTATCGATCGAAGAAGCCGAGCAGCGGTTTATGAAGGAGAATCGGCCGACTTCCATTATTCAGCGATTGATTCGACCGGAGGAGGTTGCGGATTTTGTTACGTATCTAAGCAGTCCCAAATCCTCGGCGATTAACGGTTCAGCGCTTCGAATCGACGGGGGCTTGGTACGAAGCGTATTCTAAGCAACCGAGGTGCTGTGAACGCTCTGTTAGGAACGGTATTTCTGCCTAAAGGATTTGGGTTTGAAGCCTGTATAACGAATAAAGCAGCGAATGAAATACGGAAAAGAGCCGAATCCGGATTCTTCCGCAATGCGTCCGATCGGATCGTTGGTGTGGATCAATAATCGCTTGGCTTGTTCGATCCGATGCCGTGTCAGATATTCCAGGGGCGTGCAGCCGAACGTTTTTTTCATGCAGATCGACAGATAGTTCTGGTGGAAGTGCATGGCATCGGATAATCTCTGATAGCTAACCGGTTCTTTGTAATGTTGTCTCAAATAGTTGGCGGTTCGTTCGGCTATGGCATATTGAGGATTCTGATGCTGGATTCCATCCTCTTCGGCTTGAAACAGCAGGAGCAGCTCATGCAGCAGCTGCTGCTGCTTCCAGCGTGCCGCCGAAGAAGACGATGGCTGAAGGTTCTGCAATTGCTCTATCAGGAGTCTCGCTTGCTCTATCGAAGGTAGCTCTCCGTACTTGGGTATATAAAAAGAGAAACTCTCGATCTGTACAATAGGCTGATCGGTTTGCGATAAGGCAAAAAGGGTCAGTTCCTCCGTTTCAATCCAACGACCGCACGTCTGAAAATGCAGCCAATAAAAGTGGGTCTCCTCCTGACAGGGCAGATACGTACGGTGCGCGGCATCGGGTCTTAAAATCAGGTGACAGCCGCTCTTTACCCTGTAAGCAACTCCGTTCTCCTCCAGAAATAACGCCCCTTTTGTCACCAGAATCAGATCAAAGACCCCAATGTTATAGCGATCCGGATGTTGGTCTCCTACCTGATAGGTATCTTCTCCACAAATCATATAGTGCGGTAGCGGCGGCGCTGTGAACTGGAAGATCATCTGCGACCAGGCCTCCTCCTCAAACGAACTTTTCTCTATGATAATCGTTTTACTGTTCCGGATTCAATAAGACAGCATGTTGCAATTGGATAAAAAGATGTTGTTTCTGTGTATAGGGTAACGCCTGGCCCAGATGGTATATTTCTACCAGAGTGTGCACCAACAAGACAGAAACAAGGAGCGTGGAAGTTGATGCTGCATGAGACTGCGTTTAACAGCTTGCCATTAGGAGCAATTAAACCGGCTGGCTGGCTTAAGAGTCAGTTGGAGATTCAAGCAAGCGGGTTTACCGGACATTTGGAAGAACAGTGGAAAGACGTAGGGGATGAGAACGGGTGGCTTGGAGGCCAGGGAGAGAGCTGGGAACGGGGACCGTATTATGTCGACGGCTTGCTTCCGTTAGCTTATTTGCTCGAAGATGAGTCTTTGATTGCCAAAGCGAATCGGTGGATCGAGTGGTCGCTTGCGAGCCAGCAGGAGAATGGCATGTTCGGTCCGGTGCGCATTACCTCCGTGAACCAGGATATCGATAAGGAGCAGGACTGGTGGCATTACATGATCATGCTGAAAGTGATGATGCAGCATGAGGAAGCAACGGGCGATGAACGGATCGTCCCTTTTCTGACGAAGTTTTTTACTTATGTCCATTCGGTTATCGAGGAACAGCCGCTGCGGGGCTGGGCCCAAACAAGGGGTGCGGAGATGCTGCTGTGCATCGTGTGGTTATATCGACGTACGAAGCAACCTTTTCTGTTAGAGCTTGCCGATATCGTTACCGGACAAACAACGGACTGGAGCGACATCTTTCATGATTTTCCGTTCTGGCGCAAGGTCGAAGAGTGGGATTGGACAACCCATGTCGTGAATGTGGCGATGGGAATCAAAACGCCGGGCGTATTGTTTGAACTGAATGGTGATCCGGTAGAGCGGGAAAGTGTACATCGAGGCATCGATTCCCTGATGACGTATCACGGCCAAGCGCATGGCATGTTCTCCGGAGACGAATGGTTATCCGGCACCCATCCGAGTCAAGGCGTAGAATTATGTGCCGTCGTGGAGTATATGTTCTCGATGGAGCAGCTGACGCGTATTTTCGGGGACGGACGTTTCGGGGATATTTTGGAGAAGGTTGCATTTAATGCACTGCCTGCCGCCATCTCCCCGGATTGGACCTCGCATCAGTATGATCAGCAAGTCAACCAGATGATCTGCAATGTCGCTCCACGGGCCTGGAGCAACAGTCCGGACGCCAACGTCTTCGGTCTGGAGCCAAACTTCGGATGCTGCACGGCCAATATGCATCAGGGCTGGCCCAAGCTGACGTCGCATCTGTGGATGAAGGATCAGGAGGACGGGCTTGTTGCCATTTCCTATGCCCCATGCACGGTGAGGACCCCGGCCGGTCGTCAAGGAGTTCCGGCTGTCGTCGAGGTAACCGGAGAATATCCTTTCAAGGATCGGATTCAAATTAAATTGTCGTTGGAATCCGCGGCATCGTTTCCTCTTTCGCTGCGCATCCCGGCTTGGTGCGACGATCCACTCATAACTCTGAATGGGCGCGAATTGCCATTACAGGTGGAGTCCGGTTATGCAAGAATCGTGCAGAACTGGCAGAACGGCGACCGATTGGACATTCATTTGCCCATGGAAGTGAAGACCGTGTCGCGCAGCATGTACGCTACCAGCATTGAAAGAGGGCCGCTGGTGTATGTGCTGCCCGTAAAGGAGAACTGGCAGATGATCCGGCAGCGCGACATGTTCCACGATTGGGAGATATACCCTGCATCCCCGTGGAAATACGGTTTGGTCGCCGATACGTCATTCGAGGTACTTGAGCAGGATATGGTCCGCCAGCCGTTCCTGGCGAAGGTTGCACCTGTCAGGGTGAAGGTTAAAGGTCAACTGATTCGGGATTGGAAAATGGAAGGCAATAATGCCGGAAACCCTCCGCTGCATCCGAACACGGACGGACAGCCCATTACGGAATTGGAGTTAGTTCCGTACGGAAGCGCCAGGCTTCGGATCGGTGAATTTCCTCTGATCGGGGAGCGGAGAAGAGTCGCTAAGAAATAATTAAATGGATTGAACCATCGAAAAACCGCGTGGATCGCGGTTTTTTTGTTATACAGATATGTGTGCAAAGGTTAAGATAAATGTTTACGAAGCTCAGGAATACACATAATATGGAGTTATTGGATAATACGCATGTTGTTGTCGCTAGGAAGAAGTATAAAAAAGAAAGAGTAATGGGATAAGAGACATGGAATGCGTTGGTGAGAAAGGGAAATTTGCCGAAGGAGATCTCATGAAGAGAAAAATAATAGTGGTCCTATTGCTTGTATTTGTTATTCTAATAAATGGCAATGCTCAACGAGATTCGATCGATATACCCCTTTATGAGGGCAGAAGCCTCGTTATTGGTGTGATCGGAGAAACACCGCGAGTTAGGGAGAAGGGGCATGTGGGTTTTAGGGAGGTTACGTTTCAGCAGCTAGAGGATCTAGACATTCCCGCGGAGCTTGACGCTGTTTTCATAACCAAAGAACATCTGGTGGAAGCTTCTGAGCCCAAGTATACAAAAGTTTATCATCAGGCTGAAGTGCCTTTTTTCTATATCGAGTCTAAAAAATCTCATGTCCCCTTCACGATCGAGGAATTGTCCTACGATGAGGTTCCGGATCTTTCATCGGATATGTACGCAACAGGATATTACGGCAAGGATGCGTCGCATTGGGGTTACGGTTTATACAACGGTGTAATGAATGAGACCAATATCCAGGCTGTCTATTCCCATATTTTTGCGACCATCGAGTCGTTGCATAATGACGGAGGAACGTAATTTGCGAGAAATAAATTGGTTGGAGAAAAATGAGACGCTTGAGTCATTGCTCAAGCATGAAACTTCATTCCATGCCGTCCCATTAGATTCCGGGATGGAGGCAGAAGTGATGATGATCACCACATTAACGGCAGACTATGTACTAAAGGTTTGGAATAAAGATTCCAAGCCCAACGTTCAGATGCAATATCACATATTGAATGCATTGTGCACGCATGGAAGCGCGGTTTCGAAACCTTTAGGCTGGGGGACAGACCGGAATGGCAACCCAGTTTTGCTGACCAGTTACGATGGTATTCCCGTTCAAAATGTGAATCAGCCTAAACTAATGAAACTTGCTAAGATGCTAATGGATATACATAAGCTTCCCCTGGATAGCCAGAGAGGCTCTGGGTTGAAGAGATATGATTTCATCTCCTATTTTTATCCTCGAATTGATGAGTTTCCCGATATCAAACAGCCATTGATGGAGCTTGTTCAGCGTGCGAACATGAAACAAGATTGTGTCATCCATGGCGACTACCATCTGGGCAATATTCTTGAGATGGAAGACGAGTTGACCGTCATCGATTGGACTAATGTCCAAATGGGCGATCCCAGGTATGACATCGCTTGGTCGATATTCTTAATGTGGATATATGTGAGCGAGAAGCGAGCTTCTTTCTACCGTGCTGTATTTTGTACCGAGAACCGTTACGAAGCGGATGAGCTCGAGCTTTTTGAAGCTATAGCCTGTCTGCGCTGGGTTTTGCTTAGTAAAGTGGCCCGCCTACCCATTAGAAAGGATACGATCGCAAGGGTCAGGTCAATCTTGTCGCGCAGCAACTATTTAAAGCTCAAGCTTGATTTAGTCTGATCCAAAAAAATACACAGCTGCCCCTCAGATCAAGAGTTAGATCGAATCGGGAAATTTACAGCAGTACATTCAGCCCCCTATAACCATCCAACAAGATGGTAAGGGGGCTTTTTTATGAAGCAGCGGGATGAGCCAAGGCCGGGTTCACGCACCGAGCGCACAGGGAGAAGATCGCCCGCTAAGTCATAAAAGCCCCGACAACGCTCGGATAATCTTCTTACCAAAAATTAAAAAAAGAGGGTTGACAGAAGCATATCCGATCTTGTAATCTGTGATTGTAATCGTTTACGTAATCGATTACATAATGGAATCATAACGTTTTGAGGTGAACAATGTTTGGCAAGAGCAACGATTAAACAAGTAGCAGCGGCAGCAGAAGTATCTACGGCAACCGTTTCAAGAGTGCTGAACGACAGCGATTATGTAAGCGATGAAATTAAAGAGCGCGTAATGGCGGCAGTGAACCAGTTGAATTACCGGCCAAGCGCCATCGCCCGAAGTCTTAAGCAGGACCGTACGTATATGATCGGGGTCATCGTTCCCGATATCTCCAACCCTTATTTCATGGGAATCTCCAAAGGTATTGAGGATATTGTAGGCAAAGAGGGCTTTCAGCTCATATTCTGCAGCTCGGACGAGAATCCGGATAAGGAAAAACGATTGCTTAAGCTTATGCAGGAAAAGCGCGTGGACGCCGTCGTACTGGCGACGTCAGGCGGAAATGATCCGGCGATCAAGCAGCTGGCAGATTCTAAAATGCCGATCATCCTCATAGACAGAAAACTGGACTCGCCTGAAATAGGATTTCGACTCGATCTGGTAGCCGAGGACAATACCGAAGGCGCAACCCGTCTAACCAGAAAACTGTTAGAGGATGGGCATACGGCCATTGTGGTGGTAAACGGCCCGACGAGATCAAGTACGGGCAGGGAGCGTCTTGACGGTGTTCGGAAGGCGATGGAGGAATACGGACTGCACGAGGAACCGATGGTGTATAATGGCGACTTCTCTACAGAGGACGGAATCCGGGCGGTACGGCATTTTCTGGGGCTGGAGCATCGGCCCACTGCGATTATATCTCTGAATAACCGAATGAGTCTTGGCGTATTGCTTGAGATTGTACGCAGTGGACTAAAGATTCCGGATGACATGGCAGTAGCTTCTTTCGGTGAGGTAGAGGCCGGTCCATTACTCAAAGGATCGGGACTTTATTATATGGAACAGCATCCCTATGAAATGGGAATCAAAGCCGGTGAGATTCTTCTTCGTCGAATTCGCGAAGAAGCACCGCTGTCTGATCCGGAAATTGAAATTTACAGCAATGAAGTGAAACAGCTGAATTGACCTATAAGCTGCCGTTCTAAAAACAGAGAGGATGATGACAATGCATTATCAAACCCAAATCTGCAATCGATTGCAGAATCAATTGCCGAAGATCGGCATTCGTCCAGTCGTCGATGGTCGGAGGGGAGGCATTCGGGAATCGTTAGAGGATGTAACGATGGATATGGCGAAGCGAACTGCACGCCTGCTTACCGAAAATCTAAGGCATAGCAACGGGCTTCCGGTCGAATGCGTGATTGCCGACACCTGCATTGGAGGAGTAGCCGAAGCCGCAAGAACGGAAGAGAAGTTTGCCAGAGAAAATGTAGGACTAACCATTTCGGTGACACCTTCCTGGTGCTATCCGTCGGAAACGATGGATACCCATCCGACAAGGCCGAAAGCGATTTGGGGATTTAACGGAACCGAGCGCCCCGGTGCCGTGTATCTGGCAGCAGCTCTTGGAGCACACAATCAGAAGGGACTCCCGGCTTTCTCGATCTATGGACGCGATGTGCAGGATATCGGGGATACCGAAATTACAGCTGACGTACAGGAGAAGCTTCTGCAATTTGCAAAGGCAGGCCTTGCCGTAGCGACCATGAAGGGGACTTCCTATCTGTCGATGGGTACCGTATCCATGGGAATAGCGGGCTGTATCGTCGACGAGAACTTTTTCCAGAAGTATCTTGGGATGCGCAATGAATACGTGGATATGACGGAATTCGTAAGGCGAATCGAGCTGGAAATATACGACCGCGACGAATATGAGCGGGCACTGGCCTGGATTAAAGAGAACTGCAAGCCAGGGACGGACATCAATCCGGAGCATTTAAAGCGAACCGATGAGCAGAAGCGGCAGGATTGGGAGACCGTCGCGAAGATGGCGTTAATCGCACGCGATTTGATGGTGGGCAATCCGAAGCTGGCGGAAATGGGATACGGGGAGGAAGCGCTCGGGCGAAATGCGCTGGCAGCAGGGTTTCAAGGACAGCGTGCCTGGACGGACTATTTCCCGACCGGAGATTTCATGGAGGCAGTACTCAATTCCTCCTTTGATTGGAATGGTCTGAGGGAACCCTACATGGTTGCAACTGAGAACGATAATTTGAACGGAATTACGATGCTGTTCGGACATCTCCTGACGGACGCAGCCCAGGTATTTGCAGATGTTCGTACATATTGGAGCCCTGAAGCGGTAAAACGTGTAACAGGGTATCAGCTTGAGGGGATCGCAGAGCAGGGCGTGATCCATCTGATCAACTCCGGGCCTGCTGCCCTTGACGGAACGGGAAGGCAGACGAAGGACGGCAGACCGGCGATGAAGCCGTTCTGGGAAATCACGCAGGAGGAAGTTCAAGACTGTCTGGATGCGGTCAAGTGGTGTCCGGCTATCGATTTCTTCCGCGACGGCGGCTTCTCAACAGACTTCACGACCCGGGAAGGCATGCCGGTCACGATTGCGAGGATCAATATGGTTGCGGGTGTCGGGCCGGTCCTTCATATTGCCGAGGGAATGACCGTGGAGCTGCCGGAGGCGGTGCACGATGTATTGGATCAGCGAAGCGATCCTACGTGGCCGACGACCTGGTTCGTGCCAAATCTGACCGGCGAGGGACTGTTCAAGGATGTATACACCGTGATGAGCAGCTGGGGATCCAACCATGCTGCCATGAGTTACGGCCATATCGGCGGAGATCTGATCACCTTGGCTTCGATGCTTCGCATTCCGGTATGCATGCATAACGTACCGGAGGAACGGATATTCCGGCCGAGCGCATGGACCGCTTTCGGCGGACTGGAGCCGGTCTCGGCAGACTACCGGGCATGCGCGTCTTATGGTCCGTTGTATAAATAGGAGGCGGATGAAATGAAGCAGTTATACACTATTGGCGTGGATTTCGGTACGGAATCGGGCAGGGCTTTGCTCGTTGATATCAATACAGGGCAAGAAGTTGCGACGCATGTGACGCCATACACGCACGGAGTTATGGACGAGGTGCTGGTCCACTCGGACTTGAAGCTGGAGCAGGATTGGGCGCTGCAGCATCCGGGGGACTACATGGAAGTCCTTCAGCAATCCATCCCGCGTGTGTTGTTGGAGGCTAACGTATCACCTGATCAAGTCATAGGGATCGGCGTCGATTTTACAGCGTGTACAATGATGCCGCTGGATGCCGGGGGAACTCCGCTGTGCATGCTGGAGGAGTGGAGAGACAACCCGCATAGCTGGGTAAAGCTGTGGAAGCACCACGCGGCACAGGATGAAGCGAACCTGATTAATGAAGCCGCAATACGGAGGGGTGAGAAATTTCTTGCTCGCTATGGAGGTAAGCTCTCTTCGGAGTGGATGCTTGCGAAGTCTTTACAGATTCTGAATGAAGCTCCGGAGATCTATGAGCAGGCTGTATTGTTCATGGAGGCTGCCGATTGGGTGGTCATGCAATTGACCGGTCAGCTCGCGCGGAGCAGCTGCACCTCAGGCTACAAAGCCAATTGGCATAAACGGGAGGGATACCCGTCCAAGGAGTTCCTGAAGTCGCTTGATCCGAGGTTTGGTGACCTCGTGGAGACGAAGCTGAGAGGCCCGATCAAGCCCTTGGGCTCGAAAGCGGGCGGATTAACCGAATCTATGGCAGCCATGACCGGGCTTCTGCCGGGCACCGCGATCGCCGTAGCCATCATCGATGCCCATGCCATGGTGCCGGCCGTTAGTGTGGTAACCCCTGGCAAGCTGGTGCTTGCGATGGGAACCTCTACTTGTCACTTGATTTTAAGCGACAAGGAAGTGACGGGCGAAGGCATTTGCGGCGTCGTCGAGGACGGGATCATTCCCGGTTATTACGGGTATGAAGCCGGGCAATCGGCCGTAGGCGACATCTTCGCGTGGTATGTGGAAGAGGCTGTGCCGGAATATGTTCGTCGCAAAGCATCCGAAGAGCGGCTTGGCATTCATGAGTGGCTTGAGACGGAAGCGGCTGGGTATGCGCCTGGCCAAAGCGGACTACTGGCACTCGATTGGTGGAACGGAAGCCGCTCTGTACTGATGGATGCCGATCTTAGCGGCGTAATGCTCGGCTTGACCCTGCAAACCAAGCCTGCGGAAATATACCGGGCGCTGCTGGAGGCCACTGCCTTTGGAACGCGGGCGATTATCGATGCTTTTACCGTAAGCGGCGTAGAAGTCCAGGAGCTCTATGCTTGCGGCGGATTGCCGCAGCGAAACCGTTTGCTGATGCAAATCTATGCTGACGTTACCGGCAAAGAACTCAAAGTAGCGGATACAATCCAGACGGCCGCTTTTGGTGCAGCCATGTTCGGTGCCGTGGCGGCAGGCAAAGAGCAAGGTGGCTTTGGGAGCATCGTTGAGGCTGCGGAAGCAATAGCCCGTGTTCGGAAAGAGACCTTTAAGCCGATTGAGGCCAATGTGCGCGTGTATGATCAATTGTACAAGGAATATAAAGGCCTTCATGATTATTTGGGCAGAGGCGAAAACGGGGTGCTGAAACGCTTGAAGGCATTAAGAAGCGGTAAATCACCGGAATGAATGTGTGAATGAAAGCCTGAATAAACGCGAGGTCACAACGAAATATCGCCTGGCGGCGTTGGACTCATAAACTGGGAATGCAGGTTCTGGAAGGACCCTGCATTCCATCACCATCAATTCTGCAATCGATGTCACATTTTGGGAAACGAGTTCTAGAAGTACTTATATAACCTTTATCCACCAATCTAAAAGGAGCGAACCATCCATGAACAATCATTCAGCATTATCTTCACTCAGCCTTACTCGCAACGGGAAAAGTAAACGGGAATCCAGCTACGACCGTTCGGGAGGCAATAAAGATTACTTCTCCATCAACCCTGGCGACCTGACCGAAATTTGCAACATTCCAGGCGCGGGCGCCATCACCCACATCTGGATGACGATGGCGACTGACGCGCCTGCTGAGGAATTGTATCTACCGCGTAAAATCGTTCTCCGCATGTACTGGGACCAGGAGGCGGAGCCCAGCGTGGAAGCGCCGATCGGTGATTTTTTCGGAATGGGGCACGGGATCACCAAAAACTATACGTCTGCGGCATTGATGATGAGTCCCGAGGACGGCAAGGCATTCAACTGCTTCTTCCGCATGCCGTTTGCGGATGGAGCCCGCATTACGATTGAGAGCGAGGCGGACCAACCGATCAAATTCTATTTCTATGTGAATTACGAATCATACGATAAGCTGCCTGAGGAGGAGCTTAGATTTCATGCCCAGTGGCATCGAGAAAATCCTTCGGACGGGATACCGGATGACGAAGTGGATAACGCCTTCTATGAATTCGGCGGCAAGAATACGACCGGCGACGGGAACTATGTCATCCTGGATGCGGTGGGGAAAGGTCATTACATCGGCTGCAACTTCAATGTCCATAACCTGCGCGATACGCGGGAGTGGAACTGGTACGGCGAAGGGGACGACATGATCTTCATCGATGGGGAGCCATGGCCTCCGACCTTGCACGGAACGGGGATGGAGGATTATTTCAACACGGCCTGGTGTCCGCAGCAGGAGGTGTGCACGCCTTATCATGGCATTATTCTGGGAGGGGGACCGAACTGGAGCGGCAAAATCTCCACGTACCGGTATCATATCCTCGACCCGATCATGTTCGAGAGCAGCATCAAGGTAACGATCGAGCACGGACATAACAATCATCGGAGCGACGATGTTTCCTCTACGGCGTACTGGTATCAGGCTGAACCTCATCGTCCTTTCCCGGCGCTGCCTAAGGTGGATAAGAGAAAGCCTCTGCCGGATATCAAGCCGCTTAACGATGATAGCATGAAGCAAATATTCGGCCACTCCAACCCTTAATATAAAGGGGTGGAATAGTGAATCGAAAGGGGAGATGAGCTTGAAATTGAAATCGGCCTTGCTCGCCAGCCTACTCGTGCTTCTTTGCGGCTGCATGAGCGGCAGCAAGGTGAATCCCCAGCTAGATGAAACAGACAAGGGCTTTATATTAACAGGCATTACCGGCCTGGAACAAATTTCGCAATTGACTGGCGAACAATCCCCAAATCGTACCGATCGATACGCGGTGTACGGTACCGATCTCGGTTCTATGATGAATGATGGGGAACGAACCTACTTCGTGTTCGGGGATACGTTCGGCGAACGGGCGCCAGATCAGATAGGCGGAGGGGGCAGCTACTGGCGCTCCAATACGATGGCCTATACCACGGATATGGAACCGGCTGATGGCATCACGTTTGAAAATATGGTGACGGATGAATTCGGTACAGCCAAGGAGCTGCTGCCCTCCGTCAAAATCGATTATGAAGAAATGACCAAAATTCCGACTCATGGCATTGCGGCAGGCGGTGCATTGTATGTGTACTACATGTCGGTCAATCATTGGGGAGATCCCGGGAAGTGGGACGCCAACTACAGCAGCGTGGCCAAATCGGTTGATAACGGTGAGACGTGGGAGCTCCAGGATCAACTGCGTTGGCCAGGGGACAGCAATTTCATTCAGGTCAGTCCCTATAAGGTAAAGAATGAAGCAGGCGGGACGGACATTTATTTCTGGGGTATTCCAGCCGGACGCTATGGCGGCGTTCAGCTCATGAAGGTGGGAGAAGAGAACATCGAGAATCTGTCCGAGTACGAGTACTATAGTGGTCTGGACGATGATGGTAATCCCAGATGGAGTACCGATAAGAAAGATGCCCAGGATGTAGTGGATGACACGGTCGGCGAGCTATCTGTTGTATGGAACTCTTATCTGGAACGTTGGCTGATGACATATCTGAAGGAAGGCCAGGGTGTTGTCATACGTGAAGGGATGGCGCCGTGGGGGCCGTGGGGCGAGCCTCTGGACTTGGTCCGAGCCGAGGATTATCCAGGACTGTATGGTCCCTATATGAATGATCGGTATACCGAGAATGACGGGCGAACGATTTATTTCACGCTATCTTTGTGGGATCCGTACAACGTCTTTTGGTATAAAGCTTCTCTGGAAAAATGACAACGGATTCAACGAATGTTCGGTTTAAATGCGAATCGCGTTTAAATAGTTTGATCCATTATAAGGAGGGTTCATGGTGCAGAAAACAAACATCAGTTTCAAATCCTGGAAAGTTTTGTTCTCCACACTTATGGTACTGGCGCTGCTCGTTACAGGCTGTGGCGGACGATCCGGCGGCCCGGCAGGCGGAGCATCAAGCAATTCACCGGAAAATGAAAGCGCAAACAACGGTGGCAGCAGCGGCGATAAAGTCGTAATCAACTTTTGGGCGCAAAAATTCGAGGAAACGACCGATGAGTGGTTCAAAAAATGGGTCGGCGAGTACAACAAATCTCAGAATAATGTGGAAGTGAAACTGACGATCGTTCCGGGCGACGCTTGGGATCAAAAAATGAAAGCGGCTCAAGCCGCGGGGAAAGCGCCGGATATCCGAACGATCAACTACGGCAACGTGGCTAATGCCGCGAAGACAGGACAGCTGACGGCACTAAACGATTTGATGGATCCGGCAGTATTCGATGATTTGTACGACAACATGAAGGAATTTGTGTCCGTTAACGGTAAGTACTACGCTTATCCGAAGCTGGTCGAACCTTCTGCCGTCATGTTCTATCGGAAGGATTTGTTCCAGGAGGCCGGGCTTGATCCGAATCAGCCGCCGAAGTCGTGGGATGAGCTTCTGGATGCAGCTCAGAAGCTGACCAAGAAAGGCGTGTTCGGGTTATCGATCGCACAAACCGCTCCGGATTTGGGCTGGTCGAGCTGGGGGCTGCAGTATAATGCAGCAGGACATCTTGCGGTTACGGAGGACTGGTCCAAAGCAGACGTAAACAATGACGGCTACAAGGCGCTCTTGAATTTTTACCAGAAAGCTTACCAATCTGGCGTCATGCCGAAGCAGGCTCTGGCCGGATATGCGGATATCAAGCCTTTCGGCGAGGGCAAGATTGCCATCCAGATTTGCGGTTCCTGGGCGATGGGGCAGCTTCGCAACACCTATAAGGATTTGGTGGATAAAGTGGGGATTGCACCAATGGCATCGTTGGACGGCGATTTGACGAAACCGACGGCAACGCTTGGCGGCTGGTCGCTCGCGGTAGACGGAAAATCCAAGCATGCGCAAGAATCGGCAGATTTCATCTCTTATCTCCTCGCCGGGGATCCGAACATCATGATCGACTTTTTCAAGACGTCCCAATTCTCCAAGTTCCCCCCGCGTAAATCGGTGGACGAAGCGATGAAATCCGATCCGGATGCATCCAAGGATACTTGGCGTGCGCTGGTCTCTGAGCAGATCATTCCACACTCCCAGGCTGAACCGATCTATCCATGGGACATCAGCTTTGCACTCTCCACATCCATTGAGTCCGCCATGAAAGGAACGCCGGTGGATAAGGCGCTGGAGAAAGCGGAAAAGGATATTAACGATTTCATAACCAAGAACAATCTTGCCGGCACAAATCCGAAAAATTAGCGCTTTGGCGGCCACCCGGGGATCATCCCTTCAGATACGGATATCCGATTTCGGATGGCTGCCTCATCCTTAGGTCATGGTGGTGACTCTACATGTTTAAGAAAAATTACCGGCAGGACAATGGGGTGGCTTATTTGCTTCTCGCACCCATCGTCATCCTGCTGACGATCTTTGTCATCATACCTTTCTTCTATGCCCTGCGCGTGAGCTTCTATAATTGGAGCTTCTACCAGGATTCCACCTTTGTGGGCTTACAGAACTTCTATATGGTGCTGACCGATGACCTCTTTCTCCAGTCCATCTGGGTAGGGCTCAAGTTTGCCCTTATGGTCGTTCCGACAATGCTGATTCTCTCATTTCTGTTCGCCAACATCATTAAGAACCTGGGCTCCGGCTTTGCAAGCGTTGTGAAGACCTCCGTGTACATCCCAACCATCATTTCCGGGATCGTTGCATCGGTCATCTTCGTCTTTATCTTCGATTATGCAGGCGGCTTGGCCAACTACATCATCGGACTGTTCGGATACGAGCCGAAAGCGTGGCTTGCCGAAGTAGCTACGGCACTGCCCAGCATCGCAGCCCCTGCCGTATGGCTGGGCTTCGGCCTTACAACGCTGATCATGCTGGCAGGTCTCCACGATATTCCGAAAAGCTACTATGAGGCTGCCGAACTGGAAGGAGCGGGCACCTTTGTCCGGATGTGGTATATCACGATTCCGCTCATGCGCAATGTGATCCTGTATCTGCTCGTAACCGGATTTACGGCGCAAATCTCACAGTTCGAGCTGTCCCTCGTGATGACGGGCGGCGGACCGCTTAGCGAGACCACAACGCCGAACCTGTACATCTTGAACCATTTCCGCAACGACGTCATGGTCGGCAACTCGATTGCGGCATCGCTGCTGTTGTTTGTGGTCCTGGGCAGTATCTCGGCCATCATCTTCAGAGTGTTGAATTCGGAAAAAGCGATCGACGGTTAGGGAAGACAGGAGGATAACAAGATGAAAACGTTCAACGGACTTCAAAAAACATTGATGACACTCTTGACCGGCCTGGTGACCATTATGGCTCTGTTCCCGCTGCTGTGGGTCATCCTTGCCGGGTTCAAAGACAAAGCGGAGGTGCTTGCCACTCCGTTCCGATTCTTCCCGAAGAAATGGATGGTTCAGAATTATATGGACATTCTGGGCGATTCGGCCTTTATTCAAACGATGCTGGTTACATTCGGGGGCGCCGTTCTTTTTGCATCGCTAAGCTTGGCCGTTAACGCTACTGCGGCTTACGTCTTCTCCAGGCTGGAATTCCGGTTCAAGACATTTCTGTGGGTTTACGTCATCATCACCATGTTCATTCCCGGCATGGCGATCCTGCTGACCTCCTTTATCGTGGTGAATGAGATGGGCATGCTCGACACCCTTGCGGTGCTCGTATTGCCCGGGATTGCTTCCGCGGGACATATGTTCTTCATCCGCCAATTCTATCTGAATATTCCAATGGCGCTGGAAGAGGCGGCATTGATCGATGGAGCGGGCAGGATCAAGATTTTTACGCATATTTTCATTCCAATGTCGTTCCCGGTCTTTGTCATTGTGGGCATTGGCTCCTATTTAGCCTATTGGAACTCCTTCGTATGGCCGACGATGACGATTACCAATCCGGAGCTGTTTCAGATTATGCAGTACTTGTACACCTTCCGTTCCGAGCGTGCAACGGAAATGGGCATGTTGATGGCCGGATCGGCGCTTTCCTGTCTGCCGACCATTATCCTGTTCCTCTTCTTCCAGAAGCACATCATATCAGGAATCAAAATCTCTGGATTAAAATAAACGATCTAAGCCATACAGGTGGAGGTGAAGCATGATTATTCTTGAGAACAGACTCATCCGGCTTGAACTCAGCGAGACGGACGGTACGATTCAAGCTGTTCGCGATAACTTAAGAGGGATCGATTATATCGCGGTTGCGGGCATTACGGATCCCTTTCGCCTTGAGACAGACGCGGGCTTCAGCAGTTCCTTTCAGCGATTCGATTGGGGCAGGAACAAGGCGGCATCCGGGCAGGATCAAGTTCGACTAAGCTGGCACACGCAGGAAGGCATGATCGTAACCTCTTCCTTGACACTCTCGGCGGAGGGGGACGGTATTGAATTCCGATGCGACGCTGAAAACAACTCGGATTGCAGATTGCTTAGTCTGGAATATCCGATTATCCCGAATTTGACCACGATTACGGAGCATGGGGAGGAGGATTATATTGCTCACCCCTTTGCTACCGGATTTGAGGTCAACGACCCGATGAAGGTGTTTGAAATGAATGGGATCGGTTTTCGTTTCATGCCGTACCCGGAAAGCTTCTCGGGGGCGACGATGCAGTTCTTTGCCTATTATGGCAAGGACAGGGGCGGGCTGTATTTCGCGGCCCTGGACGGCGAAGGCCATCCGAAGTGGCTTAATTTCTTCAAGAACGGAAACGGCATGCTGGAAGCTTCGATGATCCATGGCTGCGATGATATGGGTCCCGGTAAAGGGATTCAGCCTCATTACCCGGTGCAGCTGTCGCTTCTGTCAGGAACCGGGTGGTACGAAGCTGCTGATCGATACAAGAGCTGGGCCGTACAGCAGAAATGGTGTTCACGCGGCAAGCTTGCGGGCAGGGCTGAGAAGGAGGGGAGTCAATGGCTGCATGAGGATATGGGGGCAGCTACCTTTGGGATCAATGCGGGATCGGATCGGACCGCATGGATTCAGAAATACCATGAAAGCATCGGAACGCCGATGTTTCACATCCTGGGCCCAGACTGGACGCACCGGCCGCAAACGTTTGGCAGCGGCGTGCCTGGGGGATACGACGATTGGTTTCCGACCCGCTTCAACCCAGAGAACATCGCTCTGATCCGAAAGCTGGGCCACCGCTTCGCTCCTTTCGAGTTCGATTACCTGTATCATTTCGACGGAGCGGACGGCGCACTTGGCAGGGAAGCCGCGCAGAAATTTCCCGATTTGAAAAAAAGCGTGGATGCGTACCGCTTCCCGTTCCTCTGTCCGGCACATCCGTATACTCATGACTTTCATGTGAAACGGGATACGGCGCTGCAGCAGAGTGATGATGTCGATGCGATTTATTATGACATCTCCGCCAACAACATTCTGAAAATCTGCATGGATGAAAGTCATGGTCATCCGGTTGGAGCCGGCATCATGATAGAGGATGCCTACAGGCGGAACTATGCGGATACGAAGGCGGCCATGTGCAAAACTGCAGGCCGTTATATCCCCATGGGCACCGAGATGATCAATGAAACGATGCTGGATCTGATCGACTATTATCAGGCGCGGGCCGGAGGGCAGCCCGCAGCACCGCTTGAAGGCTGGCCAATCCGGGAACTGCTTAAGTCAGGCGAGGCCCGCCTGATCCCGATGTTCACGTACGTATATCATGAGTACGGCGCGCTGAGACTAGATGGCTGGGGCAAGCTGACGGAGGAGATCGGGGAGCTGTACTATTTTACGGTGGCACGCACGTACCTCTGGGGCGGATTGTACGAATTGAATTACGAATACAGCCCAATGGAGGTACTGGATGGCAACGAAAATAAGGCGGAGGAGCATTACTATTCGTTTGATCCGCGCGGGTATTCCTTCTCCACGAACAGGGCAGATTACTTGGCCCTGTATGCACGACTACGGACCGGAGCAGCGAAGGCGTATTGGTCATATGGGACCATGGTTCGGCCGCTCTCCTTCGACAGCCCTCAGACTTCCATGAAATGGTTTCATTATAACCATGGTAAGGAAACACCGGAGTATAACAATGAGGGGGAACTTTTGACTGACTCCGTCATCCACGCGGCATGGCTAAACGCTCAGGGGCATGTCGGTTTATTCTTTGCGAATGTGACTGAAGAGGAGCAAACGATTCGTGTGGATTTTCGTCCGGAAGACTACGGGAAAACGGCAGTAAACGGACGGCTGTTCACGCTAGCGGGTGAGCAGGCCGTTAATTGCGGTCCACAGCAAGATGCTCAGCGCTTGCTAACGCTTCCTCCCCGAAGCATGGCAATGCTGGAATTGACTTAGCCATGTATTCGAGAACATAAATAGCACCGCTGCTTGAGGCCGATGATGTGAAGGAGGGTGTCCGTGATGTTTATGAAAAAGATGACGACAGGTGTTCTCGCCGTGTCCATAATATTCGCTTCCGCGTGGGCAGGCAGCGCCGAAGCGCTGACGCCGGAAGGCACGAAGATGATCGCCCGGGTAACGGGTGCAACGCCTGCCGGAGAGACCATGCCGAATCCGAATCAAACCAACGTAAACTACAATGTCGGCGGGACGGATTTGGGCATCGTGTGGGATAAGGGAGGCGGCGAATATTTCATTGCTTTCGGCGATACCAACGACACGGCAGGCAACTGGAACCGGAGCAATTTGCTGGCGATCTCATCAGATGCGAATCTGGAGGATGGACTTACGTTCTCAACAATGATTCAGAGCAAGCCCGGCCACGCCAAAGAGATTCTCCCCTCCAAAAAAATCAACAATGATGAGATGACAGTCATCCCGACGGCAGGCGTAACCGTCGGCAACAGGCATTATATCCATTATATGTCCGTGAATCACTGGGGACCAGCAGGGCGATGGTATACGAATTACTCCGGCATCGCTTACTCGGATGACAACGGGCAGAACTGGACCAAGAGTCCGTCCGCCCGCTGGTACAACAACACGTCAACCTGGAACAATCCTTTTCAAATGGCGGCATTCCTTAAGGACAGCGGATTCGTCTATATGTATGCTACGCCAAATGGCCGCTTCGGGGACGTATATCTTGCACGGGTACCGGAGAATGCGCTGCTGAATATCGGGGATTATCGTTATTGGGACGGTAACGGCTGGTCGGCCGCACAGGCTGCGGCCCAGCCAGTGGCGATCGGGGTGGCGGGCGAGATGTCCGTTGCTTACAACGCCCACTTCAAACGGTATATCATGACCTATCTGAACGAAGACCGGCAGGCGATCGTCATGCGGGATGCGGCAACGCCGATCGGCCCATGGAGCGGGGAAAAAATTCTGGTGCCTGGAGATTTTACGGGCCTTGGTCAGTACAATGCGTATATGCATCCGCTGTCCAATAACGGGCCTGAGATGTATTTTATCATGTCGACCTGGTACCCGGATTACAATACTCATCTAATGAAGACCACGCTGGCCCCTGACATGCTCGGCGACAATCTCATCTCGGACCCAGGCTTCGAAACGCAGATAAAAACGCCGGTCATGGCTCCATGGTATGTTACGGGCGAGGGCGGCTTGGACCGCAAGCTCGGAAATGCCCGAACCGGTGAGAATAATGGCTATGTACGCAATGGCAGCGGATGGAACGCGATCAAGCAGCGGGTCGTGGTGCAGCCGTACACCAATTACACGCTGAAAGGCTGGGTTCGTACATCGAGCAACAATACGGAAGGTTACTTCGGGATAAGGGAGCCTGTAGATGGTGCCGTCGCTAAGGAAACCGCTTCAGCGTGGTTAAGAATTAATGATGAGCCCATGGCAGAAAACCGGGGAGAAAGGAGGAACTTATGAGACGATTACCGGAGTTATTTGTAAAGCAGTGGGGTTACGACCATATTCGGCAAGCGGCTCCGAAGGTAAGTCTGCATCAGCTGGATGAGGACACGATTCATTGCATACTGACATTTGAGCTGGATCAGGAGATTCAACAGGATGACTGGCAGATGCGCTTGGAACCGGCATTCCTGCCTCATTTTCACTGGGCGCCTCATGTAACACCGACATCCCGGCATGTGATGGACCAACACTGCTTTCGATCGCCCGCGCTCATCGTTCATGACGATACAAGGACGCTCATGCTCATACCGGATCTGGATCTGATCACGAAGGATGCGGACGCTCGTTGGTACATGGACCTGGATGCTCCTAATAACCTGCTTGTCTTGGGAATGAGCCGAACTCGGGTGAGCGACCATGTGCTGTTTGAGAAGGTGAATGGGGCTTCATACCCGCCAGGAACGATACGAATCGGCTTCTTTCTTAAAATGGTGGAGGCTGATCAAGCCGTATTCAATCCCTGGCGGCTGGTACTGCAGTTTTTATGGGACAGGTGGGGGCGTACGCAATTCCGTCACAGTATCTATGAAGAGGTCCATCTTGACCACTATGTAAAGCATGCCTATGAGTGGGCTTTTCGTCACTGGAAAGACACGGTATGGCAGGAGTTCGAATGGGACGGACGGAACGTAGGGGCTGCGGTATTCATTGCCGATGTGAGTCAAAGCCCGAATTATCCGGGCGTGCCAAACGAGCGGGAGAGCCGATCCGTCTGGAATCAGGCATGGTTCAGCTCCCTTCGCTCGGCACAAGGCATCTGTCGTTACGGTCGGGAACAATGCGATTCGGAGTTAGTTCGGAAAGCTCTGCTCATGAAAGAGCTTGCTCTCGCTGCTCCGCAGCGCGGCGGGTTCTTTCCCGCCGTCATTGCAACGGAGATGAAGCGGGTAGTGGTAGATGGACAGGAGGTTAACCGTTCCGGGAACTGGGCGTCTGCCTTCTGGGGAAATTCCAATCGCAATCCGGCTGATCCATGGGGTTCGATTGCGGATGCCCCTTATCACGTGCTGGATATGAGCTGGACGGCGCTGCTCATGCTTCGCTGGTTTGATGAGCTAGAGCCGGATCCAAGGCTGCTGGAATATGCCGTGCGCTATGCAGATACGCTTGTGCCCCTCCAAGACGCGAAAGGCTATTTTCCGGCCTGGCTCAATCAGGATACGTTAGTTCCGCTGGATATTCTTCGAGAGTCCCCGGAAACTTCGCTATCCGTCACTTTTTTGCTGAAGCTGCATGAATTGCGCCCGGATTCCAAATACAAGGAAGCGGCACAGCGGGCGCTGGAGGTTGTGATGAAGGAGATCGTGCCGACCGGCAGGTGGGAGGATTTCGAGACCTATTGGTCCTGCTGCGGTTATGGTCGTGAAGAGCTTCCAGGCAACAAGGTGGCTAGGAATAATATGTTCAAGCAATGCAATTTCTCCATGTTTTGGACGGCAGAAGCGTTATACCATATGTATAAAATGAGCGGCAATCCTGCCTATTTGAACGTTGGCCAATGTGTGCTGGATGAAATGCTGATGACGCAGGCTTCCTGGCAGCCTCCCTACCTGTATGTTGACGTATTGGGCGGATTCGGCGTCATGAACTGTGATGGGGAGTGGAATGATGCGCGGCAAAGCTTGTTTGCCGAGTTGATCCTGCAATATGGGATGGAACTGGATCTGCCCGAATATATTGAGCGCGGGATCGCCGCTTTGCAGGCCTCGTTCGTCATGATGTATTGTCCCGAGAATGAAAAAACAAAACAGCAGTGGGAGCGGGCGTATCCTTTCTTTAACGAGAAGGATTACGGCTTCATGATGGAGAATTACGGTCATGATGGTGTTGTGGACGAGGAGGGACGAGGCATGGGGACATTCACCATCTTCGATTGGGGGAACGGTGCGGCCGCTGAAGCTTACCTGCGAATTAAGGATCACCTGGGTCAAACGTTGAAAGAACGGTACGGATACGATATCACATACTAAAGGAGCGATAACAGATGACGAACTTTAATGGGCTCAACATGCACCTCGGAAATTTATCCCGGCTGTCCAATGCGCAGACAAGATCCATCAGCGCGGAGAATTTTACCGGTGACAAAGGAAAGGGCGGCATGGCCACCGACGGCACGGGCGCAGCGGCTTCCAGGGACTTGGGCGTGGGCTGGAAGGTCTCTCCTTCCGTGGAGATTTTACCGGGAGAAACGTTTACGATGGGTGACATTCAGGGTCCCGGGGCGATTCAGCATATCTGGCTTACCTGCCATCCGACGCTGTGGCGCAATCTGATTATCCGCATGTATTGGGACGATGAGAAGTCCCCTTCGGTTGAGGTACCCGTCGGTGATTTGTTCTGTAACGGATGGGGGGAGCGCAGCGATGTCAACTCGATTCCGGTTGCCGTGAATCCGGCCGGCGGCATGAACAGCTACTGGCAGATGCCTTTCCGCAAGCATGCCCGATTGACGATGGAGAACCGTGCGCCGGAAAAGGCAGTCCTTTACTATCAAATTGACTATACGCTGACGAACATCCCGGAAGATGAGGCTTATTTTCACGCGCAGTGGCGGAGAACGAATCCCGTTCCTTATAAAGAGGTTTATACCATTCTGGATGGCGTAACTGGACACGGGCACTATGTAGGGACTTACCTCGCTTGGCAGGTGAATAATAACGGCTGGTGGGGCGAAGGCGAGATCAAGTTCTATATGGACGGGGATCAGGATTATCCGACCCTATGCGGTACGGGAACGGAAGATTATTTTGGCGGAGCCTGGAATTGGGAGCAGCCGATTGGTACCTATCGAACCTACTCGACGCCATATCTGGGGATGCACCAAGTGCTGAAGCCGGACGGTTTGTATCGAAGTCAACAGCGTTTTGGCATGTATCGATGGCATGTCATGGATCCAATCCGCTTTCAAAGCGATCTTCGCGTGACCATTCAGGATCTCGGCTGGAGGTCCGGAGGAAGGTATCTTCCGCAGCAGAGCGATATTGCATCGACGGCATTCTGGTATCAGGCCGAGCCCCATGCGCCATTCCCGGAGCTTCCGGATAATGATGAGCGGGAGGTTATATAAAGGAGGAGCTATTGCTTACCTGGCGGTAAGGTGATAGTGTGAATCCATGGAGCCTTTTGCGGGAGCATATGGCGTTTCCATGGTTGTTAATGGAGGATAGGATGGACAAACATACGATTTATACGATTGCTGAACGGGTAGGCGTATCCCCTTCTACGGTGTCCAGAGCCTTGTCGGGACGAGGTTATTGCAGTCCCAAGACGAAGAGCAAAATTCTGGAAGCTGCCAAAGAAATGAACTATGCGCCCGATCATGCAGCGAAAATGCTGAAAATGAGACAAACCAACAAAATCATTTTTGCCGTGCCAGATATATGCAACCCTTTCTACTTCGATATGATCAACGGAATCAATCAGGTGCTGGAAGAGCATGATTACCTGATGATTCTGTTCTACACCAAGCACAGGCTCCAGGAGGAGATGAAGGCGATTCAGACCCTGCGGGAAAATGTGGCCGACGGCATGATCATGGTGTCCTTTCATTTCGGTGAAGAGAATATCGGGGCCATCAATGCACTGCAAGCACCGGTCGTGCTCACGAATAAATATGTCTCGCCGGAAGGGAATGACCGCTTCGACTATGTGTATGTGGACACATATGACGGGATCAAGCAAAGCACGGAGCATCTGATCCGTCAAGGCCTGCGCAGCATCGCCTATCTCGGCGGCAATCTGAGCGAGCAGACCGGCCACGAGCGGTTCTGCGGGTATCGGGATGCCATGCTGAATGCCGGAATGCCCTTGATCCCGCGTTTTATCGCTGAATCCGATTACACCGAAAGCGGCGGTCATGCAATGGCGAAGGCGTGGCTGGAAGGGCCCGACCATCCGGAGGGCATTGTTGCCGCGAACGATTTAATGGCGATCGGGGTCATGAAGGCCTGCGAGGAAGCCGGTCTGCGCATTCCCCATGACGTTGCCGTTGTGGGCATGGATAATCTGGACCTTGCCTCCCGCGTATATCCCAAGCTGACGTCCGTTGCCTTGCAGCAGGAGGAAATCGGCCGCAAGGCAGCACAAATCCTGATGGATCGCATGTTGGGAATTCCGAGGGAAGAGCGGGCCGTGAAATTGATGCCGCAGATGGTCGTGCGGGATTCCAGTGTAAGGGTTTGAAGAAAGAATAGAGTGTAATGAGAATGGTCATGCGCACAATAACGGTTACCATTCCCCTGAACGCTCAGTCATTAGCTGATATGAAATTTAACTGAACATAGTGATGAACCGTCCCTCGCAGTGAAGCTGCGCAGCGGACGGTTTTTTGTGCTGCAACGACCTACTTTGGTACGAACGGGTATGAGTAACAAAATGTATTAAGAGTAATTAATATTACGCTATGAAGTAATTAATTATTGACTCTAAGAGTAATTTAAAATACCTTATAAAGTAACAGGGTGAATATGAGACATGAAATGACCACTCTGAAGATGGCTGTGAAGGGAGAAAGATAGATGTCACAGGTTCATATGCTGCACCCGGATATTCATACGCTTCATGGATTTTTTAGCAGGGAACTGGAGCCCGCCCTATACATTCAGTCTGGGGATACTGTCGTGTATCAAACCTTGGATGCGGGTTGGGGGCTCGAGAAACGCACAGCCCCGGGCGCGGCGAGAACGAAGTTTACGGAGCGCAAGCCGGAGCGGCAGGAGGAGCATTTTGGGCATGCGTTATTGGGTCCCGTCCATATTCAAGGGGCTAAACCCGGACTTACATTGGAGATTCAGATCAACGAAGTAATTCCCGGATCGTGGGGGTGGACCTCTGCCGGAGGTTTTCCGAGTTATTGGAACGAGAAGCTGGGCATGACCGACACCAAGGAAGTGACGCTGGATTTTGAATTGGATGCCAGGACAATGACAGGCAGGAGTCAGTTCGGAGATTTCAAACACAGCATCGGCCTGAAACCGTTTATGGGGGTTATGGGCATGCCGCCGAAGGAAAAAGGCAAGCATACGACTTTTGTGCCGCGCCCATATGGAGGCAATCTCGATTGCAAAGAGTTGACAGCTGGCAGCACGTTGTACCTGCCGATTCCTGTGGATGGCGGGCTGTTCTCAACAGGGGATGGACATGCGGCTCAGGGCGACGGCGAAGTTAGCGGTCCCGCCCTGGAATGCCCCATGGATAAGGTATGTCTAACTTTTCATGTCCGTGACGACATGCCCATAACGATGCCCAGAGCCAAGACGAGTACCGGGTGGCTTACGATGGGGTTCCACGAGGATCTGGACGAAGCCATGTGGATGGCCTTAAGCGGGATGCTTGATCTCATGACCGAGCTTTACTCTATTTCAAGAACGGAGGCGTACGCCTACGCCACCTTGACGGTGGATCTGCGGGTAACCCAGATCGTGAACATCCTTAAGGGCGTGCACGCATTTTTACCTTTTGGGGCGTTGAGGTGAAAGGAAGTTAAGGGGGATGGCTCAGACGGATGAAAAAAAGGAGATAACTCTATAATCAAACTTCATAAATAAATGTCCATTTTTAAGGAGGTCTAATGTATGCAGTTATACGAGACAATGGTCAATAACCAAGGGGTATATATTCATGTGACGGAGGTACATCGGGAGCTTAGGAATGAAAAGAACTCATTGGTCATCATCCCGGGACTGTCCGAGTCGGCTGAGGATTACATCGCCATAATGGAAAAGCTGACGCCCAGACATATCGTTGTCATCACACTTCGCGGCCGGGGACGAAGTGATTCGCCTGTCTCGGGATATGCACTCGAAGACCATATCAGCGACATTGATGCGGCTATTTGTCATCTTGAACTTGAGCAATTCGTACTCATGGGATACTCCCGAGGGGTGTCCTATCAGTTAGGCTACGCGGTTCAGAATCCGGAACGCATTCAAGGCCTGATCATCGGAGACTATCCCGCGGTTCATACCCAGCTGCCAGCGGGATGGGTGGAATTCTTCGCTTCGCTACCGCCTTGGAGAGGAAAGAAGCTGTCCGACCGTATGAAAACATCGGCTTTACAGGCGCTGCAACAGGAATCGGCTAAGGTCGAATTGTGGAACGACTTAACCCGATTGACTTGCCCAGTCCTTATTATCCGTGGCGTAAAACCACATCCCGGGTTATCATTAGAAGCAGTGGAACAATATAAGGTGTCGCTGCCTCAGGCAAGCATCGTGGCGTTCGAGGAGCATGATCATAATATTTTTGAACCGGATGTGGATGTGTTTGTCCGCACCGCAGACTCTTTTCTGAAAGAGATTAGTAAGAACCATCAATCTATCACTAAAAAGGGTGTACGCACTTGGACAATCTGAAGCTGAATGTATCACTGTTACGACAAAGGGTTCCGAACCTGACCAGCGCAGCCAAATCCGTGGGATTACGGCCGGCCACAGTCTCCAACCTATGCACAGGAAAAATTCCCGTTGGTCGGGCGGAAGTCCGCACCATTGCTGCATTGGCATCTCTGGCAAAATGCAGTTTGGATGAACTGATCCTGCGCGGGGAAAGCGTGGAGATGATCGAAACGGGCATTAAGCCCCTTGATCTATTTGCTCCTCTGGCCAAAGGCGGTACCGTCGGGCTGGTCGCCCGTCCCGGAATGGGCCAATTGGTGCTGCTTGGTGAATTGTTTCATCTCTTCAAGCAGGAAGGGTATATGACGATTCTGCTGAAGCCGGAAGGCGAATATCCCGAGCTGCAGGATATGCTGAATGACGTAGAACGGGTTGCCAATTCAATAGAAGAAACCTATTCCATTGTGACGAATGCAAATACCAATAAAGAGATTGTGTTTGCAGCGGACCGGGAGCATGTCTTGACCGGCAAAATCTACGACCTCCAGGAACGTCTTCAACAAGAGGGTTTGAGGCAGGTCACGACTTTTCTTGTGGACCTTAAAGGTGCGGTTGTCGATGAAGACATGCCTTACGGTCCGCTGGAGACGCTGTGGTATTTCGATGCCGATCTGGCGGCCAGACATATGTTTCCTGCCGTGAACCCGTTATATTCTACATCTTCCGTATCGGAAGGCGTTCACCTGGATCAGGCTCACTTATCGGTCCAACAGCGGGCCCAGAAGCTGCTGCGCCGTTATCGCGAGCTGCGTTCGCTGGTTCAAGTGCGAGGATTGCAGGCCATTCCGGCACCCGAGACGGAGGTTTATGAGCGTGGAGCACGGCTTGAGGCTTATCTTACGCAGCCTTTTTACGTTGCCGAGGCTTACACCGGGTTATCTGGCGAGCGGGTGCATTTGCAGGATACGCTGCATGATGTTCAAGCTATTTTGAACGGCAGCATGGATCATCGTTCGGTGGAGAGTTTATCCTGGATCGGATCGATAAAATAGCGGTGTAATCATCAAAAGTCGAATTCTCGTAGTTTGTTTATCGGGAATATCGGCTTTTTTACATGATTCCGCATAATATAATCCGTATGTCCCATAGCTGATAAGCAAAGGCCAGTATATAATATGTGCTAGTTTGTATCGTGCGGATGGCAGGAAGGTTGCACTGGACAACTGAAATGCCATGCTTGTACGGATACGAGACCATACATAAAGGAGAAATGGATATGAAGAGAAAAGGTTGGCTTATCGCTTTTGCAGCGGCATTATTGTTAACACTTATCGTAGTACCGGTTCAGCAGTCTTTTAGTGCAGAGGGCAATCCGACGGCAACTGCCATTACACAGAGTGCTCTGAACGATCAGTTCCACTTGGATCATGTCGTTAAGATTTACGTGCCTTCAACGGTGAAGGGAGATATTCCGATTACGGATGCAGCTCATCAGAAGTTTGTTGACCAAACACTGACAAAGCTGTCCGGCTGGTTTGGCGGGGCAACGGCGATTCCGGGTGAAGGGGCATGGGTGGACAATAACAAAACCCTGATCAAGGAAAAAGTAACGATCGTGTACGCGTTTGCCGAGAAGCTTGACAAGGACTCGCTTAATCAAGTGGTGGATTATGCGAAGAAGCTTAAAGACGATTTGTCGCAATCCGCGATCTCACTCGAGGTTGACGGTAAACTGTACTTCATCGAATAGTTGATTCTCGGATCAAAGGGTTTGCTAAATAGGGGAGGTCTCCCTGCTGTCAGTGATTGGCAGAAGAGGGAGACGTCCTCTTTATTATGTTTGAACTTTAATAAAGAAACCTCCACAGATAAAATGTGGCGTAGGATTCCCAGTTCGCCCATGCTGCCGACAGCTCCAGTATTTCCTTCTTCGTCGGTTTGACCTCCAAGCCCAGCAGATGTTTGATGGCGTTGTGCAGACCCACATCATCGATGGGAAAAGCGGCCGGCATTCGCAAACAGCGCATCAACACATAATTGGCCGTCCATGGTCCGATCCCGCGAATGCTGACCAGTTGTTTCTCCGCTTGTTTCAAGCTGCCTGCTTCAAGCAGCTGCTCCTTGGTCAATTTTCCTTCTACCATAAGCTGGGCCACTCCGATAAGATACTCGCCTTTTTTCACGGTCATCCGAAGCCCGTCCAAGTCTTCAACACGTAGCGGTGCAATGTCCTCAGGTCTTGGAAAAATCCAATAAACCTCTCCTTCACACTCCACGCGGCGGCCGAAGGCTTCTACGAAACGTCTTTTTAACGTATAGGCGTAGGCCAGGTTAATCTGCTGCCCCAGAATGCCCCAGCACAAAGCCTCGAACAGATCGGGAATACCCATATTGCGAAGCCCGTAGAAGGATTGAACGGCTTGACTGAGTAATGGATCTGCTTCCGCCATCGTATAGAACGGTACGAGATCGGTATTCAGATCGAACCAGTCCCGAACATAACCCGCTACTTCCGCCCGCTTGCAGGGATCGGAGGGGGCGGTATTCCCCAAAAACCGAACAAGGATCGCCTGTTCTTGAGGCTCCGCACTGACTTCAATCACAGCGATGTCACCATCAAGCGGGATAGCCCGGTAGATGCTGTCATTCCGGATATGAAAAAGACATTCGTTCGGCGATCTTTGCAAATAATTGAGGTTCTCCGTAAAACTGAACTCCTTCGGTACGAACAGCCTTATGGCTTCGGCATGATCTTCCCAGCTGTCCCGGGGGAGATGATTCTCCATAGTATAGGGCTTATCGTCATGTATCTGGTTTCGCTTCTGCATCTTCATCGTTTCCTTTCGCTCCTGAACTCTTCCATACTAGTTGTACCATAAATGCAGACCGTATAATTTTGTTATCTTGCTCTTCTATTCCAAAAAGCGTACAACAGGATTATCCTGTGGTTATAATGTTAGCGGAGGTGAGGAAACGTGGCAAACCGAATACAACCGACCGAAGCCCAGTGGCAGGCCATTATCAACAACGACAAGGACAGTGACGGCAAGTTTTTCTATGCGGTGCAGACAACAAAGATCTTCTGCAGGCCATCCTGTAAATCCAGACCCCCGAAGTTTGAAAATGTGCGCGTGTTTCAATCGGCAGATGAAGCGAAAGCTGAGCGTTTCCGGCCATGCAAAAGGTGCAAGCCGACGGGAGAACGTCTGCCGGACCACGAATGGATTGAACTCGTCACCGAGTATATCGATACACACTACATGGATCATTTATCACTTGATGTATTGGCCGATGTGAGCCACGGCAGTCCGTACCATCTGCACCGGATATTTAAGCGTGTCAAAGGTCAGACCCCGATGGAATACATTCAGGATTACCGGATCGGCAAGGCCAAGGAGCTCCTGACGAATTCCAGCTTGGCGATCTCGGATATCGGCCATAAAGTGGGCATGGAGAACACAGCTTATTTTATCACGTTGTTTAAGAAGAAAACGGGGATGACCCCCCTTAACTATCGCGGGCAATATTTAAAAAATACGAGTGCGGAGGTGCACGATCATGAAATCCAATCATTCGATTACCATTAACTGGACTCAACTGCGCCATGATAACTGGAGTGTATACATCGCGGCCACGGAGCAGGGATTATGCTTCGTCGGATCACAGGATAAGCCTTTAACAGAGTTGGAGGACTGGGTACAAGCAAAATTCCCTGGCTGTGAAATCGTGCAGAATGATGAAGCTATGCAGCCATATGCCGCCGAGATGATGGAGTATTTTCAGGGGAAACGCGATCGGTTTGAGTTGGCTTTGGATTACAAAGGGACCGCTTTTCAGATGGCGGTATGGAATGCGCTATGCCAGATCCCATATGGGCAGACTTTTACGTATTCTGACATCGCCAACCAGATCGGAAAGCCGGCAGCAGTTCGAGCTGTAGGAGCGGCTATTGGGGCTAATCCGCTGCTGATAACAGTTCCTTGTCATCGGGTAATTGGCAAAAGCGGCGCATTGACGGGGTATCGCGGGGGGCTTGCCATGAAGACCCGGCTGCTGGAGCTTGAGGGTGAGCGAGCCAGGATGAGGGAGACGTTGAATTATGCCTAATTCATTGCCGCAACGCATAGCAGGGCTTGATTGGACGAGGATACAAGGAGCTTTGGATGAACAGGGATATGCTGTCCTACCAAAGCTGCTGCTATCTGAAGAGTGTACAGAGATTATCAACACCTATTCGGAAGAGGATCGGTTTCGAAGCACGATCAATATGGCTAGGCACCGGTTTGGGCTCGGAGAGTACAAGTATTATCAAGCTCCGCTGCCAGAATCGCTGCAGCAGCTTCGGGAAGGCTTCTATCCAGAGCTTGCGCTGACGGCTAACCGCTGGTTGACGCAGCTTGGACATGAGGAGAGGTATCCGGCGAGCTTGGATGAGTTTCTTGGCATGTGCCATGCTCAGGGGCAAAAGCGTTCGACGCCGTTGATTTTGAAATATGAAGAGGGCGGCTATAATTGCTTGCATCAGGATTTGTACGGAGATGAATTTTTTCCGTTTCAAGTGGTGTTTGTTCTGAATGAGAAGGAAGTCGATTACATGGGAGGAGAATTTCTGCTCATCGAGCAGCGGCCGCGGGCACAGAGCCGGGGGCATGTAATCACCTTGGAACAAGGTGCGGGGTTAATCTTTCCGACCAACCATCGTCCCGTTCAGGGAACGCGGGGGTATTACCGGACCACGCTCCGGCATGGTGTCAGCACGATTACGTCGGGTACCAGATACAGCCTCGGGATTATTTTTCATGATGCAAAGTAGAGGGGCGCGTGTGTTTACTCATTCATTATGAGTTGTGAGGAGAGAAATAGTATAATAGAAGAAAGTGTAGAAATGGGGTGTCCGAGGTGAAACAAGAAGTGCTCTATAAAACGCCGAAGACCCTGCTCAATAAAGGAACGGGATTCCTGAATGGATATAGCCATACATTGAACCCGTATACGGGCTGCACCTTCGCTTGTTCTTACTGCTATGTCCGGCAAATGCCGGTATCGATATTCCGCAATCAGGAATGGGGGAGCTGGGTTGACGTTAAACTCGAATCTGCTGCCATCCTGCGTAAAGAACTGAAGCGTGCCAAGTCCAAGGGACCCGTCACGATTTTCATGTCTTCCAGCACCGATCCTTACCAGCCGGTTGAGGCCAAGGAAGAAGTGACTCGCGCATTGCTTGAGGTGATGGTCAGCGAACCGCCGGATTTTCTGCTCGTACAGACGCGCAGTCCGTTGGTCCAGCGGGATATTGATCTGCTGCAGCAGTTAGGAGAACGCGCGCGGGTAAGCATGACGGTCGAGACGGACCGTGATGAGATGCGCAAGCATTTTACGCCATCAGCCCCGCCGATCCAAGCGAGACTGAAAGCCCTGGCACTCCTGAGAGACGCAGGAATTCCCGTTCAAGCAGCGATTGCACCCGTGCTTCCGAGCACGGAGGCTTTCCCACAGATCCTGCGGCCGCTTGTGAATCGCGTGTGCATCGACGATTATTTTATGGGGGATGGCAGTGGCGGGAAACGTACAAAAAGACTGCCTGTTCAGGCTTTGTACGAGGAGCTTGGGGAGCACGAGTGGTACGATCCAGCTGCTTATCAGGTGGTCTATGACCGATTTAGCAGGGAGTTTCCGGAGGAGCAGTTGTTTGTGAGTCAGAAGGGTTTTGAACCGTAAGGTTTAGGTTGTAAAGTTTAGAAGGTGATCCGTGATCCATGGATTAGATAGATTATGATAGGTTTAGGCCAGGACCAGGAGTTCGTTTCTGGTCTTTTTTTGTCATGTCTCGTGATAGATGATTATGGTATGATAGGCGAAAATAACCAGTCAGACGGTAGAGGAGCGAATGCACAATGAAGATGGGTTTGACGTTATGAGATTATCGGATAAAGAGGAGATATTGAATACATAGATGGAGTAGCTGAGAGTACGAAATTACCTGATCAATCCGTTTACTTTTGCGAAGAAGTTATATCGATGAGGTGAATTATGAAAGATGTAAATTATAAGATGTGGACTCTATGTATGGTGCAAGATGAGGATAGGGTTTTAATGCTTAATAGAACCCATGATAATTTTAAGGGATATATTGCTCCTGGAGGTAAATTGGAATTTCCTGAAAGTCCAATTGAAGGTGCGATCAGAGAAGTAAAAGAAGAAACAGGACTTATTGTTAAAAATCTGAGGTTTAAAGGGATCTATGAGTATGTAAATGAAGAAGCCAATGATAGACACATTATTTTAAATTACTTAACAAACGATTTTTCTGGAGAATTATTGTCGGATTTCACAGAAGGTATACCAGAGTGGGTGAAGATTTCAGATTTAGAACATTTACCTATGCAACAATCTATCAGAAGAAGAATGCCCTACTTTTTCCAAGATGGGACATTCGAAATTCATGTGGTTTGGGAAGATGGAGAGAAAGAAGTACATATAAGGGAAACATGATTTAACGGTATTTTGGAGATGGCAATTACATCAACTCACTTGACATTCCTACTGCGAGGCATTCGCCCCTTGGTCGACGGAGATGGTTCGAGGAATAGGATTCAGGCGATACATTGATGTCATGATTATAACGAGTGGATAAAACACACAAAACGGTGATGTTACCTCCCTATTAATTGAAAGGATTATCAAGGTGGAGAATCTAATAATAGAACCCTACAAACCCGAAAGGGATATATCCGCTATCCAAGCCATGTTGTTTGGGGATGAATACTTTAAGGAAAAGTTTCTGGAGACCGAAATCAATTTTCCTGAAGGTATATTTGTTGCTTGTTACAACAATGTGACCGTGGGATTTCTCTCTTTTAGCGGTTTTAAGGGGAGAGGAACCGAGATGACAATTTTTGTAAGGAAGGAATATAGAGGAAAAGGCATCGGTAGCAAGCTTATTGAAAGCGCAGAACAATTACTTAATCAATACGAGGCAGTAGAACGTTCGATTGGTGCATGTATGGACGGCGATCGGTCTTCTCTGCAATTTGTATGTAAGAACGGTTACCATATACTTCATTCTTCTTATATCATGGTGCGTGAAGGAAAAATTCTTCCTGAAAGTCATTTTCCTATCAGGCAGTATGAAGATGATGATTATCCTGTGTGGCATGTTATTCGCGAAATGGCTTTTTACAAAATGCGTGAACGAGTTGGTATTCTCCCATCGTATTATATTGCACCTTCAGAATGGGAACGGAATAATTTTTTGAAAGATAGAAACAACAGATTTGTAATGGATATCGATGGTGAAATAGCGGCATGTGGAGTTATTGACGGCTGTGAGCTGCGTCAGGTGGCAGTTCGGCCAGATTTGCAATCTCGTGGATACGGTAAAGCCTTCGTTTCATTTCTTTTGAATGAGATGATGCATCGTGGCGAAAAGATCGTTAAGCTTGAGGTAGTCAAAGGCAATCCTGCGAAAACGCTGTACGAGAGTCTCGGCTTCAAGGAAAAATCCTTGTACCATATCGTAACTAAATACTATAGACCGGACAGCCGATTGAGTAGACCGCCCGACGAGATGTATTAGCAGCATTTCGAAGAAGCGGACTCAGCAACCATATTCAACTCCCTAACCGCAGTTGCGACTCCCCCCTTTTGGGCTTAGTGGAGTTGAATGTCGGGAACACCAAACGTTATGTGAACCAGCGTGATTTTAAAAAACTAAAAAGATGATCCATGGAGGTTCTCCATGTTAACAACAAAACGATGTTTACTTTCTATAATTCAAGAAAGTGATTATGAAAATGTAAAGAGATTATACATAAATGAGCATGTTCGATCTTACCTTGGCGGAACAACTGATGATGAACAATCCCTGAGAATCAAATATCTCGAAATCATTAATAAATCTAATGAGGATAGTTCAAGTTATTGGATTGTGAGAATGTCAGAAAGCAAAGAATTTATCGGCTTGATATCTTTGGATGAATATTACGATGGTGAAACCATTGAAGTGTCGTATCAGTGCCTTCCAGAATACTGGGGAGTTGGTCTTGCAACAGAGGTTATTAGTAGATTAATTGAATATGCTTTTAATGAACTAGGACGTTATGCGAAGCCCTTTCAAATCTGAGTAAACGTAAACTATCTAAGGAGATACTTGGGATTATGATTATTAAAATGACACATGAAAATATAGAGGATTTTAATAAGGCTAATGAAGAATTGACTGTATTCGGAAGGATAATTCCTAAATACGAAGACGATATTTGGACTTACACGGAAGAACTATTCTCTGAACAATATACTAAGGGATATGACAATGAAGACATCGACGTAAGTTATATAGATAACGATAAAAAAGCTGTCTACTTTTATTATGTTGACAATAATTGTGTAGGCCAAATACAACTTAGTACTTATTGGAATGGCTATGCTTTATTAGAAGATATCGCTTTTGCAAAGAATTGGAGAAACAAAGGTATTGGGAAATTACTACTAGAGAAAGCAATTGAATGGGCAAAGGAGAATAAACTTATCGGTCTTATGCTCGAAACTCAAGATGTTAATATTTCAGCATGTAGGTTTTACTCCAAGAACAATTTTATTATCGGTGGAGTTGATAATATGCTTTATTCAAAATTTCCGACAGCTAATGAAAAAGCAGTATTCTGGTATAACAAATTTGAAGATGGATAAAGGTTGAAGCAGTTTGGAAGATGGGCAAAGGAATCGCATAACAATGCGTTTACGCAGCGGGCAGGCTGACGCCCGTGGGTGGGCTGCTGGAGAGATTTCGAGGAAGAGGTTTCTTGCAGACCGTTATATGAGAGATCTGTAATACAATTAAGCGAGGATACTATGTGGCGAAGCCACTTAGTCGCTGTGCTCCCTTAAGCCACTCGGACTCAAGAATACAACAACGTTAGGTGAAACCATGTATAATAAATAGATCAAACCAAAGAAGAGGCGATATTTTGCTTGTTATCCGATCAACAAAGAATTTGTTAAGGGATATGAAAATCGATAAAACCATAACCACAATTGACATAGCTGATCCGTTCTTTAGTTGGCATGCTAATCTCGTTTTTGTGAACAAACGGAAGCATATAGTTTTAATAAATGATCTGTCGAGATTGAGTTTGACTTTAGCAGGAATTAGAAGTACCCAATACAAAAACCTGGAGAATATATTCAAGGAACAATTAAAGAATTATCTAATATCTGAAAACATTAACAATTCAACAATTAATGAATACCTAAACGAGTGTAATGAAGCTGTTTATACAACAACTAACAATAGGAGTGTTCTCGGAACACTGAATGATATTGTTCTAATCATGCAGGAAGTAGGAAAGGAATTTGATAATTATTATGATTTAAATAGATGGAATAATGATAGAGTTTACAAATCGATAGATCTAAATAATCAACGAGAATATCTTAGACCTATAGATTTATTTAATAAGGAATTAGAAAAACGATACATAGGATTATTTGACAGTTAATGAATCAAGGTTAATAAAATCGTTAACATTACGTTCCCGAGCGGGGCAAATAGCTCCCCGGTCCTGTATGCCTTATGGAGATATCGCAACCTTAGTACCTGAACCCTAAACAAAAGGAGAAAAAAATGAACAACATTAAAAGCTTTCTGAGAGATGTAAGAGATAATAATTATAAGGTTCCTGAGGGAACAGATATTGATCAAGTAGTTCAAGAAATGATTCAACACATTGGGTCGATCGATGAGGAATTAAGGGATCAGCTCATTTATGGAACTTTAAGTAAATGGATAATGACTCAAGAACTAAGTATAGAAACAGTAAGAAAAGTATTATACGTTACCTTAGATGATGATCATTTATTCTATGGAATTGGGGATAACGATCAAGATACCGTATTTACGCGTTCTTTTTCAGTATTGTTCATACCACTTGCTTTACATTACAACGATATCTCCAATTATTTAACTGAAACGGACTATGAATATATTTACTCTAGAGTGACTTTATATTTTGAACTTGAAAAGGATTTTAGAGGATATGTATTAGACAAGGGATGGGCACATTCGATTGCACATGCGGCTGATGCTTTAGATTCAATCGTCGCCTCGTCCTATTATTCTCATAAACAGATATTGTTTATTTTAGAATTGATAGGGGAAAAGGCTTGTGTTAATAACTATTATTTTACAAACGGTGAAGATGAAAGGATAGCCGAAGTCGTTCTTCAAATTGTAAAACGTAATACTCTAAAGAAAGATATTATAATTAATTGGGTGCAACAACTTGGAGGCTTTGAAAGATTGGGAATATATCCTCAAGATGAGATTATAAGAGGAAATACCAAAAACCTTTTACGAAGTGTCTATTTTAAATTACTGGATATTAGTGGATCTGAAGTTATAACAGATGAAATAATAAAAACATTAAAACAGCTTTAAAAAACAAATCTATTTCTAACTAAATTGAAGAAGTTCCGAACATCCGATAACAATATATTCACGCTGCGAGTAGTTGGTTAAAGAATCTCACAGAAGTTGCGTACGTCATACAACATACAAAAATACCTTAGATCATAATTAAATCAATCGATTAAGGAGAGACTTTTATGAATCCACCCAAGCATATTGTTTCGGCAGCTGCCATTGTAATAAATGAAAAAAACGAATTGTTGCTTATTAAAGGACCAAGAAGAGGCTGGGAGATGCCTGGTGGTCAAGTTGAAGTAGGAGAATCTTTAAGTCACGCAGCCATAAGAGAAACCAAAGAGGAGTCAGGGATAGACATAGAAATTATCAAATTCTGTGGAATATTTCAGAACGTAGGAAATTCAATTTGCAATACACTATTTTTAGCGAAGCCTATAGGTGGAGAATTAATACAATCATCAGAGAGCTTGGAGTCAGGCTTTTTTCCAATAGAAGAAGCACTGAAAAAAGTTGAATGGAAAGATTTTAGACAAAGAATTGAGTGCTGTTTAAGCCCAGAAACGCAACCGTTTTGTATTGAATTTAATGACGAGAAGAATATATGAGAGTATAGAGTAGATAAAGACGCTGCATACATCATCTAACCATATGCTCACGCTGCAGGACGTTCTGCACTCAGTCTGTTCGAGGCATTAAAATCTTTAGTAGTACTTGAAATGCACAATTTCTATGTTATGATGATCAACAATAAGAGCGGATCTCTACTGAGATCTGCTCTTATATTTATGGCTTTAGCCAGTTGAGTGCGTGAAACGCGCGAAACAAAAAACCACCCGCTATGCGGGTGGAGGGATTGAGGGTTTGACCACTAAGACCATTCCGATAAACTTGAGATGTTCAGGCTCAAAGAAAGGAATGGTCTTAGATGG
>NZ_JBFRHH010000025.1:0-51574 GCF_052115765.1 Paenibacillus sp. 2KB_20 | reverse complement strand
AAGTGCGTGTTCAAAAAGGTCGATTTTCAGCACCGAGAAGGTTGGATGAAGCTAGGGACGTCAGGAGCGGAGCGTACGTTTTGGGTACGTGAGCACCGGAAGGCCCGGCTGAATTCAAGATTCGATGCCGAGCTGCTTCCTGATTCGCTTCGTGTTAGATATAGAATTTGTTAGTTATCAGCGGAGGCTGATGAAATTCTATATCGCAAGAAAACCTACCTATCATCGCGGTCGCGCATCCTTGAAGTGGCATCGATTAGGTTTTCTTATCAAAAGCGGACTTTTTGAACAACCTCTAAAGGAGGCTAGGCTGACGGATGCACAGGAAGCAGGAGCGAAAGCTTGCGATTCTATGCTTTATTGTTGCGGCCATAATGCTATACGGCGCCGTGAAAGGGTATCTGCGCTATATGAAATATTTTGGATAAAGAAACCGAGGAGTGAACCTGATGTCTTCACTGGACCCCGTACTGATGAGCCGGATCCTGACCGGTTTGACCCTGTTTGTACATATTGTTCTGGCAACCATCGGCGTTGGGATTCCGATTATGCTGGCCCTGGCGGAATGGAGGGGGATTCGGACAGGGGACAACCATTATACGTTGCTCGCCAGGCGCTGGGCGCGGGGATTCGTGATTACGGTGGCCGTCGGCGTTGTGACAGGTACTGCCATCGGCTTGCAGCTTAGCTTGTTATGGCCCACCTTTATGCGTGTAGCCGGTAAAGCCATTGCGCTGCCACTGTTTATGGAAACCTTTGCTTTTTTTGTGGAGGCGATTTTTCTTGGCATTTATCTCTATACATGGGATCGATTCAAAAATAAATGGACCCATTTGCTGCTGCTTATTCCCGTGGCGATCGGCTCCTCCGCGTCAGCATTCTTTATCACGAGCATGAATGCTTTTATGAATCAGCCCCAGGGCTTCGAACTGGTAGATGGGGTATTTACGAATGTGAATCCGTTTGTCGCTATGTTCAATCCGGCAACGCCGACCAAGGTGAGCCATGTGCTGGCGTCAGCGTATACGACCAGTGCGGCTGCGCTGGCCAGCATAGCCGCTTTCAGTTTATTGCGGGGAAGCAGGCACATCTACTTTAAGAAAGCGCTGAAGCTTACTGTCGTGTCCACCTTTGTTTTTGCAGTGGCTACCGTGATGATCGGAGATTTCTCTGGCAAATTTCTGGCTAAATACCAGCCCGAGAAGCTGGCGGCGGCCGAGTGGCATTTTGAGACGATGACACAAGCCCCGCTCATTTACGGCGGCTTTCTGGATCAGAATAATGAGATTAAGTATGCATTGAAGATTCCCTATGCGCTAAGCATATTAGCGGGAAACAGCCCCAGCACGGAAGTCGTTGGCCTGAATGAATTTCCGGAGAATGAGAGACCGCCGATGTCAGTGCATTATTTTTTCGATTTGAAGGTGACCAGCGGCGCCGTGATCGTTCTGATTCCGCTCCTGTATATGTTCCGCAAGAAACTTCCTGGCAAAAGGCCTTATCCAAAATGGCTGCTGCTCAGTATATTGGCTTTGGGGCCTCTTTCGATGTCAGCCATATGGCTGGGCTGGTTCCTTGCCGAGATCGGAAGGCAGCCGTGGATTGTGCGGGGATACATGAAGGTATCGGATGCGGCAACCACTTCATCAAGTGTCGGCTGGATGCTGGTGCTGTTTATTATCCTGTATCTGGTGCTATCCGTATCCGCGATCCGCGTGCTGAGCCAATTGTTCCGGAATAAAAGCGCCGAAGAGGAAATCCGGCTGCTGGGACTCGAAATCGAAGGGGGAGACCGCAAATGAGCTATGCAATGGTAGCAATAACCGTGCTGTGGACATTTCTGTTTGGCTATTTGCTGGTGGCCTCGATTGATTTCGGTGCCGGATTTTTCAGCTATTACAGCGTGCTCACTGGACACGAGAACAAGATTCATAACATCATCCAGCGGTATTTATCTCCCGTCTGGGAAGTGACCAACGTATTCCTGATCTTTTTTGTGGTCGGGCTTGTCGGATTCTTTCCGGATGCTGCGTATTATTATGGCACCGCTCTGCTTGTGCCGGGCAGCTTGGCCCTTGTGCTGCTGGCGATCCGCGGCGCTTACTACGCCTATCACACGTATGGCAGCCAGACTGGGAACAATATCGTGTATATGGGGCTCTACGGGGCAACGGGGCTTCTCATCCCGGCCGCATTGTCAACGATATTGGCCATCTCGGAAGGTGGCATTATCTATATGGACAACGGGAAGGTGGAGCTTCATTGGTATACGTTTTTCACGAACCCGTACACGTGGTCGGTCATCCTGCTTGCACTTGTGAGCGTTCTGTACATCTCGGCGATGTTCCTGTCTTATTACGCGCAGCGTACGGGGGATGAGGTAGCGTTCGGCGTGGTCCGGGGCTATGCACTGGGGTGGAGCGGACCGACGATCCTGGCTTCGGTTTTCGCGTTTTTCCAGATCAACCATCAGAACCCGGTGCATTTTGGGCAGATGCTGGATATCGCATGGATGTTTATCGCCTCGTTCATCTGCTTTGTCATTGCGGTGTATCTTGTATGGAAACGAATCCGGCTCGGCATCGCTTTTATCATGGTTATGCTCCAATTTGCCTTTGCCTGGTATGGGTATGGACGCTCGCATCTGCCGTATGTTCTCTATGATTACATCCATATTCATGAGAGTATTACCAACGATACGATGGCGATCGCTTTGATTACCGCATTTATCCTGGGTTTCTGCGTATTGGTTCCTTCCCTGATCCTGCTGATGCGATTGTTTCTGTTCGATGCGAACTACATTCGTGGAAAATCCGCGAAGAAGGGGTGAGGCAAGTGGAGGACTTCGGCATTTTCATAGCACCGCTGCTCACCGTACTGGCTGCTGTAGCCTTTATGGCGATCTATGTCGTCAAGTATAAAGATCCATCGGATTGATTCTGACAAAGGCAAAGACGGGTTGTTTCGCCACGAATCATTCGGTGTAAAAAGAACAACATACGCAAAGTTGAGCGGAGAGGTCAATACGGGGTAAAATACAGGGTAATGGAAGGAGGAGGCTGCATGCCAAAAATTCGCTATAACAATATCGATAACGTCAGCACGGATAAAACACTTAAACAATTCAAGCAGTGGCGCGACGAACGTCGTCAGAAGAAGAAGGATTATTCCTACTGTATTCCGAACCTGACGCCGGATCTTCAGTATTTGCATAGCAACCGGCACGAAACCTCCGTTACCTGGATCGGGCACGCTACGTTCTTCATCCAATATGAAGGCTTGAATATCGTGACTGATCCCGTATGGGCGCGGAGAATGGGGTTTAATAAGCGCCTTGGAGAACCTGGACTTCCCATTCATGAGATCCCCCCGATTGATGTCATTTTGATCTCGCATTCCCATTATGACCATATGCATGTTGCCTCGATCCGCAAGCTGTATCGTGCGGACACCACGATCATCGTACCCGTTGGTCTGCGTCGCAAAATGATCAACAAAGGCTTTCGGCGCGTGATCGAACTGCAGTGGTGGGAATCTGCAACCATTAAGGGCGTTAAATTCTCCTTCGTGCCGACACAGCATTGGACTCGGCGTACGCCGTTTGATACGAATACATCCCATTGGGGAGGATTCGTGATGGAGCCCGTGCTGCAGGATGCGAAGAGGGATTCGGGTTCTTCCGATGAATCGCTATGCTATAACGAACCTGTCGCGGAGGATGGCACCCGCCTGCTTCCGCCGAATTTGTATTTTGCCGGAGACAGCGGTTATTTCGAGGGCTTTAAGCTGATCGGAGAACGCTTTAACATTCACCTTGCTCTGATGCCGATCGGGGCATATGAGCCGGAATGGTTCATGACGTCACAGCACGTTAATCCGGAAGAGGCGCTGCAGGCGTTCCAGGACGTGAAGGCCGAGACGATGATTCCGATGCATTATGGCACTTTCAAGCTGGCAGACGATACGGCCAGAGAAGCGCTGGATAGGATGGAAGCGGAACGCGAGCGGCTGGGGATCGCCAAGGAGCGTATTTGCGTATTAAAGTACGGAGAAACCTTCAAGGTTCAGCCTGAGCGGAGAAGCGTGACATCGTAACTGAAACGTACAAACGATTCTGATCAAGCAAATGCATAAGACGGAAAGATTCATACACCATAGACTAGCAAAAGAAGGCCCGGAAGGTTTTTTATAACCTCTCGGGCCCATTTTCAGTTGGACTTTTTCTATTAAACTAGAAAAAGTAGTTTTTGATCGACGGCGTCCTGTCCTGTGCGCTTGAGAAAAGGGTGCAAGCAGGAGGTTATATTTGTTTAAAACCGTTTTATATCGTCCAGAAGCTTCGATAACCGTCGTACTTATGCTATAATGTGCTGAAACCAATAGTGATAAAGGATGGTAATGCTTAATGATCAGTACAAGCGGCGTAACGCTCCGCTATGGCAAACGAGCACTATTTGAAGATGTCAATATAAAATTCACCCCGGGCAACTGCTACGGCCTCATCGGCGCCAACGGGGCGGGTAAGTCTACATTTCTGAAAATCCTCTCCGGTGAGATTGAACCGAACCAAGGCGAGGTTCATATGACACCGAATGAACGGATGGCGGTTCTGAAGCAGAACCACTATGAATACGACCAGTATCCAGTCCTGGAGACGGTTATTATGGGTCATGCCCGGCTGTATAACATCATGAAAGAGAAAGATGCGCTGTATGCGAAAGCCGATTTCTCTGAAGCAGACGGAATGCGTGCGGGTGAGCTGGAAGGCGAATTCGCAGAGCTGAACGGATGGGATGCAGAGCCGGATGCGGCAGCGCTCCTGATCGGTCTCGGCATTCCACGTGAGCTGCACGATAAGAAAATGTCGGAGCTGAGCGGTAATGAGAAGGTACGCGTTCTCTTGGCGCAAGCATTGTTTGGCCGTCCGCATAACCTGCTGCTGGATGAGCCTACCAACCACTTGGACCTGGAATCGATTCAGTGGCTCGAGAACTTCCTTATGGATTATGAAGGTACCGTTATCGTGGTATCCCATGACCGTCACTTCCTGAACAAGGTGTGTACGCATATTGCGGATATCGACTTCGGTAAAATCCAGCTGTATGTCGGCAACTATGATTTCTGGTATGAATCCAGTAAGCTGGCGCTTGAACTTCAACGGGATGCCAACAAGAAGAAGGAAGAGAAGATCAAGGAATTGCAGGCATTTATTCAACGCTTCTCGGCGAATGCTTCCAAATCGAAGCAGGCGACTTCCCGTAAGAAACAGCTCGATAAAATTACGCTGGAGGATCTTCGTCCTTCGAACCGTAAATATCCGTTTCTTCATTTCAAGCCTGAACGCGAGGCGGGCAAGCAGTTGCTTACGGTTGATGGCATCACCAAATCGATGGATGGGGAAAAGGTTCTGGATAATGTCAGCTTTGTTGTAAACAAAGGCGACAAAATCGCATTTGTTGGACCGAACGGTATGCCGAAAACGACGCTGTTCCAGGTCATTACAGGAGAAACCGAAGCGGATGCCGGTGAATACAGCTGGGGTGTAACAACCACCCAGGCATATTTCCCGAAAGACAACTCTGCTTATTTTGACGGTGTTGATATCAACCTTGTGGAATGGCTGCGCCAATATTCCAAGGATCAAGATGAGACATTCTTGCGCGGATTCCTTGGCCGCATGCTGTTCTCAGGTGAGGAAGCGTTGAAGAAAGCAAGCGTATTGTCCGGGGGCGAGAAGGTTCGCTGTATGCTGGCCAAAATGATGCTGAACGGCGCGAATGTGCTCATCTTCGATGAGCCGACGAACCACTTGGATCTTGAATCCATCACGGCACTCAACAATGGTCTGATCGATTTCGACGGAACGATTCTGTTCACCTCGCATGACCATCAGTTCATTCAGACGATTGCCAACCGAATTATCGAGATTACGCCAAATGGCATTATCGACCGCAGCATGAGTTATGATGAGTATCTTGAGAGTGAAGAGATCAAGGGACTTCGCGAAAGCATGTACCCGGTTGAAGTTTAAGAAATAAGATACGACGGCGAAGATGATGGCGCGAGCTTTCATCTCGCACGATCCATTAAAAAATGCTGCACCTTCCAAGTATGGGAGGTGCAGCATTTTTTGCGTTATGCACGGATGGGCTCTTCTACGAACCGCCGGTACGACGACGCTGGTTGTTTGGTTTTTTATTGTTTTGGCTTTTCATTTTTTGCGCTGAACCGGCCTGGAATTGTCCGGGCTTGTTCGCGGATGAGTTTTGCTGTTTCTTTTGTTCCAGCTTTTGCCGGATTGCATCAGCCAAATTCACTTTACGTGACTCATTATTATTCTCGGGCATAGTATCACCCTCCTCTTTGTGTTCGCCTGTCCTCATTTTATTCGTTTTTAAATCGCCCGGCAAGGGTAACAATGATTAATACCATTTTCTACGCCCATGGTTCTTTGACCGAAAGCAATTATGTTTCTCTAGACCCACACGAATGACCTTTGCTAGGATTAAATATGGATAATGATGGATATCGCTTGAGGCCTGCAAAAGGGCAAGCAAAGGAGAGACGTATAAAGTGAATAACGCCTATGAAAACATCAAACAAGGGGAACGCGGGGCTTGGATCAGTATTGCCGCCTACCTCGTGTTGTCATCATTTAAAATATTCTGTGGATACTTATTTGCATCCAGTGCTTTGCTTGCTGACGGTTTCAACAACCTGACGGATATTGTGGCATCACTCGCCGTATTGATCGGACTGCGAATTTCCCAGAAACCGCCGGATTCCGATCATGCGTATGGGCATTTAAGGGCGGAGACGATTGCGGCTCTGGTTGCTTCATTTATCATGGCGGTCGTGGGTATCCAAGTGCTGGTTGAAGCCGTTCGTTCATTTTTTGAAGGCTCTAAGGAAATACCAAATTTATGGTCTGCCGGCGTGGCCGGCATCTGTGCCGTTGCCATGCTTGGCGTATACCGGTACAATCGGAACCTCGCACGGCGCATCGATAACCAGGCACTCATGGCAGCGGCCAAGGATAATTTATCGGATGCACTTGTCAGTGTGGGAGCAGCTGTTGGTATTATCGGCGCTCAATTCGGCCTGCCCTGGCTGGATACCGCAGCGGCGGTAGCGGTTGGTGTCATTATTTGCAAAACGGCTTGGGAAATATTCAGAGATTGCACCTATAGTCTAACGGACGGTTTTGATGAAAACCGTTTGTCGGACTTGCGCAGTACGATTGCCCGTACGCCCGGTGTCGAGGGGATTAAGGACATGAAGGCCCGAATTCACGGCAATCATGTGCTGGTGGATGTTGTCATCGAGGTCGACCCGGATATCAGTGTTCTGGAGGGTCATCAGATCAGTGACCGGATCGAAGATCAGATGGAGAAGATTCACAATATTATGAGTGTCCACATTCATGTGGAGCCTAAGGGATCGTCCTAGGGGCACCGAAGAGGTACGTATACAAATGGCAGGCCAAGATTGTCTTGACCTGCCATTTAACCTGCTAGGATACATGAAGGATCATGAAGTCCGGCAGTCATACACGATTACGCTACATAAATCCAAGCTTTACCGAGCCATGTATAAACTTCAACCCATTCCCCGCCAAGCACGACACCCGTTCGATTACCGGTTGTGTCGATTTTTTGCGAAGCCAAGGCACCAAGCTTTTCGCCGTTTGGAGCGTTATAGAAGTAGGTTCTTTCCGCAATCTCGATCATAGGTGTAGGCACCAACACGACTTCTTCCGGTTTTATAATAGGCTCTGTCGTCGAGATGGGAGCCGGACCTGAAGTTTCAGTTACCGTCCCCGAAGTTTCGGATACCGTCCCGTTAATCGGGTCTGCGCTTGCTACGGCGGTCAGGGACAGGGTGAGTGCTAGGGCTGCAGTAATGCTTAGTGTTTTTTTCATGGAATAATTCCTCCTTGGGACCGAAGTATGATTTGACACATTATTTTAACACATTATCGTAATAACCACGATTTGGATGTTTTGAACCAAGAAAGTTGGGTACATTTCTCAAATCGTGACAAGCTTCAAGGATTCCTATATACTTTGGAGATGGGAAAAGCCTTGTTGCTGCAAGGATATCCTATAGGAGGGGGGACTTTGAATGGTACGTCGAAAAAAAAGAGCCGGACGTTTCCTGCTGGGTATACTTGTCCTTCTGCTTGTGATTATCGGTGCGTTGGTCTGGTTTGTTTCTCCTACGCAATCTCTCGATATGCGCTACCGATCCGTTGATTTCAAGGACAAGTTGATGACCATGGTGTCAAACCGGGATACCCGCATGCTGCTGAGCACAGAAGAAGTCGGGGAACTCAGCAAGAAGAACATGGTAAAATATATGAGCACCCATGACCTGGGCGTAGATATCACAGGCGCCGATTTCATAATGAATGGCACAACGATGACAGCCCATATGAACGGGCAATGGGGGATTCTTCCCTTTGGTGCAGTGCTGCGCTTTCAAATGTCTGCCGAGGGAAGCCATCTTCACCTGACGCATGAATCGACAACGATCCGGGGGCTTGAGATCCCATTGAATATGTTCCGACTGGAGCCGATACAAATTTCGCTCAAGGACTATTTACCGGATCTGGTAACTGTGAAAAATGTGAAGTTTCTGTCCGACGGCCTGGAATTAAACTTCACGATGGATTGGATGTCCATTCCGTCACTATTTAAGTAAAGCAAGCGAATCGGCTAAAGACTCAGACAAGGAAACCATGTCTGGGTCTTTTTTTTGTGTTTTCAAGAGATGTCATTATTTTCAGAAAAAAACTATGAAGAAAATACATATGTAAACATTGACACTATAATCATCCGCTACTATAATCAATAAATGTTTAGAAATAAATGTTTTAGTACTAAAGTATATAGAGGCGAAGATGGCTGTCTCTATTGAAGGAGTGCTGGACCTTTTAAGGGAGTGTAAAAATACATGTCCATGCGGAATGAAATTCTGGAGTTGGAGATGCTATTTAAGAAGATGGTTCGGACTGTGCATCATGAATGGCAGAAGGAGGGATTTCCTAAACTAGGCAGAACCCAGTATACCGCTTTGGAGATGCTTCATGAACAGGGAGCTTTGAGATTGTCGGATTTGGCCGATTCCATTCATGTGACATGCGGAGCGGTTACAGGCATATCCGATAAATTAATCGAAGGTGGGTTCGCACGCCGAATAAGGGATACAGCCGACCGAAGAGTTATCCATCTGGAGATCACGCCGCTTGGGCGGGAACTGATCGAACAGCTGGCCAATAAACGTGCCGAGTTGAGCGATTTGTTATACGGTTTTCTAACGGACGAAGAGGTTAAGCAGTTGAGTGTCCTGTATCGCAAAATTTTGACGAATGTTGAGCACATCCAAGGTCAGATGTCCACATAGAACAAACAAGCTATATGTATGATTTTACTTAGAAAGAGAGTGAAGGCTGCACATGAGTACCCATACCGTTGTTCGCCCCGGCGAGCCTGTTAAGAAAGGCCCTATCATTGCTGCACTTATGATTGGCGCTTTCGTCGCCATTCTTAACCAGACATTGATGAATGTTGCTCTGCCGAGCATCATGGAAAATTTGAGCATCAAACCGACAGTAGCCCAGTGGCTAACCACAGGCTTTATGCTGGTGAACGGGGTCTTGATCCCCGTTACCGCTTATCTGATCGCGCGTTTCTCGACAAGGCAGTTATTCATCAGTGCGATGACGCTGTTTACGATTGGCACCTTGCTGTGTGCCATCAGCCCCAATTTTGCGTTCCTGCTTACCGGACGCCTCGTTCAGGCTGCGGGTGCAGGTATTTTGATGCCGCTTATGACCGTTGTATTTCTGAATATTTTCCCTGTTGAGAATCGCGGCAAGGCGATGGGGATGATGGGGATCGCCATGATATTTGCTCCTGCTATCGGACCTACGCTTTCCGGATATATTGTGGAGCACTATGATTGGCGTGTGCTGTTCTACATGATTCTGCCTTTCTCGATCATTGCTACATTAATCGGAGTTTTCTTCCTGAAAAACGTTACCGAGGTCAGCCGGCCGAAGCTGGATATGATCGCGATCATTTTGTCCACCTTGGGCTTTGGCGGTTTGCTGTACGGCTTCAGTGATGCCGGGAATGACGGTTGGTCCAGCACGCCGGTTGTTACGACCCTAGCGGTCGGGGCGATCGCCCTCATCCTGTTTGTATGGCGGGAGATGAAGACCGACAATCCGATGCTGGAATTCCGGATATTCAAATACAACATGTTTACGTTGACGACCCTAATCAATGTCATTGTCACGATGGCAATGTATGCCGGCATGATCCTGCTGCCCATTTATCTGCAGCAGATCCGTGGATTCACGCCGGTGGAATCAGGACTTCTCATGCTTCCCGGCGCTATTCTGATGGGGATCATGTCACCGATTACGGGCGCGATCTTCGATAAGGTTGGCGCAAGATGGCTGGCTGTTATCGGTCTAGCGATTACGGTCATTACGACGTGGGAGTTTAGTAATTTGACCGAAACAATGTCTTACAACCACATCATGATCATCTATACGGCCCGCATGTTCGGGATGTCGATGCTTATGATGCCGATCCAGACGGCCGGACTAAATCAACTGCCGCGGAGCTTGAACGCCCACGGTACGGCCATGTCGAATACACTCCGCATGGTTTCTGGCTCGATCGGAACAGCGATTCTTGTTACCGTAATGTCCACCCAGGCCGAGAGCAAAGGGGAAGCCCTGATGAAATCGGGACTATTTGATCCGAAGAATCAGGCAGACCTGCTCAAGCTGGGTAACGAAGCAACCATTTACGGCATTAATTATGCCTTTGTTATTGCCACATGGATCAGCGTCGCTTCCTTGATCTTGGCTTTCTTTATTAAGAAGACGAGACCGGCGGAAGAGCCGAAGACTTCAGGAAATCAGGAGGTTGCAGGAACGAACGTGTAACCCGATCCGATTTTGCTCAGCGCATAACGCATAAAAAGGGTGTCCAATCCGTTTATCAAACGGAGGACACCCTTTTTTTCATTTCCAAATGTGTATATTCAATGCATGGGCTTTAGTATGCGACAGCGTCACATACTTCGTCTGCGTCCGGTGAAGAGAGAGATCACAAACAGGACAACGAAGATGAAGAACAGCACCTTCGCGATACTGGCTGCAGCCTCAACGATGCCGAAGAAGCCAAAGATCCCTGCAATCAGTGCAACAACTAGAAAAATTACGGACCATTTTAACATCCTATTCACCCTGCTTTCTTTATCGATTTTATTGGATATAGCAAGCAGTCTCATGAGGCTTCAAGATGCGGCATATACCCAATTTGAAGCTCGGTAGGGAGCTATCGGCTGTTGCCACAGCGCCCTTCGTAGTGTTCTTTAACCGGGGCGGCAGAGGATGAAACAAGCTGCAGAACAATGGCAGGAATGGCAATCGTCCCTTTGTTTCGTGAGTTGGGGGATAGGGTAACTATTGCGTATCCGAAACCAACATACTTGAAAGTGAGGGACAACGTATGCTAACCCAAATCAGTGTTGCCATTATTGCCGTGGCATTTGCGGTTCTGGTTTTCTTTTTAATCAAGACATTAAAGGCTGCGACACAATCGCTCGAAAAGGTAACAGAAACACTCCAGGATGTCCAAAAGACGGTGGACGAATTGACTTATGAAGTGAAGCAGACCATTCGAAATACGAATGATATTACGGTGGATGTTCAGCATAAGATGAGACAGATTGATCCTGTACTGGATACCGTCAAGAATCTGGGAGAAGCTTTAAGCGAAGTCACCTATGCGGTGAAGCAGGTATCCTCCGGCATGGTTAGCCGCTTTAAGCAATCCCGGATGGAACAGAAGAAAGAGCAGCCTGCCCGTACGGAAGTGCCTTTGACGGCTCAGGATCGTACATTCCAGTCCTATGATGCGGTATACCAGCATACGGAAGAAGAAGAAAAGTCACGCGGCCGGAATTGGTTAGCCTACGTGGATACAGCGGTTGGTCTGTGGAACAGCTTTCGTCGTCAAAAAGCCAGATAAATGTAAAAAATCCAAGCCCGGGTATAGCTCTGCAAGCTGAAGAAAGGAGGAGGTCGCATGTGGAATGTCGCACTGTTGATGGTAGGGCTCTTGATTTACTCCGGAAGTGGAGGTGCTGTGGCAGAGCCGCAGCCTTCTGCCGGGATGTCGCCACCGCCTTTTATTCATGCCGCATCGGATGTTGGACAAGCACAGACCAGCGACAACTCTACGGAGAGCTATCGAACTTTAAACGGGATTTCGTTAACGGATAACAAGCGCGATGTCATTCGCAAGCTGGGAGCGCCATCTCGAATTGAGCATGAGGAGCTGACCGGAATGACCAAGCTGGATTACAAAGATTTGGAGGTTGGGGTCCGTAACGGCTACACGGAATATGTTCATGTGAAGCCCTCTGCCGCATCCTTTCAGGTTGAAGACCAGCGTATAGGTATGACTACCAATCAAATTCGGGCATCTCTGGGGAAACCGTATTTTAAAGCGGAGGACGGGGATGTGTACCTTGAGGACCATCATGCGCTTAAGGTGTTTATTGACCGGAACTCCGGTGAAATTACAGGAATTGATTTGTTTTTCGATTATAGCCAGTAAATTTGTTTCAACCTTAAGAAATCAGGTTAATAACAAATGGACTACAACCTACTGAGGTTTTACACTATTAGGGGAGGTTTTCACAATGGAATTTACCAATACGAAGTCATATGCCAAAGTCGTTGAGAACGGTACGCAAGCGGTTCAGGAGGTTCAGAACCTGCGCCAGTCCGGTTACGATCAGGATCGGATTTATGTATTGGCTCATGATTCGGACAAGACAAGCCGGATCGTGGATGCATCCGATGCCAACAACGTAGGCATCAAGGAAGAAGGCATTTTTGATGCCTTTGCGAATTTATTCCGATCCCGCGGCGATGAACTCCGCGCCAAAATCGTATCGCTTGGCTTCACGGAGGCCGAGGCTGGATTCTATGAGAAACAGCTGGATCTAGGCAAAGTACTCGTCATCGCTAAAAAAGATTAATGACATAACATCGACGGTATGCGTTATAGGACTTAAAACATAGATAAGGAATGAGACCTTGGACGTCTCATTCCTTATCTATGTTTTAAAAGAATGTTCCATAAACCTTATAAAGGTGGAAGATTCAAGATACAGAGCCTTTTTCTATGGCAATTGATCAGAAGGTTATTATAGTATAATAGTGGGAAAAGGATTTCTATCGTATAATCCGTAACGTTAAGGGAGAGGGCAATGAGAATATTAATCGTAGATGACAATCCGACTAACGTCATTATTATTCGAGAAATCTTAAAAAAGGAAAATTATCAGAATACTTTATCTGCATCTTCAGCCCTGGAAATGCTGGAACATCTGGGGATTGGCGATCGCAGCCGTGAGCTGCATCCCCGGAGAGCGGATATCGATTTGATTCTGCTCGATATGATGATGCCCGAGATGGATGGAATTGAAGCTTGCCGTATTGTACAGCAATATGAGCATTTGAAAGATATACCGATCATTATGGTCACTGCCGTCGGGGATTCCAAGAAGCTGGCGGAAGCGCTGGATGCCGGAGCCGTCGATTATGTGACGAAGCCGATCAACAAGGTGGAGCTTATGGCACGGATTCGTCTGGCGCTCCGGTTGAAACATGAGAAAGACTGGCATATTGAGAGGGAACAGCGGGTCCAAGCTGAATTGAAGCTTGCGGCCATGGTTCAGAATGCCGTTTTGAGCTCACCAATTGAAGATGATCAGCTTGAGATTCATGCGTTATACCAGCCCTCAGCGGAGCTGGCGGGGGATTTGTATGCATGGTACCCGCTTGGCGAAGGCCGTTATGGCGTGATTCTGCTGGATATGATGGGACACGGGATTACTTCGTCCCTATTTTGCATGTTCATCGCTTCGGTTTTGAAGGACACGGTGACAACTTATGTCGAACCGGAGAAGGTGGTTCAGGAATTGAACCGCAGGTTCAATCAGTTAAACCTCGGCGAACAGCTGATACAGTACTATTTTACAGCGATCTATCTTGTTGTAGACACCCGTTTGAAGCGGGTGGACTATGTCAACGCAGGCCATCCGCCGGCTCTTTTCTTTCAGGAAAGCGGGGGTGTGATGACCTTGGATCAAGGCTGCTGCCCAGTGGGGTTATTCGACCGGATCGAAGACATGGAGCCTAGAAGCTTTCAGTATGAAGGCGAAGGACACTTGGTTATGTATACGGATGGCCTGCTTGAGCTGGTAGAGGGTGGTCATGACGAGAAGCTGGATTATTTGAAGGAACATTTGGGCGGCCCTCATCATTGGCGAGAAGATGAAATGAAGGAGCAATATTTTGTGGATGATCCATCGCAGGAGCGAGAGGACGATAAATGCCTGGTTTGGATATCTCTTAAAAAAGGAGAGGAAACCAATCAATGAAGCTTAGGAGCAAGTTAGTCATTGGTTTTACGACTTTGCTGGCGCTCATGCTGGTTCTGACCTTGATTGGTTATGACCGAATCACTTATATGAAAGACCAGATGGATCAGGTCTATCAGGAGCGCTATCAAAAGGTACGAAACTCCAGCGCAATGCGCGGAGAGGTCAACGATATGGCGCGTGAGCTTACGAATATGATACTGAGTAATGACCAGTCCACGTACGCTGTGTCCGAACAGGAACTGGAAACGATGACAACACAAACTCAGGCGTATTTTAAAGCGATCAAGGAAAGCGCAAATACCGCCGAAGAGCAGCAATTGTTAGTCCGGATTGATCGTGCGGTGAATCAATATATCGTTTATCAAAACAAGACATTGGAACTATTGGCAAAGAGCAATGCAACAGAGGCCAATCTGCTACGCAGCTCGACTGGACAAGCTGTCCAGGAAGAGATGCTGACGAGTTTGAACGAGCTTAGCAGTTATGAGAACCAGAAGATCAATGATGAAATAACAGCAGCAAAAGCGGCATATGACCGCTCTGTCCAAATGTTCATCTATATTATGGCTGGCGGGTTGTTAATCGGAATGCTGGTCATTCTATGGATTCTCCCAAGCATTACCCGGGGCATCAACGTGGTCTCCATGATGCTGAAGAGCTTTGGCGAAGGCAGATTGAAGGCGATCCGTCGTATTAAAGTTACGTCCAAGGATGAGTTTGGCGATGTGGCTCGGGTATTTAAAGACCTGTCGGAAGACATTATTGAGAAGCAGCGTATCGAGGAAACCTATCTCCAGGCGCAGCGTGATCAGTCTTGGCTGAACTCGAATATGGCCAGAGTCACGGAGCTGCTGGAGGGGATCAATTCCCTAGAGGAAGTCGGTCAGCGGTTCATCAGCGAGTTCACGCCAATTTTGGGTGCGCATTATGGAGCTATCTATATCCGTCAAGAAGACAAACATCCGAATAAGTTGGAGATGAAGGGCTCTTACGCCCATGAAGGCGGCGAAGAACCGAAGATTTCTTTCATGATCGGGGAAGGGCTTGTTGGTCAAGTTGCATTCGACAAGAAACCGATCGTACTGAGAAGCGCACCGGAGGATTACATGAAGGTGGAATCCGCATGGGGATCATCGAAGCCGGTATCCGTCATGATCTATCCGATTCTGTTTGAAAATGAAGTGATGGGTGTTATGGAGTTGGCAGCCTTTGAGGAAACAACCTCATTACAGCAGCAGCTAATATCTCAGCTGAGTCAATCTCTTGGCATTATTCTGAACAATATTACAGGCCGTCTGCGGGTCGAGCAGCTGCTGCGCGAATCGCAAGCCATGACCGAGGAACTTCAGGTTCAATCGGAAGAGCTGCAGACCCAGCAAGAAGAGCTTCGCCGTACGAACGAAAATCTGGAGGAGCAAACCAATGCTCTCAAGCGTTCCGAGGACTTGCTGCAGCGTCAGCAGGAAGAGTTGGAGCATTACAATACCGAGCTTGTTGCCAAGACGCGTGCGCTTGAGGAACAGGTGCAGGAAGTGGAAGAGAAGAACGATGAAATCGAGAAGGCGAGAATGCAGCTTGAGCAGCAAGCGAAGCAGCTTTCGATTACAACCAAATATAAGTCGGAGTTCATGGCCAATATGTCCCACGAACTACGGACCCCGCTTAACAGCCTGCTGATATTATCACAGCTGTTGTCGGAGAATAAGGATGGAAATCTGAGCAATAAGCAGATTGAATATGCACAGACTATTTATATGTCGGGCTCTGATCTGCTGAAAATGATTGATGAGATTCTCGATTTGTCCAAAGTGGATGCAGGGAAAATGGAGATCAATTATGAGGATGTTCAGCTTCCGGATATTGAAGCCTTCGTGGAGCAGAATTTTGCCGCCGTTGCATCCCGCAAGCATATTGACCTGGGTGTGCACATTGGTGCAGATATTCCGCAGAGCATTGTCACGGACAGCCATCGTGTGAAGCAAATTCTTCGTAATCTGTTGTCGAACGCCTTTAAATTTACCAATAGCGGCTCTGTCGAGCTGCATGTGGAGAAGGCCGACAAGGAGAAACTTCCGATTTACTTGAATGCCGAAGCGGATTATGTGGCTTTTGCTGTCAGAGATACCGGTATCGGTATCCCGGCTGATAAAACGGACCTAATCTTTGAAGCCTTCCAGCAGGTAGACGGCACAACCAGCCGTAAATACGGGGGAACCGGGCTTGGTTTATCCATCAGCCGCGAGCTTTCCCGTCTGCTGGGCGGAGGCATTCTGGTTGAATCGGAAGAAGGCAAGGGAAGCTGCTTCACACTCTTCCTGCCAGCTAGTCCTCCGGATTTGGTAGAAGGTTCACAGCAAGCAGCCGCAGCAATTGAGGCACCACCGGAGCGTAAAATGATCGTGCCGAAGGCAAAGATGATTACGAAAGAGGCTCAGCCATCCGTACAGGTGGATGACGATCGCAACCAGCTCGGACCGACAGATAAAGTGCTGCTTATCATTGAGGATGACGTGAAGTTTGCCAGAATTCTTATGGATATGGCCAGAGGACGCGGCTTCAAGGCGTTGGTTGCATTGCAGGGGGATATCGGTCTGGAGATGGCCAAGTCGTACAAACCGGATGCCATCATCCTGGATATCCAGCTTCCGGTTATTGATGGCTGGTCTGTCATGGGCGAGCTGAAGAGCTCTGCGGTTACGCGCCACATTCCAGTGCATGTCATTTCGGTCGTGGATGAAGTGAAGCAAGGATTAATGATGGGAGCGATCGCTTACTTGAAGAAGCCGTCATCCAGAGAAGCGCTGGAGGGCGCGTTTACGCATATCGAATCCTATACGGAAAAATCGATGAAGCATCTGCTGATTGTCGAGGATGATGACATTCAGCGGAATTCCATTATTGAATTGATTGGTCATGACGATGTATCGATTACGGCGGCATCCACAGGCGCCGAAGCGCTCACTGAGCTGCACAAACAGCACTATGATTGTATGGTGCTTGATCTGATGCTGACGGACATGACAGGTTTTGAGCTGCTAGATCAGATCCGCGACGATGAGAACCTGGTGGATCTGCCGATTATTATTTATACAGGCAAGGACCTTGATTCGAAGGAAGAGATGCAGCTACGCAAATATGCGGAGTCGATCATCATTAAAGACGTAAAATCGCCAGAGCGGCTTTTGGATGAAACAACACTGTTCCTCCATCGGGTCGAGGCTGATTTGCCGGAAGATAAGCGTAAAATCCTGCAGAAACTGCACAACAAGGAAGAGCTGTTTGAAGGTAAGAAGATTCTGCTGGTGGACGATGATATCCGCAACGTGTTTGCTCTCTCCAGCGTGCTGGAGGGATACCATATGGAAGTTACCTTCGCTGAGAACGGTCGGGAAGCAATCGAGCTGCTTCAGGAACATCCGGATTTTGATCTGGTGTTAATGGATATGATGATGCCGGAGATGGACGGTTATGAAGCGATGCGACGTTTACGCGAAATGCCGGAATTCGAGAAACTGCCGATTATTGCCCTGACAGCCAAAGCCATGAAAGAGGATCGCGCGAAATGTATTGAAGCGGGAGCTTCCGATTATATGAAGAAGCCGATACAAACGGAGCAACTTCTTTCGCTTATGAGGGTTTGGTTGTATTCGTAAGCTGCTTTTGTGGGTAAAGTACAAGTAGCAAATAAACACGGGGAAAGCGGTGCAAGCGTAATGTCATCTAGTGACCATATGGAATCAGAACAACTGTTGTTAACAGAGGAAAGCGAACGTGAGCTGGAACAGATCGAGATTGAGCTTCTTTTGGAAGGAATTCATCGATTCTATGGTTACGACTTTCGCAATTACGCTATTCCCTCATTGAGGCGGAGAATCTGGCATCATGTTCATGCCGAGGGCGTATCCACAATCTCAGCCCTTCAGGATAAAGTACTTCACGACCGTTCTTGTTTTGAACGGCTCATATATAATCTATCAATTCCGGTTACGGAAATGTTCAGGGATCCGAAACTATTCCTGACATTCAGGCAGTCGGTAGTTCCATTGCTTCGTACGTATCCTTATATACGGATTTGGCATGCTGGCTGTTCGACTGGAGAAGAAGTGTATTCCATGGCTATTTTGCTTCATGAAGAGGGACTGTATGAGAAATCCCGGATTTATGCGACAGACATGAATTCACGTTCTCTCCAGCAGGCCAAGGAAGGCGTATTCGACATCAAACGCATGAAGCAATACACCAAGAATTATATGGAGGCGGGCGGTACCCGCTCGTTCTCCGAATACTATACAGCGAAGTACAATTCGGTTATTTTCCAACCGTTTTTGAAGAAAAACATGATATTTGCCGAGCATAATCTGGCAACAGACCGTTCCTTTAACGAGTTTAATGTGATCTTTTGCCGGAATGTCATGATTTATTTTAATGATCAGCTGCGGGATCACGTACATGGATTATTTCACGAGAGTCTAAGCCATTTTGGTATTCTCGTACTGGGTTCTAAAGAGTCCATTCACTTTACGAATTATAGTGAAGCTTATGAGACGCTGGACCGGGTGGAGAAAATATACCGGAAGATTAAATAGAAGTTTTGTAGGAGGATCTCATGGGGTTTCACGAACCGATTCATATTCTGTTGGTAGATGACCGCCCTGAAAACTTACTTGCACTCGAAGCTGTTCTGGACAGCGAACAATACACGCTCATCAAAGCTACTTCAGGGGAAGAGGCTTTGCGATATCTCTTGAAGTATGATTTTGCCGTGATTGTTCTTGATGTACAAATGCCCGGCATGGACGGTATCGAAACAGCAAGGCTGATCAAGGCGAGAGACAAGACAAAAGATATTCCGATTATATTCATTTCCGCGAACAGCAAGGATGCGGAGCATCTTTTTGCAGGATACTCCGCTGGGGCGATCGACTATATGGTTAAACCCTTTATCCCTCAAATCTTAAAGTCCAAGATCGAGGGTTTTGTCGATATGTACCGGACCAATAACAGGCTGAAAATTCAGTCCATGCAGTTGCACCAGAAGACCCAGGAGCTTGAAAAGATTAATCAGGAACTTGTGCTGGCCAAGGAAGAAGCGGAGATTGCCGCCAAAGCAAAAACGGAATTTCTGGCGATGATGAGTCACGAGATCCGCACGCCGATGAATGGCGTCATCGGGATGATTGATTTGCTGATGGATAGCGACCTCCAGGATGAACAGCGGGAATACGCAACGATTATCCGCAACAGCGCGGATGCCTTGGTTAACATCATTAATGACATTCTGGATTTTTCCAAGATGGAATCAGGCAAAATGGAGCTCGAGGAATATCCGTTCGATCTCAAGTCCTGCGTTCAGGAAGTGTTTGGTTTGTTCTCTGGAGAAGCCTCCAAGAAGAATCTGGAGCTTACGTATTACATCGAGGATCAAATTCCTGCGATCATATTCGGTGATATGGGACGCCTTCGTCAAGTGTTGGTGAATCTGGTATCCAATGCCGTGAAGTTTACGAATGAGGGCGGCGTGTATTTGGTTGTTTCGCTTGCCCAAGCTGAAGAGAACCGGTTAACCCTTGAATTCACAGTGAAGGATACGGGGATCGGAATCTCATCCAAGAAACTTGATCGGTTATTCAAGCCGTTCTCTCAATTGGATTCCTCGATGACAAGGCGCTATGGTGGAACAGGACTTGGGCTTGCGATCTGTAAATCGCTCGTACAGATGATGGGCGGAGAGATCGCGGTTGAGTCCATAGAAGGCAAGGGAGCCACCTTCGTATTTACGATCTGCGTTCATACGCATGAGGAAGAGTATCATCGACTCCGGGAAGAGGAGCGTTCGGCAAGATATCGTGTGCATGGGGAGAGGCAGCCAAACATCCTGATTGTGGACGATCATCCAATTAATCGAAAACTGATGGAAAGCATGCTGGGAAAGATGGGGATGAAAGCGGATATGGCGGAGGACGGCAGGCAGGCGGTTGATATGGTTGCCGGTCCTAAAGTCTACGACATGATCTTCATGGATTTGCAGATGCCGGTTATGGATGGTCTGGAAGCAGCGCGCCTGATCCGCCAGATGAAACCGGAGGCTGAGCCTCCCGTTCTGGTTGCGATGACGGCTAATGTGATGGACGGGATTCAGAAGCGCTGCTTTGACGCGGGCATGAATGAATATATCAGCAAGCCGGTCAAAATCAGCTGTGTGAAGCATCTGATATCCCGGTATGTACCGGTAGGACCGGAAGGATGGGATATCAGACCAAGCCCTGTTCGCATCATCAACGGTTAGCACAGCAATCGGTTTCCATATATTAGCGTGTCTACAACCCACCTAACCTGTTTCAACAAGCGAGATAACGGGTTATGTAAAGGGAAAACAAATGATTGGGAGAGAGTGTCTATGAATACAAAAACGAATGATAAGTTCAATGCTAAGACCCAAATGAACGAGGGCGTATGCACGGTATTTTTGAGCGGTGAACTTGATCTGTCCGTCGCTCCGGATTTTCGGTTAGTCATGGAGCCTCTTGTCGGCAATTCCGAAGTAGACTTGATCGTCAACATGAAGGACATGACATATATTGATAGCACGGGTATTGGTATTCTTCTGTCGATACTGAAAGCAAGACATGGTATGGAAGCACGCTTTGCAGTCGAGGAAGTTCCGCCGCAAATTCAAAAGCTGTTCGATATGACGGGTATTGCGAAGTTCTTTCAGTCGTAAGAAGAATTCCCAATAGGAAAGGATCGAAAAGAATGAATTCAGATGTACAAAGAGTAACGCTTAATTTGCCTGCCAGTGCTGAATATGTGGATATTGTAAGACTGAATCTGTACGGGATAGCTTCCAAGATGGGCTTTTCCTATGAAGAGATCGAAGATATGAAGGTCGCGGTGTCCGAGGCCTGTAATAACTCGGTCTTGTATGCTTATAGTCAGGAAGGCGGAATGGTAGAGGTTTTATTTCAAGTGACCAGCGATTCGCTATCCATTACGGTCAGAGACGAAGGGGAGAGTTTCGACAGTGTGGGAGCGGTTGGCAACCGTACACTTCATGATAAAGATCTCAGCGAGGTCCAAATCGGAGGACTAGGCTTCTACCTGATGGAGGCGCTTATGGATGAGGTAAGCGTGACAAACCAGGCTGGAAAGGGAACCGAGGTTACGCTGACAAAGCGGCTCGCAAGAAGCGAGGAGCCGGTATGAGTGATAAGGCGACTCCCCAAGAGTCCAGAGATGAAGCCGTTCATTTAATTGAACAGTATCAGCAAACGAAGGATAACGATATCGCGACGGTGCTGATTAAGAAATATGAACCGATGGTTAAAATGGCGGCAGGCAAGATTGCCCGAAATCGGCCCGACCTGTATGAGGATTTGTATCAGGTTGGCCAAATGGCATTAATTCGCCTTCTGCAGCAATATGACATCAGCCTGGGGATTCCGTTTGAGCCCTATGCCATGAAGAGCATGATCGGGCATATGAAAAACTTCCTCCGCGATAAATCATGGTACATTCAAGTACCAAGACGAATCAAGGAGAAGGGTGCCTTGGTTCAGCAAGCGATTGATGAATTGATGGTGAAGCTGGAGAGATCTCCCGATGTAAATGAGATCGCATCCTACCTGGATCTTTCCGTTGAGGAAACGGTTGAAGTGCTAGCCGGACGTGAATGCTATCATTATGTATCATTGGATTCCCCTTTATCTCAGGAAGAAACCGGAGCGACGCTTGGAGAGCTAATCAGTTCGGATGTAAATGATTTTGATTCCGTTGAGAAGCGCATGGATCTTCAGCAGGCGATGAGCCAGTTGAAGGAGCAAGAGCAGAAGGTGCTATTGCTGGCATTTCAGGAGGGACAGTCCCAGAGAGCGATCGCTCAGAGGTTAGGCGTGTCGCAAATGAGTGTCTCGCGTATCCAGAAGCGGGCAACGGAAAAACTGAAGCAGATCATGTCCAATTCTTCTTACTGATATGGACAAGCCTCGTAGAAACAGACGTATAGCAACATAAGGCACGCTTCCTCCATTACAGGAAAGCGTGCCTTTTTGGAACCTACGATTCGTATTTATAGAAGGGAGTGACAGGGAAACATGCTGGGGCCGGATAGGATGGAAGGTCAGGATATTTATACTATTGCAGGGGGATGGAAGTGGTACGATGTTCGAACGGATGACTGGCAATCCTCCTGGATCGGTGAACTTCGGACGCGCTATCCTTATACAGCCGAATGGTTTGATCTGGCATCGACGTTAAAGGAACGAAACTACTTATCCGTCCGATTCAAGGATGGGGTGGAGCCGGTCATTATGGGAACCATGCTTTACAAGGTTACGGATGATGCCGATCATTACAAGTCGGAACAGTTCTATTTTTATACAGACCACCAAGTGCTGATCACCATCAATTTGGATGAGCATACCCGAAGCGTGATGGCTAAGTCCGATAGAGCTTCCATGCTTCATCAATGCCAAAAGCCTGTCGACGGCATGTTTGTGCTGGCTCGGGCCATTCTGCATTATTACCATGCAGGAATGGACCAATTCGAGCATAACCTGCGTCTTGTTGAAAGCGATATGCGTACGCGCAACCGAAGGTCCTTAATGGACAGTATTCTGTCGTCCCGGTTTGAGCTGTTGGAGTGGAGTAATCTGTTTATTCCTTTTCAGGAGCTGATCGCCGCAGCAAAGGAAGGGTATCATGGCGAGCTGGATAGCAGCCGCTCGTTTCAACAGCTCCTTCATCGAGTGGAACGAATGGAAAAGCTGATTCATCATTATGAGCGCGAAATCGATACGCTGGTATCGATAGACGATGCAATCTCTGCGTTCCGTGGGAATGAAATTATGAAGACCCTGACGATTTTTACGGTCGTGCTCACACCGGCAACCGTGGTCGGAGCCATATGGGGTATGAACTTTGAGAATTTGCCCGCCATTAAGACGTTCTGGGGATTTACGGCAATCAGCGGCTTCACCCTGCTGTGGACCGGGGGGATGTATCTTTGGATGCGTGCGAAGGGATGGACGGGCGACCTGCTTCAAGTGAAGTCCAGCAACAAAAACCTTTAAGACACGAAGGATATGCATGAATGGCAGCAAGAATGATCACAACGCCCGGTGACCCCTAAAGGCACCGGGCGTGTTCATGCGTTAACACTAGGATCTGGATTGATCAATATATCCTTGCAAATCCGAGATGAAATCCCCGATCATCGGTACGTTGACAAAGAAGCTGAGAATGTAACCCAGAAGACCCAGCACGAGTGCCGTGCCAAGCGTTAAGCCTAGCCCCCGGGATAGTCCGGCTGTGAGGTTGGCGATGATGCGTTTCTTGGGATTCATGTAATGATCGATCATGTCCCTCATTTCGGATTTCTCCAGCGTGGTGGCAATTTTGTCCAGACGCGTGTTCAGTTTCTTTACCTCGTGCCGCAGTTCGAAGGGATGCTCCTGGACATCATCCGTCTCCCGCGAGCGCCTTTCTTTACTTGTTTCGGATTCCATTCGTGGCTCCTCGCGTCGTGTCGAACGATTGCCGCTCCGGGTCGAGAAGCTGGAGCCGCTATGATATGGGTTCGCTTTACTCATGAGTTATCCCCGCTTTCTAGGCAAATGCGCCGTTTCATTTCAATTATCAATCCATATGATGCTTATAAGCTGACTGTCACGATCTGGCACAAAAATAGCCAGCTGTGTCAGCTGGCTATTCGTGACCTCACGAATTAAACATTCGTTGTCGATTTTATTTCACGGCTGACATCGGAAGAAGTGTCCATCGCTTGATCCTTTACGTCTTTGGAAGCATTAGAAACCTCGCTGGACACGTCCGCCGATGCTTCCTTGACGCTGGACATAATGCTTTGGCGGCCTTCATTCACGGTGGCCATCACATCGGAGGCTTTGGTGCCCACGGTTTTGGCCAGTTCAGAAGCTTTATCGCCTACGGTATAAGCAACTTCCTTGGTTTTATCCGTTACCATGCTCAGTTTCTCGGACAAATCCCCGCGCAGTTCGCGGCCTGGCTTTGGAGCGAACAACAGAGCTGCTGCCGCTCCGACCAAGGCACCGATGAAAGCACCTTTGAAGAATGTGGAACCGCTTTGTACTGGATGTTCTTGTTCTGTGTGATTCATAACTTTCACTCCTTTTAGTTAATATAAAAAGAATATAGACACGAGAATCAGGCTGTACGTCTAAATAGCTTGGCAACAAGACCGAGCAAGAATACGAAGATAGCTGTACCGATGATAGCGGGCACAATGGCAAATCCGCCAATGACAGGTCCCCATGCTCCGAAGAGCCATGGTCCAAGCCATGCGCCCACGAAACCAGCGATCATGGATCCGATAATTCCGCCCGGCATTTCATGACCAACCAGTGCATCCCCGATAATCCCGATGATGATTGCCATTACGATGCTGATGATGATTCCCCACATACGATCGCCTCCTTTTTAAAGAGCAATGTTTTTCGAGTGGGCTTGCTTATCTCGTAATTAAACCTAAGGGCACATCGTGAAACAGGACAGCGTGAAACGGGAGATAAAATGGAGTGTCCGTCCCCTGCGGAATTTAGCCTGCTGTTATTTGCAGATTTTTGTACTATACTGAATACAGATTTGCAATAATCCTCGAATAAGCGAGGAATATAGGTACCACACATGAAGAGGTTTCTAAGGCGGGAATACGGTCACAGACGGTTATAGAAGGAGTTATTCAACATGGACACTGTATTAGTGAATGAATATCGGGCGGACATATTAGAGTGCGTCCACAATGGACATATATGTATTGTTAATGAACAAGGAAGCGTTCAGGCTTACGCGGGAGATCCGGAATATGTCGCATTTACGCGCTCTTCGGCCAAGCCGATGCAGGCGATCCCCTCCATCCGCGGCGGGCTTGCTGACCATTATGGACTGACGGATAAGGAAATCGCGATCATGACGGCCTCGCATCGGGCGGAGCCGGCTCACATAGAAGTACTGGAAGGCTTTGCCCGCAAGGTGAATATTAGCGAAGCTCACATGGTTTGCGCGTCCAGCTGGCCGCTGGATGAGGAAAATAAAGAAGCTCTTCTGCGAGAGCGGAGAGACAAGAGTAAATGGTACCATAATTGCTCCGGCAAGCATTATGGCATGCTGGCCTATTGCCAGATGGCAGGATATCCGCTGACGGGATATGATCAGCCGGAACATCCGCTGCAGCAGGAGATCCTTCAGACGGTTTCCGATTTGGCCGGACTGGCTCCCTCTGATATCCGGTTGGGAACCGATGGTTGCGGCCTGCCGGTATTTGCCATGCCGCTTCGTGCTCTGGCTACAGCCTATATGAAGCTCGCATCCCCGGAACTTATTGAGGATGAGCCAACACAAAGGGCGGTCATCCGAATTACGGAGGCCATGCATGCATCTCCCTATATGGTGGCGGGAAATCACAAGGTGGACACCCTTCTTTTGGAAGATGATAATATTGTGGCCAAGGGAGGCTTTAAAGGTGTGTACTGCTTGGGTCTGAAGAAGGAGCACCTAGGCATTTCGTTCAAGATTGCAGATGGCTCTGAAGAAGAATGGGGCTGGGTAGCGGAGTCCATATTGGAGCAAATCGGGTATAACAACAAAACAACTATCGATCGCCTGAAAGCCGCGTATCCCAAGGACTTATACAACGATGAAGGCCTTAAAGTAGGCAGGGTGGAAACCGCATTTAGGCTGACTCATACGTAATCATGACTGATTAGACCGGAAACCGCCGGGGTATTGATTAGTAAAAACGGCGGAGGTGACCGGCCATGATTAAAATCATGACGGCAGCGGAACGACATACGACCCATAAAGACGGGATTCATAGTGAATTCAGCTTTTCCTTTGGTGATTATACAGACCCACATAACGAGCATTTTGGAAGCTTGCTGGCACATAATGAATATGTGCTTAAACCGATGGAAGGTTTTGATCGAAGATTTCATCATGACTTGGTCATTGTCCATTTGGTGCTGGAAGGCACGTTAACGTATGAAGATGATACAGGGAAAGAAATGGAGCTGACGCCCGGTTCGATTCATGTCGTGAATACAGGCTCCGGCGTGTACCATGCAGAGAAGAATGCCTCATCTTCCGAGGACGTACGCTATCTGGAAATGTGGTTTCTACCTCCGGAGCCGAACCTTGAGACCAGTCATCATCAAGGCGATTTTACAAAAGAACAGCAATTGAACCAGGTGCTTCCGATTATGGGGCCGGGCCACGGGGAGCGCAGCTTGCCCGAGTCGCTGGATGTTGTAATGTACAGTACCATACTGGAGACAGGACAAGAACTGACGTACAGCCTGGCCGAAGATCGGAGAATGCATTTGTATGTGATTAGCGGTCAAGTCGAAATATCATCGGAGGACGGCATGTTTGATATTACAGCGGGTGACGCGGCCAGGATACAGCGCCGTCATGAGCTGACATTCCGAGGGAACTCAAGTGAGGGGAACTCAGAAGTGGTGATGATTGATATGCCGTAGAGAAGGACAGAAAGCCCCCGGAACTTTGCTTAAATTAGCGAAGTTCCGGGGGCTTTTAGCTATACAAGGGCTCTTCTTTTTGATCTTTTCAAGCTTTTCGGGCAATGATGATCTACTGGTTCCCGCGCAACTGCCCGAGCTCCGATACAACAGCTTCCACTTCCGATATACTAAGGTTTTGCTTATTCATGACCATGTCGTACAAATCATAAATATCATCATATTGGTTAACCGAGAAGGCGGAGGCTTGCATAGCAGCTCCTGTAGCCATCCGAAGCTTGGTTTTAATCTGTTCAATCATATACTCGACATTGGCTTGGGATTTTTCACTCAAATCCATGGATTAACACCATCCTCTCATAGGCGGATTTACGATTTTCGTCCCTGTATTGTACCATGTTACCGTGTGGCTCGACCAATGTTTTTGCCATCGGAGACAGAGATAGGTTAAAATCAGGAAAAAAAGGTTTTTCAGGCTGCGGGACAAGGTTTCAAGCGATGTAATCAAGGAGGAGGTCCGTCATGAGCGAACAAGCCGGCAAGACGCCAGGCGTACAGGCTGTAAAAGCTAAAATGTCGGGGCATGAACTGACGGATTTTTTTCGGTCGATTTCGCAGCGGCATTCGCTGGACAGCATTGTATTTTTATGTATAGGCACCGACCGTTCCACAGGAGATGCACTCGGACCGCTCACAGGAAGCCGGCTCATGGAATACGGTTTTCCGCATGTGATCGGGACGCTGCCTAATCCGTGCGACGCTTTTAATCTTGAGTCAAGGCTTCAAGGTTTGCCTGAGGATAAGGAGATTATTGCCATTGATGCATGCCTGGGACAAGCCTCGTCAGTCGGAATTTCTTTACATGCGAGGGTCCACTGACGCCTGCCCAGTCCGTCGGCGGGAGGCTTCCTGCAGTGGGAGATTACAGCGTGGCAGCGGTTGTAAATGTCCATGGACCGAAACCATATTGGACTCTTCAAGTGACGTCCCTATACCAAGTCATGGGGATGGCGGAGCAGATAGCGAAGCAAGCCGCTATAGCCTTTGGCCTTAGGCCGTAAGACACGGCGTTTCAGCCGGGGGTGTTTTTGTTTAATAATAGATCATTCTTTATAAAATAATGGGTGTCTATCACATGGCATCCGCTGAATAGAAAGAAGGGTATCGCTATGGAAAAAGTACAATGCAACGGCAGCACGATTTGTTATGTTGATCAGGGACAAGGTGAGCCAGTCATTCTGCTTCACGGTTTCTGCGGAAGCTCCGCCTACTGGGAACAGGTCCTGCCATTTCTTCAAGGCTTCAGAGTCATTGTACCGGATCTCCGTGGTCACGGGCGGTCTGATGCACCGATGGGATCGTATACCATTGAACAGATGGCAGACGATGTGCTGCTATTGATGGATGAGCTCGACATCCCGAAGGCAGCATTACTCGGTCATTCCCTCGGAGGATACATCACGCTCTCCTTCGCCCAGCGTTACGCTTCTCGTTTGAACGCCTTCGGCCTGATTCATTCTACAGGCTACCCGGATTCGGACGAAGCGAAGGAGAAGCGGGTGAAGGCGGTCAGCACCATCCAAGGGGAGGGCATTACGGCTTTTGTTGACGGATTGGTGCCCGGCTTATTCGCTCCGGATACGAAAGATACCAAGCCGGAATGTATTCAGCGGGCGAAGGAGATAGGTTATCTAACGCCACCTCAGGGAGCGATCGGAGCGGCGCTGGCGATGCGTGAGCGTCCGGACCGACGCGATGTACTCTCGGCGTCCATTCTGCCTATTCTGCTGGTAGCCGGGGAGAAAGACGGATTGATTCCGGCAGAGCGTACCTTTACGACAGACCATGACAACGTGACCCCAATCATAATCGAGGGCGCAGGACATATGAGTATGATGGAGACGCCGGAGAAGCTCGGCGAAGTCATCACTTCTTTCTTGGGACGGCTTGAGCATGAATAAACGCATGAGAGTCTTTCGATAGTTTATAATGAACGGATACCCCCTTGCGGGATATCCGTTTTATTTTTGTGCCCAGCGTACTCTCCGTCGTTGCTTGTCCGGCCGTTGAAATAGAGCCGAGAATGGGGGGGGGGAGGGCCGGCTACTGGAATTCTGGCCCCGGATAGCCTACAATTTAATCGTGATCCGGTTGGGATCTGGACCCGGCAAGATCAGAATACGCTGCATTTGTCATGGATGCAGGTTGGGGGTGGGCGAATGTTTCGCAGGGATTATCTCGTGCGGCTAATTGAGGATATGACACAGATGATTGCCAAGGTGTTTTCGCTGAAGCAGGAGCGCAAGCACACAGAAGCCCTATGGGAGCTGGATGAGCTCTTCAAACGGCAGTTCCGGTTGAATTCGGATCTGCTTCGCTCATTGTCCGCTGCCGATATTGAACAGTTATTTCGGAGTCATGGTTATTTGGAAGCGGACAAGCTGCAAAGCGCCGTCAGGCTTATGGAAGAGGAAGCATCCCTGCTGCTTGACCTGGAGCGTGAAGAAGAGGCTGTTATGCTCTATACCAAGGTTTTTCAGCTATATTTGAAGTCAGCCCTGCAAGGAGCGGATCTCAAACTGATCGGGTTGACGGAACGGATCGGTATGGTGAAAGAACGTTTAAGGTCATACGCATTGCCTGAGACGGCGATGCGGGATTACTATGCATATACGGAGCAGCAGGGGATGTACGCGGAAGCGGAGAACACCCTTTACCAACTGCTGGATAACGGCAAGATGGAATATGGTGAAGCCGTACAGTTTTATCAAAGATTGCAGCTGAAGCTGCCCGAGGATTTGGTGAAGGGCGGGCTTCCGCTGGAGGAAGTCCACGAAGGAATGGATGAGCTTAACCGTCGTTTTCCACATACAGCGGTAAACGGTGACAAGTCGTTTACCTAAGCGGGATTAACCTGTCTATCACATAAAGAAAGCGAGATGTGCCTTTTGGATGCATTAAGAAAATTGATTCATAACATCATGGAAGAAGGCTCGTTGATCACGGCTACGCTAAGCCAGCTTCGCAAGCGGGAAGGCATGACTTACAGCAAAGTAACGGTTAAGCCTGTAGAGCTCAAGAATAAGCTGCACTACCAGTTCGCCTATTATTCCGGAACCAAAGTCACCCATCAGAACGTGCCAGCGGATGAGGCGGAGGCGGTGCTGGTTGACATGTTCGAGAATGTATTCCGGCAAGCGATGATGTATACGCCGGAAGCGGATTATCAGGTACTGATCTCGAAGAAATACAAGGTTTCGATTCTGACCAAATCCGCCTCCAAGACCAAGACGGATTTGTCTCATAACCGGAAAAAGACGTACATCCTTGAAGAGGGAGAGCCCGTTCCGTTTCTGGTGGAGCTCGGCATCATGAGTGAGGACGGCAAAGTATTTGCTCGCCGGTACGATAAGTTCAAACAGATCAACCGGTTTTTGGAGATGGTTGAGGATGTGCTTCCCCACCTGCCGGAGGACCGTCCACTGACGATCGTTGATTTTGGCTGCGGCAAATCCTATCTGACCTTCGCTTTATATCACTATTTGGCGGTAACCGCGCACAGAAAGCTGAATATTGTCGGATTGGATCTCAAGGCGGATGTCATCGAACACTGCAGTATGCTGGCGAAAAAACTGAACTACACCCAATTGCAGTTTCTTGTCGGTGACATTGCGGAATATGACGAGCTGGAGCAGGTGGATATGGTGGTCACGCTGCATGCATGTGATACAGCAACAGATGCTGCGCTGGAAAAAGCGGTCCGTTGGGGTGCTTCGGTTATTCTGTCGGTGCCTTGCTGCCAACATGAGCTGTTCTCTCAAGTCCAAAGCCCTGTTATGGAGCCGCTGCTGTCCCACGGTATTCTGAAGGAACGATTCTCAGCGCTTGCCACGGACGCCATTCGAGCCAAGCTCCTCGATCTGATGGGCTACAAGACGCAGCTGCTGGAGTTTATTGATATGGAACATACACCGAAAAACATATTGATCCGTGCGGTTAGCGGTTCTGCCGGAGATCGGGATAAGCTATGGCAGGAATATACCGCGTTCCGCGATTTTTTAAGCGCCTCGCCATATCTTGAGCGGGCGTGCAAGGAATTGCTGCCGGATACGTAAAATCACATCATGTTGATCCCGGAAAAGCGATGAAAGTGCAACTGCACTTTCATCGCTTTTTTAGAGATCAGAACGTATAAACTTCGAAGCTTGGACTTCCAGATATCTTTACCCCGATTGCCGGTGATTCCGATTCTGCAGGGGAACATCTAAGCGTGGCCTTTTCTTCTGAGAATGTACGTCAAAAATAGACGCTTTTTCTTATGATGGCATTCGAAGCCTTAATCCAGGGGATCAAGCGGCCTTATAGCCCGATGAGATCACAGACGCTGCTTCAAAGAATAACGTCGTAAGTCCTTGTCCACAATGGCTAATAGCTGGTTTGGCCAGAAGGACGGATGCCGTGTAAGGAGCAGCCGAGGTTGAATGGTTATGCATGGGAACGGGGGCGTTGGTTCATGGCAAGGAAGACCCTACATCGTAATTGCGGGATGATGCTGATTGCACTTGTCTTGGTGGCAGGTATCCGGAGCGGAATGTTTTTTGATGGAGATATCTATGGGGTCGGAGCTGGTTTTGGAGTGCTTCTGCTGCTTATGATGGGAACTAAACGGCATGGTGGAATCCAAGGTCAGGAGATTCATGGCATTGGCATGACGCCTGGATTGGTTAATTTGGATAAAGGTTTGCGAGTGGTGCTTGGGTGCATCTGCGGAATGATTCTCATGTATGTGCTTCATGCAATCGGGCGACCACTCTCTCTGGAAGGCACGATGAAAGAGATCATCCTGTGGGGAAGCTACGGCTCCTTTGCAGCTGTCACCTGGCGTATATGCCGTGCAGGTGATGGCTTACGTATGATGCAGGGGGGTTGGCATCTGATGGGTGCTGTGCTGTGCGGCAGTGCTTTGCTTGCCGTATATGGGCTTTTGGAGCTGCCGTATGGGATCTATCATACGGCGGATGCGGACATCAGCGCGACGGGCGCGAGGCTTGGTGGCCTGCTTCAGTACCCGAACACATTCGGGGCCGTGATGGCCGCCTTCCTGCTGGAGCGGCTGTTCGCGCTGCCGTCCGTCCTGCGGACCCGGACGGGCACGCTCCGCGCAGCGGCTGCCCTGCTGCCGCTGCTGCCCTACACCGCCGCGCTGCTCCTGACGGAGTCGCGCGGCGCCTGGCTCGCGGCCGCCCTCGCGTGCGCGGCCGGATTCGCCCAGGAGCGGCGTGCTTTCGCGCCGCTCCTGGTGGCTGCCGCCGCGCCATTGGCGAGCGCGGCGCTGCTGTACCGCCAGCTGGCTGAGGCCAAGCTGGCGCCAGCCGTGCTGCCCGGCCTGCTATGGCTGGCCGGGCTTTGGGCCGGCGGCGTCCTCGCCGGCCTGCTGCTGTGCCGCTGGCGGCACAGCGGGGGCCCGTGGCGGCGGTATGCCGCGCCAGGGGCCCTGGGGGCTGCGGCGCTGCTGGCTGCCGCAGCCGGAGCGGTGATCCTGCATCAGGTGCAGGATCGGACTCTGGGCGGCGCGGCAACGCTGAGCGCGCGCCGCCTTATGTACAGCGACGCATGGCAGCTGGCCCGGTCGTCGCTGTGGCTGGGACGGGGAGGGGAGACGTGGCGGCAATCCTACCTTGCCATTCAGTCCCAGCCCTACGTGGGTGCCGAGGTGCACAGCGGATATATGGATATCCTGCTGAATGCGGGCCTGATCGGGTTGCTGCTTGTCCTTGTTCTGGTTAGCTTTATGGTTGCGGGGCTCATTGCTGTGAACTCTCGACTCATGTCCGCTGCCTTCGTGCTGATCGGACACGCGGTGGTGGACTTTGACTGGAGCTTTGGGCTGGTATGGCTGCTGCTGTTGTGGCTTACAGTAATGGGCTTCGCTGCGGCCTCTTCTGGTCGGGAAGTGCAGAATGGACCTATCGCAGCTCAAAGACGCAAACCCTTCAAAATAGGGAAGAAGCTGCTAGCCGTTTATGAAGGGAACCGGGGAAATCGACCGTTGCTGTCATTGCTCAGGGTTACAGCGATCGTTCTGCTCGTATGCTGGGTTCTTCTCGCTGCCGCGCTGGGCATCAGCGAGGTCAAAGAGCGATGGGCCGCATCGGAACCGCCCGGACGGCAGATCGCGCTCCTCCAGTCCTCGTTAAGGTGGAACCTTGCCAACACGGAGGCGGCACTGAGCCTGGCGGATTGGCTTCCCCCAAGCCAGCGAATCCCGCTACTGATGGAAAGTTTGGTGTATGCACCGAATCACCCGGGGCTGAGCTGGAAGCTGGCAGAGGCTTACTCGCTCAGAGGTGAATCGGAAGAAGCGACAGCCTGGTATATAGCGGCGATCGATCGGGATCGGTTCAATGATGTCAAACAAACCCGAGCCGTGCTGAAGCTGGCTACCCTCGCAGATTGGCACCGGACGGCAGGAGATTCCACCAGATCGGTTGAAGCGGCTCGGGCCGGTTTGGAAATCTTGAAGCGCTATCGTGCCCTTGCGGTCGATTTTCGTGAGATGGATGATCATCGAAATGACCGGGAATTCGATCTGTCTATGCTTGCGGTACGGCAGGCCAACCGTTTGGAAAAAATGCTGAATGGGGAACACGAAAAGCATGCGGCAAAGCAGTCCATGAAAGCAGATATCTCGGCCCGACGCTAGCACGAATCATGCCGTACTGTCCATTTCACAGCAGGTAACGAAACAAGGAAGAGCAGCGTTATCCGCCGAAGGCATCCCGGAAGGCCGAGGCCAACTGACGTTCAGGAACCTCCCACAGCCCGGCCAGTTCGCCGCAGACTTCCTTTTCCCACCAGTCGCACAAAAGTTTCTTGTTGCTGTGGTTTTCGTGGATCCAGATCAAATTACCGATAACCTTCCGGTAATACAATTCTTCACCTTGCTTCAAGGCTTCCGGAGGAAGGTACAGCTTGAGCCGTTTGGTCGTGCGGTATAATTCTTTGCTGCAGGCCCGCCGTATCCCGCGTGGGGAGGGGGGCTTGCTGCCCGGTTGTTTGGCATGGGGAGAATGCATGCGTGACTCACTCCTTTGCTTCACCATATGTCCCGAAACGGGCGAAAGTCACTGTGCCGTCTATAATTGGGCGCAGTAGAAGGCATGTCCCGGGCTGTGTTAGAATAGGCTAGTACCAGAAATCAACGCAGGAGGAAAGCGGGGGACAAGCGTGGAATTCTTTTACGAGGTTGTAGCTCGGTTGTTTGAATGGATCCAGCAGCTGGGTTATTTCGGAATCATGCTCGGATTAATGGTGGAGGTCATCCCAAGCGAGATCGTACTCGCCTATGGCGGTTATCTGGTGTCTTTGGGTGAGGTTCATTTTCTCGGAGCCATGCTCTTCGGTACCGCTGGCGGCGTGCTCGCACAGTTGTTTATTTATTGGATCGGCCGTTATGGAGGCAGGCCCTTCTTAGAGAAGTACGGGAAGTACATATTGATTAAGAAGAAGCATATCGATTACGCCGAGGAATGGTTTAGCAAGTACGGCACTGGCGTTATATTTACGGCACGGTTTGTACCGGTGGTACGGCATGCGATTTCCATACCGGCAGGCATATCCAAGATGCATGTGGGAAGGTTTACGCTGCTGACCACACTAGCTGTTATTCCATGGACGGCATTATTCTTATACCTCGGATTGCTTCTGGGTGATCAATGGGAGCATATTGACGAGAAAGCAGGGCCATACGTGCAGGAAATTCTGCTGGGGGCATTGGCCGTCATGATTCTTTATTTTTTGATAAAATGGATAAAATCATCGAAGGCGAGGTCGAAATAACGAATGAGCATGAATATGGCAAATCATTTGGGGACAGGCATATCTCCACAGCAATTTATGGACGGCATGCAGAAGAACCAGGAGACGTTCAAGGCAGGATATGAACAGTTTGTCTGGGAGAATGAAGAGGATAAAGAGTTCTTCGAAAGTCTGAATTTCCGGGATGACCTGCGGGTCCTTATTCTGGCAGCGGATTGGTGCGGTGATGTTGCACGCAATATGCCTGTCGTATTCCGGGCGATGGAGACTGCCGGGATTGAGACCGAAGTGCTGATTATGGAGGAGAATCTGGATGTCATGGATCAGTTCTTGACCATGGGTGGTCGTTCCATTCCGGTTGTTATCATTTCAGATACCGGAGGGCATGTTCTCGGTACATGGGGACCGCGCCCGGCGCATGTCCAGAAGTTTATGATTGAGTTTAAGCAGAACAATCCGGATCGTGAAGCACCGGACTATCAGGACAACCTTGCGGTCACACGACAAAGCATTATTCAAGCCTACGGGGAAGGGTATGAGTTTCACGCTGCAATCATTAAGGAATTGCGTGAACTTATGTCAGGGTTCTAATCATGACACTTCATATTGAGACTTTTAATTTAGGACCGCTTCAGACGAATGCGTATTTACTGACAGGGCCTGTAGAAGGCAAAGCAGTCATCATCGACCCTGGCATGAACCCGGGGCCGCTGCTGAAGCGAATAGCCGATTTGGAAATTGAAGCGATCCTGCTGACCCATGCGCATTTTGATCATATGGCCGGTGTCGAGGAAATCCGTAAGCTAAAGGGTTGTCCTGTTTACCTGCACACCCTGGAGAGTGAATGGCTGTCCAACCCGAAGCTTAACGGCTCGATGATGTGGCCACAGGTAACGGAACCGCTGTCCACCGAGCCGGCTGAGTACGATTTGGCGGACGGACTTGAGCTGCAGCTGATCGGACATACCTTCAGCGTCTTTCATACACCGGGCCATTCACCGGGAAGTGTGAGCTTCAAATGTGGAAATGATCTGTTTTCCGGCGATGTGCTGTTCCGTCTAGGCGTTGGGCGAACGGACCTTCCTGGAGGTCGTGAACGTGATTTGATTGATTCCATTCAAAATACGCTGTATAGCTTCCCTGATGAGGTCGTTGTGTACTCCGGCCATGGACCCCGGACAACCATTGGCTATGAAAAACAGCGGAATCCTTACGTCCCTGCCAGCCGATAAGATAGCTTCCGACATAAATCGGGAATTTTTGTCTGGACAAACATAGACAACATTGATACAATACGGTTAATTAAATGTTACCCTTGCGAAGCACGCAGACTGTGGAATTTATCCCGGTTTGCGTTCTTTTATTTTATGGGGAGTTTTTTGGCATGGACGTGATTAGGGGGAAGCGCCAGTGAGGAAAGATCATCTATCGCTGTTGAACGGAAGGGCTACAAGAGGCGAAGCGATTGATCGACAATCGGAGTCCCGCCGGCAGACCCAGACGGAAATATCCTCGGTTGTCTGGGACAGGCTGGTGAAGGATGAAGGGATAGCGCAGCAGCCATGGCATCATCGGCTGCAGGTTATAAGATTTAATCAATAGATCGACATACGAACATGACACCCTCATCATGAAGTGAATGTGTTCTTTCTATTGGGGAGGGCAGCCGGTTATTTACCGGCTGCTTTTTTTTGAGTTTTTTTACAGATATCGATGAATTTCTTGCCGACATGATTGAATTTAAATAAATGATATCATTCGGTATACGATAAATATAAATATCCATTTGAACGATTAGCTGTCGGTAATCGTATTATGGTGGAATGCGAAAGAAGGTGATGATTTCATCATGATCCCTGATGAAGAGGGTTTGATACGACAAGCGCAATTAGGAGATGCAGCGGCTATGGCGCTATTATTCAAGCAGCATTATTCCTTTCTTTATAAATATTTGCTTAAGGTGACGATGGACCCGATGGTTGCAGAAGATACTGCACAGGATACCATTGTTCGATGCATGGAGAATATGAACCGTTACAACGGAACGTCATCTTTTTCCTCATGGATGATAACCATTGCTACTCGATTGTTCATCGATAGTACCCGGCGAAGGAAGCGGGAGAAGAAATGGCTGGAGCAGGAGGCGCTTCAGTCGGCAAGGCGGATTCGCTGGCAGATGGAGCGGCGGGGAGAAGATTGGACAGACATGCTGGATGGATTATCGCGCTTATCCGAAGATCACCGGATTGCCATACTGCTGAAGCATTATTACGGTTACAGCTATGATGAAATCGGAACCATGCTTGGCATTCCCGAGGGAACGGTAAAATCACGAACAGCCTACGGTATCAAGCAGCTGCGAAAGGAGATGGGTGATGATGGTCAAAGGACCTGAGCATGAGGATGATGCTTGGATTGAAGGATTGACTCAAGAGTTGAAAAGAGTAGATGAATTGTTTGAGGACGTGCCGTCGCCCTCTCTGGAAGGAATGCACAAGTTGGCCGTTCATACCTTGGAGCGGCGCCGGCGCCGGATGAAATACGAGTTGATACTCTTTCTTCTGATTGCACTCTTTATCGTTGGTGGCGGATTGATGGCTGCCTTGGCGGCGCCGATGATCCTACTGTTTATTCACGGGTTCGGCATGGTTGCCGGGATTTCCGTTCTTGTATTTTCCAAGAGTCTGAGATCTGCCGGAAAGAAGGGAATCTGATGAATGAAGTTAACGAGAGCCCGCTGGGAGTGATCATCCTTGCCGTTGTGCTTGTGCTGATCCAAGGGACATGGCTTTTCCTGGATGCCAGGAAACGGGGGCTTGGCAAGATGGCCTGGTTCTGGGGGATATGGGGGTCTACGACAATGCCGCTGCCGCTGCTTTTTTACTGGATTTTTGTCATTCGTAAAGACGACCACTAGTCTTAAGTTCTTACATTATATATGGAAAATTAGGGGGGATTAAGAATGGATATGATTTGGGGATTGATCTGGCCGATTCTTGCACTGCAAGCCATTCTCGCGGTAACGGGGCTGATATCTTTGTTTCGTGCAGAGCCAGCAAGCATACGTGGGCCGAGATGGATGTGGGTGCTCATTATATTGCTGGGCAACCTGATTGGCAGCGTTGCTTATTTCGTTGCGGGGAGGCGAGAAGTTTGATAGAGAAGCTTTTAAGCATTCATGAATTGACCAAAAGCATAGGAAGCATCACGCCGGTCAAGGGCATCTCATTTGAATTGCAGCGTGGAAGCTGCACCGCCCTGCTTGGTCCTAATGGTGCCGGCAAAACAACCACACTGCGGATGTTGGCTGGATTAATTCCTCCAACCCGGGGGGAGATCCGATACGGATCGGCCGATACGCAAACGAGCGGTTGGCGTAACCGTATTGGTTACTTGCCTCAGTACCCGAAGTTTTATAGCTGGATGTCGGGCATCGAGTACTTGTCTTTCAGCGCCAAGCTGTCGGGATTATCCGGACGAGAGGCTAGTAAGCGAAGTCGGGAAGTCATCGAAATGGTAGGCCTGCAGCAGGCGGCTAAACGCCGAATATCCGGTTACTCCGGCGGAATGAAGCAGCGGCTTGGCATTGCTCAGGCACTTGTGCATGAGCCCGAGCTGATTATGCTGGACGAGCCGGTATCGGCGCTTGATCCGATCGGACGTCGTGAGGTGATGGACCTTTTGGATCGCTTGCGCGGGGAAGTCACCGTTCTGTTCTCTACCCATGTGCTTCACGATGCGGAGGAAATTTGCGATGACATGGTACTGATGGTAGACGGGGAAATTGCGGAGAAAGGTGCCCTTAGTGAACTTCGCACGAAATACCGCCAGCCGGTCCTATCGATTGAGGTTGAACCGGGGGAGCGGGAGGTTGCTTGGCTCGACAGTCTTGCGAGCCGTCCTTATGTGCATGAGATCGAGCTCGGCAAACGAGGCGCCAAGCTGATGGTGACGGATATGGGTGTTGCGCGTGCTGCGTTAATCAAGGAGCTTGCCGATGACGGAATCGAGCTGCTTCGTTTTGAAGCGGGCACGTCTTCGCTCGAGGATATGTTTATGAAGGTGGTGGGCTCATGAAGCCGTTCTGGATTTATTATCAAAAAGAAATGCTCGAGGCAGGTCGGACCTATAAATGGATTTGGGTCCCCGCGGTCTTTCTGCTTCTTGGCATTATGCAGCCGGTATCCACTTATTATTTGCCGGAGATTCTTACCATGGCCGGGGAGTTGCCCCCGGAGGCAGCGGCATTATTTACTGTCCCGTCCGCTGAGAGCGTGATGGCATCAACCTTGAGCCAATTCAGCACCATCGGCCTGTTGGTGCTTGTGCTGGCCGGAATGAACACGGTAGCAGGGGAGCGGGCCACCGGCACGGCTGAGCTTGTTCTCGCCCGCTCGGTATCCACGATTCCCATGATGGCTGCCAAATGGGCCGCCTTGATGACGTTGCTGGTCGTTTCTTTTGCGCTAGGGCTTGGCGGTGCTGCTTATTACACGTATCAGCTCATCGGTCCTTTGGAATGGGGAGCGGTTACCAGCGGCGGAGGTTTATATGCGGTATGGCTGGCCTGGATCGTAACGCTTGTACTGCCGCTCGGCGCCTTCCTTCGCGGGCCAGCTGCGGCCTTCATCAGCTTGGCCGTTGCCGGCGCACTTTCGCTCTTATCCGGGCTGCTGCCCTCCCGCATTCAATGGAGCCCGGGCCGGTTAAGCAGCATGGCCGCGGAGCGAATCCTTGGCGCAGGGAGCAGCGCGTGGTCACCGATACTCGTTGCCATGCTGATTATGGTGGTGTCGATTATCGTTGCCGCCAAGCTGCTCAGAAGGAGTCCATTATCCCCGCAATCCTAGTTTCCATGGGAGATTCAGGTTTTATCTGAATCACATGGACATCTCTATCTTTTTTTAGTAGACTATGAAGACAAGAAAAACGTCTATCGACGTACGTTATCAGAAGAGAGACCGTATTTAGCGGAAGTTTTTCTTGCGAGATAAGGATGATAAGCCTCTGAAGTTTATATTTTCTTATCTCTTAAAAAAGGATAGACAACTCAGGAGGTAGACGATGCTGCGTTTAGGGGAAAAGATTACAATCGTTGCGGACGCCTTTGAGCAGAATCTTCCAATCGGTCAATACGGTTATATCATCGCTTATGACCGAAATCCGGACAATGCGTTCGATTACGTCATTCGGATTCCGAGCCTCAACCGTAATTTTTTTGTTCCGGCAGATGATGTAGAGCTGGAATCAATCGTGTTGAAGCAGGAAGCCGAGCGGGTCGAGCGGGAAGCGCTCATCGATTTCGCCCTGTCGACATATAATGAGAAGCTGTTTCATCAAGTGATGAACGGCGAGTTGGAAAGTGTTGAAGAGGAAGAAGAGACCAAGGAAGCAATATCCCAGGCGGATTTCATCAAACAAGTGAATCTTCGTGCTTGGATTTAGAAGAGTCGGCTGAGGCCGACTCTTTTTTGATGGAATGGAAAAGTGACTTCGAAGCGGCAAGCTTCAAGCTGTTTGGATTGAATCTTGCATGCTTCTACAATATAATGAGAAAAGTTGTCGTGACAGACTTTACCCCTTTAACTGGATAGGGGCATGAAGGAGGATGTAAAGCCATGAGCATTACCGATAAGGATGTTCAGCATGTAGCGAAGCTGGCCCGTTTGAATTTGACGCCTGAAGAAGAGCAGATGTTTACCGGCCAACTGAATGCGATTTTACAATATGCCGAGAAGTTAAATGAGTTGGATACAGAAGGTGTTGAGCCGACTACACACGTGCTTCATCTCAGCAATGTCATGAGAGAAGACGAAGTACGCGAGAGCTTGCCCATCGAGAAAGTGCTGCTTAACGCACCGGATGAAGAAGACGATCAAATTAAAGTACCTGCTGTTTTGGAATAGCCTGAAGGGAGGATACACACTTGAGTCTGTTTGATTATAAGTTAACGGAGATACATAATAAGCTGCAGAATAAGGAGCTTTCCGTAACCGATCTGGTTGACCAAGCTTTTACTCGTATTTCCGAACGTGAGGATCGGGTGAAGGCATTTATTACTTTGGACGAAGAAGGTGCTCGTTCATCCGCCAAGGCTTTGGATGAGAAGCTGGCTTCAGAGGGGACGCGCGGGCTGTTGTTCGGGCTTCCTGTCGGAATCAAGGATAATATCGTGACAGAAGGACTTCGCACCACATGCGCAAGTCAGTTTTTGTCCAATTTCACACCGGTTTATGATGCGACGGTTGTCGGTAAATTGCGTGCAGCGGATACGGTGACAATCGGTAAGCTGAACATGGATGAATTTGCAATGGGAGGCTCCAATGAGAACTCCAGCTTCTACCCGGTGCGTAACCCATGGGATTTAGATCGGGTGCCCGGTGGATCCAGCGGCGGCTCGGCTGCGGCTGTAGCTGCAGGTGAAGCATATTTTGCGCTGGGGTCGGATACAGGCGGTTCCATCAGGCAGCCTGCCTCTTATTGCGGTGTCGTGGGACTGAAACCAACCTATGGCCTCGTATCCCGGTTCGGCCTTGTTGCCTTTGCATCATCGCTGGATCAGATCGGACCTTTGACGAAAAATGTGGAAGATTCCGCGTATGTCCTGCAAGCCATTGCCGGTTATGACCCAATGGATTCGACATCCGCCAAAGTGGACGTGCCCGACTATCTGAGCGCGTTATCCGGAGACGTTACGGGTCTTCGCATTGCCGTGCCTAAGGAATACCTGGGCGAGGGTGTTGACGCTGAAGTGAAGGAAACCGTCCTGAACGCACTGAAGGTGCTCGAAGCAATGGGCGCTACCTGGGACGAAGTTTCCCTGCCACATACCGACTATGCGGTAGCAACGTATTATTTGCTCGCTTCTTCGGAGGCTTCTTCGAACCTGGCCCGCTTTGACGGCGTACGCTATGGCGTTCGTTCCGACAATGCAGGCAGCCTGATCGACCTGTATCATGAGTCCCGCAGCCAAGGCTTCGGCGATGAGGTGAAACGCCGCATCATGCTGGGTACCTATGCGCTTAGCTCGGGCTATTACGATGCCTATTATTTGAAGGCACAAAAAGCCCGTACGCTCATCAAGCAGGACTTCGATAAAGTATTCGAGCAATATGATGTCATCATCGGACCGACAGCTCCGACTACGGCTTTTAAGCTGGGAGCTCAGGTGGACGATCCGCTGACGATGTATTTGAATGATATCCTGACGATTCCTGTCAGCTTGGCAGGTGTGCCGGCAGTGAGTGTTCCTTGCGGATTTGCGGACGGACTACCAGTTGGCATGCAAATTATCGGCAAAGCCTTTGATGAGTCGACCGTACTGCGCGTCGCGCATGCCTACGAGCAAAATACTGAACACCATAAACGGCGCCCTGAACTGTAAACCGGCGGCAGAGAAGGAGGGAAACAATCGATGTCTACATCAAAATATGAAACGGTTATCGGATTGGAAGTGCACGTAGAGCTGCATACGAATTCCAAAATATTTTGCGGCTGCTCCACTGCGTTTGGAGCCCCGCCGAACACACATACATGTCCCATCTGTCTTGGCCATCCCGGCGTCCTGCCCGTATTAAACCGCCAGGCTGTGGAATATGCTATCAAGGCTGCGATGGCGCTGAATTGCACCATCGGCGATATCAGCAAATTTGACCGCAAGAACTATTTCTACCCGGATTCTCCGAAAGCATACCAGATTTCCCAGTACGATCAGCCGATCGGTGAAAACGGCTGGATCGATATTGAGGTGGACGGAAAGACGAAGCGAATCGGGATTACCCGGCTTCATCTAGAGGAGGATGCCGGTAAACTCACGCACGTGGATGGTGGATATGCATCGCTGGTTGACTTTAACCGCGTAGGCACGCCTCTTGTTGAGATCGTGTCCGAACCTGAGATCTCAACGCCGGAGGAAGCCAAGGCTTATCTGGAGAAAATACGCGCGATTATGCAATACTGCGACGTCTCCGACGTGAAGATGGAGGAGGGTTCGCTTCGCTGCGACGCCAACATCAGCCTTCGTCCATGGGGACAGAAAGAATTCGGCACCAAGGCCGAGCTAAAGAATATGAACTCCTTCCGCGGCGTACAGCGCGGTTTGGAATATGAGCAGTACCGGCAAACGGAAGTTCTTGATGAGGGCGGCGTGATCGTACAGGAAACCCGCCGCTGGGACGAAGCACAGGCAAAAACCTTCTCCATGCGCGGGAAGGAGCAGGCGCACGACTACCGTTATTTCCCGGACCCGGATCTGGTATCGGTGCATATTAGCGAGGAATGGAAAGAAGCGATTCGTGCGACGATTCCGGAGCTTCCGGATGCCCGTAAGGCACGTTATGCTTCGGAGTATGGATTGCCGGATTATGATGCTGCGGTCATCACGTCGTCCAAGCTGCTCGCCGACTTCTTCGAGGACAGCTTGAACTATACGAAGGATGCCAAATCCGTATCGAACTGGATCATGGGAGATTTGCTGGGTTATTTGAACTCGAACAATCTGGAGCTGTCTGAAGTGAAGATCACGGGCCAAGGCCTGGGCGAGATGATCGGATTGATCGAGAAGGGAACCATCAGCAGCAAAATCGCCAAAACCGTCTTCAAAGAGATGCTGGAGAGCGGCAAGCTGCCTGCACAAATCGTTGAGGAGAAGGGCCTCGTCCAAATCAGCGATGAAGGTGCGATCAAGCGTATTGTCGAGCAGGTGGTTGCAAACAATCCGCAATCCGTAGAGGACTACAAGGCAGGTAAACAGAAAGCAATCGGCTTCCTGGTTGGTCAAGTGATGAAAGAGAGCAAGGGAAAAGCCAATCCTGCGCTGGCCAACAAACTACTGGTTGAGGTGCTGAACGGATAATCAACGTTCATCCGTCATGTTCCCGAAATGTATTTAGATAATGGGAGCTTGTCCCGTATTTAGGGGCAAGTTCCTTTTTAAGATATCAGAAATAATAACTTGGTTAGGGGATGAATATATGATAAAAGCATTATCTTTGGAGGATAGGGATACCGTCCAGCAGATATGGAGTCTGCAGCACATGGCGTACCCTTTGGAAGCTGAATTAATCGGATTTTCCGAAATCCCCCCACTGCAGGATACTTTCGATACGATCCGTACGAGCGGGGAAACTTTTTTTGGTTATATAAATGAAGAAGGCGACCTTATTGGAGCTATTGCGGTAGAGCCGGAACAGGAGCAGGTCACCATATCACGGATGATGGTCCATCCCGGTCATTTTCGCAAAGGGATTGCGGGGACTTTAATTCGACATGTGTTGGAATCCTACAAGGAGGCGCCGATATTCGTGGTCTCAACAGGGACGCGCAATACGCCTGCGGTAACGTTGTATGAGAAATTCGGGTTTGTAAAGAATCACGCTTTTGAGGTTGCTCCGGGCGTGGAATTGACCGAGTTCCATCTTCATATACAATGAATGATATAGCATAAGCGATTGAAGGCGACGTGAGGGGAGTATCGTTCTTTTGAATAATCCTTGGGTGATAGATAATGTATCCATATTATTAAGATTGCTGCTGGCTATGCTGCTTGGCGGCTTGATCGGTTTTGAACGGGAACGTTCCAACCATGCTGCAGGATTGCGCACGCATATATTGGTATGCTTGGGTTCTACACTTATTATGCTGTTATCCATTTACGGTTTTTCCGATTTTGTAGACGAGATTAACGTTCGGATTGACCCTGCGCGCTTGGCAACGGCCGTCATTACAGGGATTGGCTTCTTGGGTGCCGGTACCATTCTGTTTACGGGTAAATCCATTACCGGATTAACCACTGCTGCGTCCATCTGGGTTGTGGGAGCCGTGGGGTTGGCGGTCGGGGCTGGCTTTTACTTTGCCTCGATTGTATCGACCGTACTAATTCTTCTTAATCTGGTTGTCTTCAATAAGCTGGAGCAGCGTTACATCCGCGGCAGCAAACTCCATCTCATCACTGTCCATGCAGCGAATACGCCGAATATTTTGGAGGATATTTCCGCTGTTCTGGAGGAACAAGAATTCGTGATTAAGAAGCTTATCGTTAACGAACGAAGCAGTGTGGCATACGGGGAGCTGCAGCCTGCGGTATTAGGGCTCGAAATTTCGCTGCACGTCTTGACCGATCGCAAATTCGAACCGATGGAGATTACCCGGCAGTTGCGGGGAGTCGGTCATGTAACGATGGTAACGGCTGAATAGGATATGGAATGAACCATAACAAACGGCAACTGCTGAACCACCGGCGGTGCCGTTTTTTTGCGGGCTTGCCGGCCTTCTGCGGACGGTCTATCCAGTTTTTTGCCAGTTACTTCGGCTCCTCGTTGGGGTACTATCAAAGAAAAACATCGTAAAACAACGCCTGTCCCAGGATGTTTGGAAGGAGGCGAGAAGGTTATGAATCCAACACCCGAACCACAAACCGAAGTCAGCAAGAAGAAACGGCATCAGGTCCAAGTTAAGCGCCACCCGGGGCTGCAGCGAAAAAAGCGGAAATTATATGCACTTCTATTAGCCGCTCTCATTCCGGGCCTGGGTCATTTATACCTCGGTATGTATCGCAAGGGGATCACATTTATTATGTTGCTGCTGCTGGATATATCGGCGCTTTTATATTTCTCTTCCATCGGTATGCAGATCAATGTACCGCTGCTTGTCGTCCTGGGTCTTCTGATTCCCGTAGGGTATTTCTATAACGTGTATGACGTGCTGCAGGCAGCAGAATATATTATTTCCCGGAAAAAACGTGGTGAGGTAGCCGCTGCTTCCGAGGACGGAAGAGAACGGAACCATCCGTTCCGGGGTGAACGGGGAATCGCTTTTGGCATCATGTTGGTTGTTACCGGGACCCTGCTTATTTTGTTTCATCAGAAGCCGCCTTGGCTCCAGACAGGAATACGCGACTATGGTGCGGAAGCCTCTGCCATCATGCTGATCGTTATCGGGATATGGGCAGGCATCCGGGAAGCTCTCCGGCACCGACGAGACAATGGCAAGTTCCTATAACGCACACAGTGTACGGTGATAGCTGCCCAACAGATGAGGGAGGAGACGGATGAAACATAAAATTAGAGTGGGACGATATACAGCCGCTTTGCTGCTTGTATGTACAGGCGTTTTATTGCTGCTGGACGAGTGGAGAGGCACGGATTATATATTTACGCTCCAGCGTTGGTGGCCGCTGTTATTTATCCTGCTCGGCGTTGAATATTTAGTCAGGTACACGCTATCGCGTCTCTTAGGCAAAAGCAAAGAATTTCGGTTTCGGCCGGACATGAGGGGGATTTTGCTGGCAGTGGCTGTTACGGCCTCCGTATTCGTCATTTCCCAGCAGGAGCATTTTCTCCATCTCTGGAACCGGGTGAGCCTGAACTTGACGGCAGCGGGAGTGGATTACAGCGAAGCTGAAGATAACCGGTTCCAGAAGCCGACATTGGAGATTCCAGTGGAGCTTGAAACCGAGAAAGTCATCGTTGATCACTTAAACGGGGATATCTCCATCACACGGCAGGATGTCGACGATATCAAGGTGGAGACGGAAGTATGGATCGATCATGAGCAGCCCGGTTTAGCTGAAGCGATCGCCGAGCAGTCGACGATGGAAGTGGGGGAAGGCAAGACGATCACGATTCGTTCCAAGGGGAAGGCCTATGGAGAATCGGGTAAGCGGCAGCCCCGTATGAACTTGAACATCGCGGTTCCGGATGATCGACGATTCAATTTTGAGATACGAACGATGAACGGAGCCATTACGTTAAACCGCGTGGAAGCGATTGAGAATATTTTGCTGGAGAGCGGTAATGGGCCTATTACGATGGATCGGATATACGGAAATGTTACGGGCAAGACCTTAAATGGCGAAATTACGGCGCGCGGCGTTACCGGTAATATTAAAATGTCCACTAATCGCGGGAATATGCTGGCCGTCGACGTTACGGGCGAAACGGATTTAACCACACAAGTGGGAAATATGACGGTAAAGCGAACGACCGATCTTATCCGGGCTCAGACGAGGAACGGCAATATTCTGATCAGCGGGGCAGAGTCGCAATTAAACGCTGAATCTCTCAATGGTGGAGTGGCTATACGTTCATCCCGCATTGGTGGCGATTGGAATATATACAGTGCCGTTGGAGAGATGAATCTTCACATTCCGCTCGAGGGCGATTACAAGCTAGAAGGGACGATTAGTTACGGCAGAATTCTGACGACGCTGCCCAATCTCCTGATCGAACAGAAAACCATCTCCGGTGGATCCGGTACAAGCGAACATTCCATTCGTATTGAGGGAAACAGTAATCTGAACATCTACCGAAGCTATCCGGAGCAGGAGGAAGGCCGGAACAGCGGGGGCTGGACGCCTCTGCCGGATTGACAACAATCCAAGAAACGCCGTACAATGAAGTCTAAGAACGGTATAGGTTTTGTGAAAACCAGTTAAACTTGAAGGCGGTGGGCAACCATGGGAACGTCCGTACAGCATGCGCTGGAACAACTGAAAACGACCGGTGTCCGCATCACGCCGCAACGTCATGCGATTTTAACGTATCTGGTGGAATCTATGGGCCATCCGACAGCGGATGATATTTATCGGGCTCTGGAGCCTAATTTTCCTAGTATGAGCGTAGCCACAGTATACAACAATTTAAAAATGTTTATTGAAGCCGGCATGGTGCGTGAGCTGACGTACGGGGATAACTCGAGTCGTTTTGACGCCAACGTATCGGATCATCATCATGTTATATGTCAGAGTTGCGGTAAAATCGAAGATTTCAGCTATCCGTCCCTTGAAGATGTTGGAATACAAGCTGAGAAAAGCACCGGGTTTGAAGTAAAGGGACTACGAATGGAGCTGTATGGGCTCTGCAAGTCCTGCCAATAGACGCCGGTTATTATAAATGAACGTGCGGAATGAACCATTCCACACGTTTTTATTTTTAAGGGCGTTATTCTGTATCAAGGGATTAGTCATGAGCAAGAGTGAAATGGGGGAGTAGGTTGGCAAGAAGAAGATATCGGGGAAAGAAGAGGCGTACGAGAGGAAGCTCTTTCTTTCTGGGGTTGTTGTTGATTGCGGCCGGGGTCTGGTGGGTTGTTACTACATTATTTCCGAACCAGACCTATACCGTGCCGGACTGGCGTGGAATGGACAAGCCGATTTTTGTTCAGGGGGAACTGAAGGAACAGCCTGCACGGGGCTCCGGGGAAGAGCTGCTGCTGCCGATAACGGTGATTCAGGAGAGCGTGGATGCCAACATCCGTTATGAGCAGAAAACGGAATCCGTCATTGTAACGACTTCGGAATCGGTATTCCGCATGAAGATGGACAGCACGAAGGGCGAGCTGAACGGCAAGGCGGTCACTATTCCCTACGCACCTAAGCTGATTGACGGCATTGCCTATGTTCCGATTAAGCCGCTCAAACAGCATTATGGTGTGGCCATTCACGAGGACAAGGCGACAGGCGCCATCATTCTGATGCGTGCGGGGGATTCGATTCAGCTTGCCGAGGCAGCACCCGGTAACCCTGAGGACACCGTGGCTCTGCACGAGAGCGGGGAGAAAAGGTCTCCGATAGTACTGGATATGCCAGCCGGTGAGCGGCTTCGCGTATGGCGTGAAGAAGAGGGATGGTTATTCGTCCAGGCAGATAACGGGTATACGGGATATGCTCTTAAAGAGCAGATTAAACTTGGGGACGTGAAGGAACTTCCGCTGCTTGCGCAGGCTCCTTCGCGGGCAGAGCTGGAATGGAAGGATAAGTCAGTCAATCTGGCATGGGAAGCTGTTTATACCAAAAATCCCAGCACGGATCGCATTGGCGAACTGCCCGGTGTCAACGTGGTCAGTCCGACCTGGTTCAACATTGTGGATAGTGAGGGCACGGTCAAATCCAAAGCTGATAAGCAGTATGTAAGCTGGGCCCATAACAGGAACATGGAGGTATGGGGTCTGATGGACAACAGCTTCGATCCTGATATGACAACCGAGGCGCTGTCTACTTTTGATAGAAGATCACATATTATCAAGCAGATGCTGACTTATGCCAAGCAATATAAACTCGACGGAATCAATATCGACTTTGAAAATGTCCACACCAAGGATAAAGATCATGTCGTTCAGTTCGTGAGGGAAATGAAGCCGCTGGCCAAAGCCAGAGGGCTGATCGTTTCTATTGATGTTACGCCAAAATCGAACAGCGAGATGTGGTCGCTCTTTCTCGATCGGAAGCGACTCGGAGAGACGGTTGATTACATGATGGTGATGGCTTATGACGAGCACTGGGCCACGAGTCCGAAAGCGGGATCCGTATCTTCGCTGCCATGGGCCGAGCAGTCGGTAAGGCGAATCATGGAGGAGGACGCGGTACCGTCGTCCAAGCTGGTGTTGGGCGTACCGTTATATACACGGGTGTGGACGGAAACAAGCGAAGCGGGAGAGACGAAGGTATCCTCGAAAGCGATTGGAATGGAGAAGCTGCAGACCCTGCTTAAGGAACAAAAAGTGAAAGGTACACTTGATGCCAGTACAGGGCAGAACTATGTTCAATTCACAGAGGGAGAATCCATCAAGAAAATATGGATGGAGGATGGCACTTCTCTGCAGTCCCGAGTGAATATGGCCAAAAAGCTGAAGCTCGGCGGCGTTGCTTCATGGAATCGAAGCTTTGCCATTCCGGAAACCTGGCATGTTCTGAAGACGATACATGATTAAGGATGAACAGAACTTATCTTCATATCATAATAAAGAACCCGGTTATCGCGAGGATAACCGGGTTCTTTGTGTTTAATCGTCTTACAAGTTGCGAATCCTATTGAATATGCAGGTTCTGCAAATCCCTTTAGGATTTGGTTTGCTGGGCTTCAAGCTCTTCTGCTGTGATGTTGGCCTGACCTGGATCCAGTGTCAAAATCGTATGGCAGAACATGCAGCGGTCGGTTTTTCCCAACATCTTGGTCAATTTATTGCATTCCGGGCACTGAATTTGGACGGCACTCGTGGATAACATACCTGCCCAGAAGTAAATGCCGAGACTCCCCAGCATCATAATCAGGCCAAACACCAATCCGATTCCGGCAAATATTTTGCCTGCTTGGCCGAAGAATACGATTCCGGCTGTACCCAGCACCATAAGGCCCATACCCAGCATCGTCAGCAGCAATCCCCAAGTGCGGAAGGCGTTGATTTTTGCGTTCTTAAAGATCATGGCTCGAAAACTCCTGTCATTCAAATAGTTGTTTATGAAATAACGTGAACCGAGAAATGAAATCTTGTATTTTCGTTTATTGTCTTCATAAGATCTTATCTCCTAAAAGAAGGAACTTACATGGACATGTAGAATTACATTATAACTGAAATGGCTGAAATTCGCCAAGGAATGTATGGAGGGAAACGTGGAATTAACCAACTTTTCTTTTTATTATGGAAATACGGTTGATGAGGAAGCTGTAGGGGCGATAGCATACCGTAATTCGGACAAAAGGCAGCAAGGATTACTTGTTTATGATTTTGAGGTTAATATTGTTGTCGTGTATGACGGAACACCTGATGAGCCTCCCATCCAGCATTCTATTGTAGGCGGGGAACGCTGCCAGGTTATAAGTATCGGATTGGACGGATTGCATCGGGAACTCCTGAGCGGCACATACAAAGTATTGATCAAATGCTTCCTAGAAGGAGATATCATAAAAGACGATCAAGATCGCCTGTCCAATCTGCGCCGTGATTTCCTTAGGTTTGCTGAACCGTTCCGGGAGCAAAAATTGTTTATTGGTTTTGCCCACTTTCTACAAAAGTATATGGATGCCAAGATGCACTTGAAGGAAGAGCGGGTTCTGGATGCTTACCATACTCTATTAGAAGGTCTTCATCATTGGGGGCAGCTGGAGCTGATCGAGCGGGGGATTCATCCAGAGTCGGCTGTTTGGGAGCAGATTACAGGATTGAATACACCCGTCCGCAAATTATATGAAGAGCTTACGGTCAGTACGGAAACGCTCGGGCAACGAGTGGAGCTGGCCCTGCTGGCCTATGAATTCTCCATGATATCCAAGCTGGAGAGCTCAGCAGCACTGCTGCTCCGGGTTTTAAGAAGCCGGCGGAATCCCTGGACGATACAGGAGCTTATTCTCCACCCTGAGCTGGCACCTGTATGCAAAGAGCTGCCGATCGTGATGCGCAAGCTGGTGTATCAATCACTTGTGAAGGAAGTTCCGCTATGGAGAGGAATTCGATCTTATGGATCTGAAGCCATTCGGTACTACACCGACTAAGGAAGGACGCGAGTCCTTCTTTTTTTGTGCCGAAGCATTTAATATTACGGTTATAAAACAGCATCTAAGGAGACACAGTATCTAACGTTAGTGTAGAAAAAAGATGTTCTTAACCGTTCAAAGATGCCTTAGGATCTTTGTTAAAAGAAGCCTGAAAATAATTTGGCGAATTATGTTGACGAGCCACCTGTTTCTGTGATAAATTATAACTCGCCCCTTCGAAAGGGACTTTGATAATTCGGTTAAGAAAATGTCGAATTAAAAAGTTTTCAAAAAAAGTTCTTGACGAAACGATGGGCACCATGATATATTATAAAGGTCGCCGCTGAAAATGAGTTTTCGGCGAAAGACAAAGAAGTTGATCTTTGAAAACTGAACAACGAGTGAGTAAAACGGACCACTTAGGTGGAACGTTGAAATAGAGAATTGAACAAATTCTCGTCAGTTAAGAAATGAGCAAGTCAAACACTTTATTGGAGAGTTTGATCCTGGCTCAGGACG
>NZ_JBFRHH010000024.1:0-56269 GCF_052115765.1 Paenibacillus sp. 2KB_20 | reverse complement strand
GCGGAAGGGTTCCACGCGTTCCCATACCGAACACGACCGTTAAGCCTTCCAGCGCCGATGGTACTTGGACCGAAGGGTCCCGGGAGAGTAGGACGTCGCCAAGCGAACAACCATAAAGACCGTTATCGAGTAATCGATAGCGGTCTTTTCCTATATTCAATAGCATGTATTTATGAAATCGAGACTATCTCGTACCAGGTTGGGTGATACTAAACGACAGCTATTCATTGAACCTCTAGGAAATGCCTTAAGGGATTGGCATATTGGGAGACGAGGCTTAAACGCGGGTGATTCTCCATTTAATAGAAGAAACCCGCCGTTTGTCCATTCCTAAGGGACAGGATAACGCGCTGGATGGATACTTGCGAACTTCGGGCAAAGGGCGAATTTCAATCCTTGACAGCCTATGGGCCCTTTGCTAAGATGGCAATAATATATTTCTGAAAATACTTGAAAATGCCGTCCGGTCCAGCTCTGACAGTAGTTGTAGTCCGCAGGAAGACGACAAAAAGGAGGAATAACCCAGGTGTGGGAAGATAAGTTTAGCAAGGAAGGCTTCACTTTTGACGATGTATTGTTGGTTCCTAGAAAATCCGAGGTACTTCCAAAAGAAGTGGATGTTAGCACCAAATTGAGCGAGCATGTGAAATTAAACATCCCGCTCATCAGTGCTGGGATGGACACCGTAACGGAAGCTCCTCTGGCAATTGCCATTGCTAGAGAAGGCGGAATCGGCATTATTCATAAAAATATGACCGTTGAGCAACAGGCAGAAGAGGTTGATCGGGTTAAACGTTCGGAAAGTGGTGTTATTACGAATCCTTTCTCCCTCCATGCTAATCATCTTGTATCCGATGCAGAGGAGCTCATGGGTAAGTTCCGGATTTCCGGTGTACCGATCGTAGATGAGAACAATAAGCTGATCGGGATTTTGACGAATCGTGATCTTCGTTTTGTTCATGACTACAATACGGTAATCAGTGAAGTGATGACCAGCGAGAATCTGGTGACAGCTCCGGTCGGAACGACTCTTCAAGATGCCGAAATGATCCTACAGAAGCATAAGATTGAAAAGCTGCCTTTGGTAGACGATGATAATGTTCTTAAAGGACTTATCACCATTAAAGACATTGAGAAAGCGATTCAGTTCCCTAGAGCAGCTAAGGACGCTCAGGGTCGCCTGCTTGTAGGTGCAGCGATCGGAATCTCCAAGGATACCTTCGAAAGAGCAGAGGCGCTGGTGAAAGCTGGCGTAGACGTCATTACCGTTGACTCTGCCCACGGTCATCACATCAATATCATTGACTCCGTTCGCAAACTGCGCGAAGTGTATCCGGATTTGACGATTATCGCTGGTAACGTGGCTACAGGCGAGGGCACAAGAGAGCTTATCGAAGCCGGTGCATCCGTCGTAAAAGTCGGAATTGGGCCTGGATCGATCTGTACGACCCGTGTCATTGCCGGGATTGGCGTACCGCAAATCACAGCAATTTATGACTGTGCAACGGTTGCTAAGGAGTATGGAGTGCCAATTATCGCAGATGGCGGTATCAAATACTCAGGCGAAATTACGAAGGCGATCGCAGCCGGTGCAAATGCCGTTATGCTGGGCAGCATGTTTGCCGGTACGGAGGAGAGCCCAGGCGAAGCTGAGATCTATCAAGGACGCCGTTTCAAGGCTTACCGCGGCATGGGTTCCCTTGCTGCCATGAAACAAGGCAGTAAAGATCGTTATTTCCAAGATGACGACAAGAAATTGGTTCCGGAAGGTATCGAGGGTCGTGTTGCTTACAAAGGGCCTTTGGCAGATACTATCCATCAGTTGATCGGTGGATTGCGCTCCGGCATGGGCTATTGTGGTACGCAAAACCTGGAGGAACTACGGGCGGACACCCAGTTTATCCGTATCTCTGGCGCAGGACTTCGTGAGAGCCATCCGCATGATATCCAAATTACCAAAGAAGCACCTAACTATTCCTTGTAATTCACTCGAAAGAACAAGGATAAACAATATATGTCATTTATTTCCTGGACAGGCTGGATGAAATTCATCTAGCTTGTCTTTTTTTGATACCCCCCCTATGATAGAATAGAACAAGTTAATGACTTATTGAGAATTAGAGGGGAGTAGTTCCATTGATAGACATGTCTGTAAAGAAGAATAAGCGACAACGCATTCAAAGAACGTTGGCATCCTTGATGCTGTTTAATATACTTTGTTTCTCTGCTGCACCTGCGGTTTCACTCGCGGCACCCAGTATGCTGGCAACAGCGGATACAACGAACGCCACAGAGGACAAAGCGACAACCGAGAAGGCGACAACAAATAATGCGAAGCCGGATAAAGTGCCATCGATTGATCAGCTTGGACTGGAGGTAAGCTCTGCCGTATTGATAGAGCCATCAACAGGACAAGTCCTACTATCCGTTAATGCTGATGAGGCATTACCACCGGCGAGCATGACGAAGATGATGACGGAATACATCGTTGCAGAGAAAGTAAAGCAAGGCGAATTAGCTTGGGATGACGAGGTCACTGTAAAAGAAAACGCAGCAAAAACGGTAGGCTCACGGATATTCTTGGCTGAGGGTGACCAACATACAGTGGAGGAGCTCTACATAGCTATGGCTGTTGGTTCAGCGAACGATGCTACGGTAGCATTGGCTGAACATGTGGCTGGTTCCGAAGAAGAGTTTGTTGCCATGATGAACGATACGGCGAAAAAGATGGGCTTGAAAACAGCTTTTTTCATCAATTCTACAGGCCTCAGCCGTGCGGATATGCCTGAAAAATATCGTCCTGAAGAGGATAAGGAAACGGTTATGTCGGCAATGGATACAGCTTTGCTTGCCAAATTCATCGTCGAGGATCACCCTGATTTTGCAAGATTCACAGCTATACAATCCCACAAATTCCGGGATCGGGATACGAATCCGATCATCAACTACAACTGGATGCTTGAAGCCAATAAAGATATTACCAACTTCAAGAAGTATGCTTATGAAGGATTGGATGGTTTAAAAACAGGTCATACCAATGCGGCTAAGTATTGCTTCGCGGGCACCGCTGAGCGTGATGGCATGCGGCTGATTAGTGTGGTCATGGGTACGAAATCCGAAGGAGCCCGTTTTGTAGAGTCCAAAAAAGTCCTTGATTACGGCTTTGACAACTTCGAAGTGAAGGAAGTTCAAGCTGCCAGAGCAACCGTGCAAGGCTTTGAAAACGTCGAAGTGAAGAAGGGTAAAGGCAAGGAAGCTGCACTCGTAACCGATAAAGCAGTCACTTTTGTTGTACCGAAAGGCTCAAGTGGTAAGAACATTACCTTCGAAGCCAAGCTGGACTCCTCCAGCTTGACGGCTCCTGTTGCTAAGGATACGAAGGTTGGTACGGTGACCTACACATATAAAATAGAAGGCATGAAGGAAGCCCAGGTCGAAACGGTGAATCTTATCACTGGGGAGGAAGTTGAGAAGGCTGGCTGGTTCAGTTTGTTCCTGCGGGCGATTGGAGACTTTTTCGCTGATTTATTTGATTCCATCAAAAATCTTTTCTAACCGCCGATAAATTCCGAGTAAATGGGTTGTGTATTTGATTTTGATGCGGTAAAATATCAAGTTAGATTCATTGCAAGCATGCACCTATACAGGTACAGACTAGGTCGCCAGGTAATGCTGTAATGGCGATGAGATACAACATATAATCGGGAGGCTAGGGGACATGGAAACAGGAACATCAACTGTAAAAAGAGGTATGGCGGAAATGCAAAAAGGCGGCGTCATTATGGACGTCATGAATGCGGAACAAGCGAAGATCGCTGAAGCTGCCGGTGCAACGGCAGTTATGGCGCTGGAGCGCGTTCCTTCCGATATTCGCGCTGCTGGGGGAGTAGCACGGATGGCTGACCCAACCATCGTTGAGGAAGTCATGAAAGTTGTATCCATTCCAGTTATGGCCAAAGCTCGTATCGGTCATTATGTCGAGGCGAAAGTGCTTGAATCTCTTGGCGTGGATTATCTCGACGAGAGTGAAGTGCTGACACCGGCGGATGAAGTGTTCCATATCGATAAATGGGATTTCACGGTACCGTTCGTATGCGGTGCGAAGGACCTCGGTGAAGCGCTTCGTCGTATTGGTGAAGGTGCATCCATGCTCCGTACGAAAGGCGAGCCGGGAACAGGTAATATCGTGGAAGCCGTTCGCCATATGCGCCTCATCAACAGTCAAATCCGTAAAGTTCGTAACATGTCGAAGGACGAGCTGTATGCGGAAGCGAAGAACCTCGGTGTTTCCTTTGACCTCCTGAAGGGCATTCATGAGACAGGCAAGCTGCCTGTCGTTAACTTTGCAGCTGGCGGCGTGGCAACACCTGCAGATGCCGCATTGATGATGCATTTAGGCGCTGACGGCGTCTTTGTTGGATCCGGTATTTTCAAATCGGACAGCCCTGAGAAGTTCGCTCGTGCGATTGTTGAAGCGACTACGCATTATGATGATTATAAATTGATTGCTGAAGTATCCAAGAACCTGGGTACTCCGATGAAAGGCATCGAGATATCCAAGCTTAGTCCAGCTGAGCGAATGCAGGATCGCGGCTGGTAAGAGAGAAGGGGTAACATGAAGGTCGGAGTACTGGCACTTCAGGGTGCCGTTGCAGAGCATATACGGAGCGTTACGCTTGCTGGTGCCGAGGGGGTGCCGATTAAGAAGGTCGAGCAGCTAGACTGCATTGACGGCTTGATCATCCCTGGCGGCGAGAGCACCACCATCGGCAAGCTGATGCGCAAGTATGATTTTATGGATGCGATTCGTCAGTTCTCAGCCCAGGGTAAACCGATATTCGGAACATGCGCCGGACTGATCGTGCTGGCTGAGCGAATTCAAGGCGACGAAGAGGCTCATCTGAAGCTGATGGACATTACGGTGGCGCGGAATGCATTTGGACGTCAGCGTGAAAGCTTTGAGACCGATTTGCCTGTAAAAGGAATCGAAGAACCGGTACGGGCTGTCTTCATCCGTGCGCCGCTCATTCTGGAAGTGGGGTCGGACGTTGAGGTCCTGTCCACTTATAAGGATGAGATCGTCACAGCCAGACAGGGGCATCTGCTCGCAGCTTCCTATCATCCGGAGCTGACGGACGATTACCGACTTCATCAATATTTTGTGGAGATGGTTCAATCGCAGTCTACGGCACCACAGACGTAATAGTTACAGTAGAAGACATCTTGACTCTTTGGCAGTATGTGGGAGTCAAGTTGTCTTTTTCGCTGAAATACAATAAGATGTATCGTATGTAATAACGTACAATGCAGCCTTGTCCCAAGGCTTTTATCAACATATAGGGCAGCTGCTTCGATATACTTGATGGATGTTTTACTTTAGGAGGGTTTCCCGTGTTAGACGTAAAAATATTGCGCAGCGAGTACAGTCGTGTAGAAGAAGCGCTGAAGAATCGAGGCAAATCGCTTGATCTGATTGCGGATTTTCCTAAGCTTGACGCCCGGCGCCGGGAATTGCTGCAGGAAAGCGAAAGTTTGAAGAATCGCCGCAACACCGTGTCGGCTGAAGTAGCCAAGCTGAAGAAGAATCGTGAGAATGCCGATGATCTGATTCTGGAAATGCGACAAGTGTCAGACCAGATTAAAGCGATGGATGAGGAAGTTCGTGAGCTGGAAGTCAGCATATCCGAGCTTACTTTGGCGATTCCGAATATCCCTCATGAGAGTGTGCCGGTTGGCGCTTCGGAGGAGGAGAACGTGGAAATCCGCCGCTGGTCGGAGCCAAAAGCTTTCGATTTCCAGCCTAAGGCACACTGGGAGCTTGCTCAGAATCTGAGTATTTTGGATTTTGAAGCAGGTGCGAAGGTAACGGGTTCACGATTTACGTTCTACAAAGGTTTGGGTGCTCGTCTTGAGCGGGCCTTGATCAGTTTTATGATGGATCTGCACAGCGACAAACACGGCTATGAGGAAATGCTGCCTCCATATATCGTCAACCGGGACAGCTTGTACGGAACAGGGCAACTGCCTAAATTCGAAGAGGATTTATTCAAAATTAGCGATACCGACTACTATCTGATCCCAACTGCTGAGGTTCCTGTGACGAACTATCATCGCGAGGAAATCTTAAATAGTGAGGATCTGCCTAAATATTACGTGGCGTACAGCTCATGTTTCCGTTCGGAAGCCGGCGCGGCAGGGCGTGACACACGAGGGCTCATTCGTCAGCATCAGTTCAACAAGGTTGAGATGGTGAAGATTGTACACCCGGAAACATCTTTTGATGAGCTTGAGAAGATGACGGCAGATGCGGAGCGTGTGCTTCAGCTGCTGAATCTTCCTTATCGCGTAATGGCTCTCTGTACCGGGGATATGGGCTTTGGATCCATGAAGACATACGATCTAGAAGTTTGGCTTCCAGAGAGCGGCGTATACCGTGAAATCTCCTCATGTTCGAATATTGGGGACTTCCAGGCTCGCCGTGCCAACATTCGCTTCCGTCCGGAACCGAAGAGCAAGCCGGAATTTGTCCACACCTTGAATGGTTCCGGGCTTGCGGTAGGACGTACCGTCGCTGCGATTCTGGAGAATTATCAACAGGCTGATGGATCCGTAGTTATTCCCGAAGTACTTCGCCCGTACATGGGGAACGTTAGTATCATCGAACAGAAAAAATGAGTTGATAAAATAGTTTGTCTTGTGGTATAATGATTTTTGCACGTGATTCATTTGCATGAATCATTACCACGTGGAGAGGTACCGAAGCGGTCATAACGGGGCGGTCTTGAAAACCGTTAGGGTGCAAGCCCACATGGGTTCGAATCCCATCCTCTCCGCCATACATAATCAAACGCAAGCCGTTTCCTTTAAGGAATCGGTTTTTTTATTGTCTTTTTTACTAGAGGAAGGTATTGATTGTTCTGTTCTGCAGTAGGTTTCTGCTTTATGGAGGCTGCTGTATAAAACATCCCCTGTTATCGCAATTTATAGAGAAGGGGAGGTGTGAACATGAACTCAGAACTGAATGTAGATCAGTCGACGCTGGTCAATGCCTGGCAGGAAAGGCTGTCCACCATATTAAAGCCGGGAGATCGCGCAGAAGTGGCAGCAGACGAAGGGGATCCGAACGCCATCCGCATTCACATTGATGCAGCAGGTCGCCAGGATTATTCGTTTGATTTTCAATGCACGTATGTGGATTCGCGGGAAGTAAAGGTCGATCTGGTCGATGTAGAGCGTGAGGGTGCGACAACGGATGAGCGTAATGAGAATATTCAGGGCATGGTGGGCGATTATACGCGCCATATTCATGAGTGTGCCCAAACGCTGCAGCAAATCACGCATCACTAGTTCCATGAATGAGTGAGACAGTTTCCATACTGTCCTTCATGATATGGACATCAAAGGTAGGATAGGCGTAGGACATCGTTGTGATCCACGAAATGGAGGGCTATCAGATGAGCAAACCAAAGGCGATTCCGGTACCGGAAGCACAGGAGCAGCCGAAGCAGCGCAAGGACCCTGACCGTGGCGGCCAGGAGCCGCTGTCAGGCTCGCACAGAGCGAAGATCCGTAAACAGGATGGACATTTCAATCCGGAGGGCTAGAAGCCTGTAGGAGCCAAATACGGAGAGGCTAGAAAGCAAGAATCGAGGGAACTTCCTGTATTTCGACAGGAAGTTCTTTTTTTCGATTTGAAACCTTTTGCGTCCAACTTCCGTATTAGTGTTCAAGTGTAATATTTTGGGGCCCCACCTTATTCGCATGTTAAGAAGTTTAAATTTAAGATGGATGGAAAAAGAAAGGAAATAAAATTTCAGTAAATATTCCAGAAAGTGTTTCTCATTTTGGTTAAATGGTTTATGATTAGAAGGTCTGTTATTTTTATGACTGTTAGAGGGGAGAGAAATTTTAATGAACAAGAAGTTTGCAGCTATCATGCTGACACTGCTGCTCACAGTGACAGTTGTACTTTCCGGCTGCGCCAAAAAAGAAGAGCCTAAGGCAGCGATGACGAATGCTGCCACGAACGCGATGAAGATGACATCCTACGAAATGAAGAGTAAATTTGTCATTGAAGACCTTCAAGTTAACATACCTGCAGTTGAAGGCGATCCAAGCGTAACACAGGCGATGACGATGTTGAAGAATGCTGAGGTTACGCTGGACGGTATCTACCAAGCGGATCCAATGCAAACCGAGATGAACATGGGTATCAATCTGAAGGGTGACATGGCAATGTCCTTCAACATTGATATGGTGATGACGAAAGAGAAAATCTACGTTAAGATTCCAAGCATTCCAATGCTGCCATTCCCAGAGGACGTTGTTGGTAAGTTCCTCGTTATGGATATGAAAGAGCTTGCTGAGCAATCCGGTGAAACATTTAATCCGGAAAGCCTGGATACCGAGAAATCCCAAAAATTCGTAAACGAAATCCTTGAAGCTTTGCTGAGTGAATATGACCAAGCGAAATACTTCAAAGAGATCAATGTTAAAGATGCTGGCCTTCCAGAAGGCGTGGATGCCAAACAAGTGGTTCAATTCTTTGTAACCAATGATAACCTGAATGAAGCATTGGATATTATGGTAAACAAGGTTGCACCTAAGGTTGTTGACATTGCAGCTAAAGACGAGTACCGCGAAATGCTCGGTCTGACCCAAGAAGATATCGACTCTGCTAAAGCTGAAGTTTCCAACGTTAACCAAGACGAATTCAAAGCGGGCTTGGAAGAGATGCAGAAGTATCTGAAGATCAACACATTCAACATCAACACGGCTATCGATAAAAAGGATTTCCCTGCATATCAGGATATTGTGTTGAACGTTGATTTCAATGATCCAGAAACGAAAGAGAACGTGAAGTTGGCTGTGAAGGGTAGCACCCAATACAACAACATCAACGCTAAACAAGAGTTCAAAATCGGTATTCCAAAAGATGCTGATGTCATCACGATGGAGCAATTTGAGGAATCCATGAGCCAAATGGGCACTTATTAATATCATTCATCGTAGACAACAAAACCCGGCCATCATGGCCGGGTTTTTACGTTTCTATACATATCTATACATATTACTATACAAGGATTATATTTTCCCGCGCAAACGTCGGAAGAACTGAGTGAGTAGTGATGCGCATTCTTCCTGCAGCACGCCCTCAATCACGTTAGTACGGTGATTAAAACGCGGTTCTTGAAGCAAATTCATCAGTGTGCCGGCACAACCGGCTTTGGGATCGCGAGTGCCATAGATCAGCTGTGGGACCCGGGATTGGACGATAGCACCCGCACACATGGGACAGGGCTCCAGCGTCACGTACAATCGACAGTCGAGCAGCCGCCATGCTCCAAGATGTTTGCTTGCCTCACGGATAGCCACCATCTCGGCATGGGCCGTCCCATCATAAGTCGTTTCACGCAAATTGTATCCACGGCCAATAACCTCATCACCCCGCACGATGACAGCGCCGATAGGAACTTCGCCGAGCTCTTCGGCTTTCCGTGCTTCCGCGATGGCTTCTCTCATCCAGCGTTCATGATTATCGTTATCCACAGCCAGTGGGTCTATTGAATTTGATATCAAACTAAAGTCTCCTTTCACAGCCGGTTAAAACCCTGTATTTATACCCAATGTTCAACGAACATTTATTCGTTTGTTAACATGTTGTGGACAGAATTGTGGACAACCGAGATGTTATGCACAAAGTTATACACATTATCCACAGATAAGTTGTGTATTTGTGCGCAATCTGTGGATACGTTGTTTTTTACCGGGAATGGCCTCTTATATTGTAAGGATTCCCTATTTCAATAGCAATGCGATTGTGGAAAAAAACCATATAGCCGTAAAGCTGCTTGTCTTTTCAAACGTTCGTGATCAAGGTATCATGAGGGTATTAGATTCGCAAGTCGTCTATGTGACAGCAGAAAGGTGAAGATGCCACTTGTCGATTAAGACGAAATTATCGATGATCATGTCCATATCGGTATTATTTATTCTTCTGCTCAACATTACGCTGAACTATTACACAACCCAGGAAAATTTGCAGCAGGATAGTGAAACCAAAATGGTGATGGCCGCTACTCAGATCGCCATCACCGTCCAGCAAACCGGCTTTAGTTCTGCATATGTGGATAATATATTCGGTGATATGCTGAAGGTAGCCGCGGTCAATGCGGCAAAAGCTTTGGATCCGGATATTAACAATATAACCAATCAGCAATTGGTGGAATTGAGTAAAGAGATCGGCGTCACCCACATATCACTATTGGTCCGGACGAATGATGATGTCGTTGTTGCCCGATCCTCCACTCCAGATGAAATCGGCCTTTCAACAAAGAACTGGGGGTACTGGCATACGGCTTTTCTGGAATTGTTCCAGTATGGTAAAGTTGTCTCCGTTACCGAGGGTCAGCGCGCCGATCATTTTTGGTCAGGACCGTTTGAGTTTTCCACATCCAATCCGGAATTCATTGATAAATGGGGATACTATTACGATAGCAAGCGCAATTATATTATTGATCCCTACATAAGGAATTCGAATATCAAGGACTTTGTGAAGATTACAAGTCCGGATACGGTTGTGAAGGAGACCTTGAAGTCGAATCCGCGAATATTGGAAGTAACAGGCATCAACCCTGAAACGTTTGGCAATGAATATATGAGAGAAGATGGAACGGATGATGTTCACCGCAAGCTTCGCAATCGACCGATTACATTCGGCACCTACGACTATGGGAGCCTGGACCAAGATGCGGAAGCTGTGCAGAGGGCCGTTTCTACCGGCGATAATGTGGTGTTTGTCAGTACTATCAATAACAAGAAGGTGCTAAAAAGCTTCATCCCCATCGTAACCGAAAATAAACCGACCAGTGTAATCAGTGTCGTCATGGATTATGAAGCCATTTCCTCCGTGATGAGGGAGCAGATGATCAGTCTTGTGGCCATCTCATTGGTTTTATTGGAAATCGTGATATTCGGCAGTTATATTGTTGCAGGGTATTTTACCAAGCCGATTCAGGCCATACTGGGGACGGTAAACGATGTGTCGGATGGTCACTTTGATCGAAGGTTGGAGGTAAGCAGCCGGGACGAGCTGGGGCAGCTTGCGGGTCGAATCAATGCGATGACACGTAATCTGGGCAACTATACGAGCCAGTTGAAGCAAATGGTCGATGAGAATCAGTCCGTTAAGGAATATCTGGAGTCGGTCATTAATCAGACAGCAGATGCCATTCATACAACCGATACCTATGAACGGGTTATTAGTGTGAATAAAGCGTTTGAGCAATTGTATGGTTGGAAAGCGCACGAAGTGGTTGGACGGAAGCCAGCACTTGTGCCTCCGGCCAAGGAGGAAGAAGAAAAGGAGCGCATCCGTCGGCTGCGGGCCGGGGAACGGCTTCCTCCGGTGGAGACGATCCGTCTTCACAAAGATGGAAGCACGATCGAGGTCAGTATTAGCACCTCGCTGGTGCATGATGAGAACGGTGAGGTCACCTCCATGATTAGCGTGTCTCGGGATGTGACGGAACGCAATCGGATCGAGGAGCTGCTGCGTCGTTCGGAGAAACTCAATACCGTTGGCCAGCTGGCTGCTGGCGTTGCTCATGAGATCCGGAATCCGCTTACGACGCTCCGTGGATTTCTGCAGCTTCAGCAGCAGACCCACAAGGTTAATCCGGACCATATTGATCTAATGCTGTCGGAGCTGGATCGAATTAACCTCATTGTCAGTGAATTTCTGATATTAGCGAAGCCGCAGGCGATTCATTTCCAAGAGAGGGATGTACGACTCATCATGGGAGATGTCATTTCATTCCTCGACAGCCAAGCCCATTTGTACGGCATCGAGTTCAAATTGAAATTTACTGATGAACTTACCAACGTACACTGTGAGGAGAATCAGCTCAAGCAGGTGTTTATCAATTTGCTCAAGAATGCGATTGAAGCGATGCCCGATGGCGGCAGTATCTGGATTGAGCTTTCAAGGCCGAAAGGCGAATGGGTACAAATCGATATTCGGGATGAAGGGCAGGGCATACCGGAAGATCTGATGCCGCATCTTGGCGAACCGTTTATTACGAATAAGGAGACGGGCACAGGGCTAGGATTGATGGTAAGCCAGCGTATTATTCAGGGTCACCGGGGTATGATGGAAATCGAGAGTGAAGTAGGTGTGGGCACGAAGGTGAGCATAGTTCTGCCTGTAGTCCAGCCGAATGCTATTGAGAATTAAGCAAGAAGTAGTTACAGATAAGGGGATGGCATCTTGAGAATTAATAAATTTATCAGTGAAACGGGATATTGTTCCCGTCGTGAAGCAGATAAGCTGGTGGAGAGTGGGAAGGTCACCATTAATGGCGTGGTTGCTGTCCTGGGAAGCCAGGCAGAGGAAGGCGACGATGTCCGGATCCAGGGAAAGCCGCTTCAGGATAAGAAGAAGCATGTATATATTGCTCTTAATAAGCCGGTCGGGATTACAAGCACCACCGAATCGCATATTAAGGGCAATATTGTAGACTTTGTAGGCCACAACGAGCGTATTTTTCCTATCGGACGATTGGATAAGGACTCTGAGGGACTGATTTTGCTGACGAATGATGGAGATATCGTCAATAAGATCCTTCGCTCTGAGGGGAAACATGAGAAAGAATACATTGTGACGGTGGATCGCCCGGTAACGGAATCCTTCCTTAGCGGGATGTCCAGCGGCGTAAAGATTTTGGGTGAGATAACGCTACCTTGTGAGGTCACTCGAATGTCCGAGCGCGTATTCCGAATCATTCTGACCGAAGGTAAAAATCGCCAAATCCGCAGAATGTGCAGCGCTTTTGGTTATGAGGTCCGAAAGCTGCAGCGAATCCGGATTATGAATATCCGTCTTGGAAGTCAACGCATCGGTTCATGGCGTGATCTTAGCGAGAAGGAGAAGGAAGAGCTTGGTCAGCTGCTGAACTACAGGCTCGAGTAGCTGGCTAAAATACTTCTATAATCTTAAACAAAAACAACCGATGGGATCTGTAAGACCAGATGCATCGGTTGTTTATTGTGTGTTATAGTCTGTAGGGACCTGTTCCCTTTTGGGTTATTCATTCACGCTTGTAAAGGTGGCGCTATCCTGGTATTTACGTATAATGGATACCTCGACTCTGCGGTTCTTCGCTCGCCCAGCTGCGGTGTTGTTATCAGCAATCGGATGATATTCACCATAACCGATCGGCATGAACCGTTTAGGATCCAGCTCCGAGTTGGCAAGCAGAATCTTCATGAACTGCAAGGCTCGATCCGAGCTTAAATCCCAGTTCGACGGATATCGGCTGTTAGAGATTGGCACATTATCCGTATGGCCGGATACAATGATTTCATAGTCCGGGAACTTGTGAAGCATTTGCGAGATGGCCTTGGCCAGTTTACGGGCTTCCGGCTTCACAACGGCTTCGCCGGAAGGGAATAAGGCGTTGTCCCGTATCGTAATGACAAGCTGGGAGTGGTTCAACTTGGTGCTGAGCTCCGAGGTTAAACCGTTATTTTTAATATAATTATCGAGCTGCTTCTTCAGCTTCTCCAGATCCTGTTGTTCCTGACGCATCAGCTCTGCACGCCGTTGGTCAGGTGTTGTTGCAGGAACGGAAGGAGATGTCGCTTTATGATCCTTAATATTGGGCGGATCATCGCTGGATTCCGTTTTGCTGTAATCCAGCACACCGGTTCCGCCGGTGAGAGCAACACTGAAGGCTTCGCTCATTTCTTGAAATTTGCGTGCATCCGTCGCACTCATGGCGTATAGCACCAGGAACAAGGCCAGAAGCAAGGTCAGTAGGTCTGCGTAAGGAAGAAGCCAGGATTCGTCGGCATGTTCCTCATGCGGCTCGTGTCTAGTCTTTTTGCTCACTAGCACCAGCCTCCCTCTCGCTGAGCTCAGCCCGTTCGGACGGTGTCAGGAACACGGAGAGCTTCTGATTGATTGCAATGGTGGATACACCGGATTGAATGGACAGCAGGCCTTCTACCATCATCAGGCGGATTTCAACCTCACGTTTGGATAGACGCTTGAGTTTATTCGCAATCGGGTGACAGAGGACATAACCGGTGAAAATACCGAGCAGGGTTGCAATAAACGCAGCCCCGATGGCATGGGCGAGTTCGCCCATATCTTCCATATGGGATAATGCAGCGATCAAACCGATAACGGCTCCAAGTACCCCGAGGGAAGGTGCATACATACCGGCTTGGGAGAAGATCAATGAGCCGGAACGATGGCGCTCTTCGGTGGCATTAATATCTTCCATTAATACATCACGTACGAATTCCTGATCGTTGCCATCGATTATCATGCGCATCCCGTTACGCAGGAAGGTGTCATCGATCTCATCGACTTTGGTTTCAAGAGCCAGCAGACCTTCACGGCGTGTGATCGAAGCCCATTCCATAAACAGCTTGATCATTTCCGTTTTGTCCATCAGATTCTGTTTCACAAAGGTCATCTTGACCAGCTTCGGAATCTTTTTCAGCTCGACTAGCGGAAACCCGATGAATAAAGTTGCTGCCGTACCGCCAAGAATGATTAGATAGGCTGCCGGATTATACAAAGCGAGAAGGGAGGCACCTTTCAGAACCATGCCCACCAGTACCGCGACGATACCGATTATTAAGCCTATAATTGTTGAAATTTCCATACCACACCTCATCCGTGAGAAATAAAATAACGAATCCATTCGTCAGAACGGTTCTCATGGAGAACCGGACCCCTTTTGTGGGGCGTTATCCTATTTATCGTCAGGTCGGGCTTTTTTTTTTAGTTGTAATTTCCGGTATAATGGAAGGAAGGGAAACGAAGCTAAGTACGGCAAGGAAAGGAGTGATGGAGATGGGCGTTAAACACGGAAGAGATTACGGCGAAATTCTGGCAGAACTGACCGAGGCAGTCGGACGAATTACCGACAGCTATGTCTTCTTTGAAATGGAAGCTGAGGATTGGGGCAATCTGGGTGAAGCCGAGAGAAATGAGGTTCATGAAGCGCTGGCTGAGGATTTGTTCTATGCGCTAGGCACAGAGCCGGTGATTAATGTTGGCAGCGGCGTGGTCATGCATGATCAAACGAACCATCGAATACATATTTTGATTGGTGAAGAAGAGTTGGCCTTTGTGGCTCTTGTGTAATCACTCCAGTTATCAACAGATACAGGGCAGAATAGAATAGATGACAGAAAGACCATATTACGTGTAAGTCGGCTTTAAGATAGGTTTTTTTCGGGGAGGAAGATAAAAGATGCTTTATACGCAGCAAGAAGTAGAGGCTCATCTGGAAAAGCTTGAGGGTTGGGAATTTGAACAAGGGAGATGGATTGTACGGAAGTATACCTTCTCCTCCTTCATGAAGGGAATCGCTTTTGTTGATGAAGTGGCAGCTATTTCAGAAGCTTTCGGACATCACCCCTACATCACCATAGATTATAAAGTCGTTACACTTCGTCTCACCTCTTGGGACGACGGTGGCATTACGGCTGTGGATATTAAGGAAGCGCAGCAGTTTAACGAAGCCTATGAGAAGAGTCGTTCGAAGGATGGCAAGGCGGCACAATAGGAGGGGGGACGGTTAGTCCCCTCAGAGATCCCGAATATATAAAAACACGCTTGCGCCGGAAGAACTCCAGGTGCAAGCGTGTTTTGCGTATAAGCTGATTTATTTTTTCTCAGCAAGGTATAGCGCGATGTTTGCGATTTCTTCAGGCTTAAGTTGATCTTTAAAGGAAGGCATTCCCTTACGACCTTTGGTTACAACGTTGAAGATTGCGTCCGCATCCATGTGTCCGCCTACTTGATTCAAAGCCGGCCCAGCGCCGCCTTGAAGTTGGTCGCCGTGACAGCTAATACAGCTTGCTTTCATTGTGGCTTCCGCTGCGGCAGCATCGAGAGTCACTTCCGGCATGGTCGGCTTCTCTTCCTGAGCCACCTGTTCCTTACCTGGGAGCGTAAACATCAGCGCGATAGCCAACGCACATGCGACGAAGAACAATCCGCTCATGATCCATTTTTGCATCGTCATATCGTCCCTTCTATGTATACTGCACTCTTGCACTTGTCTCCATTATAAACCAACATCCATAGACAGCATAGCCAGTTGTGACAAAAAAAGCAACTATCCGGCGTGGCTTCATAAAAAGTACACAAAATTGTGCTTTTTCATATAGACAAAGATTACTATTCCTCATTCGCCGGCGGCTCATACACCATACAGTGGAAAAGGGCATTTCCCGTTGGTGTAAGTCGCTCATACGTATCGGTGACATGAAAGCCTGCCTTTTGATACGTGCGGATCGCGCGCTCATTCCAGGTCAACACCTCAAGGTCGATTTCGTCTACAGGCCGCCTCCGCCTGGCTTCCCGAACAATTGCCTCCATAAACCGTTTACCCATTCCGCGCCCGCACCAATCAGGCCGCATGCCAAGTCCGATTCGTGTCACCTCGTGCATCGGAAACAGCTGGGCAAATCCCCACAGGGCCTCCCGTTCATCCAGAATCGAGATGTACTGCCTCTGGCGAATGTCGGGATCGCCAAACTCGACCTCAAGTCCTTTCATCTGCTCCCAGGGAAGAAAGCCATAGATATTATAGGGAGGAGGATAGGTCCAGGCGCATATTTCCTTTGCGTGCTCTTCACGCATGACTACGGTGTGAAATGAAATCGGTGTTGCATCCATTGGTGAAGTCCTCCTATCATATATATGAATGATAACCCTTTTCCGAACATCCAAGTCGCATCAAAAAGCCCGTCAAAGAGAGGTAAGGGCTCCTTTAACGGGCAAGCGGTATGTATAGGGATGATTAGCCTCTAAAGCTTAGGATGATTCACCAGCCGACTCTTCATACGTATCATCGCTCATGATACGCTTTGCACCCACGTATCGCTGATCATAGTACTCCTCTGCAAGGCGGTTGATAACCACGCCGCGGTTGGTCGAGGCATGGGCAAATTTGTCATCGCCGACATAAATGCCGACGTGGGAGATGCCCTGGCCCGATGTGTTGAAGAACACCAAATCGCCAGCGCGCAGATCCTTACGGGACACGCTTGTCCCCATGTCGAATTGAGAGCCGGATTGATGCGGGAGCTTCAAACCGAGTTTGGCATATACATACATGGTGAAGCCGGAACAGTCAAATCCGCTCGTGGTCGTACCGCCGTAGCTGTATCGTGTACCTAGCACCTTATCGATTTCCTGATCCAGCGCACTATCAGCAAACACGTTGCCAACGCCCAAAGTGAATAGCAGTGTGATACTAAGGGCTGCTGTTGATAATGTTTTCTTCAGCATGGAAAGCTCCTTTTCGCTGCCGCGAGGCATAGCAATCTATGTATTAAAGCACTTACATTAATGACAAAGTTGTTACTGCGTCCATTCTATCAGACAGTAAGCGGGATTGGCAATTATTTCTTGATGGATTTTGCTATTTTTCAATCGCATTAGCTGTCGAAGCGTCAGATAAAATCAATATTTTTCCAAAACGGTGTTTAATGAAGAGAGAGAAGGGTATATAAAGAATAAGAGGATATTGAGGATGGAATAACCAAACGAAGTCATTTCAATATCTGCATTCATTTTTTTTTGAAAAGTGGAAACTTTTTCGTTGTCTTAAACGTTATAAAGGTATACACACAATCAACAAAAGAAAAAAGCCGCTGGATGAGATCGGCACAATCTCATAAACCCAGGGCTTCTTATAAGAGTAAATCAATAAAGTTCCAACATTAATTGTAGTTCACAGCTACAGATTTGTACGTATTCTGACTCATAATTCTCTTAGCGCCTACATATCGGTTGGCGTAATAGCTCTGGCTTAGCGGACTGATCATGACACCACGCGAAGATGAGGAATGAGCAAATTTGCCGCTCCCAACATAAATACCCACATGAGAGATACCTCTACCGGATGTGTTGAAGAACACGAGATCGCCAGCTTTCAGGTTGCTCTTGGATACTGCCGTTCCTACTTTGTATTGAGCTGCAGACGTTCGCGGCAGGCTAAGGCCAAGCTTCTTGTAAACATAGCTGGTGAATCCGGAGCAGTCAAAACCATTCGTTGTGGTTCCACCCGTTTTATAAGAGACACCAATGGCTGGTTTGATTGCTGTATTTAATTTGGAATCGGCGAAAGCGCTTCCGGTCCCTAATGTGAGTGCGAGTGCGAGGCCGAGAGAAACAGCCGTTAACTTCTTTTTCAAAACAAAAAGCTCCTTCCATTGCCTGCGAGGTTAGCTTAAGGGTTCGGTTGAAAGGTCCCCTATGATCCCTCTCTTGCGAGATCAATTCACCCAAAACGGATCCCCCGCTTCCCATATCGTTATGGGAATTCGGCTCCTTAAAATGTTGATGAACCCATTCATTGACGTCTGACGTTCCAACATAGTTAACGAATTTACATCGTTCCAACAAAAAAGTTACAGTAAAGATGACAAAGTTGTTACTAACATATTCGTTATTTTAGCAGAGTATTAACAATTTGGCAAACGAGGAAAGATCATTTTTAAACAAAAAAACCTGTCCCCATCTTGGGGAAACAGGTTTTTTTGTAATTTGGCGCTCAGAAATTTGTAATATAGAGGATAAATGAATGCTTATTCTTTGTAAAATCAAGCTCGAGATAAAAACGTGTCACTTCGGATTACAGCTTATTCGCGAGCATGATTCACCATTTCAGGGTAACGAATTGTAACGATTAGGAATGCTGTGAGGAGGAATCTCTCCACAAATGATATTGGGTGGAAATTACCCAAATTTGGAATAGTCCATTCAGGAAATAAGAGGCCTGCTGAATAATTAAGCCGATCAACCCGGCCCAGAAGAGCGAAGCCGAGCTCAGGAGCAACAGAATGACACAGGCTGATCCGCCGATGGTGATGGACAACAGCACTGCCGTGCCCAAGCGGCGGAAGAGTGCCAGAATAGAGCTGATCATACCGAACCCCCCAGTGCGCCCGAATTGCATATAGAGCAATAACAGGCGGATCAGATAGGCGTACAAGAACCACCCAGCTGCATAGGGCAGTGCATGAAGCAGCAGAACAGGCTCTTGAATCCCATTCAGCAGAATCGGAAGGATTTTGGGCAGAATCCAGTAACCGGGCGCAAAGGTGAGAATGAGCTCTATCAGATAGAATAGCGTTACGGGTTTCCACAGTTTCCGCATGCCAATGAAGAAGAATAAACCGCGCTCGCCCTTAGCTTCCTGGTGAAGGTTGTAGAAGATGCCGGCCCGAATGAGCGGGGTGAAGATCATCCTGATCAAGAGCAAACCGGCCAGAAGCCATGCGTAGGTGTGGACCGTGCTGCTCAGGGATAGGCTCATCTCGCCCTCGTAGAAGAATAAAAGACGGCTGAGCTCGTTAGGGGCAGAATCCGGATATCGCATAAGAAGGGGAACGACTGCCGATTTTACGAGTCGGTACAGGCAGTATCCCCACAGCAAACGGTATAAGAAGAGCAGAATCGAGACGTATAGCTGGTCTTTAACACTGATCCACCCTTGGCCTGCGTAACTTTTCATGTGCTCCCCCCTCACCATGACAGGCTGCCGAACAGCGTCTCCACAAGCTTGGTAATACTGAGATTCCAGCGTGTAACCACCTTCGGATCCATTCCTGCCTTCATATAGTTATTGATGTGTTTATTCTCTAGGACGATGGAATATTTCGGATCAACCATGGCCCAGGCGAGCGGAGTGCTGTACTCCAGGGTGTAAGTAACTTTTCGGTCCTTGCCGCTCCAAGTTCGCTCCACCGTTTTGCCGTCCTCAAAGGCGAACACGATTGGCACATCGGTTATATCCCCGTCCTTGCTCGTTATCTTGACCGTAGATTCATACCGAGGATGTTCCGCCGTGCCTTTATTTTTGGTTTTGATCACGTCGATGGCAACGTCCGCCATCTGGCTTCCATATACATATTGGTCAAAATACGGCTGCCAGGACGTTTTGCTTACTTGCTCTACAACTTTCTGGAAGTCGGACGTGGTCGGGTGCTTGAAGCGGTATTTCTGGGCGTACGTATGAAGAATCTTCTCCATCATCCGCGGACCGACCTGCCGTTCGATGCCTTGCAGCACCAGCTTGCCCCTCGTGTAAACATTCAGTGCGTAGTTTTCGTGCGAGCTGTATTTCCAGGATTCCATCTTCAGCGGTGCAGGGGAAGTGATGGATGCTCCCTGAGCCGCCGTATTGGAGGTAATCCCGTATTCTTTTTCCATCACTCGTTCTTCTGCATAGGTTGCGAAGGCTTCGTCCAGCCACGCTTCCTCAAATTCGTTACTTGCGATCATTCCGTAAAAATATTGATGGGCAATTTCATGAATGACGGTCCGCTCCAGCTCATACCCCGGCGAATCGTTTTTGGCCCCGAAGGCCGTGACCAGCGTCGGGTATTCCATGCCGCCTGCACCGTTGCCCGATTCTGGCGGAACGACGATGGACAACGTGGAATACGGATAGGTTCCGTACCATTTTCCAAACGAAGCGAGTGCCGACTTGGCGGCATCAAAGTAACGCTCCTTTAAGTCTTTATGGGCTGGATCGAGATACAGCTTGATGCGGACGCCCGGTACGCCTGGTGCGGAGAATGCTTCTTCTGCCGTGACAAAGTTCGGCGATGCCGACCAGGCAAAATCATGCACATCATCCGCATAGAACTGATAAATTTTTTCCCCGTTAATTTTTTGGGCAGGCTTGGTAGGGAATCCAGTCGCAGCAACAATGTAATTTTCGGGTACTCTGATGCGAACGCTGTAAATGCCGAAGTTAGAATAGAATTCGGAGTTGCCATGGTATTGATGAAGATTCCAGCCTTCCTCTGTTCTTCCGCGAAGACCAGCCGGTTCATAGACCGAAATTTTAGGAAACCATTGCCCCGCCATAATAAAATTCTCGGTGGTACCCATGCGAGCAAATATTTTGGGGAGCTCGACCTCAAACTCCAAGTGAATGGTGACACTCTCGCCGCTCTTGATGGGTTTAGGCAATCGGAGCTTGACAAGGCTGTGATCCTTGATGTTACCGTCGTCAGGTTGGACAAATTGAAGGCGATGGGTCAGGGCCAGACCTTCGGTTGTTTTCACGCTGGTAATCGTCATGGAGCCGAATCCGTCGTCTGGCATGGGATCGGAACGAAGCCGGCCACCCGATTCCTTCATAAAAGTCGTATCATTGGAAGCAAATGCATTGGGGTACAGATGAAAGTACAGCTCGTTTACGCTTTTTTTGCCTGGATGAGTCCAAGTGAGCGTCTGTTTGCCCTTAAGCTTGTTCTCCTCAGGCTCGTACCGAACATCCATATGATATTCCACTAGTCGGTCGCTTAAGGCCGGAGCAGGAATATTAGGCTGCACCTTAGGCGGTGAGAGAGGGGCCTTCTCCACAGCAGAGACGGAGGGCTTGCCCGCATTTGGGGCAAGAGCAGACGCTGAGGACCCTGGATTCAGAAATATCGGCATCGATCCTGCAAGCAAACCTATGGCAAGCAGGGATGATAGAAAGACTTTAGCACGTGGTGGGACCATATCGAACAACCTCCCGTTGACAAGCATCTAGTGCATGTATATGTTTGCTTTTGGGGGATTATTAGTTAAAATAAAATTATTGGGACAAAGGTTATCAATTTAGCAGCTGATACGTAAGGAATCGGCTCTGATATAGGAGGTCGGCAGCAGTGGAGAATGAAGAGCAGAAGCAGGGTGCGAAGAAACCGATTGCTTTGAATATTATTAATAGTAAGAGTAAGCATAAAGGGTTTGGATCAGGCTCCATCGATCTGAACAGTCTGTCGCCTGTCATTATCGACAATGGCGAGGCCCGAGTGGATATTGGAGCCATGCACGCGAAGAGTAAGGTGGAGAAGGGTATCCGTTTCAGCATGAACCGGGATGAAGTGCCGAATGGACGCCAGGTATGGATCGTGTGGGTGGCTGTAGACCGTACCGCTGAAGGACAGCATTATGCAGGCATGACCGCCTGTGAAATGTGGATCGACCAGGAGGCCCGCCGCGGCTGGAAGATCCTCGCCGATCATGTGAATAAAATGGATGCGGCGATGAAGCGCAAGATCATTCTGGATGGCATTGGCGACGTCGAGAAGAAAGCACTGCGTGAGCTGCTGATTTCACGTAACGAGGAATGGTGGAATGCATCACCAGAGGAATTCAAGGAAGCCCTTCGAATCGAGGCATGATACCATAAATAAAAGTGATTATTCTAGATGCTAAAGTGGAAAGACCGGTTGGATTCGTGAACGAATCCCGCCGGTCTTTTTGTCATTGCATATGGTTAGAATGGAAGGGTGTAGGTCCGTTTTTCTTTTTGACCGAGAAACGGATTATTGTATTGGAACGTCAGCTTGCCACCGGCATATCCGATATACGTTAAACCGTCACCAATGAAGCCCACCTCGTTCGGCGGCATTTCCTCAATGACCTTGATGGTTTCCTCATCTAGAAGTTCAGGATAGATAAGCTTCGCTGTCTTGCCTGTCGGATGAACGATATATAGGGTCGCCTTCGTGTAGGGTCGGACGAGCAGGAAGTCCTGTTCGATCGCTTCTACGATAAAACTATCCTCTACTCCCGTGAGCGCGGCCAGGTCATAAGATTTGACCGTTTTGCCTGTCGGATGAACCAGCTCAAGCGTACTGCCGTTCATCATGGCAATATTGCCTTGGAAACTGAGTTGGTCCGGTTTGTAGTTTATTCCGGCAAAATTGGAATGATTAGTTTTGGATAGCTTCAGGATTTTGTTGTCCTGAATGAGCACCCGGTATCTTCCCTCATGAATATGAGGTTCGCCGTAATAATTGGACAAGTTAACGACATAGGTATTGCTGTTGATACGGTGTGCGCTTAAGCTGACTTGATCGATCTCCTCAACGGGGATCATGCCAACTTGGGCTGGCGTGGATCCGGCTTTACCCATAGACAGCATCCCATTCTCGCGATTTACCCAGAACAGCATATTGGCCTTGGAAGCATAGGCGTATTTTGACCAAGCATCAAAGGTCGTTCTAAGTCCGGATTTGCTGTCATACTTCAGAGGGATGCCGAAGGCCTTGGTAATCAGACTGGCTGGAACATAAGTCACGCCTTTCTTCACAACCGGAGCGGCCTCGAGCTTCAGAGCGGTCCCTTTGGCATTGACTGCGCGCGACTGTCCGATGGTAATGCGAACAGACTGTGTCGGGCTGTTAATGTACAGCTCGTTTTTTCCCGGGGTAGTCAAATGTAGCTGCAGCTGTTCGGAAACTTCCTTCAATGGAATGAATACAACGCCTTTATTCGTATAAGGTTTATGTTTCACATCCAGCGTGCTCCATGTTACCTTGCTCTGTGATGTGGAGGCTGCTGCCGCATGGGCAGGAATCGTTGTGAGCGATGAGGACGTAAGCAATAAAGACATGGCTATGGATGCGGTACCTGCTAATTTGATGATTTGCACGGATTTCATATCATTTCCTCCTTCTGGTTTTCACACTCCCGTCTATATAAACGGCTAAATAATGGAAAATGTTTCACCCCATCACAAAATCATGTAAAAAAGGATATACGCGATGGCGAAGGATTAGAGCTGGCGCGCCAAAGGGCGAACTAAAAAACGGAGCTGCCCTGAAGGGGCGAAGCTCCGGTGATATCAATATCCTGATTTCAGCTCCTGATCCTTGCCAAGCAGAATGGTGAGACCCAACAAGGTAACGATAATGGTTGCCCCCATGTCCGAAATGATGGCGATCCACAGGGTCAGCCATCCCGGGATCGTAAGCAGTAAAGCAATGGCCTTCAGCGACAAGGAGAGCCCGATATTCCACTTAATAATCTGATTGACCCGTCTTGCGGTTTGGATGGCCCCGGGCAGCTTGCCAAGGTGATCCTGCATTAATACGACGTCGGCCGTTTCGATGGCACTGTCAGTCCCTTTCCCCATCGCGATACCCAGATCGGCAGCGGCCAATGCAGGGGCATCGTTAATACCATCACCAACCATGCCGGTTTTTTTGCGGGAAGAGAGCTCCTTAATCTTGGCAACCTTCTGTTCCGGCAGGAGGCTTGCGAATACCCGAGATACACCGGATTGCTTCGCGATCGCCTGTGCGGACTGCTCGTGGTCGCCTGTCAGCATGACCGTATCCGTGATACCGGCCTCATGGAGCTTGCGGACAACGGATTCGGTCTCCGGTCTGATCTCGTCGGCAAGGCCGAACTGACCTAATACGCGATCCTCGCTTACGGCGGCAACGATCGTATAGCCTTGGGCCTTCATACGCCGAATGTCTTCCTCTACGGCGCTGATATGATCTTGCGGGCCGTTCACATGCTTCAACACTTCCTCGCTTCCGATCCAGAACAGTTTCCCACCAATTTCAGCTCGAATGCCTTCACCTGGCAATACCGTTATCTGTTGAGGTTCATTAAACATGCACTGCGGATTCTTGATCTCCAGATGCTTCATGACCGCTTTAGCCAACGGATGAAGAGAAGATTGCTCAAGTGCGCCTACAACGGCATAAAATTTGGTTTCATCATATACCGTCTCCGCATACACGGCAGGCTCGCCTTTGGTCAAGGTTCCCGTCTTGTCAAAAGCGATGGCTTCCAGCCGGCCAAGCTGCTCCAGATGGACCCCGCCTTTGATCAGAATCCCGTTGCGTGCCGCGCGGGTCATCCCGCTGACCAGTGCAATCGGAGAAGAAAGCACGAGCGAGCAAGGGCACCCTACAATGAGGATGGACAGCCCCTGATAGATCCAGGTCATCCAGGGCTGATTCAGCAGCAGTGGAGGAGTTAGCGTAACCGCCAGCGCGATGATCATAATCGCCGGAGTATAGTATTTAGCAAACTTATCGATGAAGAGCTCTGTCGGCGTCTTGCTGTCCTGTGCTTCCTGTACAAGATGCATGATCTTGGCCAGGGAGGAATCCTCATAGGCCTTCGATATGGCGATATAGAGAACGCCATCGGTACTTACACTGCCGCCAAATACAGCATCGCCCTCCCGTTTCGTAACAGGTACCGATTCCCCGGTAATGGCGGCTTCGTTCACCGCCCCGGTTCCTTGGGTTATGGCCCCATCCGAAGGAATCTTCTCCCCGGGTCTTACCCGGACAACGTCTCCGGGAGAGAGACTCTCGATCGGTACGCGCTGGGTTTGACCATCTTTCCATAGATCGGCTTCTTTCGGTGCAGCAGCCAGCAGGGCTTCCATCGATTGTCGGGCCCGATTCATGCCGTAACCTTCCAGCAGCTCGTTAAGACCAAATAGAATGGCAACCAGCGTGGCTTCCCGCCATTCCCCGATGATGACGGCGCCCACGAGCGCAACGGTCATCAGAGTATCCATATTGAATTTGAAGCGGGTCAGATTGCGCAGTCCGCGCAAAAATGTCGTATATCCGCTCAAAATCATAGCCCCTGCATATAATGCGATCACAATCGGTTCAGGGACTTTTCCTTCTAATAGAAAGGTTAAGAGATAGAAAACAGCGGAGATCGACAGCAGCCATTTCATGTTCCCTTCGCCGCCATGACTGTGTTCATGAGCATAACCATGGCTATGTTCGTGATCATGACCTTGTGCCGATCCGTGAGAATGCGATGAATGGGCAGGCTGTGCTTCAGCGCCGGCGGCCGATAAGGCTGTCTGCGGAGCATGAACGATGCGTGCACCGTCACTTTTCAGAATGGTCTCTACCCGGCTTAGATTCACATGGGGAGAGAGGGTCAATTTCCCGCTGTTGTAACTAAGTCGGGCATTGTTTCCATGATCCAGCTTCTGGATCTCTTCCTGCATTTCGCGTGTACAGTTAGGGCATGAGAGGCCCTGTACCCGGTATTCAATAAGTTCTCCGCTTGCCTCCGGAGATGATTTGGAACGTTGATGGTTGTCTGTGCTCATCTACATCTTCTCCTTCTGGTGCTCCAGCGTCATGTGAAGCAGTGTCCGGATATGGTCATCTTTGAGCGAATAGTATACATTCTTTCCGGCTTTCCGCGATTTGGCGATATCTTTGTTCTTCAGCGTACGCAGATGATGGGAGGCTGTTGCCGTTGAACTTCCGAGTACTTCGGCTACATCACAAACACATAGCTCGCCGCCACGGTCCAGCATATAGGCTACCTTGACCCGCGTCGGATCGGCCAAAGCCTTAAAGATTTCTGCCATGCCGATCATATCATCATCGGAGATCGTTTCTTTTAACAAAGCCACCCTTTCGGTTGAAGGACATTCCGTTTCACACAGCTCAAGGGAGACTTCTTCGTTCATCGTCCGGGCATTCATAGGAACAACCTCCTTGGATTAGGAGCAATAAGTGCTCTTTATTCTTTATATTCAAACGTTGATTTGATTGTTAGTCATAATATACCCGATTTACACACAATATTCAAACGGATATTTGATTGTTCACAAGCATTTCACAGTCCAAGAATGAATCGACAAGTCCTATAGTATTAACCAATACCAACGGTTAGGTGCAACGTCGCTCCTCAGAAAATCCTTCCATTTCATATCACGCCAACTTATACTATTAGCAAAAAGATGTAAATTCTCATAAGAAGCATACCTGGGTCCAGGACACCTCATGCGCTGCATAACATCTTTGCACGGGCCAAACGTTTCGATTCGAATGTGTACATTATCTAATACCTATCCTTCGATTTGCGGATGTGTATAATAGGGGAGGCCAGAGTATGACTTGTCCAATATGTCGATATGAAACGGGAGATGGGAAGTATTGCAAGAAATGCGGGGCAAGGCTGATTATCGAGGATTCACCCGTATTTGCCGCCATGAAAGAGCAAGCAGCAACGTCGGAGGTCTATAGTGTGAATAGACGAAGTGCCAGCAGTAAAGGGGAGATACCTCATGCACGCCAGATCGAATCTGCTCTTCCGGTGTATACCCCGCCGGATATTCCGTTCCGAGCGGCAGGCCGGCAGCATGCCGAAGAAGAAGAGGAACCTAATCCTTATTGGACCAGCTTAAAATTGTACGGGCAGCTCTACGGGGATTATTTTCTGAAGGGACTCAGACATCCCTTTGGCGCAGCTGCCGGAACGGAGAGCGGTCAGTTCTTCAATGCGATCGTGTCCATGGTGCTCTATGTTGTTCTTTTTCCACTCGCGCTGTATGCAGCGCTTCATCATGAACTGCAAGGGCTGCCTGAGGGGGCATTTGCAGATCTTGTCCTAAAGCCTATCATTTGGACTGCGATTTTCTTATTCTTGTTGAACGCCTTTACCTTCGCTGCGGTCAAGCTGTCCTTCAACCCGACTGCTAAGCTAAAAGAAGTGATGGCAAGATTCGGGGCTTTGCTGCCCATATTCCTCGTATTGTATGTGGTTAGTTTTCTGTTCCTGTTCCTGAATGGTGATATATCCAAGGTTATCATCCTTCTCTCGTTCATCAGCACCGTGATGACCGTGCCGTTATTCGTCATGACCAGCTACAAGAGAAGAATGGTTGGCGGTGGCTTGGATCCGTTGTATGCGATCCTGCTGGTTTATGTTGCACTGATGCTCGTGATCGTGATTCTGGGTAGTTCCATGATCGAATATATAACCGTTTTATAATGAAGCCATCTACATAACCTATCGTGAAAAAGAGAAAAACAGCAGGTCCTCTTGCGGGGAAGTCCCGTAATAGGAGCTTGCTGTTTTTTTGATGTGACGGTTCGCGATCCGAGTTACTCAACCCACCATCGTTTGAAATCTTTCCACCAGGAACGTTCTTCCTGTTTCTCGGCCGCATCTGCAGGGTCCGCCTTCTTCGCAGGCTCTCCGTTTCCGTGTTCATCACAATATTCGGTAGGCTCCGTACCCTTAACGAAGACCTCCAGAATTTTGCCAGGACAGTCGGTGCCTGCGAGCTTCCCGGTCTTGGGATCCACATAAGCGCTGATGACTTCATCCGGGATCGGAAAAATCTTGGGCGGTACATTCTCCAGCGCTTTCTCCGTATACTGGGCGAAAATCGGCGCTGCCCGCCGTCCGTCGACTTTGCTGATTTCCCGCCCTTTATCATATCCAACCCAAACCGCCGTTGCCAGCTCCGGTGTATAGCCCACAAGCCAAGCGTCGGAGTCGGTGGTGCCTGTCTTCCCGGCAACCGGCCGTTTCATTAGGGTAGAGACGCGGTTGCCCGTGCCACCTGTCTCGAATACCCCCTCCATCATGCGAGTCATCACGTAAGCTGCAGCAGGTTCAACCACTTGTTCACCCGACTCTTCCGGCGCTGTATACAAGCTGCGGCCAGCGGGATCGGTGATGTTCAGTACGGCGACAGGTGATACCCGTTTGCCGTTGTTAGCCATAACAGCATAAGCGGAGGCCATCTCCAGCGGGCTGACGGGTGAGGTTCCCAGGGCCAGCGAGGGGACAGGCGCAAGCGGACTTGTGATGCCCATCTTTTTCGCCATGTCGGCTACTTTATCCGGGCCTATCTTCATGATGGTATTCACGGCATAAATATTATCCGAAGCGGCGATGGCTTCCCGCATGGGAATTTCCCCTAAATATTTATCGCCGAAGTTGCTGGGCTGATACGTTTTGCGGTTGTTATCGTAATGAAACAGAGTGGGCTGGCTGTTGAACACGCTGGTGCTCGTCATTTCCTTTGATGCAATGGCTGTTAAGTACATAATCGGCTTAAATGACGACCCGGGCTGCCTTGTTTTGGCCAACGCGTGGTTGTACTGATTCTCCCGGTAGTTCTTACCGCCAACCATGGCTTTGATGTGCCCGTTACGCGGGTCGACGGACACGAGCGCCGTTTCCAGCTCGCTCTTGTTGTCCATACCTTCGGATACAGCCTCTTCTGCTGCCTTTTGGGCCCGCGGGTCCAGGGTCGTATAGATGTTGAGGCCGCCCTGTTCGAGCTGCTGATCCGTAATGTTCAGCTGTTTGGTGACGAGGCTCCGGACATAATCCCGGAAATAGGAGGCAATCACCTTATTCTCCTGACGGTCCTGAGGAAGCAGGGCGAGCTTGGCCGAGGCGGCTTTATCGGCCTCGGTCTCGGTAATGAATCCAGTCTCCGCCATGGCATTGAGGACAATCTGCTGTCTTTTGAGCGCGTTGTCCATATGATTGTAGGGCGAGTAATACGTCGGACCCTTTGGAATGCCGGCCAGCATCGCGCTTTCGGCCAAAGTCAGTTTTTTTGCCGGTTTGCCGAAGTAGAGCAGGGACGCCGATTCGATACCGTAAGCCCCGTGGCCGTAATAAATTTCGTTGAGGTACATTTCAAGTATTTGATCTTTCGTATATTTCATCTCAAGCTGGGCGGTGAATTTGGCCTCCTTGAGTTTGCGAGTCCATGTTTTTTCATGAGACAGGTATAAGTTTCGTGCAAGCTGCTGGGTTAATGTGCTGGCGCCCTGTTTGCGATCCATATGCTGCAGGTTGACCAATACGGCTCGGGCCATGCCCTTCATATCAAACCCTGGATGATCATAAAATTTCCGGTCCTCCACCGACAAGGTAGCCTGGATCAGATGAGGAGATATATCGTTCAAGCTCACTTGCTCGGATGTATGCCCCGTGGTCGAGAAAGTGGCGATTAAATCTCCTTGGCTGTCAAGCAGACGGGAGTAGCGGGATGTTTCCGCGACGGGCAGCGGCGTTATAAATAAATAGGCGAGCAGAATGCCGCCGGCGATGATCGAAATGCCAAGGAGTACGAACAGAAATGTAGCAAGCCGGACGAAACGACGTTTGCGCTTGGGTGATTTTTTTTGTCCCGGCATCAGTGGTTCTCCTTCCAGTCCTTTTTGTAGAGTCGAGGCTTTTGCGCTACCAAAAATGGAGATATGCTCAAATTCCCCTTGGTTGCCTTCTTTTTCTATATAGTATGGGGCTGCTGAGGGCAGGATATTCATCGAAAGCGATGATGTTTCTGCTTCCATTCGCTTGTCCGGAAGTTTTGGTTGCAATTTGGGCTTGATTTAATATAATCTAATTTGTTTGGTACAATAGGAAAAGTGTGAAACTGTAAGCTAAAGGCATCTGCCCCGAATAAAGTTTTGCGGCTTGGATCTGGACGGCTGAACATTATTCTAGCGGAAAGAAGGTAGTGACGACGATGGAATTATGGTACACAGAGAAGCAAACCCCGACTTTTGGCATCACGGCTAAAATCCGGGAGACTTTTGTACATGAGAAGACGGAGTTTCAACAACTGGATATGATCGATACTGAGGAATTCGGGCGCATGCTCGTTCTGGACGGTATGGTTATGACTACAATTAAGGATGAATTCGTCTATCATGAGATGGTCGCTCACCCCGCGCTGAACACGCATCCAAATCCGAAGAAGGTTCTTGTTGTCGGCGGAGGAGACGGTGGCGTCATTCGCGAAGTGATCAAGCATCCGGGCGTAGAGAAAGCAGTACTCGTTGAAATTGATGGAAAAGTTATTGAATATTCGAAGCAGTATTTGCCTGAGATCGCCGGCAAGCTGGATGATCCGAAGGTCGAAGTACTGGTTAACGATGGATATATGCACATCATAGAGAATAAGAACGAATACGACGTCATTATGGTAGACTCCACCGAGCCTGTGGGCCCGGCCGCTCCATTGTTTGAGCGCGGATTCTACCAAGGGATCTACGAAGCGCTGAAGGAAGACGGTATTTTCGTGGCGCAAACGGACAACCCGTGGTTTAAAGCGGACCTGATTCAGCAGGTCAACAAAGACGTGAAGGAAATCTTCCCAATCGTCCGAGTGTATGGAGCGAACATTCCAACTTACCCAAGCGGTCTGTGGACCTTCACCATGGGCAGCAAAACGTATGATCCGCTTGAAGTGGACGAGTCCACGATTGATGAGATGAATACGAAATACTACTCGCCTCGCCTGCACAAAGCCGCATTCGTGCTGCCTAAATTTGTTGAAGACCTGGTGAAATAAGGAGGAGCGATAAACTGATGAAACTGGATCAAGGTTACTCCGGCAACGTATTTATTTTGAGTTCCGAGGATTATGAGGGGTCCAAAGCTGTCATTTACGGTATGCCGATGGATTTCACGGTTAGCTACCGTCCCGGCTCCCGTTTTGGCCCAGCTCGTATTCGCCAGGCTTCCGTAGGCTTGGAGGAGTACAGCCCGTACTTAGACAAAAGCATTGAAGACATGACGTATTTCGATGCAGGCGACCTCATGCTGCCTTTCGGCAATGCGGGCCGCAGTCTCGAAGTGATTGGCGATTATGTAGGCAAACTGCTGGATGATGGGAAATTCCCGATCGGACTTGGCGGCGAGCACCTCGTATCCTGGCCGATCATTCAGAAGGTGTATGAGAAGTATCCGGATCTTATTCTGATCCATATCGATGCCCATGCTGACCTGCGCGAGCATTATGAGGGAGAGCCGTTGTCCCACTCCACACCGGTCCGCAAGGCGGCGGGCATTATGGGCGGCAAGAATATTTATCAATTCGGCATCCGTTCCGGCTCCCGCGAGGAGTTCCAATATGGACGGGAGAACATTAACTTTTATCCGTTCGAAGTGGCGGCGCCTCTTAAGGAAGCCTTGCCTTCCATGGGCAACCGTCCGGTCTACGTGACTATCGACATCGATGTGCTTGACCCATCTGCCGCACCGGGTACCGGTACTGCAGAAGCAGGCGGCATCACATCGAAGGAACTGCTGGAAGCCGTGCACCTCATTGCGGGCTCCGACGTGAACGTGGTCGGCTGCGATCTCGTGGAAGTGGCGCCGATCTATGATCCTTCGGAGCAGACCCAGATCGTAGCTGCGAAGTTGATTCGTGAGATGTTGTTGGGATTCGTTAAGTAGTCCACCCGCCCAAACCCTCCCTGCCAGGGAGGGCCCCAAGGGCGCTGCCCTCTGGACACCCGGAACTTTGGTGTTCGGAGTTGGTACGAGGATCTGAGTGGGGCTTGTGCCTGTGCCCGGCCACCGCTCGGTCCTCCCCTGGCGGGGACGTCCTCGTGGCCTCTATAGCGTCCATATTTCAGCCGAGGCTTTGCCCCTCGGCTGATGAAGAAAAAGCAAGCTTCCCCTATCTAAGCCATACGGCTATCGGGGTCGGCTTGCTTTTTCGCGTGGTCGCGGCCCCCTCGACGGCTTCCCTGGCGGGTCGCTCGAGGGCCTGCACTGCGTGGATGAGCAGCCGAGACTATTCGCCCCTCGGCTGATGAAGAAAAAGCAAGCCTTCCCTACCTAAGCCTACGGCTATCGGGGTTGCTTGCTTTTTCAACTGAGCAATTGAGAAGAAATTATGGGTGGTCATATGTTATAAACTTAAGAAAGCTTGACCCGGATTTTGATGACGCCAATAAGGAGGTTAACATAAATGGAAGATTCGTCCAATAAGAAGAGGGTTGACTCTGCCTCGAGAATGATTAAGGCATCGCCACAAACCATATATCAGGCATTTACTGACCCCAAGGCCTGAGTATCGTGGCTTCCGCCAGAGGGGATGTCAGGTCAAATCGACACCTTTGATGCCTGTGAAGGCGGGACTTATCGAATGGTACTCACCTATAATGGAACGGACCAAGTCAACCTCGGTAAATCATCGGAAGGTACGGATATCGTCCAAGGTAAATTCCTGGCGTTGGTGCCAAACAAGAAAATCGTGCAGTGTTTTGAATTCGAGTCGGAAGACCCCGCTTACGGGGGCCTGATGACCATGACATGGACGTTGACAGCACTTGCGGATGGCACGGATGTGACGATTGTTTGCGAGGACGTTCCTGAGGGCATACGGCAGGAAGATCACGAAGAGGGCTTGAATTCTACGCTTGAGAATCTCGCGGTCTTTACTGAATGATAGCGGACAGGCTGCCGCGCCTCACAACGTCCCTGGGCAGTAAAAAAGCAAGCAACCCTACTTAAGCCTAGCGGCTAATCGGGTTGCTTGCTTTCGTGTTATTTCAGGGTGATACCGAATGCGGAGCTTGGGGCACCGGCAAATACGACAGCTCCATTGGCTGGGAGCTTCACTTCATTACTGCCGCTGACGATGCTGTAGTTCACAACGGCACCTTTTTCGTCATACACGGCGAATGCGCCTTGTGCTGGCAGGGTAACGGTCATGGTTTTGCCTGCAGTTTGTTTAGGGACGGTGTACCATTTGGCATAGCCGTCGGCTTGCAGGGTGACGGTTGACTTTTTTCCTTTATAAAGCGGCTTAACGTCCTTACCACTCACAAACAGGGCTCCTGCCCCTTCGAGATACTCTACGCCTTTTTCCTTATAGAAGCGGAATTCGGACGTATCCCGGCCACCCATAGCTGGAATCTGATGCTGGCTTACCGCGGTGTCCGAGTCGATGATCTTTTTGTCGATCATATAGCCTTCCAGACCGCTCTTGCTGTTAATCTCTACCGTCGGTTTCGTGATGAAGTACATCAGCGATGTGAATTTCTCGTTCAACGGATAGAACGTTTCACCTTCGCGCTTGGCCCAAGCGGCAGCGGTCTCCTTGGACAAGGGGTTTGCTTCCAGTTTCTCGGCGGAATAATGCGATAAAGCCATTTGTCCAAGTCCAGGGATCGAAATATATTGTCTTACCCATAGGTAGATGCGGTCATTCTTTTCTTTGACAAAGCTGACCTTCGTGCTGCCATCCGCGCTGACAAATGTTCCATCCGCGGTGTACACATATTTCTCCGCAGGATAATCCGGAATCATGGGAACGGTAATGGACAGTTCGCCGTCCTTGAGGTCGACTTTCATTTGCTGATTCGTCACGCCATAATAACCGGCATATTTGGTGATGTCGCTTGGCATATCAGCCTTTACCGGTTTGCCGAAGGATTTTTCCGGCTTGAGTTCCTTGATCGTGCCTTTCTCCTTAAGAGCATTCAGCAAAATCTCATTAGCCAACAATTGGTTGGTTGAGCTGGAACCACCGGAAGATAATACAGCGGCAGCCATATTCTGCTCCGGAAGAACGACGAGCGAAGCGTGATACAGGATGGTGTCTCCGCCTTTGGTTACGGCCTTCATGTCATATTGATTGAACGGGAATAGTCTTACGCTGTCCCAGCCAAGCCCGTAATCGAACGAGTTATCGGCGTCTTCGGGCCACAGACCCTTTTTATATTCTTCCTGCTCCATGGCTTTGACGGATTTGTCGGAAAGAATGCCTTCGGCTTCCCCGGTGAAGATCTGCGCGAACTGCACCAAGTCTTCAGCCGTAGAATAGATGCCGCCGGTTCCGATCACATTGACCGTCTCGTTAGGAAGTTGCCCTTGGTGAGTAGGATAATACAGACCTGCCATTTGGCTTAACTCCAACGTATCTTGGGATGTCTTCGTGTGGTCCAAATCTAACGGCTCGGTAAAATATTGATGAATGAATGCGGTAAACTCCTTGCCGCTCACTTTCTCTACCAGTATCTCGGCCAGCGTGAATCCATCATTACAATAAACGGAGAACGCACCCGGGTCTGCTTTCAGATTTTGGGTGGACAGCTGCTTGAGCAGCGTGTCATGTGCATGAGGGTCATTATCTTCGAACAAAAATGCATTGTTCAGGCTGGAACCCTGCAGTCCGGAGGAATGGTTGATCAGCATGCGCGGCGTAATTTTTTTGTAGCGTTCGTCTTTCATCGTGAATTCGGGTATGTACTGAACCAGAGGCGTATCCAGGTTGATTTTCCCCTCATCCACCAATTTCATGACCGCAGCGGCGGTGAACACTTTACTCGTGGAGCCGATGCCATACATCGTATCCTTGGTCAGCGGTTTCTTTCCTTCGATATCATTGACGCCCGCTTGACCGGACACGGTAATCACTCCGTTGTCGATAAGGGCATATTGAACGCTTGTCGTACCATAAGTCTCGGTGAGCAGCTTGGCTTTCTCTGCGGCGGTTTTCTGAAGGCCTCCTCCCGCGGCAACTTGGCTGTTATCTGCTGCCATTACCCCAGCAGGAAGAACCAGTGTGACTGCGAGAAGGGTTACGAGCATCCGTGATAGTCTTTTCTTCAATGAATAAATACCTCCTTATTATGAATGTACTTAGTTAGTACGATTTACCAGCCCGAATGGTTCAATCTTTTTTCGGAAAATTTACAAGTGCGGGGAGGAACAAAAAAACAGGCATCCCATCCAAAGCCGTAAAGCCATGTGGGGATACCTGTTTTTTAACTGAGCACGATAAGCAGTGCCGAGGTGGTTCCGACGAAACAGCCTGCCAAACAATCCGAAGGATAGTGAAAGCCAAGATAAATGCGTGACAGGCTGACCGTAAGGGCCAGTAGGATCAAGAGCAATGACAGCCAGGGCGTTATAAACAGAAACGGCGTGATAATGGAAAAGATGGCCGTCGAGTGTCCGGAAGGAAACGAATGGTCCTTCATCGGTTTTTTTTCGAACCGTACCTTTTCAAGTGCCAGATAGGGCCGGATGCGCCGCATTTTCCTTTTGATGAGGGCCGTAATCAGGAAGCTGAGGGAAAGTGCAATAAAACTCTGCCACCCCATCGTATTCCATGGCTCAGGTGCAAAAAACGCTATCGAAAGTGTCAGCACAATGGTAAAGATAGCACCCCCCATATGGGTGACCAGCGCGAGCATCGAATCCACCGTTTTGTTGCTGATCTTGCGGTTTAACCAGCGGAAGATAAGGTGGTCATGTTGCTGAAGCCAATCCATCGAACGAGTAATCATTGTGAACAGAACACCTCACATTATAATTTTGTAAGCAGTCAGCCCAAAGTTAAATAGGCTGCGATATATGCTTGTAAGGGCCGAGATTCATAGTGTAGACAAGAGGCTTACATACGACAGTATACAGGAGAATTGTTAAGCGTGGGTATGAATGACATGTATTTTTTCATAAATTGAACTTTCTTTGTCGCAGGTGGGTTTGATGATAGCCGTTTTGAGTGTGTTGTAAGCACGCTTCACAAGATTATGGTTTCCCAGGGATGATAACTTCATGTCCCCATGTTCTCGAAGCCCGGAATCCGATATAATGAAAGCATCTAACCATGCCTAAGGAGGAGAAGCATGAAATTCCGCGTTTCTGCCGTGCAATATCATCTGCACACCATTCAATCTTTTGACGATTTTGCCCGTCAGTCGGAGCATTATATCCGGACGGCGGAGGAATTTGAAGTCGATTTTGTGCTGTTTCCGGAATTTTTCACAACCCAACTGATGTCCATCGGGGATGATCAGGGCAAGGCATTGACGATCAATGATCTTCCGGATTTCATAGACCGTTACCGCGAGCTGTTTCAAGGCTTTGCGAAGCAATATAACATGCATATCATTGGCGGGACGCACGTCATTCGCCGGGAAAGGAAGCTGTACAATGTAGCGCATCTGTTCTATCCGGACGGCCGCATTGCGGAGCAGGCCAAGATCCATATCACGCCTTCGGAGATTAGCGGATGGAATATGGGAGCGGGTGAAGGACTCGAAGTGTTCGAGACGGAAAAAGGCACCATTGCGATGCTGACCTGCTATGATATCGAATTCCCTGAGATTGTGCGCATGGCCAAGGCTAAAGGGGCTGACGTCATTTTCTGTCCGTCCTGTACGGATGACCGTCACGGATTCCACCGCGTGCGTTACACCAGCCATGCCCGCGCCATTGAGAATCAAATCTATGTGGTGCTGACCGGTACCGTTGGCTCGCTGCCAACCGTGGATCTGATGCGTGCCAACTTCGGACAGGCGGCCATCATTACCCCGAACGATATCCCGTTTCCTCCGCAGGGCCTGCTGGCCGAGGGAGAGCTGAACAACGACATGATCATTACCGCCGATCTTGATCTGGATTTATTGTATCAAGTGCGCGAGAAGGGATCCGTCACGACATGGCGCGATCGCCGCACGGATTTGTATCCGGATTGGGAATAAGCCCGTTTATCAGCACGTGAGGAAAATAGGACAAAGGCGGTGCAGAGGAAATGGCCCGGTTTCATCAACAGTTTTATGTATTTGACGACGCTCGGCCGGTGCCGGTTGTCATTCGAAGCTACACGGAAGCGGATTTTGACGAGCTGATCTTCATTCAATCCGAGACGTTCCCGCCCCCATATCCGCCGGAGCAGTGGTGGAACAAGGAGCAGCTGAATCAGCACGTCACCTTATTCCCTGAGGGCGCTCTGTGCGTTGAAGTGGGCGGGATGCTCGCCGGGTCGATTACCTCGCTCATTGTGGATTACGATCCATGGGAGCCTGCGCACTCCTGGGCGGAGACCACGGATAACGGGTATATCCGGACCCATAAGCCGGACGGGAATACGCTATACATTGCCGACATTTGTGTCAGGCCGCGCTTCCGTAAGCTTGGACTCGGCAAATGGCTGATTCAGTAGCTGTATCATGTGACGGTGAATCGGGGACTGGACCGACTGCTTGGCGGCGGACGGATGCCCGGCTATCATCGGCATGCCCATGAAATGTCGGCTGCGGAGTATCTGGACGCTGTTGTCCGAGGAGATCTCAAGGATCCGGTGATTACCTTCCTGCTGCGTTGCGGCCGGACGCCCGTCGGGGTGGCAGCGGAGTATTTGGAGGATGAGGAATCCTGCAATTATGGGGCTCTGATGGAATGGAAGAATCCGTTTAGAGGATGAAGAAGTTTCGCTTGAACGATAATGAATGGACTTCATATATAAAGATGGATTTTTTTATTACATATATAAGGAGGCTTTTATTTGATGGAATATATCCGTATTACAAGCATCGACGATCCCTTGTTCCGCAAAATGCACAATCTGATGAAGGACGTGTTCCCTCCGGAAGAGGTGCTGGAATTCAGTCTATGGAAAGAACCGCTTGAGGATCCGGGTATTCGGGTCTTTGTTGCCCTGCATGAGGACGAAGTGGTGGGTACGACGGAATACCGCTATTACGAGGACTGGAATGTAGCGATGACCGATTTTACCATTATCGGGCGCGAAGGGCTTGGTATTGGCCGATTCCTGGCACAGCATCGCTTGAAGGATCTGAATCAACTGGCGGCCGCAAACGGTAAAACGTTGTTCGGCATGTTTGCCGAAATCTACGATCCATATCGGGTACAGGACTATGCATTCGGCGGGGTAAAGCCGATGGATCCGTTTGTTCGCCGCGAGGTGCTGTCACATCTTGGCTACAAACGCACGGATATCGCCTACGTTCACCCATCCTGGAATAATGATGGCGAAGCGGTGAGCGGGCTCGACTTCTGCTTCATGCCGGGTGATGATACTGTCAATGAATTGCCTGCAGAGCTGATCGTGAACTTCCTGAAACGTTACTATTCGGTGCTGCCTGAGAAACCACAAGCCTGGAACGACATGGTGGCCAAACTGGAAACGCAGGAGAAGGTATCCTTGCTCCCGCTGTAACCTATATGATAGCTCATGCCTGATTCGTAACGGATCAGGCATATTCTTGTCTAGTTACGCCCACAGCATGTGATATTTTGGTATTCTGATCGTAGAATGACCGTAACTCCCTATATTCAAACATGGAGTGTGCAGAGCCATGATCAGGCAGCTTATTTTGGCAAGGAAATCACAGGATTAAGTTATAGTGAGTGGCACAAGCAATAGGCCGAGAAATACGGGGATTGAGGATGCGGTCGGTCTTCCGGGTAAGCACGTGGATAGGCTTTTTCTTCACATTTGCTAAAATCCTCATTTGAATTGCAAGGCTATACTGGATATAGTAATACAATAGGTAAGGAAAAGAGGAACGTACATGAACGACCGAAAACAAGTGAGCATCCGTCTTCAAAGCCTTCACGAAGGGGAGAATACGATACAGGAGCTTCCGGCGGAGGCGTTTATTAAAGGGAATGTCCTGTATGTTCGCTATACAGAACCAGCGCTTGGACCGCATCAAGGGGAGACCCGGGCGATGCTTAAGCTGACGGAGGACGAGCTGAAATTGATTCGTCACGGCGAGGTGGAGTCCGAGCAGTCGTTTCGGTTAGGCCAACGATTGCCGGGGTATTACCGCTCCCCGTTCACTTCATTTAATCTCTCTACGTACACGCAGCGTCTGGAGCTAGCGCTTGAAGGCGTGTCCGGACGAGCGGCTTGGGCGTACGATTTATATGTGTCGGGCGAGTTATCGGGACACTTTTCTATTAGTTTGACTATTCAGGAGGCACATGAATCATGACAATGAATCCATTAGATCACATTAACGGGCTGGTTGCAGAAGCGGTGGCTGACGCTGCCGTTGCTGCAGGACTGGTTTCCCGTGAGGAATTGCCGGGCATAACGCTGGAAGTTCCCAAGGATAAGTCGCATGGCGACCTGGCTACGAACGTAGCGATGCAGTTGACACGAATCGCCAAGAAGAACCCGCGGCAAATTGCGGAGTCTATCTTGGAACATTTGGACATGGCGAAAGCTTCGATTGAAAAAGCAGAAATAGCCGGACCCGGATTCATTAACTTTACCTTGGACAAGGGATACCTCTATCCGATCGTTGCATTGGTAGAAGAACAGGGTGACAACTACGGACGGATTGCTACGGGCGAGGGGCAAAAGGTTCAGATGGAGTTTGTCAGCGCCAATCCCACCGGAAGTCTGCACCTGGGACATGCCCGCGGAGCAGCGGTAGGCGATGCCCTCTGCAATGTGCTTGATTTTGCAGGATACGAGGTTACGCGCGAATACTATATCAATGATGCTGGCAACCAAGTGGTGAACCTGATTAAATCCCTCGAAGCCCGTTATTTGCAGGAGCTCGGCCAGGATGCCGAAATGCCGGAAGATGGATACCACGGCGAAGATATCAAAGGGTTTGCCAAAGAGCTTGTAGCTGAGAAGGGCGAATCTTTGCTGTCCATGGATCCAGGCGAGAGAACGGCATTCCTTCGTCAGTTCGGACTTGAGAAGGAACTGGATAAAATCAAACGCGATTTGATTCGATTCCGCGTTCATTTTGACGAATGGTTTAGTGAGACATCCCTGTACGAGAATGGACTCGTGGAGAAATCCCTGGAAGAGCTGAAATCGAAGGGCGAAGCTTATGAGAAGGATGGGGCAACCTGGCTTCGTACAACTGACTATGGGGACGACAAAGACCGCGTCCTCGTGAAGAATGACGGAACTTATACTTACCTGACGCCGGATATTGCATACCACCGTAATAAATACGAGCGCGGCTATGACAAGATTCTTAATATTTGGGGAGCCGATCACCATGGTTATATTCCACGGATGAGGGCTGCTATGGAGGCACTCGGCAATGATCCAGACAAACTGATTGTATTGATCGCCCAGATGGTCAGTCTGTTCCAGGATGGCGAGAAAGTGAAGATGTCCAAGCGTACCGGTAAAGCGGTCACGATGGAAGATCTGATGGATGAAGTCGGCGTGGACGCAATCCGCTATTTCTTCACCATGCGCAGCATGGACTCGCACCTGGATTTCGATATGGATCTGGCGGTGTCTACGTCCAATGAGAATCCGGTCTTCTATGTGCAGTATGCTCACGCACGTATTTGCAGCGTATTCCGCCAAGCGGAGGAGCAAGGCGTTAACCTCCTGTCGCTTTCCGAAGTGAACCTGAGCGTTCTTACAACCGAGCATGAGTACGACATTTTGCGCAAAATAGGAGAGCTCCCGCAGGAAGTGTCGCTTGCTGCTGAGAACTATGCTCCGCACCGACTCATTCGGTATGTATATGAGCTGGCTTCCTTGTTCCACAGCTACTATCGAGCCGAGCGCGTGATTACGGAGGATGCGGATCAAACGCAGGCTCGCCTGGCTTTGCTTCGAGCTGTTCGTACGGTCATCGCTAACGTGCTTCGCCTGATGGGCGTATCAGCGCCGGAACGGATGTAATGGATTTTGCTTTAATATGTGAAAACAGCCGTCTTTCCGAGGAAAGACGGCTGTTTTTAATTTATAAACGGACATTCTTTTATAGTTGTTGAAGAATCAGTTTATAATTTCATGCCCTCACGCAAAAATTTCAAGGCATTTACCTCTCCATCGGAGGCGCTGTGTCCTTTTTTGAGCTTTAGGGGAGAGGAGGTGCGTCGCAGCAGGGCCTTAAGGGTAGCCGTTTTTTTCAGGTCGGGCTTTTGCGCAAGCAGAAGGGCAATCGCTCCGCTGACGTGGGAAGTCGCCATGGAGGTGCCACTCATCTCGTGGTATTTTCCTTGCAGCCACGCGGACACGATTTTATCTCCAGGTGCATAAATATCGACAAATTGTCCACGATTGCTAAAGGAAGGGATTTTCCGGTTGCGGTCGGTAGCTCCGACAGATATGGTTTGAGGATAACGGGCAGGATAGTCCGCGGTACGGCGTTTACCGTCATTGCCGGAGGAGGCAACAATAATGACGCCTGCTTGGTTGGCCTTGCCTACAATATCCAGCAACGTACGGCTTCGGGTCTGCATACCGAAACTCATATTAATGATATCGATCTCGGCTCGTACGCACCAGTCGATGGCCAGAATGATATCCGACACAAAGGCGGATCCGTTATAATCAAAGGCTTTGACTGGATACACTACAGATCTTGGAGCAACGCCAATCATTCCCTGTGTGCTGTTCGCAGCAGCGATGGTACCCGAAATATGTGTTCCGTGCCCATTGTCATCATATGGCGGTATGTTTCGGTGGACGAGGTTAACCCCTCGAGTCAGCGAATACTTCAGATCGGGGTGAGCGAAATCCACCCCCGTGTCGATAACGGCAATCTTCACGCGGTGTCCTGTCGAGATAGACCAGGCTTGAGGGGCTTTAATTTGCTTGATACCCCATGGGATTCCGGTTAGCGTTCCAATTGTCCCTTGTGTGGCTTGGATATGAACCCGGTCATCCTCTTCAACCATCAGTTCATTCTGAAACTCCGCTTCAAACTTCGCGGTTTGGGGAGCTGGAGCGATGATGGTTTGGGTAACCGGCGAACAGCTGACTGAACTCGGAAAACGCCTTTTCCCGACAAGTCGATTCCATTCTCGGATACATTCTTGGTACAGCTGAGGGTCATGAAACGTAAGGAGCCGCCGGTTCATTTCCCGGACGTTCCGCATAGGGTTCGTCTCTGTAAGTAGTGATTGCATGATCCGGGTGTAATCCATATGTGGCAATCTCCCTTCTCGATGAACCGTTGCTTCAGTATTGTATGAACCGGGGAGAGTGCCCGAATGGGATGTTGCCCTTTTTCCGGGAAATAGGCCCTGTTTACCGTGTCAAAGCAGCAGGGCTAACATAAGATACATGAGGAGAACATCAAGGTTCTCTTATCTAATCCCGTAAGGAGTCGATCCTTGGGGCGGGTACAGTCAGAAGACGGGGACAATTGTCTCCGTCTTTTTCCTTTTTGGTATCTGATGGGTAATGGTGCATAAAAACTTGATTTTTATTTCCAAATAGGTTTTACTTAGTTTTGATAATGGATATGTTGAGGGTATAACGTGAAGATTGTGTGAGAGGAAGTGTGCGTTAGTGAGTAATCCGCTCAATTTAAAGATCGATCCGGAGAAGATTCAGGAAATCCCAATGGTTGACCTGGCTTTTATGGTTCTGAAGGCGGCGAATACGCCGTATTATTACCGTGACCTTATGAATGAGGTGGCCAAGCTTCGTGGCTTTACGGAAAAGGAAATTAACGAAACGATTGCCCAGTTATATACCGAGATCAATATAGACGGACGTTTCGCTTGTGTAGGAACGAATCTGTGGGGACTAAAGCGCTGGTATCCGCTGGAGAAGTCCGAAGATCCGATTGCGAACGCCAAGCGTCCGCGGATCATCAATGATGAAGATGATGATGACGATGACTTCACCGATGAAGAGGAGACTTACAGCGGTGACGATGCCGAGGAGGATTTCGACAGCATCGATGACGAAGATGATGATCACGACGATCTCTTCCCGGATGATGACGATGCCGAGGACGATGTAGACGAAGAGGTTGTTCTGGATGATGACGAATTGGATGACGAGGATTCGGAATCCGAAGAGGAAGATGATCTGGAAGAGGAAGCCTTTGAGGAAGACGATAAGGATTAATCCGTCATACAGCAGGGTCTTTAGGACTTGTCTGCGCTGATAATGACTGTGTTTTACAGTGTCAGCCAATTGGGCAATTTTGAGGTTGCTTCTTCTCTTGACAAGCAGACAAGGCACAGAGTAAACTATTGCTTGGGCTTATGATTGTGGATTAAATATGTTTAATATAAAAGTGCCCCGTTATTTATTCGGGGTCACTTTTTTTGTTTTTAAGGCTCAGAAAGTGGAAACGACGCTAGCTTCTGAACCTAATAACGCTAGAGAAACTACCTTATCAAAAGCAGTCTGTCTTCTGGAAGTTTGTCGATGGACATTTTTTCTTCGGGCTGTGGAAGCATCCTTCTTGTGTGGACTGGACTTTCATGGTTTCTTGCAGTGAATATTCCAAGTTGTTTAAGATGAGGTATGGGAACCGCTCGTCTTGAAGCCTCATAACGTATGCCGGGTTAAGCGGCTCGATATGAGGATCATTTAAGCGTCAATATATGCGGTTTGTAATAGGTCGGAGGTCAGCTCGCTCACCATTTTTGGAAGCGAGCGATGCTTTTTGTTGGTCCCTCTGATGAATCAGGGGAAAACGGGTTAGGATAAACATCATATGTCGCCTGAAGTTATGGAGATTATATAGGAGGGTTTTTAACAGTGACAAAGTATATTTTTGTAACAGGCGGGGTCGTGTCATCTCTTGGTAAGGGAATTACCGCCGCTTCGCTCGGTAGATTGCTTAAGAACAGAGGGCTCAAGGTAACGATTCAGAAATTCGATCCGTACATTAATATAGATCCGGGCACCATGAGTCCTTACCAGCATGGCGAAGTATTCGTTACGGACGACGGTGCGGAAACCGACCTGGACCTGGGACACTATGAGCGCTTCATCGATATTAACCTGTCGAAGAACAGCAATGTGACAACAGGGAAAGTATACTCTTCTGTTATCAGCAAGGAACGTCGGGGAGAATATTTGGGCGGTACCGTGCAGGTAATCCCTCATATTACGAACGAAATCAAGGAGCGCGTGTTCCGTGCAGGCCGTGAAGCGGGTTCGGATGTGGTTATTACCGAAATCGGCGGTACGGTTGGCGATATCGAAAGCCTTCCTTTCCTTGAGGCTATTCGTCAGATTAAGAGTGACGTTGGCCGTGAGAACGTGATGTATATTCATGTAACCCTCATTCCATATATTAAGGCAGCCGGTGAAGTGAAAACGAAGCCGACCCAGCACAGTGTAAAAGAACTCCGCAGTATCGGCATTCAGCCGAATGTTATCGTGTGCCGTACGGAGCATGAGCTTTCAACCGAGATGAAAGCAAAAATCGCGCTCTTCTGCGACATCGACCCTAACGCGGTTGTAGAATGTCGCGATGCCTCCTCGCTGTATGAGGTACCGCTGAATCTGCGTGAAGAAGGCCTTGATGAAATTGTTGTCAATCATTTGAAATTGACCACCCCTGCGCCGGATATGAGCGAGTGGGAGGATCTGGTGGAGCGTGTATCCAAGCTGGAGAAGACCGTTGAGATTGCGATTGTCGGTAAGTATGTCGCACTGCACGATGCCTACCTCAGTGTTGTTGAATCCCTGTCTCATGCAGGCTTTGATGCTAATGCCGACGTGAAGATCCGCTGGGTGAATGCCGAAGAAATTACGGCAGACAACGTGGAAGAGGCGTTGAGTGGCATTGGCGGTATTCTTGTACCGGGTGGATTTGGAGATCGGGGTATCGAAGGCAAGATCAGCGCGATTCGTTATGCTCGCGAACGCAATATTCCATTCTTCGGCATTTGTCTTGGGATGCAAGTGTCCGTTATTGAATATGCCCGTTCGATTGTCGGCCTGAACGGCGCGAACAGCTCGGAAATTGATCCGGCTACCGAATATCCAGTCATCGACCTGCTGCCGGAGCAGAAGGATATTGAGGATCTTGGCGGAACGATGCGCCTGGGTCTGTATCCATGTAAGCTGGTTCCAGGATCGCTTGCAGAGTCCTGCTACCAGGACGAGCTGGTTTATGAAAGACATCGCCACCGGTATGAGTTCAACAACCAATACCGCGAAGATATTGAAAAAGCAGGCCTGCGTATATCCGGTACTTCTCCGGATGGACGTCTGGTAGAAATTGTAGAGCTGCCAGGACACCCTTGGTTCCTTGCTGTGCAATTCCATCCGGAATTCACGTCCCGTCCGAACCGTCCGCAGCCGCTGTTCCGTGAATTTGTAAAAGCCTCGATCCAGCATCAGGCATAATGGGAAGAGCCTCTTTTGCAGAGGCTCTTTTTTGCGTATAAAGCCGTTGTCATAACTGTGGACAGGGTAAGCTGACGTTCAGATCGGATGTCCAGAGCTCATACATCTTTTTTTCTTACTTTTTTTAGGACAGGAAGGAATTCGACATCTACAAGCGAATACAAATAATGGTCGGTTTATGGGAAAGTTAGGAACTTTCGAGTTTGCATATACTCATTGTACGATTTAAGTATCGGGGAGGTTGAAGGGATGAGCAAAGAAAGCAAACACAAAGTGCTGATTGTGGATGACCAGAATGGTATCCGCATCTTGCTTGTAGAAGTGTTCAGCAGTGAAGGATATGAGACGTTTCAAGCGGCGAATGGCAAGGCTGCACTTGAAATTGTGAAGACGCATACCCCGGATTTGGTGCTGCTGGATATGAAAATTCCTGGAATGGACGGGCTTGAGATTTTGAAGCATATTAAACAGATGAATCCGGACATTAAGGTGATCATGATGACTGCCTATGGAGAGCTTGACATGATCAAGGAAGCAACCGATCTTGGTGCGTTGATGCATTTTACCAAACCCTTTGATATTGATGAGATGCGGCAAGCCGTCAATATGCAGCTGAAAGGGACCGCCAATAATATCGGTTGAATGATGAATTCTGCTCAAAGGGCGGAATTCTTTTTTTGTCAGAATGTGAGGTCCTTCGCAGCATTTTAGGAAATGCTTGTTTAGTATTTATGACGCGATGTGGTATAATAAGTCCGTGTGTTATATCGGCTAAAAACCATAGACAAACTAAGCATCTATAGGAGGATGAAACCATGCCATTAGTATCAATGACAGACATGCTGAACAAAGCACTTGAAGGTAAATATGCTGTTGGTCAATACAACATCAATAACCTGGAGTGGACATATGCGATTCTTGAAGCGGCTGAGCAAGAGAAATCACCAGTAATTCTTGGGGTTTCCGAAGGCGCAGCTCGTTATATGGGTGGATTCAGCACCGTCGTACACATGGTAAAAGGTTTGATGGAGGACCTGAAAGTGACAATTCCTGTTGCCATTCACCTTGACCACGGTTCAAGTGTTGAGAAATGTAAAGAAGCAATCGATGCAGGATTCACTTCGGTTATGATCGATGATTCCCACAGCCCGATTGAGACGAATATTGCAACAACGAAACAAGTCGTTGAGTATGCTCATGCCAAAGGCGTTTCCGTTGAAGCTGAAGTCGGCATGGTCGGTGGACAAGAAGATGACGTCATCGGTGATGTAATGTACGCGAAGCTTGACGATTGCGTTCGCATCGTGAACGAAACGGGCATCGACACTTTGGCACCTGCGCTTGGTTCTGTTCATGGTCCTTACAAAGGCGAACCAAACCTTGGTTTCAAAGAGATGGAAGAGATTCGCAATGCTGTGAAACTTCCGTTGGTGCTTCATGGTGGTACAGGCATCCCGACGCATGACATCAAGAAAGCTATCTCCTTGGGTACTTCCAAAATCAACGTGAACACCGAGAACCAAATTTCGTTCTCTAAAGTTGTTCGTGAAGTGCTTGCTGCTAAACCAGAAGCTTACGATCCACGCACATTCCTGAAACCAGGCCGTGAGGCAATCAAGGAAACTGTGGTTGGCAAAATCCGTGAGTTTGGTTCCAACAATCAAGCCTAATAAAGTCGCTTGTAGTCCTAGTGGCCACAACATGATGATTGGAATCACCTAAGATATTTAGGCTGTCTTATGCTGTAGTATACAATGAAATGGAAAGCACACCGCATAGCCGGTGTTTTTCCATTTCATTTATTAAGTATCAAAAGTACAAGCGGGTTGTGAGCTTCACAACCGGATAATCGAGAACAAAAAAGAACGCAAAATGCGGTCTGTCATCCTTTAGGAACGTCGATAAGACGTTTTTCTTGTATGACGGCCATCAGAACCATTTCCGGCTGCGAAGTGATGTAGGGGGACCCGAAAGCTTATGGAAAAATTGATGATCAGCGGTGGACGCCCACTGCGAGGTACTGTAACAATCAGTGGTGCCAAAAACAGTGCTATTGCGTTAATTCCCGCCGCAATCCTGGCGGAATCGGAAGTCGTACTTGATAATTTGCCGCTTCTCAGCGATGTGGCTGTATATGCTGAGATTTTGGAAGAATTGGGCGGGCAAGTTTCATGGGAAGGCAATCAGATGAGAATTGACCCTTCTGATATCAAATCTATTCCGATGCCTAACGGACCCGTTAAGAAACTGCGCGCGTCCTACTATATGATGGGCGCCATGCTTGGAAGATTTAAAGAAGCCGTGATCGGCCTGCCGGGCGGCTGTAATTTTGAACCTCGTCCCATCGATCAGCACATCAAGGGTTTTGAAGCGCTTGGCGCAACCGTCACCAATGAACACGGTTCGATTCATCTGCATGCCAAAGAGCTGCGGGGCGCGAAGATCTATCTGGATGTGAGCAGTGTTGGTGCAACGATTAATATTATGCTGGCGGCTGCTAAGGCCAAAGGCTCCACAATTATTGAAAATGCGGCGAAAGAGCCTGAAATTATAGATGTTGCAACACTTTTGAATTCCATGGGAGCTGTCATTAAGGGCGCCGGAACGGAAACGATACGGATTGAAGGCGTAACTGAGATGCATGGCTGCCGACATTCCATTATTCCAGACCGGATTCAGGCCGGTACATATATGATTGCTGCCGCAGCTACACGCGGCGATGTTCTGATTGACAATGTCATCCCGAAACATCTTGAAGCCCTTACGGCCAAGCTGATCGAGATGGGTGTTGGTATTGAGGAGCTGGACGAAAGCATTCGCGTGATCGGTAAGGATCGATACCAGCATGTGGACGTTAAGGCGCTTATATATCCTGGATTTGCAACGGATTTGCAATCACCGATGACCAGCCTGCTTACGCAAGCGGAAGGCGTCAGTGTCCTTAGTGATTTTGTATATAGCAACCGATTTAAACATGTTCCGGAGTTAGTTCGCATGGGCGCCAAGATCCGCGTGGAGGGACGCTCTGCTATTATAGAAGGCGGTCCGCTGAACGCAGCCAAAGTCAAAGCGACCGACCTGCGCGCAGGCGCGGCTCTTGTCATTGCTGGACTAACCGTACCCGAAGGGGTAACGGAGGTAAGTGGCGTAGAATTCATTGACCGCGGCTATGACCATCTGGTATCCAATCTGCGTATGCTGGGTGCCGACGTATGGCGTGAGACTGAGGAAGAATGATTTTTTTACCAAAACGAGGGAAATGTGTGGGTAAAACTGCATATCTCCCTCTGATTTGGGTAATGCTCCTAGTAAAGCTCTCATAGAATAATAGACTACATGCAGCAGGACTTGCTGTGACAGAAACAAATAATTGAATAGGTGGTTATTGAATGGATTTACAAATAGCCGATTTGGAAGGCATGAAGCTGACGGATCTGTATAAGCTGGCCAAAAAGTATCAGATCCCTTATTATGGCCAGTTGAAGAAAAAAGAATTGATATTTGCCATTCTCCGGGCGCAGGCCGAACAGAGCGGCTTGATGTTCATGGAGGGCGTACTTGAGATTTTGCCAGAAGGTTACGGTTTTCTTAGACCGATCAACTATTTACCGAGCACGGAGGACATCTACATTTCGGCCTCCCAGATTCGTAAATTTGATTTAAGGACCGGAGATTTGGTTTCGGGCAAATGCCGGACACCTAAAGAGAACGAACGTTACTTCGGGCTGCTGCAGGTCAACGCCGTGAATGGTGAGAATCCTGCCGTCGCAGCGGAACGATTGCACTTCCCAGCCTTGACTCCTCTATATCCGCAAGAAAAGCTTGTTCTTGAAACATCCCCTAATCAGTTGTCAACCCGAATTATGGATCTGCTTGCACCTGTAGGTTTAGGACAACGCGGTTTAATCGTAGCACCGCCAAAAGCAGGGAAAACGCTCCTCTTAAAAGAAATCGCCAACAGCATCTCAACCAACAATCCAGAGATTGAACTGTTTGTTTTACTCATCGATGAACGGCCTGAAGAAGTGACGGATATGCAGCGTTCCGTTAAGGGCGAGGTGGTTGCTTCTACTTTTGACGAGCTTCCGGAGAACCATATTAAAGTGGCGGAACTGGTATTGTCCCGTGCCTTGCGGTTGGTGGAGCATAAGAAGGACGTTGTTATATTGCTGGACAGCATCACCCGTCTTGCCCGTGCGTACAACCTGGTCATTCCTCCGTCCGGCAGAACGCTGAGCGGCGGTATTGATCCTGCGGCATTCCATCGTCCGAAACGTTTCTTCGGTTCGGCGCGTAACGTGGAGGAAGGCGGAAGTTTGACGATTCTGGCTACAGCCTTGGTTGAAACCGGATCGCGGATGGATGACATTATTTATGAGGAATTTAAAGGGACAGGCAACATGGAGCTGCATCTGGACCGCCGCTTTGCGGAACGCCGTATTTTTCCGGCGATCGACATTCGCCGCTCTGGCACCCGGCGTGAAGAGGTGCTGCTGAACAAAGATGAATTGGATACCATTTGGGCGATCCGTAAAAATATGAACGACTCTGCTGACTTTGTGGAAGGATTCCTCAAAAAAATGCGTGACAGCAAGAATAACGCGGAGTTCTTGGCATCATTTGATGTGAATGCCAATAACGGGAGCGGAACCGGGACTCAGAGCCAGACAGCTAGACGCCCATCGCGCGCATCGGCTGCGACGGCCCCTCAGAGCTAAATCCTGAATCAACCGGAGAATAGGAGATCAACATGTATTTGGTTTATGCAGATGAGCAAGGGAATGTTTATGATCATTCTGATCTGTTTGGGCTTGCCCGCAGCGGAGATATGATCGTTGAGATATTGGATGATGAATTAATCCCTTTGCCAGAGGGGGCTACATTGGTCGGACTACCGAGCACCCGAGCGATCGGAATGGATCCAGAGACTGGTGATATGATGCCGCTTGAGGACGGGTACACTGCTGTCGGAGCGCTGTTGCCGCAAGGCTATACCCGGTTGTGCTTGCCAGGATACGTGAAGTCGGACAAGGAATATAAGCTGCCGCTATTTGGTTACTCGGCGGTGGTATGGAAGGATGGCGCTTTCTATACAACAGCGCGTTTATCCGATGACCCGGAGAAGTGGAACCCGGTGAACTGCGATCTGAACGATCTTGAGCTTGGGGTTAAGACGCTGAAGGAGAAATATCCGGAGAATCGGCTCTATGAGCATCTGTCTAACTGTGCATTAGGATATGAATGCCTGACGGCATCCAATACCTTCCTGAATCGCTGGGAAGGCGCTGTTCCTGTATCGTACTCTTGCAATGCCGGTTGCTTCGGTTGTATTTCGGAACAGCCGGATGACAGCGGCTTTGTCTCGCCACAGACCCGTATGAACTTCCGTCCGAGAGTGGATGAGTTGGTGCAGGTCATGCTGGAGCATCTGAAGACACCGGAGTCGATCATCAGCTTTGGCCAAGGTTGTGAGGGAGAACCCTCCACGCAGGCGAAGATCATTATAGAAGCCATGAGAGAAGTTCGGGCACAGACTGATATGGGATACATCAATATTAATACCAATGCGGGATTAACTGATTTTATCCGTGGTATCGTGGATGCGGGTCTTGATCTGATGAGGGTCAGTACGATCAGTGCATTGGATGATCATTATAACGCATACTACAAGCCAAGGGGCTATACGCTGGCCAATGTGGAGAAATCTCTTCGTTATGCAACCGATCAAGGTGTATATACCTCCATCAACTATCTGATCTTCCCGGGCGTAACTGATCGCGAGGAAGAGCTGGAAGCCATGATTGAGTTTGCCCGCCGCACGGATCTCAAATTGATTCAGCTCCGCAATCTCAACATTGACCCTGAGAGCTATCTCGAGCTTATTCCGCCTGCACAAGGCGAGATTCTGGGGATGAAGCAGGCGATTGAGATTATGCAGGAGGAGCTGCCAGATGTGGTGATTGGCTCCTATACGCATGTGCCACCTGCAGGACAGGCAAGACCGAAGAAGAGACCATCGATTATTTAACAGAACCGTACTGAACATCGGATGTGTTAAAAACAGGTTGAAATTCCAATTGTGGACTTGTCTGATGATTTGTGTATGAGCTATTGCGCATTCATTTTGCTCGTGATATACTCCATTTATGTGTCCATATAACTCTGGGTCCGCATGAGGCTCAGGGCGGAAAGAGGTGAAAGCTACAATGAAACAAGATATTCAACCGAAATATCACGTTACTACAGTTACTTGTGCTTGCGGTAATACGTTTGAAACAGGTTCTGTAAAACCAGATCTTCGTGTAGAGATTTGCTCGAACTGTCATCCGTTCTTCACAGGTAAACAGAAATTCCTGGATGCTGGCGGTCGTGTTGATAGATTCAAGAAGAAATACGGTATCTAATAAACAAACCCTTCGCCCTTGTGGTCGGAGGGTTTTTGTCTGTTTACAGGGCTGGTGGAGTATGCAACTTCTTCCGTCGGTTGCTTTTTTGATAGCCATGCGATATACTAAAGTTCGCCGTGCTAGACGGGGAGGTAGCGGTGCCCTGTAACTCGCAATCCGCTGTAGCGAGGTTGAATTCCTGTTAGAGGTATTGTCGATGTGAGGCTGGTCCCTGCGCTCAACGTTGACGGTTGGGTCCTCCGCAATGAGCACTTGTGAACCTGGTCAGGTCCGGAAGGAAGCAGCCATAAGCAAGATCGCTTTTGTGCCGGAGGGGTGCCTAGCCCGAGTTGTTGCTCAGGATTGCCGCTCGGATCGCAATTATCAATAACAGGTGCACGGTATACATATCTGCACATAACACCTTTGCCATATTGGCAAGGGTGTTTTTTGTCGAAACGGCTATCCATTCAAGCTGATCCTTCATGTGCACTTTGGATAAAGTTTTCCAAGTAAACGTTTTGCTAAGGCAGGGGAAAGTAGTATAGAATGTAGTATAATATAACCGTTAAACTCACGCCTTTTTGGCTGGGAATGACCATGAATGCAACAGTAAAGCACGCGAGGATCGGGTTTAGTATAAACTTAAGGTTTTCTCGATCTCGTGAAGTGGAAGTTGAAAGAGGGTAAAGCACAGTGGAACATATCGCGTTATATCGTGCTTGGCGACCACAGTCGTTCGGCGACATGGTGGGCCAGCAGCATATTATCCAGACCCTGCAGAATGCCATTCGCGAGCAGCGGGTTTCCCATGCCTACCTGTTCAGCGGTCCACGGGGTACGGGCAAGACCAGTGCCGCTAAAATTTTGGCCAAAGCCGTGAACTGCGAGCATGGTCCGGCTGAGGAACCCTGCAATGAATGCGAGGCCTGCCGGCGTATAACGTCCGGAGCCGTCATGGATGTTCAGGAGATCGATGCTGCATCCAACCGCGGTGTCGAAGAAATCCGTGATTTGCGGGAGAAAGTCAAATACGCACCGACCGAGGTGCGGCGTAAGGTTTATATTATCGATGAAGTACACATGCTGACGACGGAAGCGTTCAATGCCTTATTGAAAACGCTGGAGGAACCGCCGGCACACGTGATGTTTATACTAGCGACAACAGAGCCCCACAGGCTTCCGGCAACGATCATCTCACGCTGTCAACGGTTTGACTTCCGGAGGGTTTCCTTGGACGAACAGACCGGGCGTCTGGAGCAGATTTGCGGAGAAGAAGGCATTACGGCAGAGCCTGAAGCATTGCAGTATATCGCACGTCTATCGGATGGCGGTATGCGGGATGCACTGAGCATTCTAGATCAGATTGCCTCCTTCACAGGAGGCACGGTATCTTACCAGCAGGTCATGGACATGACGGGCGGGATTGCCTCGGAGCAGTTTGGCCGTCTGGCCAGTGCCGTGAAACAGGGGGATGCCGGACTTGTGCTGCAGATCGTGGAGCAATTCATGCAGGAGGGGAAAAGTGCAGATAAATGCATGGAGAATCTCCTGTATTATTTCCGCGATTTGCTGATGATCAAGATGGTTCCTAGCGCCGATAAGCTGACCGACCGGGTTTTGAATCCGGCAGAGTTTCAGGAGATGGCGAATGCCTTCAGCCGAGACGAACTATTTCAAATGATCGATACGCTGAACCGGTATCAGAGTGAGATGAAATACGCCTCGCAGCCGCAGACTCTGTTTGAGGTGGCATTGCTCAAGCTTTCCGGTATAACTCAATCAGCGGGTGGGGCCAGAGCTCAGAATACAGCCGATGCGGGGGAGCTCGCTCAGCTGAAGCAGCATGTAGCCTCACTTGAGAAAAAGCTGGAGCGACTGATACAAAACGGCGTTCCTGCATCTGGTCAACGTGAACCGGCCAAGTCCACCCGTACACCGGCACCGAAAGCAGCTTCATCAGCCAAGATCCCGCAGCATATGGATCAGTATATATCTTGCCGAACGGGGGAGGATTATACTTCTGTTCATCGACAGTGGGCCCAAATTCTGCAGAATGTGAAAGAGGAGAAGGTGACGGTCCACGCTTGGCTGATGGATGGAGAACCTGTGTCCGTATGGGAAGACAAGGTTCTTGTCGCTTTTAAAAACAACATCCACCGCGAAACCACGGAGAAACCTGCCAACAAACAGGTGATTGAAGGGGTTCTTGAGTCCACGCTTGGCAAGCCGTATCATCTGGTTACCATGATGCTTCGTGACTGGAGTGACGCGGTAGAAGGAGTGGGCAAGCCTCAGGCAGAAGAGCTTAAGCTTGAGCATGAAGAAGCCGAGGCCGGTGGGGAGAAACCATGGATTGATGAGGCGATCCAGTTGTTTGGAGAAGACCTCGTTGTCATAAAAGACTAGCACGTCTCTACGTGCACCCTATTATAAGGAGAGATGAATCATGAATAATATGAACCAAATGATGAAGCAAGTGAAAAAGATGCAGGAGCAAATGCTGAAGGCTCAGGAAGAGCTCGCTACGAAAACCGTTGAAGGAACTTCCGGCGGTGGCGTGGTTACCGTGGAAGCGAATGGACATAAACAAATTTTGTCCATCAACATCAAGCCTGAGGCGGTTGACCCGGATGATGTGGAAATGCTGCAGGATCTGGTACTGACTGCGGTTAACGATGCACTTGCCAAGGCTGAAGAAATCGCAAATGCTGATATGGGCAAATTCACAGGCGGCATGAAAATTCCGGGCTTGTTCTAATCTAACCTAGAAGGAGTAGTTACATTTGTACTATCCTGAACCGATCGCGAAGCTCATCGACGCCTTTACGCGACTGCCGGGTGTGGGGCCGAAGACGGCCGCCCGCCTGGCTTTTCATGTTCTGAACATGAAGGAAGATGACGTTATTGATTTTGCCAAAGCGCTAGTCAGTGTCAAAAGGAATCTGCACTACTGCTCCGTCTGCTGCAACATCACCGATACGGATCCATGCCGGGTATGTCAGGACAAGACCCGGGATGCTTCGACCATCTGCGTTGTACAGGATGCCAAGGATCTTGTGGCGATGGAGCGTACGAAGGAATTCGATGGCTACTATCATGTCCTCCACGGAGCCATATCTCCGATGGAAGGGATCGGACCGGATGAAATCCGTCTGAAGGAGCTGCTGACACGTCTTAGCGATGAGAGAGTGAAAGAGCTGATTCTGGCCACGAATGCCAATATCGAAGGAGAGGCAACGGCGATGTACATATCGCGTTTGGTCCGTCCTTTTGACATTAAGGTGACCCGAATTGCCCATGGACTGCCTGTTGGCGGTGACTTGGAGTATGCAGATGAAGTGACTTTATCCAAGGCACTCGAGGGCCGAAGAGAACTGAACTGATATTTTGTGATTCCTGCAACATCTATTTGAGATTTGAAAGCATATATACGCGAACGAGCATCGGAAGAGATTCTGATGGCTCGTTTTTTTATTTATTACATCGTGCAAAAGTAGAGGGTGGAAGAGTTCTTTTGGTTCTAAGTTTGTCCCTCTCTCGATATGAATGTTACAGATGGTCTTATTAAGGGCAGTGTTAATCATTCATATTCATAGGGAGTGAACGTGATGAAGATATGGTGGAAGCAGTCGAAGAAGCAAGAGGAGGAAACGTATATCACGGCAGAGGATCAGGAACGGATGTGGCACGTATTCCTGGATGTCCAGAGGTCCCAGATGGAGTGGGAGCGGGCGCACTTGCTGTTTCAAGAGGCTACGGGGCAGGATCAGATTGATTATGCGATTTATATGCTGGAGGCAGCGGAGCGCAAATACCAGATGAATCTCAAACAGGCCAAGCAGCTCAATCTGGATGGAGCGAGGATGCAATATATCGAGCAAAAAAGAGAGAATGGCTAACCGAAAGATGAGAGAATCCATAATGACTTAAAGGAGGGTAACTATGAAATTGATTGTTCTGGGCACGCTTTGCATATCGCTCTTACTGCTTATCTATGTTGTGTTTAGAAATAAGCTCGGGCTGGGATGGTTAACCGTATTCGGTGCCCATCTTGCTCTCTCGGCAGTGGCTATCTATGTTGTGAATTTCTCGGGATTGGCGGCCGAAACGTATATTCCACTGAACCCGATGACCATAGGAACCGTCATGGTTCTGGGCTTGCCGGGCGTGGCCCTTCTTGTTGGATTAAAAATAACGATATTAGGTAGTTGACGCAGCCTTATATTCTATGATACATTAATGTTCGCCCGTTTGATTCTGGGTGATAGAGATTCACCGGTCAGGTAGACAATTGGTTGAAAAAATAATCAAAAAAACTTCTTGACCAACAGCAAGCTAGTATGATATATTATAAAAGTCGCCGCTGAGATGCGGATGACAAACAAAAAATGATTGATCTTTGAAAACTGAACAACGAGTGAGTAAGGATTTCACTAATGAAATCCATTGCGAAATCATCATTACAAGCCCTGGTTTGTTGGATGACGGAGCATAAAGAGAATTGAACAAATTCTCGTCAGTTAAGAAATGAGCAAGTCAAACACTTTATTGGAGAGTTTGATCCTGGCTCAGGACGAACGCTGGCGGCGTGCCTAATACATGCAAGTCGAGCGGACTTGATGGAGTGCTTGCACTCCTGAGAGT
>NZ_JBFRHH010000023.1:0-63559 GCF_052115765.1 Paenibacillus sp. 2KB_20 | reverse complement strand
AGTTTTCAGGTGATCAAGCATCTGAACCGTTTGGTGGCGATGGCGGAAGGGTTCCACGCGTTCCCATACCGAACACGACCGTTAAGCCTTCCAGCGCCGATGGTACTTGGACCGAAGGGTCCCGGGAGAGTAGGACGTCGCCAAGCGAAAAACCACTGTCGATGTAATCGATGGTGGTTTTTATTTGTTTTTTATGAGAATTTTTTTTGGATATTTAGATGAAATGCAGATTTAGAGATTGTCCGACTAAGGATATATGCTGTAGCGTGATGTCAGCAGCTTCTCTGTTATATAACATAATCATAAAATTGACGTAAACAGATGAAAATTTTGTTACCGATACCATGCCAAAAATCAGTATAATTGAATTAGGCAAAATCGGGTAGTGATTACCGATTTGCGCAGGCTGTAGGAAATAAGGCCTGATTGGAAGGTTCTCCATTAACCAACCAACTACGAATACTCATCTGGAGACCGGTTATTGTGGGGGAAGGAGGACAATTACATGTTGTGTAAACGTGGTCTGCATGTGGCAGAGATGATCTGTGCGGTTACGATATTGTTGATCGGATCCGGATGTGGGGCATCCGCAGAACCAAGCTGGGAAACCTTTGACGGCGCGGCGAATGTGAAGTCATTCCCGGTTCCGAAGGAAGCGAATAAAACGGAGCAAACAACAGGCAATAGTGACTTGGATTATGTACGGTATGCGCTTCCAGGCTTAAAGGGAGACGACAGCATCCCTGAAGCCTACCTGGAAGAGATTGAGTCCTGGGGATGGAAGCAGAAGGAAGTTGAAGATGAAGGTTCTTCGTTAGTATTTGAAAAAGGGAAAAGTATCGTCCACCTATCGGTGCATGACGATTTTCTTATAATTACGGTTCCGAGTCAGCTTAAAAAACAAGCCATACAAGGATTGGAAAGCAATAAAGCCAATGAATAAAGACCTCTTCCCGACTTCGGAATGAGGTCTTTATTCATTGATGAAACGAAAAATAGGGTTTATAGCGCTATGTAGTGATGGACGCAGAACTCTAATATTATTGCTGGTAATAGGAGATGTCCTGCTCATTCATTTTCAACATGCCATCTTTACGCTGGCCGCTTAGACGCAGCATGGTATAGCCGCGCGGGAGAAGGAACCACAGATGCCAGACCAAAAGCGTGATGGCAAAAGGCAGCGGTGACCAGAAGGCCATGATAGCGCTTAAGACAATCCCTACCCAACAGGTATAGAACTGCACTAAATTAAATACGCGACGGCTGACGTGTTGATCCGGTATATAACCAAGCCAAGGGAACCTCAGACGGAAGCGCCAACGTTTCCGGTAGCTTGTTCCCAATAGGACGAGCACGGTATGCCCGACGACATATTGGATCCATAACATAAGCGGAAAGGCGATTAGCAGATAGAGCAGGAAATACGGTGACACCCAAAATGTCCCTGCAGCCGCAGCAAGCCAAGGCAGAGTTAAGTAGAGGATGAGCAAGCTTTTGGAAAGTTGGATTTTCTTAATTAATCGATAGTGATAAAAGGTGGCTTGACCATGTGGATCTGCCATTGGGCTATACTGTCCCCCTTTAAGTAGAAGTAAATTACGATAGACGGGAAATTTAAGTCTTTTATGTTTTTATCGGACAAAATCATATTTTTATTAAGCTGAAAAAAAAGGTACAGACACAAGGCCACCAAGGGGTACATATACATAAAGCGTAGACCGATATCCTATGAAAAGGTTTAAAATAATAGAAACTGTGTCATACTAATAGGAAAAGGATCAAGGTGGGATGGTTATGGAAGAATTGACCGAACACGTGTGTATCATATGCAATCAGACGAAGACAGAGGGGATTACCATTGTTTCGCAATTCGTATGTGAGGAATGTGAATCCGAAATCGTTCATACCAGCGCGGAAGATGCCAAATATCATTTTTTCATCCGTCAATTAAAACAAATTGCCATGCCGAAAAATGCATAGGCGCGGGTACACGCGTCAATTGGGCCTGAATAAAAGGCCTTTTTTTGTTTAGAGGGGACTTTCCGTGCTTGGAGACGTAGGCGTAGGTTTCAAATTGCGTTAAAATAGGTTAGAGAATGTAATCCGAAGGGATATATCGATGACTACACATAGAGAGCGTGCCCCACTAGCAGAGGCTATAATGTTGTATCGTGAACGTGGGGCTTCATCTTTTCATGTACCTGGTCATAAAAATGGCAGGGCATATGCGGGAGAAGGTAAGACTACGGAGATGCTGCGAGAGGCCATGCGCATTGATGTGACGGAAATTACCGGAACCGATGATTTATTTCATCCTGAAGGCGTTATTCAGGAAGCGCAGGAACTGGCCGCAGATTGTTTTGGTGCAGAGGAAAGCTTCTTCCTAGTGGGCGGGAGTACAGCCGGCAATTTGGCATTAGTTCTGACGGTTTGCCGTGAACCGGGCGATATTGTACTTGTACAGCGGAACGTACATAAGTCCGTGTTGAACGGATTGATGATGGCCGGTGCCAGGGCGGTGTTTCTTCAACCGGAGCTGGACAAGCAGAGCGGTTTAGCCGTTGCTCCCTCTGCAGCTACACTCGTAGCAGCTCTTGAGGCTTATCCAGAGGCCCGGGGGGCGATCATCACGATGCCGAACTACTACGGGATGGGGAGCGACTTAAAGCCGCTAGCGAAAGCTTGCCATGAGTTCGGCATTCCACTACTCGTGGATGAAGCGCATGGAGCTCATTACGGACAGCACCTCCAGTTGCCTATGAACGCTTTGTCATGCGGCGCGGATGGTGTGGTTCAATCCACACACAAGATGTTAGCCGCCATGACGATGGGAGCCATGCTGCATGTACAGGGCGGGCTGCTCGACCGCAGCCTGCTGCGCCAGCGGCTGGCCATGGTGCAGAGCTCCAGCCCCTCGTACCCGCTCATGGCTTCACTGGACTTGGCGCGGCGCCTGCTGCACACACAAGGCGCAGACGCCTTCACGGCTGGCCTGGCCGCCGTGAAGGCCTTCCGGCGCGGCCTCGCGAAGCTGCCGCGGTTCGGGCTGCTGCAGCCGCCGCAGCCCAGGGGCCACGACGCGGGCATAGCCGCAGCGGCGTATACTCGCCAGGACCCGTTCAAAGCGGTGATATATGACCGCACCAGGTCCCTGAGCGGGTATGCACTCCAGCGCGAGCTAGAGGCGCGCGGCTGTGTGCCGGAGATGAGCGACGAGTTGCACGTCGTCTTATTGTTTACGCTGGGATCCACTCGGGAAGATGCGAATCACGTCTTATGGGCTCTTGTGCATATTGTAGAGCAGGGGGAGAAGACAGAAGGCATCGGAACCGAATCAGGCACTACGGCAGAGAGCACGGAATTACTGATCCGGACATTGCGGGATCAGGGGGATTTCGTGAATTATGAGCCGCGAGTAGACCACAAGAAAATGGATTCTATCCATTTCGATGTCGATGCTAACTTGTTAACTGAAGCAAGACCAGTCTCCGATGTTTCCACGTGGAACAATTTGCCCTCGGAGATTCCTTATTCGGCCCCAATTCCTTTCTCACTGAAGCCGATTGACAGGGAGAGGTTAGAATTGGTGCCGTTAGAGAAGAGCGCTGGGCGTAAGGCAGCGGAGATGGTTATTCCCTATCCGCCAGGTATACCGATCTTATACCCAGGTGAAGAAATCTCAGCGGGAATGAAACAGAGGCTCCTGGCATTAAGGAATGCAGGGGCGAAATGCCAGGGGATATCCGATCCAGCGCTGCAAACCATTGTCGTTTATAAGGAAACGTGAAGGAAGAGACTCCACTATACGTTGGTAAATATACCGGAGCGTATAATATCGAGCTCCACGATCAACAAATGATGAAAGCAGGATACGCTATGACTAATCGCAGACCACTATTTATTACCATCGAAGGAGGAGACGGATCCGGTAAAACGACTATGATGGGCAGACTCGCCGCTTTTATGCAGAATCATTCGATCCCGTATCTGATTACACGCGAGCCCGGCGGCATTGAGATTGCGGAGAAGATCCGCTCTATTATTCTCGATCCGCAGCATACCGCGATGGATGCACGTACTGAAGCATTGTTGTATGCGGCTGCCCGCCGCCAGCATCTTGTGGAGAAGGTGGAGCCAGCTTTGAGTCAGGGCTTGACTGTGCTGTGTGACCGATTCGTGGACAGCAGTCTGGTTTACCAGGGATATGCACGCGGACTGGGCATGGAGGAAGTATGGAACATCAATCAATTTGCGATCGATACCCGCATGCCGGATCTAACGCTGTTGTTCGATGTGGAGCCGAAGATTGGCATGTCACGGATCACGGCGAATGCAGAACGGGAATTAAATCGGCTGGATATGGAGAACATGGCATTTCACGAGAAGGTTAGGGAAGGCTATCTATTGGTAGCAGAGCGTAATCCGGATCGAATTCGCATTGTAGATGCTTCCAAGACGCCGGCTCAGGTGGAAAGAGAAATGATTCGTCACTTGGAAGACGCGATATTAAAGGATTTTTGAGGTTGTTTGTCAAATAAGTAGTGTTAAGGACATATGATGTCCAAATAAACAAGGAGGGTTTACCATGAAATTGATTGTTGCGATTGTCCAGGATAAAGATAGCAACCGTCTCTCCGCCGCATTGGTCAAAGCTAATTTTCGGGCAACAAAGCTTGCAAGTACAGGCGGCTTCTTGAAGGCGGGGAACACCACCTTTATGATCGGGGTAGACGATTCACAGGTTGAAAGTGTGCTCAGCGTCATTCGCACAAGCTGTAAGGTTCGTGAACAGCTGGTCACTCCGGTAACCCCAATGAGTGGTACAACCGATTCCTACTTGCCGCTTCCGGTCGAAGTACAGGTTGGTGGCGCAACGGTGTTTGTCCTCCCTGTAGAACGATTCGAGCATTTCTAATTCATTTTCTGGATCTGCGATAGATACGTAACGGATGTTTTTATTGGGATATTTGACGGCTGTGTTCTCCTGTAACCCAAGTCTTCTGAAGCACTTCTGTATCATAATAAAAATAGTTACCGTAGATCGCTGCACTCGGGAGATGCTTTTAATAGATGGATGATCTCGATGGATTCCGGAAAATCACCTAATTCATCGATAATTATCGATGAATCGCTTGACAATCAAACCATTTCAAGGTACGTTCACGTGAGGCATAGGTTTGTTCGATATGAACGTACCAGGTGCCTCCGTTTTATTAGATGCATAGAATACGCAACAGGCGGTGGATCAGATGAAAATCAATCCGGGCTTTCGGCCCATGAAAAGTGAACTCACGGTGCCGGATGGCAACGCCAGACCGATTCAGCAGCGATCGTTCTCGGATATGATGCAGCAGCAGGGAGAACGCGCGACCCATGAAGAGTTGAGTCGTCAAATGCGTGAAATTGCAATGCAAGGCGATCGTTTGGCAAAAGTGATGACCGTTCGGGAGCTAAAAGCGTATAAATTGATGGTTCGCCGATTCCTGGAGGAAACGGTTCGTCGCGGTGTGAAAATGAAGGAAACGCGCGGCTGGGACCGCCGGGGACGCGGCAAGCGTTATAATGTAATTGATGAAGTCGATTCTGCGCTGCTCGCGATGGCGGATGAACTGCTGGATACGGAGCAGGGGAGAATTGATCTATTGAACAAGGTTGGAGAAATTCGAGGCATGCTGATCAATCTTGTATTCTAATCGCAAGAAGCAAGGAAGCGGATCGTGATTCATGACTGCTAAGTCTGGAGGATCATGAGGATTGATAGAAAGTGAGGACTTATGTCTTTTAATGATATCGTAGGTCAAGAGACTGCGAAGCAACTGCTGCAAAATGCCTTGCGCCGTAATGCGGTCAGTCATGCCTATCTGTTTAGCGGCCCCCATGGTGCCGGACAGATGCAGATGGCGCTTACGTTTGCCAAGGCATTGTTTTGTACGGAACTTGAAGACGATGCCTGCGGGCAGTGTTTGGAATGCCGCAAGGTAGATCATGGCAATCATCCCGATCTGACGTTGGTTGAGCCTGATGGAGCCAGCATTAAGATCGATCAGATCCGTGATCTTCAGCGTATATTCTCTTATCGATCGGAGAATCGAAATCCCAAAGTCTATATTATTGACCGAGCGGAGAAGATGACCACGCAGGCAGCCAACAGTCTGTTGAAATTTCTGGAGGAACCCCAGGCGCCGGCTGTAGCTATTCTGATTGCCGAGAATGGACAAGCCCTTCTGCCTACCATTCAATCGAGATCCCAGCAGGTTCCGTTCCGGGCTTTGGATCCGCAGATGATGGAGAAGGTTCTTGTAGGGGAAGGTTATCCTGCCGCACTTGTACGCTGCGCAGTTCATCTTTCGTCAGGACTTGATGAGTGCAGGAAAATATTGAGTGAGAATTGGTTTGCAGAAATTAGAAACCTAGTGTTACAATTAGGTAAGGAGTCTTTGAACCGCAGTGGCTCAGCAATTATCACAGCGAGTCAAAAAGTGTTCAAAACCGAGCTCTCTGATCATCTGGACCTATTGTTCAGTATGTTTCATTTATGGTTTAAGGACATGATCCATGTCCAGTATGGAAGGAAAGAGTCTCTCGTTTTCATAGATCAGGCAGAGTATATCTCTGGTCATGCATCAGCCCGCAGCACAGCACAGTGGGTGTCATACATGGATTTGGCCGCAGAGTGTCAGAAGAAGTTACGCTATAATGTCAATGGACAGCTCAGTTTAGAGCAGTTATTGATGGGTTTGGGCGGTAACACTCCGGCGTGAGCACACCCCCAGGCCCGCAGAATGGCCATTATGTACAGGCACAAGGGGGTTTATTTTTGTACAGTGTAGTAGGTGTCCGCTTTAAGAAAGCGGGCAAAATATATTACTTTGATCCGCTCGACCTGCCCGTGGAGAAGGAACAATCCGTCATTGTGGAAACCGCGAGAGGCATTGAGTATGGTCAAGTTGTGATAGGAAAGAAGGAGGTCGGTGAATCGGACGTTGTCCTTCCACTCAAGAAGGTCATTCGGATCGCTGGTGATTCTGATGCCCGTGTGGTTGAAGAGAACAAACAAGCGGCCAAGGATGCATTCACCACCTGTTTAAATAAAATTCGGGATCACGAACTGAAAATGAAGCTGGTTGATGTGGAATTTACGTTTGACCGCAACAAAATCATTTTCTACTTCACGGCCGAAGGCCGTGTGGATTTCCGTGAACTGGTCAAGGATCTGGCCAGTATATTCCGTACAAGAATCGAACTTCGCCAGATTGGAGTTCGTGATGAAGCGAAAATGCTCGGCGGTCTTGGACCTTGCGGACGCGTACTGTGCTGTTCCTCATGGCTTGGTGATTTTGAGCCGGTATCGATCAAGATGGCAAAGGATCAAAGCCTATCGCTCAATCCGACTAAAATTTCCGGGCTATGTGGAAGATTGATGTGCTGCCTGAAGTTTGAGCATGATAATTATGAAAGCGTGAAAGAAGAGCTTCCATCCGCGGGAAAATTGGTCATTACTTCGCTTGGAGAAGGCAAAGTAGTCGGACTGAATGCGGATAAGCGGACGGTTCATGTTCAACTGTTTGAAATTGGAAAGGTTAAGGAACTTCCAATGGACGACGTTGTCATCAAATAGTCCAATAGAATGTTTATTTTCGGGGTGTAGACTTGGAGAAGAAAAACATTTTTGTGCTCATTCAAGAGTTGGAAACACAGATGGGAAATATACACAGTGAACTGGGTGGACTTAAGCTGGTCATCAAGGAACTGCTGGAAGAGAACCATCGCCTCAGTCTTGAAAATGAACAGCTCCGGAAAATTTTAAAGCGGGAAGTCAATCCGGCAGAATTGGAAAACCCAGTGGCTTTACAACCTCAGCCTCATGTGAAGGATGAGGCACATGAAGATGTGGTCGGCGAGGGGTATGATAACCTGGCTCGGCTGTATCATGAAGGCTTCCACATCTGCAATGTCTATTATGGACATCTGCGGACGGAAGGGGATTGCCTGTTCTGCTTGTCTTTTTTGAATAAATAAGAAGCCGTAGGAGAAACTGCCTACGGTTTTTTTCTAGAATGGAAAGGTTATACTGTAAGGATCGCGATTGAACAAATACCGGCTGCTTGTCATGCAATGTGAAGAGCAGCCTTTTGTGTATTTCATTTTATCAGGTACTATGTAGAGAGCCGATACACCAAAAACGCGTGTTTGGAATTTTGGAGATAAAGGGTTGAAACTATGAAATTGAAAGAAGTGTTATTGCAATCATCCGAGCGGATTGATGATCTGCTCACCCATGAGCTTGGCATCATCCAGAGTGAGGAGGTATTCAGCTTTTCCATGGACGCCGTCCTGCTCGCCAGGTTTGCCAGCATACCGCGCAGGGGCCGTATTTTGGATATGTGCACGGGAAACGGGGTTGTTCCAATCCTGCTGTCGACTCGTACAGGTGCGCTGATCGAGGGGATTGAGATTCAGCCCAGACTTGCGGACATGGCCAGACGGAGCGTCGAGATGAATAATCTCCAGGACCAGATCACGATCCAAGAGGGCGATCTGCGGGAACTATACAAGGAACAAGGATATGGAGCGTACGACCTGATTACGGTCAACCCGCCTTATATGCCGATGAATGGCAGCGACTTGAAGCTGAATGAGCACCAGGCGATTGCCAGACATGAAATCCACTGTACGCTTGAGGAAGTGATTGAATCCTGTGCAAAGCTGCTTCGCCAAGGCGGAAAGATGAGCATGGTCCATAAGCCCCTACGACTAGCGGAGATCATCTCCTTGATGAGCAAATACCGGATTGAGCCCAAAGTCATCCGATTTGTCCATCCGCGCGTGAATATGGAAGCAAACATGGTGCTTATCGAGGGTATTCGGGACGGGAAGCCGGAGGTTCGCCTGAAGCCCCCGCTGATCGTATATGATGAGCAAGGAAACTACGGACCAGATTTTATGGAAATTTACTATGGAACACATAAGGATGAGACGAAAGAATGAGAAATCTTGTGCAACAGAGTTATGCCGATCAGGGAGAGGGAAGCCCGGGTTCTCTGTATTTGGTGGCAACACCGATTGGTAATTTGGAGGATATGACCTATCGCGCTGTACGCATCCTCCAGGAATGCGATATTATCGCGGCAGAGGATACACGGCAGTCACGCAAGCTGCTGACCCATTTCGAAATTCCGGCTAAGCCGCTGTTTAGTTATCACGAGCATAATAAGGCGGCCAGTGGACCTGAAATTATACGTTATATAATAGAAGGAAAAAATGTGGCACTCGTCAGCGACGCCGGTCTGCCGGCGATTTCGGACCCTGGCAGTGATCTGGTTTCACTTGCGATTGAGGCGGGAATTTCGGTCATTCCGATCCCGGGGGCCAATGCCGCCCTTTCCGCCTTAATCGTGTCGGGTTTGCCGACCGAACGATTCACGTTTATCGGCTTTTTGCCGCGGGAGCGTAAAGATATCATTCAGCAGCTGCAAGCTTTGCAAACGGCGCAGGGAACGCTATTATTTTATGAATCTCCGCATCGCGTGAAAAAGACGCTGGAGATCTTGCAGGAGGTACTGGGAAATCGGAAGGTGACCTTGGCTCGTGAACTGACTAAACGCTATGAGGAATTCTTGCGCGGGAGCATTTCCGAATGCCTGGACTGGCTCACGGAGCATCCGCCGCTGGGGGAATATTGTTTGGTGGTCGAAGCCGGTAGTGCAGAAGAGGAGCTGAAGGAGAAAAATGCCTGGTGGCAGGAGCTTTCGCTGGAGGAGCATGTGGAACATTATGAGCGGGAAGGACTAAGCCGCAAGGATGCCATGAAAAAAACCGCGGGTGATCGCGGTGTATCGAAGAGGGATATCTATAATGCGCTCCTGACGGAATAGTGATAATACTTAACTTGGTGCAGGGGGATAACAAAATAGCCCCACAAAGTGGAGCCTATGCTTCGATGTTTATTCCAAATACTTTGCGGGGACCCCAAAACCAATAAATGAGAATAAAGAATGGCTTTCGCTTCGCTGAAAACTTAAATTCTTTAAGCTCAAAAAAAGACCCTCCTGCGGCCGGGTTCATAGCCGAGGAAGGCACCAAGGAGATATGAAAAAGGTTAGAATTAACAAAATGTAATAATGCTATTATATACTAAAAATCTTAATTTGTCACAGGTGTAGGGATTTCCGAGATACATTCATGGCAAACAATTTTACCTTTGAAGTAAGTGACATTCTCAGCGTTACCACAGAAGATGCAGGCAGGCTCATATTTCTTAAGCATGATGCGTTCGCCGTCTACATAAATCTCCAATGCATCTTTCTCACCAATTCCGAGCGTACGGCGTAATTCGATCGGAATGACGACCCGTCCAAGCTCATCGACTTTCCTTACAATTCCTGTTGATTTCATCATAACTTATAAATGCCCCTCTCGCCATAATTTAAAAAAGTCATAATTCGACATAGTTCTAGTTTTTATGTTATTTATAGTACCAACGATTCCCAAAACAGTCAACCTATATTTTTGAAAAATCGGAACCTATTTACGAAAGTATAGTGAACAAAACCCTTATATAGCAACGTAATTACCATAATCGAACCAATTATTGCTGCATTTTTTGATTTGTCGATTTGGAAAGCGCAATTTTCCCTTATTCGACACAGTTCGACATTAGATGTCAAAAGAAGTGTTTATCGGCTAAAACCCAATCGAAACGATAAGGAGTTGAGATGGAATGTATTCACCAATTTCGGAAGAAAAAGTGTTTAAGGATCCCGTCCACAATTATATTCATGTGCAAGACGACATCATCTGGCGATTAATCGATACCCCGGAATTCCAGCGACTCCGCCGGGTTAGACAGCTTGGAACCTCTTTTCTGACCTTTCATGGGGCCGAACACAGCCGATTCTCCCATTCACTGGGAGTCTATGAAATTACGAGAAGAATCATCTCTCAATTCGAACGGAGGGGGTATTCCGATTGGCCTGCCGAGGAAAGGCAAGTTGCGCTCTGCGCGGCTCTGCTGCATGATTTGGGGCATGGCCCTTTCTCTCATTCTATAGAAGAAGCTTTTCATATGAATCACGAGGATTGGACATGCCGGATCCTGCTCGGGGATACTTGCGTCAATCAGGTACTGCGTGAGCTCGGAGCGGATTTCCCCGAGAAAGTGGCTTCCGTGATTAACAAAACCTACGATAAGCCGATTGTGATAAACCTGGTCACTAGTCCGCTGGATGCAGACCGGATGGATTATTTGCTAAGGGATGCGTATTATACGGGAGTTAATTATGGAACGATTGATATTGACCGGATCTTGCGGATGCTGCGGCCATACCGCGATCGGGTCGTTGTGAAGGAATCGGGCATGCACGCCGTGGAGGATTACCTGATGTCACGGTATCAGATGTACTGGCAGGTATATTTTCATCCCGTCACTCGAAGCTCCGAAATCATCCTGCGCCAAATCTTTCGCCGGGCAAAGGAACTGCATGACAGCGGATATGCCTTTCGGTTCATGGTCGAACCGCTTCCTGCGTTGTTTGCGGGCCATATTGACGTGAGTCAATACCTGCGTCTGGATGAAGCCCTGATCCAAACGGCCTTTCTGCAATGGACGGAGGAGGAAGACAAGCTCCTTAGCGAATTATGCGGTCGTTTCATGCACCGAAAGCTCTACAAATATGTAGAAATCGACAATATTGATCTGGAAACCATCGACCGGATACGCCAAGCGTTCCGTGCCGTGGGATTACATCCGGAATATGACCTGGAGATTGATTTTCCAACCGATCTTCCTTATGATAAAGTTCATTCCGATATGCCGCTTAACGAGAAACAGATTCTGCTTCTGGATCGGCATGATGAGCTGAAGGAAATCTCGGAGGTTTCCGATATTGTACGCTCGATCAGCGGTATTCATAAAGGACGGTACCATCTTTATTATCCGGAAGAGAAAGTGACTCCGCTGCTGGCTCAGATGCCGGAGAAGATAGCCGATGTTTTCAAGCAACAACATTAACCTAGAGGAATAGTCAAAGCTTGGTACATTTGCAATTTACCCAGCTAATGGAAGATATACGACACAGAAACGACAGGAAGGAGAGTGTGGATCTTATGTTGTTCGACACGCACACTCATATGGACGCTCCCCAATTCGACGAAGACCGGGAGGAAGCAATTCAGAGGGCGCTTGAAGCCGGCGTGACCCGGATGATCAATATCGGATTTAACCGGGAGACGATCCCGACTACGATGAAGCTGGCAGAGACTTATGATTTTATATATGCGGCAGTGGGCTGGCATCCTGTAGATGCGATTACCATGGAGGATCAGGACCTGGATTGGATCGCCTCTTTATGCAGTCATGAGAAAGTGGTGGCTATTGGAGAGATCGGCCTGGACTATCATTGGGATACGTCTCCAAAAGAAGTGCAGCACCGAGTGCTTCGGCGTCAGATCGGACTTGCCCGGGAACTGAACATGCCGATTGTCATTCATAATCGGGATGCGCATGAAGATATTATCAAAATTTTACGGGAGGAAAAGGCCTCCGAAGTGGGCGGTGTCATGCATTCCTTCTCCGGAAGCTGGGAAACCGCCAAAATATGTCTCGATATGGGATTCCATATTTCATTTGGCGGGCCGATTACCTTCAAGAATGCAAAGCAGCCCAAAGAGGTATTGGCGCAGGTTCCGCTGGATCGATTATTGATCGAAACGGACTCCCCTTACCTGACGCCTCATCCCTTCCGTGGGAAACGAAATGAGACCGCTTATGTGAAATTGGTGGCGGAGACCGCAGCCGAGATTAGAGGGTTGTCTTATGAGGAATTGGCCCAAATTACCACCAAAAATGCACTGGAACGATTTGGTATTTAACGAAAAAGAGAGCAAAAGCGATGAAAAAGAGAGCAATCGCGATTAATTAAAGTTTTTTAATCAGAAAAGGCGTCAATATTACAATAATTTAACCTTTTACATGAGAAAATGTGGTTGAATGTTGCTTTACAACCTGCATGTAAACAGGATATCATCTTTTCAGTGATAAGAAGCTGCGATGTGCAGATCGTAGCCGAATATTTCATGAACCGTCTCGCTTAATCTCCGGAATTCTGGAGAACGGGGGAACCGATACCGCCGTGCATACTGGTCTGAATGCACGCAGCTGTATTTGATTTCTTTTTCGGGTCTTTGGGGTGAATTTGAAGGATCTCGCCATGAGCGGGTATCCGGATCTAGGGCGTCTCTCTTACGTCCGAACCCGACAGCTAACTCCGTAAGCGAAATAAGAGGGGAAATCTCGTGCATACCATTTCCATGATTCTAATCATCAGGAAGCCACGTTAGAGCCTCTAGTACTCTTTCATTGGCTTTCTTTTATTTTTGAATAATGGAGAAGGGATCATCATACTCTTGGTAAACAAGGGGTGGTGGTAGATGGACGAAATGACGGGAATTGACGCAGGGTGTAGATAGATAGCAGGGCGCCTTGTGAGAAAAATTGCTATAGTCACGTCAAATGCATTCATGCGTTTACCTAGACGGCGGGACTATGAAGGAGGATGGAATAGTGGGCATTTTTCAACCTGAAGAAACCCATGAATCACAATCATCCAGCATGTCTTACGCATTGAGATGGAAGCATGACAATTTGCGTCAACTGATGTTGCTCGGTGCCATGGGTGCCGTTACGGTATCACTTCTCATATCGTTGGTCGTACATGATCAGGCAGGCAAGGAGGTTCAGCTTGTCGTCGATGGTCGTGTCACCACAGTAGAAACACGTGGATCATTGCTGCAGGAATTGCTGGATGAGCAAGCGATCACGTTGAGTCCTCAGGATCAGATTTCGATGCCTTTAAACGGCGCGATCCAGGATGGAGATCGGATCATCATTGAACGGGCAATTCCAGTTAAAGTTACAGTAGGCAGCACAACTAAAACCATATTTACATCCCAGGATACGGTTGATCATGTACTTAAAGAGGCTGGTATTACGATCCAGGGTGAAGATATAGTACAACCGGCACAGAACACGAAGCTGACCAGCAATATGAATATCCATGTCGTCCGCGTCACGAAACAAAAAGTTAAGGAGACGGAAGACCGGGAATTCCGTGTGATCAAAACAGCCGACCCATCGCTTGAAAGAGGGGATAACCGCGTGATTCAGCGGGGCGAGTCCGGTCTCATGGTGAACCATTATGAGAAGGTCTACCACAATGGCAAGCTGGTTTCGAAGACGAAGGTCTCCCAAAAAGTCGAGCGCAGAACGAAGGATAAAATTATTGCCGTAGGCACGAAAAAGGTGAAGAAGCCCGTCATTGTTCAGGCGGCCGCCACCGATGTGAAAGCCACACCGGCCAAATTGTCCGGCACGAAGAAAGTAACAACCGCCAAGGCTGTTGAGAACAACGTGGTTTCTCGGGCAGGCGTTGATTTTAAATACAACAAGGTATTGAACAATGTGTCGATGACGGCGTATTCTTCTGAGCAACAAGGAATCGGTACACGCACTGCATCCGGCACACGCGTTACAGAAGGGCGCACCATCGCCGTTGACCCTAATATCATCCCGATCGGATGGTGGGTCTATATCGAAGGCATTGGCTTCCGTCGTGCAGAAGATACGGGCGGCGCCATCAAAGGCAACAAAATCGATGTTTATTATGATTCACTCAAATCGGCCACGAGTTTCGGCCGGAAGAGCGGCCGCACCGTTTATGTGATCGGTCCGGTTAAACCTGAATTGAACTAGACGCATGAATTCCAATTTACAATGCCATTCTAATGCTATACTATTTAGCTTATAATATATAATGATGAAGAAGAGGGAGTATTTCCTCTTCTTTTGTTTTGTTAAGAACGGAGTATACAGAGCTAAGATGGTTGAATCTAAAGTTGTACAAGCGTGGCTTTGCTTGGGAAGGAAGAGAACAAACGCATGATTAAAGAAGTGATTGTTGTGGAAGGCAGAGACGATACCGTTGCCATTAAACGGGCCGTAGAAGCGGATACGATCGAAACGGGCGGATCAGCGATCAACAAGCAAATCCTGAAACGCATAGCGCTTGCTCAGGAGCGCAGAGGCGTCATTATATTTACGGATCCTGACCATGCAGGGGAGCGGATCCGCAAAATCGTGGATCAGGGCGTACCCGGCTGTAAGCATGCCTTTATCCCGGAGGCGGATGCTACCCGCAAAGGGGATATCGGCGTGGAGAATGCCTCGCCAGAGGCGATACGGCGTGCGCTGGAGCGGGTCCATACCTCCTTCGAGGGTGGAGAGAGCCTGATTAGTCTGGAGGACATGCTGGAGGCCGGATTATCGGCTCATCCGGAAGCGGCAGCAAGGCGTATGACGATGGGTAATCTGCTGGGGATCGGTTATTGCAATAGCAAGCAGTTCCATAAACGACTGGCCATGTTTCAAATATCACGTGAAGAATTTCTGGCCGCACTTGCACAGTTGGAAGAAGGGGGCGTAAGCCAATGAATCGGATCGAGGATATATCAACACCAAGACGGACGAAGGAGATCATCTCACGGCATGGATTCTCTTTCAAGAAGAGTCTGGGTCAAAACTTTCTTATTGATCAGAATATTCTGTATAAAATTGTGGAAGCTGCAGGACTGGATGAGGATAAGGGAGCCCTTGAGATCGGCCCTGGTATCGGTGCATTAACGGAGAAGCTGGCGCAGACGGCAGGGACCGTCACCGCGGTCGAAATTGATCAGCGCCTGATTCCCATCCTGAGGGAGGTCCTGGAGCCCTATGAGAATGTGAAGGTGCACCATGGAGATGTACTGAAGGTGGATCTTCATGAGCTGTTCCGTCAGGATTTTGCGGGCGTATCGAAGGTAAGTGTGGTTGCGAATCTGCCGTATTATGTGACGACACCGATTCTCATGAAACTGCTGGAGGAAAAGCTGCCGCTGGAAAATATCGTGGTGATGATTCAGAAAGAAGTGGCAGAGCGGATGGCAGCGGCACCGGGAAGTAAGGATTATGGCAGCCTTAGCATTGCCGTTCAATATTACAGTGAGCCTAAACTGGTCTGTATTGTGCCGCATACGGTGTTTATTCCGCAGCCGAATGTCGCTTCGGCCGTGATTCGCCTGGCGGTCCGGGAACAGCCTCCTGTTAGTGTAGAAGACGAAGGATTCTTCTTCGAGGTGGTTCAGGCTTCTTTCGCACAGCGGAGGAAGACGATTGCCAACAATCTGAAGAGCCGGTTCTTTCCGGGAGAAGGCCGTGAACGGCTGGAGCAGCTGCTGCAGGAAGCGGGCATTGAGCCCTCACGGCGCGGTGAGACCCTTAGTATTGAAGAGTATGCCCGGCTCAGCAACATATTGTACAACGCGGAAATTCGTTAATACAGCCATTAGAGAGCCCATAGGGCCCGCGAAGGCCTTAACGCGATAAATTGATGTTTCGTAAGAACCAATAGTCACAGTGGCCCATACCATAGGGTAGGGGTGATGTTGTGATGAACTTGGGAGACTTGGTCGTTCGTAAATCCTACGGCGGCGATGTAACGTTCCGGGTAGAAGGCATGCGGAAAAATAATAATATCGTCATCAAAGGGACAGAATTTCGGTTACTTGCCGATGCTCCCATTGATGATTTGGTCACGGTCCCGCATCCCAACTTAAGCGAACGTACAAAGCAGGCGCAGATCAAAGCCAATGAGTCGCTGGACCGTCTGCAGAAGCACAGACAGGAGCAGAGTGAGCGTCAACTGGCCAGCCTGCGCAATATTGAAGGCGGACAGCTTGCGGAAAAAGGATATTTTGACGTGCCGGGCAAGGTGCTGCATTTGGATGGAGATCCCCAATACCTGAAGAAGAGTTTGACCTTGTACAATCAGCTTCGGGTCCCAGCGGAAGGCCATTATATCAATGAGTCGGGGATGGCCGATTCATTATATCGTCTTCTTCCGCGGGTAAGACCTGATATCGTGGTAATTACAGGTCATGATGGAGTTCTGAAGAGACGACAGCCATACGATTTATATAGCCTGGACAGCTATAAGAATTCACACAACTTCGTCACGGCGATTCAGGTAGCGCGTCAATATGAGCGGAATCTGGATTCCCTGGTCATTGTGGCTGGGGCGTGTCAGTCGCATTTTGAAGCTCTGCTGCAGGCGGGAGCCAATTTTGCCAGCTCGCCAGGGCGAATCCTCATCCATGCGCTGGATCCTGTCTACGTTGCCGCTAAGGCAGCCTATACGTCAGTCAGGGATACCGTCAACATCCATGATGTCGTTCATCATACGATCAGCGGCAGTCAGGGCGTGGGCGGAATCGAGACGAGAGGCAGCTACCGGATCGGTCTGCCAAAGCTGCAGGATTTGTCCACGTTGAAGGTTACGCCTTCGGTCAGTTAGCTCATATTGCGTTCTAAAAGAGGTGTAATAGGTCGTTGTAGAAAGAACAGAGAAGAACCCCACAAGTTGGGGTTTTTTTATTTTTTGTTTCAATTCTTTAAGAAAGTTGTCAAAAAAAATACATAAAGCTTGTCAATTTAGCGCATATTAAAGCAAATGCACACGAGAAATCCAGGGTCAAAAAAAATACGTTGACAATATATTTTTGATGCTGATATAATTAATGTTTTTGAATTGACAAATGACTGAATCTTTTGTATAATGGACAAGGAAAGAGGTGGTCGTCGACAATGGCTAAAAACGCGCTGTTGGAAATCAAACGCAGTCTCGATGCCCATTTAGGGCAAAAAATTACGCTTCGGGCTAACGGTGGCCGTCGGAAGACCGTCGAGCGTACTGGTGTTTTGGAAGAAACGTACCCTTCTGTTTTCATTGTGAAGCTGGATCAAGACCAGCAAACTTTTAAACGTGTGTCCTACAGTTATGCCGATATTCTGACCGAAACCGTGGAAATCATGGTAACCGGTGATGACAACGAGATGCGAATCACCTATATCAAGTCATAACGATATGTCATGAGAGAGCAGTCTCCACTAACAGGGAGGCTGTTTTTTGTTGCCATCGATCCGGGGAATGACAAGCGGGGGTTGAACACATACTAAGGCTGCGCGAGGCCTTCTTCATTCGCATATGCGGTGAAGGAGGTTAGCTTGCAGGGGTTCGTAAAACGCCACTGCAATCGCGCCGGATGCTGTTCATGCCATACTCAATTACATTTTCCAAGGAGGCGGGATTGATGAGCAGGAGAAGACGAAGCATTATGTCCGATCAATTGAAGACCGAATTAGCTAAGGAATTGGGATTCTACGATACCGTGGAAAAAGAAGGCTGGGGAGGCATTAAGGCCAAGGATGCCGGCAACATGGTAAAGCGGGCGATTGAGCTCGCCGAGCGGGCAGCCAGCAAATCCGATCTGTAAGAGAAAGACCATAATGCGGCAGGGGCTTCCGGTTAAGCGGAAGCCCCTGTTTGTTTACCCCATCAAACGGTCCCATGACTTCAAAGCCTGAGTTTGTTAATATAGAGGCATTAGATGTTTTTCCTCGAATATGTTAAGTTCAAGCATATGGGGAAAAGCTAAGGATAGGTGAACGTTCTTGAAAATATACGAAAAAGCACCGGCCAAAATCAATTTGATGCTGGATGTACTTCATAAACGTCCTGACGGCTTCCATGAGGTAGAGATGGTCATGACGATGATTGACCTCGCCGATCGGCTCGAAATGTCCGAACAGAAGCGGGACACCATCATCATCACCTCACAGGCAGGGTACATACCGCTGGACGAGAAGAATTTGGCCTTTCAGGCAGCAAGACTAATTAAAGAGCGCTATGACGTGAAAAAGGGTGTGCATATTCACCTGGACAAAAAAATTCCCGTTGCCGCTGGACTCGCAGGAGGCAGCAGTGATGCAGCGGCAACACTGCGCGGCTTGAACCGCCTCTGGGGACTGGATATCCCCCAGGAGGAGCTGCTCGCGCTGGGCGCAGAGCTCGGCTCGGATGTGCCGTTCTGTGTAACCGGCGGCACCGCACTGGCTACAGGGCGCGGCGAGGTACTCACGCCGATCCCAAACCCGCCGCAGTGCTGGGTGATCGTGGCCAAGCCGCCGATCAATGTGTCGACGGCGGAAGTGTACGGCCGTTTGCGCAGCGAGCAGATTCAGCACCATCCATCGGCTGAACGCATGGTCGAGGCGCTTACGCAAGGCAGTTTCCAGCAGATGTGCCAATCGCTGGGTAACGTGCTGGAGGAGGTTACCTTGAAGATGCACCCGGAAGTTCAGCAGCTGAAGGAAGGAATGCTGAAATTGGGAGCTGACGGTGCGCTCATGTCCGGAAGCGGCCCAACGGTCTTCGGTCTCGTCTCCAAGGAATCCAAGGTAGCCCGGATTTACAATGGCCTGCGGGGATTCTGTAAGGAAGTGTATGCCGTTCGCCTACTGACTTAGAAACGGTTATGTTTGACAATTCGGGGTCGAATTTCAAACAAAGTTGTATAAATACGTACAAAGGTGTTATATTTAACATATAATATTCGGATTTAGCGAGGAACCCTAGGTGAAAAAATTAAAACGAAGCGAACGATTGGTCGATATGACCCAATATTTACTATCTAAACCGCATACGCTGATTCCGCTGACAACGTTCGCTGAGCGATATGGAGCAGCCAAGTCATCCATCAGTGAGGATTTGGCAATCATTAAGGACGTGTTCGAGAGCGAGGGGCTCGGTGAGCTTCAGACGCTGGCCGGCGCAGCGGGAGGAGTCCGCTACATTCCGAAGCTGCGCAAAGATCATGCCTTGCGGTTTGCGGAGGAGCTGTGTCAGCAGCTTCAGCAATCGGATCGGATTTTGCCGGGAGGTTATTTGTACATGTCTGATCTGCTCGGACAACCTTCGCTGATGAATGAGGCGGGCAAGATCATTGCCACGGCGTTTGCCGACCGGGATATCGATGTGGTCATGACCGTGGAAACCAAAGGGATTCCGCTGGCCTATGCGACAGCGGCACAATTGAACCTGCCGGTCGTACTAGTTCGACGGGACCATCAAGTGACGGAAGGATCGGCCGTAAGCATCAATTATGTATCGGGATCACATAAGAGCATTCATACCATGTCATTATCCCGCCGGGCGCTCAAGGAACGCTCTCGCGTGCTGATCGTGGATGATTTTATGAAGGCAGGCGGGACCATTCAGGGAATGGTCGATCTGCTTGGTGAATTTAATGCAGAAGTCGCAGGTGTCGGTGTGCTGGTAGAGTCAGGAGCGGTGGAAACTGAGGAAAGACTTCTGGAGGACTATATTTCACTAGCCATCTTAAGCGATGTGGACTCCAAAACGAAGAGAATTACCGTAAACCCTGGTAATTACTTCGAAAAATAGAGTCGCGATATTTGTCGATATAATAGCGTTTTCATTCGAATTAGCCCGAAGTCTGTCGAAAATATCACATTCTAAAAAAAATTCCTGTTTTTAGGACATTTTGTATTAGAAAAAAGAAGGATTTATGGTTTGCTGTGTGGAATTATACACCAAGTCTCTGATGGAAAAAGGTGGTGAACACATATGCAAATTACGGATGTCAGACTCCGCCGTGTTAACTCTGAGGGGAGAATGAAGGCAATCGCATCCATTACCATCGATAATGAATTTGTCGTTCACGACATTCGCGTCATCGACGGAAACAATGGAATGTTTGTTGCAATGCCGAGCAAACGCACTCCTGATGGAGAATTCCGCGACATTGCCCATCCCATTTCTTCCGGTACTCGCGAGAAAATTCAATCGGCTGTATTGGCCGAGTATGAGCGAGCGGCTACTGAAGAAGAAGTGATTGAAGAAGGCGCTTAAGATTTACAATTGGGGTTCAAGGAAAAGAGAGCCATACCTGTGGCTCTCTTTTCTTTTTTTGTAGAATGATATATATTCAGTAGTGAGTTCAAGAGGAGGAGGCATGGCCCTTGAAAAGATTTGCTATTGTGCTCGCCGCTGGGCAGGGCAAACGTATGAAATCCAAACTATATAAAGTGCTGCATCCTGTTTGTGGCAAGCCGATGGTCGGACATGTATTGCAAACTGTACAGCAGGTAAACTGTGAACGCAGTGTTGTGGTCGTAGGCCATGGTGCGGAAACGGTTCGCGCTTATCTGCAAGACGCAGCCGAGTATGTACTGCAGGAGCAGCAGCTCGGAACGGGTCACGCTGTGAAGCAAGCCAAGGAATTACTTGGTGGCGAAGAAGGATCCACGATTGTCATTTGTGGGGATACTCCGCTGGTGACGTCCGAGACACTGGAAAATCTTTTGAAGCTTCATGAAAGCAACAATGCGGCCGCTACGGTGCTTACCGCGCATATGGATAACCCGAAAGGCTACGGCCGGGTCATTCGAGGCGAGGATGGCAGCGCACTTCGGATTGTTGAGCAGAAGGATTGCAGTCCGGAAGAGGACGCAGTCACTGAAATTAATACAGGTACTTATTGTTTTGACAATAAAAAGCTATTCGCTGCACTGGATAATGTAACCAACCAGAATGCGCAGCAGGAATATTACCTGACCGATTGCGTCGGCATTTTGAAACAAGCCGGTGAGACCGTGCTTGCTTATCAGACCGATGATTACGCGGAATCGATTGGCGTTAACGATCGCCTAGCGCTGTCGGAAGCTGAAGGCTTCATGAGAGAGCGCATCAACCGCAAGCACATGTTGAACGGTGTTACGATCATTGACCCGGCTTCAACCTATATCGGAGCTGATGTTAAGATTGGTTCAGATACAGTGCTTTATCCCGGTACCGTCCTGAAAGGGAATACAGTGATCGGTGAAGATTGCGTGATCGGACCGGATACCGATATCGAGGACTCTGTTATCGCGGATGGCGCAAGCGTCAAACATTCGGTGCTCAGCAGCGCTGAAGTCGGCACCCGGACCTCCGTAGGACCGTTTGCTTATCTTCGTCCAGGCGCCAAGCTGGGGGATGATGTAAAGGTGGGCGACTTCGTCGAAGTGAAGAACGCCACGATTGACAACGGCTCTAAAGTATCCCATCTCAGTTATGTTGGTGATGCCAAAGTCGGCAAAAACGTTAATATCGGCTGTGGTGCGATTACAGTCAACTATGATGGTTATAATAAGTCCATTACCGAAATTGAAGATGATGCATTTATCGGCAGTAATGTGAATTTGATTGCACCGGTGAAGGTGGGCAAGGGCGCATTCGTTGTTGCAGGCTCTACCATTACGCATTCCGTTTCGGACAATGATCTGGCCATCGCCAGACAGCGTCAGGAGAACAAGCCAGGGTACGCAGAGAAGATCCGGGCACGCGCCATCGCCAAGAAGAATAAGAAATCGTAATTATCCCTGCTTCCTTAACCAAGATATGAAGCGGTGATCGGATACCTAATTCAACGAACCAGCACGGAGGGTTTTTATTCTATGACTTATCTTGATTCTAAATTAAAAATATTCACGTGTAATTCCAATCCTAAACTTGCCCATCAGATCGCCGATTATATCGGCATTCCGATGGGGGAATCGCATACAACCAGCTTTAGCGACGGCGAGATTCAAGTAAAGCTCTCCGAAAGCGTACGGGGCTGCCATGTTTATATTGTGCAGTCCACTTGTTTGCCGGTGAATGATAACTTGATGGAGCTGCTGGTTATGGTGGATGCGCTCAAGCGGGCATCCGCGAAGAGCATCAACGTGGTTATTCCGTATTACGGATATGCCCGTCAAGACCGCAAAGCGCGTTCGCGGGATCCGATCACCGCTAAGCTGGTTGCGAACCTGATCGAAAAAGCAGGAGCTCATCGCGTCATTACGATGGACCTGCATGCGATGCAGATTCAGGGGTTTTTCGATATTCCGGTGGATCATCTGCTCGGCGTACCGATTCTTGCCCAATATTTCCGTTCAAAGCAGATCGAGAACCCGGTCGTTGTATCTCCGGATCACGGCGGTGTGGTTCGCGCGAGAAAGCTTGCTGATTTCCTGAATGCGCCGCTGGCGATTATCGATAAACGCCGACCGGAGCCGAACGTCAGTGAAGTCATGAACATTATCGGGAATATCGAAGGCAAGACCGCTATTCTGATTGATGACATCATCGATACCGCCGGTACGATTGTGCTGGGTGCCAATGCGTTGATGGAAGGCGGCGTGAAGGAAGTCTACGCGTGCTGTACACATCCGGTTCTCTCGGGCCCTGCCCATGAGCGACTGGAAAACTCCCCGCTGAAGGAAGTTGTTGTAACAGACACCATTCCGATCACCAATCCGAACCCGAGCAGCAAGCTGACGGTGTTGTCGGTTGCTCCGTTGATGGGTGAAGCCATCATCCGAGTTCATGAGGAATTGTCGATTAGTAAATTGTTTGAAATAGAATAATAAACCGTGTAAAGGCAGGGTTACATCTCCTCATGAGGAGATGTAACCCTTGTCGGCTATAACGACCTTGCCGTTTTGGTTAGCAAAAAGCAGAGGAACAGTCAGAAAGAAAACGTTTTCATAAGTCCAGCCTGTTAATAGAGATCAAGCTTGTTAATATCCGGGCCTAGAGATAAAAGTGAACGTACTCCGGTTGTACAGCGTTCCCTCAAGCTCGACAAAGTAGGCGTCGACTGCCGTGATCAGACCCACGTCTATGTGACAACCCAGTTCATAGACTTGAACAGGGATGCCATGCTTCATATGGTATTGAAAATGGCTGTGGTGCGTTAATTTCTGTTCGAAAGCTTTCAATGCCGATTCACCTTCTTATGAGGCATAACGCCGATAGGTTTTGTTCATATTGTACTCAGAAATGCGCAAAGAAGAAAGTATAAATCGTGAAAGGAATCAACCTGTGATGAAATGGATTGTCGGACTGGGCAACCCCGGTTCAAATTATGAGAAGACACGCCATAATGTTGGATTCATGGCGCTGGATGCACTGGCAGAGCGACACGGTATGAAGTTCAACCAGAATAAATGCAAATCGGTCATCGCCGAAGGGATGATTGGCGGCATCAAAACCGTCCTGATCAAACCGATGACGTTCATGAATCTTTCGGGCGAGGCCGTGCGTGCTTATATGGATTATTATAAAGTGAGTCTTGAGGACATGATTGTGGTCTATGATGATTTGGATACCGTGGTCGGTAAGATCCGCCTGCGGTATCAGGGCAGTGCCGGAGGACATAATGGCATTAAATCCATTATTCAGCATACCGGGACTCAGAGCTTCAACCGTGTTCGTATGGGCATATCGAGGCCTGAGCCGGGTTATGCGATTGTGGATTATGTGCTCGGTACTTTTCCGAAGAAGGAACGCGAACAGCTGCAGAGCATGGTAGAGGAGACCTGTGACGCGCTGGAATTCAGTCTGGATCATACCTTTGAACAGACGATGGCGAAGTTTAACAAGTCTTAGAAAAGCATCATAGAATGGAAGTATCCAAAGAGATGATTCCTAAGTCATAGGGCAACCGTAACATCGAAGTCTTAAACGAGGAAAATCCGGGCATACTGAAGGTATACACGACCTTCAGGAGGCATATGATGGCGATAACCTATGTTTGCAGACATTGTCGGGCGTTTCAAGGCCGCATCGATTCCAATTACGTATCCGAAGCTCGTCTCGGATTTGATTCCTTGACCCCTGAGGAACGCAAGGATATAATAGCCTATGATTTTAACGGAGAAATGATGGTCCGGGTAACCTGCGATCATTGCAGAGAAGCCCTCGAAGCCAATCCGGAACTTAGCCTTTTGGCAAATCCCCTGCAATGAGCGTATAATGGGGTACACGACGTTTTTTTGGTAGAAGACATACAGCGGCAGGCTTTGCCGCTGCTCTAGCCTTGGCAGTTTTGCTCAAGGCTTCTTTTCGGTTATAATTTTTTGGCAATCGTCTAAAATTCCATGAGAAATAGAGTCTAGGTAATTCATTTCTTTTGCATAAGAGAGGTGCCCCTTTTGTTACAAGCACTTATTGATGTATTTTCGAAGGATTCGGACTTCAAATCCATAACCGCTGGCGTCCAAGCCGGCATGAGGGAGCAATTGATCTCCGGTCTTTCTGGGTCGTCCAGGCAGATCTTAATGGCCGCATTGCACCAGGACCAGCAGCGACCGCTGCTCGTTGTCACTCATAATATGTTTTCAGCCCAGAAAATTGCGGATGATCTACAGGAAGCGCTCTCACCGGACCAAGTATTGTTATACCCGGCGAATGAACTGGTAGCGGCCGAATCGGCCGTTTCAAGCCCCGAGACTCTGGCGCAGCGGATTGATGTACTCGTCCGTTGTGCCAGAGGCTTCCGGGGTATTGTCGTTGCGCCATTTTCCGGCGTGCGTCGTCTGCTTCCAGCTCCTGAAGTGATGTCCGATGCCCGAATTGTACTTCATGACGGCGGGACACTCGTGCTGGATTCCTTCCTGAACCAGATGATCGAGATGGGATATGAACGGGTGGAGCGCGTCGAGAGCCGCGGCGAGATGAGTGTCCGCGGCGGTATCATCGATTTTTATCCGATGACAACGACCATGGCGTATCGCGTCGAACTGTTTGATGAAGATATCGACTCCATTCGTACCTTCGACCCGGCAGATCAGCGCTCGATTGACAAGGTCCGGGAAGTCACCATTACACCATGCAAGGAAATTATTGCAGATTCAGAGCGGCTAAGCCGTACAGCGGATACGGTGGTCCGTCTGCTGGAGACGCAGCTCGAGCGCATGAGTGATCGTCAGGCCAAGCTCCGTCTGCGGGATGAAATACACCGGGAAGTTGAGATGCTGCGCGAGCGGATATATTTCCCTGAAATCTATAAATATATCTCCCTGTTGTATCCGGAGAAGACCAATCTATATGATTACATGCCGAAGGATACGATTCTGATTATGGATGAGCCTGCTCGTCTGTTAGAAACAGCCAAGCAGTTGGAGCGGGATGAAGCGGAATGGAATTTGCATCTGATGCAGAATGGCAAATCGCTGCCGGATCTGCCGCTTTCACTGGATACGGAAGAACTGATCTATCAGCACCCCTATCAAAGTCTACTGATCTCGATCTTCCTGCGTCAGGTGCCAAGAATGCAGCCGCAGAATATCGTCAATGTGATTACGCGCGGCATGCAGGATTTCCATGGCCAGATGAATGTGCTCAAGGCTGAGATGGAGCGCTGGAAGAAGTCGGGTGTTCAGGTCATGATGCTGGCAGGCGATGCGGAGCGGATGGACCGCATGCGGCGGGTACTGCTGGACTATGGTATCGAAGAACCGGTTATGTTTGAGGGGCATCTGCAGAATGGCTTCGAGATGCCTTCGGTTCATGCTGCCATTATTACAGAGAGCGAAATGTTCTCCTCGAAGCAGCGCAAAACACGCAAAACCACAAAGAATATGGACAACGCCGAGCGCATCAAGAGCTATACGGAGCTCAAAGTCGGCGATTATGTGGTGCATCAAAACCACGGTATCGGGAAATATATGGGGATCGGGACGCTCGAAATCAACGGAATCCATAAGGACTACATGCATATTCTGTATGCCGGGGGCGATAAGCTGTCCGTTCCGATTGAGCAGATCGATCTCATCCAGAAATATGTCGGTTCGGAAGACAAGGAGCCGAAGGTTTACAAGCTGGGCGGAAATGAATGGACGCGGGTTAAGAACAAGGTTCGCTCTTCCGTTCAGGATATCGCCGACGATCTGATCAAGCTGTATGCCGAGCGTCAGACTGCGCCTGGGTACGGATTTGAGAAGGATACGTCGGAGCAGCAGGAATTCGAGGACATGTTCCCATATGATGAAACACCTGATCAGCTTCGAGCGATTACCGAAATCAAAAAAGACATGGAGCAGAACCGGCCGATGGATCGGCTGCTGTGCGGTGATGTCGGTTACGGGAAAACGGAAGTGGCCGTTCGCGCTGCGTTTAAAGCAGCGATCGAAGGGAAGCAGGTTGCGGTGCTGGTACCGACGACGATTTTGGCCCAACAGCATTACGAGACGTTTCGGGAGCGTTTTGCCAATTATCCGATCAACATTCAGGTGCTGAGCCGTTTCCGGAGCCGTAAGGAGCAGAATGAGACGATCAAGAAAGTAAAGCAGGGCTCTGTCGATATTTTGATCGGGACGCACCGATTGCTGTCGCAGGATATTGTGTTCAAGGATCTGGGACTGCTGATTGTGGATGAAGAGCAGCGGTTTGGCGTTACGCATAAGGAGAAATTGAAGAAGCTGAAGACCAATGTCGACGTACTGACGCTGACGGCAACGCCGATTCCGCGTACGCTGCATATGTCGATGCTCGGCGTTCGGGATTTGTCCGTGATCGAGACACCGCCGGAGAACCGTTTTCCAGTGCAGACTTATGTCGTAGAGCATAGCCAGACCCTGGTGCGGGAAGCCATCGAGCGAGAGCTGGCCCGGGGAGGTCAAGTTTACTATCTCTACAATCGGGTTCAGGGCATTCAAGAGATGGCAGCCCAGATATCCATGCTGGTACCGGAGGCCCGAGTGGGTGTGGGACACGGGCAAATGTCGGAAACGGAACTGGAGAAGACCATTCTCGACTTTCTGGACGGCGAACACGACGTATTGGTTAGTACGAGCATTATTGAGACGGGTGTGGATATCCCGAATGTAAATACGCTTATCGTGCATGATGCGGACAAAATGGGCCTCTCCCAGCTGTATCAGCTGCGCGGACGCGTCGGACGTTCCAACCGGATCGCTTATGCTTATTTCACGTACCAGCGGGATAAGGTGCTGACCGAAGTGGCCGAGAAGCGGCTGCAGTCCATTAAAGAATTTACGGAGCTTGGCTCCGGATTCAAGATTGCGATGCGGGACCTGTCGATTCGCGGCGCGGGCAATCTGCTCGGAGCGGAGCAGCATGGCTTTATTGCTTCCGTCGGGTTCGACCTGTATTCACAGATGCTGGCGGAGGAGATACAAAAACGCAAAGTCAGCATGCTGGGCGAGCCGCCATTGCCATCGAAGGACTGGAACACTTCCATCGATCTTGGGATTGATGCTTACTTGCCGTCAGATTACATTTATGACAGCATCCAGAAGATCGAAATTTATAAAAAAGTGGCTGTCGTTTCGTCTATCGACGAATCGGCGGAGCTTGAGGATGAACTGCTTGACCGCTTTGGCGAGCTGCCGCTTGCGGTAAGTAACCTGCTTGCTGTATCCCGCTTGAAGGTATATGGTCGTACGTACGGGATCGACTCCATTATCCAGCGCGGCGACGATGTGCTGCTGCAGTTTTATGAAGGGCAGGATAAGACGGTTGATACAGCAGGACTTGCGCAAATTGGAAATATGTTCGAAAGACGTGTACAATTTGAACAAGGGCCGACGATGGCCATTCGAATCAAAGGCAAGGGACTTTCCGATCAACAACTGTTAGAATTGCTGGAGCAATTCCTGGAGGCCGCAAAAGGGCCATTCAACCTGAAGGGAGAACTACAAAATGCCGTCAAGAAATAACAAGGCATGGAAGACGTTTATGGTATCCATCACAGCAGTGCTATCCATGTCGATGATCGCTGCGTGCGGAAACGACAAGACTAAGGGAACCGAAAATGATAATAGCAAAGTTATTGTCAAATATAAGGGTGGAGAGATTACCGAGAAGGAATTTGATCTGGAACAGCGCATGATTCAGTTCATGTCCCCAGAATACGCCCAATTTTTACAAATGGATGAATTTAAAGAGTATTTGGCGAAACAGGGGGTAGCCTACGAATACCTGTACGCCAAAGCTGACGATAAAGCGAAGGAAGCTGCCGGGAAGCAAGCGGACGATTTGCTAAAGCAGCAGAAGAGCGGAATGGGCGAGGAGCAGTTTAAAGCTGCTCTAGAATCGCAGAAATTGACGGAAGACGATCTCAAAAATTATATGCTTCGCGTCATGACCGTTATGGAATATGAGAAGAGTCAGGTAACCGAAGAGAATATCAAGAAGGAATTCGAGGCGAACAAGAAGGATTACACCAACATTAGCGTTCGTCATGTCCTGATTGGTTTTAAGGATGCGGAAGGCAAGGAAAGAGCGGAAGGCGAGGCGCTCAAAATTGCCAAGGAAGTACAGTCCAAGCTGAATAAAGGCGAGGACTTTGCTGCGGTCGCTAAGAAATACTCCGAGGATCCGGGCTCCAAGAACAGCGGAGGCCTGTATGAGAACAAACCGGCAGGCACTTGGGTACCGCAGTTCAAGGAAAAGGCGCTAACGCTCGAGCTTAATAAGATCAGCGATCCGGTAGAAACTGACTACGGTTACCATGTCATGAAAGTAGAGAAGCGCGAGGAAGTGTCTTACGACAAGCTGCCTGCCGATCAGAAGGAAGGCATTCGTAATGAACTTGCCTCGGCGAAGATCGACAACTTTATGCAGAATGAGCTCAACGACCTGATTGAGAGCATGAATCTTCCGAAGAGTGAGAACGCGGACAAGCCTGCCGAAGGCACAGGAGACCAGAAGAAAGACGGTACCACTGACAAACCTGCGGAAGGTGATCAAACACCGGATGCAGGCAAGGAAGACACGGGTAAATAAGCCCGCAGACAAGGTCCGGCAATTGATATTGTAATGCGCTGCGGGTAATGCTGGATGTTACGGCTAGCGCATGATGAAATGGTGGGATCTTCGAATCCATAACGTGCGAAATCGCGCGTTATGGATTTTTTCTCCCCTGACATCCGTCTCTTTCGAATGATATTTATTTTTGGATTTCGCAACCAACAGAGGGTAGATGATGTATAAGGAATTGGGAATGGATGAATACTATGGTCAGACATTAACTCTTATATACCTGGGGACATCCTCTTCCCGAATGGAACAGTAGTTGAAAAATCTTCTTATGAAAGTGGGGCAACAAGTGACATGAAAGCTACTGGTATCGTCCGCCGTATTGATGACCTCGGGCGCGTGGTCATTCCAAAAGAAATTAGACGCACACTGCGGATTCGCGAAGGTGACCCGCTGGAAATTTTCGTTGACCGGGATGGAGAAGTCATTCTGAAGAAATATTCACCGATCGGTGAATTGGGCGATTTTGCGAAGGAATACGCAGAGTCCCTTTATGAGAGCACAGGTCACATCACGATCATATCGGACCGTGATACATTTATCGCCGTAGCAGGCGGCTCCAAGAAGGAGTATTTGGACAAGCCGATTGGCAACCTTCTGGAAAACTGCATGGAAAATCGCAAGACGGTGCTGGAAAGCAACAGTGGTACGTATGAGATCAGCAAAGACAATCCGGAAACTTTATCCGCTTTTGTCGCTGCTCCTATCATTGCTGGAGGAGACCCGATTGGCAGTGTTGTGCTGCTGAACAAGGACGAATCCGTGAACATGGGTGAGATGGAAGTGAAGATGTCTGAAACCGCCGCAGGCTTCCTCGGCAAGCAAATGGAACAATAAGACAAGGACATGAATCCTTGGATGGAGACTCCCGCTGAACGTTGATCACAGGGTCAATCGGCAGCTGGGAGTTTTTGTTGTCCGGCTTCTCTTTTTTGTACCCCTCTCCCGCCCTTGGTTATAATGGAGGTACACATGGCAGCATCTACGCAGATGTTTGGTCTGTGATACGAAAAAAAAGAAACTAGGGGATTGGAAGAGGATATGAAACCAGATCAAACAGGGGCAAGGCTTCTACAGGGAGCGTTTATTCTCAGTGCGGCCGCGCTTCTGTCCAAGCTGATTGGCACACTGCAAAAAATACCGCTGCAAAATATGGGTGGGGATGCCGTCTTTGGCATCTACAATACGGTTTATCCGTTCTATATGATGATCATTACGATAGCGGCGGTTGGCTTCCCCGCCGCGGTCTCCAAATATGTGGCAGAATATGAGGCCGAAGGGCGCACTGAGGACGGCCATCGCCTGCTGCGCCTGTCTTCCGTCTCGTTGGTACTGTTCGGTCTATTTCTCGGCTTCCTGATGTATGTCTGTGCTCCGTGGATCGGGATGTGGATCGGAAGCAGTCAGGTTGTGCCCGCCCTCCGCGCAGGTGCGTTGGCGCTGGCATTCGTGCCTTGGATGTCAGTCCTGCGCGGTTATTTTCAAGGGCTGCACAATATGGTGCCAACGGCAATTTCCCAGATTACGGAGCAGGTTGTCCGTGTTGGGGTCATGATTGTGCTGCTGCTTTACATGATCCGTGCCGGTGCCGATCCCGACGTAATTGCCGCCGGAGCGCTGCTCGGATCTGCTGCCGGTGGCGCCGCCGGTCTATTGGTGATGGGACTATACTGGCGCAAGCATGTCCGGTCAACTCGGGGTGAAATACAAGGAGAAGTAAGTCAAGGATTCGGAGCGGCGGGTATGAACGAAACGGGGATGCGTGCCGATGTAACTAGAGAGGGAGCAGGTGTTCTACTTGGCCGCCTGCTTGCTTATGGAATCCCCGTCTGTCTTAGTCTGCTCGCTGTTCCACTGATTGGACTGGTGGATACCTTCACGGTGCCCCGGTTATTGACATCCGGTGGACTGGGCGAAGCAATGGCCATGGCGGAGTTTGGGGTCTATAACCGCGGATTGCCGCTTGTCCAGTTGGTTACGATGCTGGCTACTTCGTTGTCGGTTCTGTTTATCCCTGCGCTGGCGGAGGCCAAGTTCAAAGGAGAGTCCGCCCGGGTTGCAAGCCAAACCCGCATGGCCCTCCGTTGGTTTTGGCTGATTGGAATGACGGCCTCCGTAGGCCTGGCAGTGCTGGCTGAACCGATTAACGTCATGCTGTACGAGGATGCTGCTGGGACGGTGACGATGCAGGTGATTGCCTTTACGGCTGCTGGGGGTACGCTAAGCACGATTACGGCTGCGCTGCTTCAAGGGATCGGTATGGTCAAAGCACCGGCGGTTCATCTGCTGGCTGCGGCTGGGCTCAAGCTGCTGCTCAACCTGCTGTTGGTGCCGCAGTTCGGCATTACCGGCGCAGCCATCGCCGGCGTGGCTGCGCATCTGACCGCCGCCGCGCTCAACCTCGCGCTGCTCTCGCGAAGCGCTGGCGCCCGCCTTGACGTCGGCGGCATGTTCGCAAGGACGCTGCCGGTCCTCGCCGCGGTGGCACTGGCCGCCTGGGGCGCAGGTGAGGCAGCCGGCGGCATCCTGGCGGCTGCCGGCTTCGCCCCGGGCCGCCTCACCCACGCGGCTGCGAGCCTGAGCGGCGTCGCGGCTGGATGCGGCGCCTTCCTTATCGGCGCCGCACTCACGAAGCTCCTCACCGAGGAGGAGATTCGGATGCTGCCAAAGGTCGGAAGACCGCTGGCGGCCTTCTTGCGGGCCCTGCGCGTGCTGCGCTGACCCGGGCTGACGTGAGATGTTTGATCTTCTGTGATATAGTAGTGTACGATAATGACGTCGACAAGGCGGACGAAGACGAAAGGAAGTAGCGTATGAGTGCATCCATTACGGTGGTCGGCTTGGGTTCTGGCAACCCAGATCGATTGACGATAGGTATCATAAAAACCATGCAGCGGGCATCGAAGGTGTATGTGCGTACATTATCTCATCCCGTCATCGCTGCGTTGAATGAGTTCCAGATTCACCCGGAATCGTTTGACCATGTGTATGAAGCGCATGACACCTTTCCCGAGGTGTACGAATCCATTGCATCCGCGCTAATCAACTTGGCTAAGGCTGCTGAGGATGATCGTGAGCTTGTCTACGCGGTGCCCGGGCATCCGATGGTAGCGGAGGCAACGGTTCGGTTATTACGGGAGCGCTGCCCGGGAGAGCATGTGACGCTTACGGTGCTCGGCGGTGAGAGCTTTCTGGACGAGGCCTTCGTTCGCCTTGGTTTCGATCCCATTGAGGGCTTCCAACTTCTCGATGCGGCTGAGCTACGTGCAACTGTCATCCAGCCGCAGCTCCATACCCTGATCGGCCAGGTGTATGACATGTTTACCGCTTCGGAAGTTAAACTGGCGCTGATGGAACTGTATCCGGACGAATATCCGGTCATTGTCGGCCATGCGCTGGGCGTTGAGGGCGAGGAAGTGATCCAGCGCGTGCCGCTCTACGAGCTTGATCGCATCGACGGGTATGGGAATCTTTCGCTGGTCTACGTACCCCGAAGCGATGACAGCCTGCTTCGACAGCGAACGTTTGCCAGACTCCATGAGATCGTTGGCATTCTGCGCAGTCCTGAGGGCTGTCCATGGGACCGTGAGCAGACCCATGAATCCATCCGCAAAAATCTGATCGAAGAAACCTATGAGGTATTAGAGACGATTGATGAGGATGATCCTGAGCATATGCAGGAAGAACTCGGGGATCTGCTGCTGCAGATTATGCTGCATTCTCAGATGGAAGAGGAGCTCGGTACCTTTACGGTGTATGATGTCATTCAAGCGTTGAATGACAAGTTGATCTTCCGTCACCCGCATGTCTTTGGCGAGAGCAGCGCCAAAGATGCGGAATCTGCCCTGCAGAACTGGGAGCAGATGAAAGCGGAAGAGAAGCGCCGCAAAGGGCTCTCCCCAGAGAAAGCTTCGGCACTGGATGGCATTCCGCGGGATCTTCCCGCCTTGATGAAGGCGTACAAGCTCCAGAAGAAGGCATCCAAGGTTGGTTTCGATTGGGATAATATCGAGGGCGTGTTTCAGAAGATTGAAGAGGAACTCGGTGAACTGAGGCAGGCGGTGACCGAGGGCCAGTCTGATGAGGATACGGCGCTTGAGCTCGGCGATCTGCTGTTCGCGGTCTCCAATGCGGCAAGATTTATTGGGGCGGACCCGGAAGAGGCGCTTTCGAGAACGAACCGGAAGTTTGTCAGTCGCTTCAGCTACATAGAGGAGCATCTTGCCGCCCAGGGGAAAACCTTGCAGGAAAGTACCCTGGACGAGATGGAAGCCCTATGGCAGGCAGCTAAATCGGGATCGACACAAAGCGGCGGTATCGATGTGTGAAAAAGGCAACTTTTCACGTAAAAAATAAAAAAATAGGGATTTGCGGCAGGAATTCCGCAAGGCATCCAGAATAATCATTAATGGTGAAATCTTGCAGATTGCAAGGCGGTTTAACCGAATAACCGTAAAATCTTATATTTTTCTGATAATTGGGAGGATTTAATTCATGAACAAAACAGATCTGATCAACAACATTTCCGGTAAAAGTGGATTGACAAAAAAAGACGTAGAGAACGTCTTGAACGGCTTCCTTGGTGAAATTACTGAAGCTTTGGCTAATGGCGATAAAGTTCAATTGATCGGCTTTGGTACATTCGAGACTCGCAAGCGCGCTGGACGTACAGGCCGCAACCCGCAAACAGGTAACACAATCGAAATTCCAGAATCCAACGTTCCTGCGTTCAAGGCAGGTAACAAGCTTAAAGAAGCCGTAAAATAATGCGTGTCGATAAATTCCTGAAAGTATCGAGGTTAATCAAGCGGCGTACCGTAGCGAAAGATGTATCGGATCAAGGTCGGGTGCTGATCAATGGCCGTGAGGCCAAGCCGAGCAGCACGGTTAAATTGGGCGACGAGATCACCGTCCAATTTGGTCAGAAGCTGGTGACCGTCCGGGTCGAGCGTCTTACCGAGACAACCCGTAAAGATGAGGCGACCAGCCTCTATACCTTGGTCAAGGAAGAACCGATCGTTAAAGATCGCGGATTGGACTGGTAATCAGCCCGAGCCGTTCCATCAAACGTCCCTCTCACCATATGGTGTGGGGGACGTTTTTTATGTTTATCATGGGTGTATAAACGTTGGACCTCCCGCTCTCGTTCTTTCTCCGTGCATTCCTTGCAGCATCACGCTCATTCCTGAAGCGGTTGCTCTTCTTCCGGTTCTAAAGGCAGGCGCCTTCCCATAAGCTATTGTTAAAAGGAGGGGTACATGCCATGATCGACCAAGGGAAGGGCAAGTTTCATGACCTGCGGATGCAGAACCGGAAGCTGCTGGACATTACGGGTGTCCAAAATGTGGAGAGCTTTGACAGTGAAGAATTTCTGCTTCAAACCGAGCTTGGGCATCTCACCATTCGGGGGCAAAATTTACATATTAAAAATCTCAGCCTGGAAGAGGGGCTTTTGTCGATTGAAGGTCAGGTGCATTCACTGATTTATTTGAATCCCGGTTCGCAGACCAAGAACAAGAGTCTGCTAGGTAAGCTGTTTAAATGAACCCCAGCGTACAATGGATCACGCTGCTCTGGATGCTCTTCTCCGGAGCAGCGATGGGAGTCGCCTTCGACAGCTACCGGGTGCTGGCAGGGCAGCTCCGTTTCCCGCAATGGTCCAAGCATACCCTGGACTTCCTTTACTGGATTGCGGCAGCCTTCTTCATTTTTCGCATGTTGTATGTGACCAATGACGGTCAACTGCGTTTTTATGTGTTTGTGGGCCTGTTTATAGGGGTTTGGATCTATTTTTTATTATGGAGTGTCATAACCCAGCGTTTTGTGGTAATGTTAATTCAAGTGACAAAAGGCTTGCTGTCCTTTTTGTACAAGCTGTTCCGTATCTTATTGTGGAATCCGATCAAAGGAATCCTGATGCTCATCTTAGGATTGTTAAGGTTTCTATGGAAGTTTCTCCTGTCGCTGTTGCGTTTAGTCCTTAAATGCCTCATGCCTTTTTGGCGACTCTTGAAATGGATGCTGAGACCGATCACATCCAGAGTCAGGCTGCCGGCATGGTGCAAGCAATTCGCGGACAAGGTTATCAAGGCGTGGAAGCGCTGGTTTTAGGAGGTATGGTCATGGGAAGATTTGCTGATCCATCGAAGCAGGCTCCCCAACAAACCAAGACAAAGAACAAAGGCGCACGCCGGCGTAAAAGAATGTTTGTGGCGATGATGGCGCTGTTTTTGATCTGGGCAGGTTCAACGCTCTGGTCCCAGAATGACCGCATCCGTAATCAGAACGAAGCGCTAGCTCAAAAGCAAGAGGATTATAAGTCCGTTGAACAGTCGCTAATCCAGATTACTCATGAAGTGGAGCGATTGAAGGACCCTGAATATATCGGGCAGATTGCCCGCAAGAAGTTTGGACTGTATCTGCCAAATGAGACGCCGATCATTCAGCCCCAAAATTCGGGCGAAGAGCCGTAATTAGGCATGACAGACGTCTGTTGACCTTGTTTAGGTCATTATCGTATAATCAAATCACCGCAGCGCGATTTATAAATCGGACTGTATATTTTTAAGGGAGGATCATTTTATTCTATGGCAATTGAAGTGGGCACCAAGTTAGAGGGCAAGGTGACAGGCATAACGCATTTTGGAGCATTTGTGGATCTGTCAGGAGGTGTCACGGGTCTCGTTCACATCTCGGAGATCGCCGACAACTACGTTAAGGATGTCAACGATCATTTGAAGATCAACGATGTCGTTACCGTGAAGGTGATTAATGTCGACAAGGACGGCAAGATCGGTCTTTCGATCAAGCAGGCTGTCGACAAGCCGGCTTCCGAAAGTCGTCCACCCCGCGCACCGAGACCGGAACGCAGTGGCGGCGGCGGAGAACGATTCGGAGGTGGCGCTGGTGGAGGATTCAACCGTGAACGCGGTGGACGCCCGTTTAAGCCTGCGGCCAACAAGCCTTCATTTGAGGATAAAATGTCACGCTTCCTGAAAGACAGTGAAGAACGAATCTCTTCGCTTAAGAAGAATACGGAAGGCAAACGCGGTGGACGCGGAGCCAAACGTATGTAATTCGATAAAATATAAACTGACCGCAGAGGGAAACCGCCTTCTGCGGTTTTTTTGTCGTTGTATCCAAGGGTACGACAGGTTCCTACGCAATTTACGGCGCTTCCGTGTGGAATGAGCACGGGATGTCTGCCTCAATTCGGGAAATGGTCTGCAAGAATGCTCCAGGTTTGAGGCGTGTAAACACCGCTGGGCGTGGGGGATGAAGGCTCTTTTCCCGAACGTTCGCAAGGCCCGTTGATTTTGTCGGAAATTTCTTTGGGGCTTGTCCGGTGTTCTGACAAACTTTCCTGAACAGGGGTTTTATAATGGGACCAACAAATTCGTGAAGAATGGGGTGCCAGCGTAATGGATAAAAGAAATCTGGTGATGTTTCCGGGTACTGAGGCAGTTAAAGGGGGAGCGGGTTCCATTCGTGCCCGTGTAACAGAACGGTTAGGGCAGCTGCCTTTTCTACAGCGTCCCATCCACTTCCTGGCCGCTAAGAAGTGGATGATCCTGCTAACCTTCATGGGTTTTCTGCTCGGACGAGCGATGATACTGGGAGAGCTGTCTCCATTTGCAATCGCTTATTTTGCAGTCATTGCCTTTATGCGCCGTGATTATTTGCTGCCGGTAGGCGCCGCTATCGTTGCAGGAAGTTTATTTGCGTCCTTTCCGGTGGCATGGATGGTACCAGCAGAAATCTTGATCTTTTACTTTATGATGCGGGGATTGGAGACCTATGATCGGGCAGAATTGTCGTATGCACCGCTAATGGTATTTGTCTCCACCTTCTTCGTGAATCTGTTCAGTGTTCTCATCGGACCGAGCATTACCTGGTATTCCATGATGATGCTCACCTTGAATGCCGTGCTCAGCTTTGTCCTGACATTGGTCTTTATTCAAGCGATTCCCGTGCTGACGCTTCGTAAAAAAACGCATGCTCTTCGAAATGAAGAAATTCTATGTATTATCATTTTGCTGGCGTCGGTCATGACAGGTGCCGTTGGCTGGACGATCCAATCTCTGTCGGTAGAGCATGTCTTATCCCGATACTTAATTCTGCTGTTTGCCCTAGTCGGGGGAGCTCCGCTAGGCGCCTCGGTTGGCGTAGTAACGGGCCTCATCCTCAGTCTTGCCAACATTTCGGCATTCTCCCAGATGAGTTTGCTCGCCTTTTCCGGGATGCTCGCAGGTATGCTGAAGGAAGGGAAGAAAGGCGGTGTTTCGCTGGGAATGCTGCTGGGGGCAACTATTCTCTCCATCTATTTCAGCAATCCTGGAGAAGTGATGATCTCCACTTGGGAAACCTGCGCGGCTATCGTGTTATTCCTCATTACGCCCAAGAGTGTGATGCAGGCTATAGGCAAATATGTGCCTGGCACGCAGGATCATACCCGTTCACAGCATGAATACGCCAAGCGGGTCCGGGATCTTACAGCGGACCGTGTGACCCAATTTTCCCGGGTGTTCCGGCAGCTCTCGCAAAGCTTCGGACAGACGTCCGGGGTTATACAGCCTCCGGGCAAACAAACGGAGGAGATGAATCATTTCATGAATGCCGTGGCGGAGGGAAGCTGTGCCACATGCTTTAAACGGAATCAGTGCTGGGATATGAAGTTTTACCAGACTTATAAATATATGACCGATATGATGACCTCGATCGAGGATAATCCTGAGATGGAAGCAGACGATCTGCCGCCGGAATGGAGCCGGATCTGTGCCAAGAAGGAGGAGGTGCTTGGCATCCTCAAGCAGCAGTATCATCTTTACCAACATGATATGCAGTGGAAACGCCAAATATACGATAGCCGTCATCTGGTAGCGGAACAATTATCCGGGGTTTCGCAGGTCATGGAAGACTTGGCCCGAGAGATTAAGCGGGAAAGCCAGACCATGCACATTCAAGAAGAACAGATTCGGGAAGCGCTTCAGCAGCTGGGCTTATCGGTTCAAGGCATCGATATCATCAGTTTGGATTCCGGGCAGGTCGAGATTGAGATCATTCATGCATACACCCGGGGTTATGACGAATGCAGGAAGATTATCGGACCGCTGCTGTCCGACATTCTCGGGGAGCATATCGCCGTAATGGAAGAGACCTTGATCCATCCAAGAGATGGATTGGCCACCGTGCGATTCGGCTCAGCGAAAACATATGAAATTATGACGGGCGTAGCCGCAGCGGCTAAGGGAGGGGATATTTTATCAGGTGACAGCTTCAGTACGGTCGAGCTGGGCAACGGGACGTTTGTGGTAGCGCTTAGTGATGGTATGGGCAACGGGGAAAGGGCACGGCTCGAGAGCAGCTCGGCTCTGAATATATTAGAACAACTGCTTCAATCCGGGATGGATGAGAAGCTGGCAATCAAATCGGTCAACTCGATTCTAATGCTGCGCTCGCCGGATGAAATCTATGCCACGGTCGATATGGCCCTAATCGATCAATATACGGCTCAGACCACCTTTATGAAGATCGGTTCGACGCCAAGCTTTATCAAACGAGGCAATGATGTCATACCGGTCTCGGCCAGCAATCTTCCGATTGGGATCATTCAGGATATCGAAGTGGACCTAGTCTCATTACAACTGCAGGCCGGTGATGTTCTCATTATGATGACGGATGGCATATATGATGCTCCGGGTTATGCGGTAAACAAGGAGCTATGGATGAAACGAATGATTCAGGAAGTGAACAGTGAGGATCCGCAGGAAATTGCCGATTGTTTGTTGGAGAAGGTGATTCGTTACCAGCAGAATCAAATTCATGATGATATGACGGTGGTGGTCGGGCGTGTGGATCACTTTCATCCGGAATGGTCGAATGTGCATGTTCCGGGCTTTGCCCGAATGGAGCGGCCGCGAACGGTTAGCTGATGCGTTAGATAAATCAAGCGATTACCCGGGAAATGGAGGCCCCCGGAGATGGTAAATCTTTTTACGTCTATTCTTCCTATATATCGTTTGAACTCTCTTGAATGTGGAAATGATAGAGATAGAAGTCAAATCGATAGGAATGGATGAGACGGAGGCGATCATTTATTATGAAGCAAATTCTACTGATTACGGACGGGTGCTCTAACGTTGGGGCCAGTCCAGTTCTGGCCGCAGCCCATGCGCTCCAGGATGGTATTGTTGTGAATGTGGTGGGGGTTCTTGATTACGGGACGATCGGTGAGCTAGGGGGATTGGAAATTCAGGAGATAGCCAAAGCGGGAGGAGGCATACACCGGATCGTAGGCACACCGCAGCTGGCGCAGACGATACAGATGATGACTCGGAAAACGGTGGTTCAGACGATCCAACAAGCGGTAAATAAGGAGATACAGCATATTCTGGGGGGCGGGTCGCTGGAGGAGCTTCCGCCGGATAAGCGTTCGCAGGTCGTGGAAGTGGTGGATGAGCTGGCTGAGACATCATCACTGCAGGTCGCGCTGTTAATCGATGCAAGTGCAAGTATGAAACCCAAGCTGGCTGCCGTTGAGGAAGCGATACGTGATTTGATGCTGAGTTTGAAAGCGCGCGCAGGCTCAAGTGAATTGTCCGTATTCCATTTTCCTGGAAAACACAGCGGCGAGGATATCGTGATGGACGTGAATTGGACCTCAGATCTTGACGGCGCCCGGGGAATGTTCAGCCGCTTGCAGATGAGAGGGGCGACGCCGACTGGACCTGCCTTGTTAAAGGTGATTGAATTTTACCGATATGGTACACTAGAAGGTAATCAATCATGGCAGGGTCATTCCAGCCAAGAGGAAGGGATGCTCGGTGACTACGTTGTCTAACCCGGGTTATCCGCCAGGAACCGTAATTAAAGGCAAGTGGCGGAACAGCCGGTACATCGTGGAACGTATGCTCGGCAAAGGGGCTAACGGCAAGGTGTATCTGGTTCACCGGGCAGGAGTACGCGGGCGTTATGCTTTGAAAGTAGGGTATGACGCTCTGGATCTTCAATCCGAAATTAATGTGCTGAATGCGTTAAAAGAACAGATGCCGGACCCGTATCTCGTGGAGGCGGACGATCATCATGACGGCAGTGGCGAAGTGTCCTTCTATGTTATGCGTTACATTGAGGGGAGTCCGCTGCATCATTTTATTCGCAAACGCGGTGCCGACTGGATCGGATTGATCGGACTGAAGCTGCTCGAGAAGCTGTCCGTTCTGCATGCATCCGGTTATGCATTCGGTGATTTGAAGCCGGATAATGTGATGGTCTCGGCATACGGAAGAGTGGAACTGATAGATTACGGAGGCGTCAGCCCTTTCGGACGCAGCGTAAAGCAGTTTACGGAATGGTATGATCGGGGATACTGGAATGCCGGAAGCCGGACTGGCGACGTAACCTATGATTTGTTCTCGTTTGCCGTGATGTGCATCGGCCTGCTGGATGAGAAATCGTTACGGGAGGCGTCTTGCCAGCTTCCCCAGACCCGTAGTGTTGCAGATCTGCAGCTGGTGCTGCGAAGAAACCTTGTGTTCAAACCATACGCTGTTTGGCTGAACAAGGCTTTATCGGGGGATTTCGCGGATTCACGGGAAGCGTTGAACGAGTGGAGAAAACGAATATACGAAGATTCGGGCAGGAACGTGCGTCCTAATCCAGGACGAACTCCGCGTTGGCTGAAGAACGCGTTTGGTTTATCGTTAGTCATCATGGCCTTTGCTGTTTATTTTTTCTTCCGCTCATGAAGCTGAATTGTTACCTTGTTACTGGGAGTTCATAAAGGGGACCTGGAAGTGAAACAGGATTATTTACGGACATTCGTCCAACATGTCGAGCGTACAGCCGCAGAGTTTGATCTGTGGTCAGAAGGCGATAGCATCGTGGTCGCTGTTTCCGGCGGGCCTGATTCCGTTGCGCTCCTGCACGTGCTGCATGAAATTTCTTTGCACCGGACACCGCTCCGATTGATCTGCGCCCATGTGCATCATGGGTTTCGGAAAGAGTCGGACCAAGAGGCGGAGATGGTGCGTGAACTGGCGGAGCGGCTCGGACTTCCATTTGAAACGGCGTTCATCGATATTCCTGCTTATATGGAAGAGAGCGGTAAGGGTGGGCAGGAGGCTGCAAGAGAGAAGCGTTATGAATTTTTGCTGCAAACGGCTCATAAATACAACGCGCGCTCCGTGGCACTGGCTCATCATGCTGACGATCAAGCCGAGACGGTACTCATGAGGCTTCTGCGCGGAAGCGGCTTGTCCGGACTTGCCGGAATAAAATTTAAGCGCACGGAAAAAAAAGTGGAACTTATCCGCCCGTTCCTTCGTATGTACAAGGCGGATATCGTAGAGCTGTGCCACGAATGCGGTTTCCAGTATGCGGTGGATGATAGCAATCTACAGACGAAGTACCGCCGTAATGCGATTCGCCTGGAAGTATTGCCTTTTCTGGAACGATATAATGGGCAGTTCTCCTCCTCACTCAATCAGCTGGCCGAAATAGTCCAGCAGGAGGATGATTTTGTGGAGCTTGAAGCTGCGAAGCAATTTCGGAGTATGGTACAGGAGAACGATGGGAGGCTCGCTTTCGACGCGCCTTCCTTTTTGGGCTTACATGTCGCTTTACAACGGCGTTTGATTAAACTAATATTAAATTACCTGCCCTCAGACCAGGAAAACACCGATTTTGTCAAGATTGAAACGGTGCGCCATGGCATTCTTAACGATCAGCGAAGCAACTGGCGTCTGGATCTGGGTGACGGCATTACCTGTGTTCGTGAGTATGGAGTGATCCAGTTTTGGCCTAAGCCTCCGAATGAACAGGGACAGTACATATACATTCTTGATTCTCCTGATGTTTCGCAGCAGTATGTTAAGGAAATCGGAAAAATGCTGAAATTGTCGTCAATGACAGGAAGCGAAAGCCGGAACGGCTCCAGACCATCAGCCTTTGTGGCGGATTTTGATGCGGATGAGCTGACGTTTCCCTTAACCTTGCGTAACAGACAGCCGGGGGACAAGATGAAGATCATGGGATTAAACGGAAGCAAAAAGGTGAAAGATATTCTCATTGATGAGAAAATCCCACCGTCTGTCCGTGCCCGGATTCCTATTCTTTGTGACGGTTCCGGCAGCATCGTGTGGATTCCAGGTGCACGACGTTCCGTTCACGCCGCTTGCGGGCGGCACACATCACGAGTTCTCCGGATGGAGCTATCGGATGCTTAAGGCAAGTGTAAAACGAAGAATGGCCCGTTTCACGCTTTCATAGTATAAACGTAGGAGGTCCACTTAAGTTGCAGAATGACATTCAGGAAATACTCATCAGTGAAGAAGAGATTCACGCAAAGATTAAGGAACTTGGTTCCAAACTCAGCGCCGAATATGTGGGACGCAATCCACTCGTTATTTGCGTTCTTAAAGGTGCATTTATTTTTATGGCCGACTTGGTTAAATCCATAACAGTACCTCTTGAGTTGGATTTCATGGCTGTATCCAGTTATGGGGCATCAACCAAATCCTCCGGCGTGGTGAAGATCATTAAAGATCTGGACGCATCCGTTGAAGGCAGGGATGTGCTGATTGTGGAGGATATTATCGACAGCGGTCTTACGCTGAGCCATTTGATTGAGCTTTTGAAGAGCCGCAAGGCAAACTCGGTGCACGTTGTCACGCTGTTTGACAAGCCGGCACGCCGTACGGTGGATTTGCAGGCCGATTACACCGGATTCGTGCTGCCGGATGCTTTTGTTGTCGGATACGGGCTCGATTATGCCGAGCATTACCGGAACCTCCCCTACATCGGGATTTTGAAGCCGGAAATCTACAGCAGTTAAACCGCGGCAATGGGCTGCTATCACAGTTCAGGGCCCTTTGTTGAGATGGCCAGACAGGCTGTGGTAAAATATCTTATGTGTCTTGAGAGGAGGTAGGGGATGAGTCGGTTCATCCGGAATTCTGGTTTTTATTTGATTCTATTTTTAGTCGTGGTGGGCATAGTACAATTCGTTACTAATGGCGGCGAGCAAGCCGATGCCCCTAGTTATAATCAACTGCGGCAGGAAGTCAAAGCTAACAACATAGAGGAAATGACGGTACAATTTGACGGTTACGCTTATCTGGTGACCGGTAAGTATAGGGAGATTTCCGAAGAGAAAAAATCGGAGAATTTCTCAACCTATATTCCTGCCACGGATGCAGCGATGCAAGAGCTGACTGCAGCCAGTGACAGCAACAACGTCAAACTGTCCGTGCAGCCAATGGAAGGCCAAAGCATTTGGCTGACATTGCTTTCATCCTTTATTCCGCTCATCATTATGTTTGTTCTGTTCTTCTTCCTGTTTAATCAGGCCCAAGGCGGCGGCGGCAAAGTGATGAACTTTGGTAAGAGCAAAGCCCGCTTATATAATGAAGAGAAGAAACGGATTACATTTGAGGATGTAGCCGGAGCAGATGAAGAGAAGCAGGAACTTGTTGAAGTTGTTGACTTCTTGAAAGATCCGCGCAAGTTTAACACGGTTGGCGCTCGCATTCCGAAGGGCGTTCTGCTTGTCGGTCCTCCGGGAACAGGTAAGACGCTCCTGGCTCGTGCCGTTGCTGGTGAAGCAGGAGTGCCATTCTTTAGTATTTCCGGTTCCGACTTTGTTGAGATGTTTGTCGGTGTCGGTGCTTCTCGTGTACGTGACTTGTTCGAGAACGCGAAGAAGAATGCACCATGTATCATCTTTATTGATGAGATTGATGCTGTGGGTCGTCAGCGTGGCGCCGGACTTGGCGGCGGTCATGACGAGCGTGAGCAGACACTCAACCAGTTGCTGGTTGAAATGGACGGTTTCGGAGCGAACGAAGGCATTATCATCGTTGCTGCGACCAACCGCCCGGACATTTTGGACCCGGCGCTTCTTCGTCCGGGACGTTTTGACCGTCAGATTACCGTAGATCGCCCGGATGTGAAGGGCCGTGAAGCCGTACTGAAGGTTCATGCACGCAACAAACCATTGACGAAGGATGTTAAACTTGACATCATCGCCAAACGTACAACCGGTTTTACAGGTGCCGATCTGGAGAATCTCCTGAACGAGGCTGCCTTGCTTGCGGCTCGCCGCAACCGTAAAGATATCTCCATGCGAGAAGTGGATGAGGCGATTGACCGTGTTATCGTCGGTACGGAGAAACGCAGCCGCGTGATCAGTGATCGCGAGAAACGTATCGTAGCTTACCATGAAGCAGGTCACACCATTGTGGGTTACTTCCTCGAGCATGCGGATACGGTGCACAAGGTAACGATTATTCCTCGTGGCCGTGCCGGTGGATATGTCATCATGATGCCGAAGGAAGATCGGATGCTCGTGACGAAGCAGGAATTGCTGGATCGCGTAACCGGTTTGCTCGGCGGCCGTGTTGCTGAGGAACTGTTCATCGGTGAAATCGGAACCGGAGCATATAGTGACTTCCAACAAGCGACGGGCATTATCCGCAGCATGGTTGTAGAATATGGTATGAGTGAGAAGCTCGGACCGATGCAGTTCGGTACATCCCAAGGACAAGTGTTCCTTGGACGTGATATCGGACATGAGCAGAACTATAGTGATCGAATTGCTTATGAGATCGATCAGGAAATGCAGCGATTCATTAATGATTGCTATGAGAAATGTAAAGAGATCCTGAATAAGCATGCAAAAGAGGTTCACCTGATTGCGAACACGCTCCTCGAGATGGAAACGCTGGAGCTTGAGCAAATCAAGAATCTCATTGAGACCGGATCAGCTGAAGGCAACGGCAGTGGCGACGGTGAAGGAGAAGGTTCTACCGAGAATGGTGAACCGATCATCGACAACATTGGCGACGTGAAAGTTCGTATCCAAGGGAAAGAAGACGGCGAGCAGCCGACTTCCACGGAAGAAATTCCGAACAACCCGATGGATTCGAATGATCCAGGGCCGGAGCGAAAAGATTCCGAGCGCAAGGATCCTCCAGGCGGATCGGACAACGGTAACAGCAGCTTAACGTAATATTCGCTGATAAAACATCGAATACCGAATAAAATTGAAGAACCGGAGAACGATAATTCGTTTTCCGGTTCTTTTTGTGCTTTCTATCACATTGACAGGGGGCAGAACGAACGTGTACATTAGTTGTTAAATAAGGATGCGCATCCTTTCACAAAGGTGGAAACCATCCTGAAAGTCACATGGTCATCAGCGGCGAACCGCCGAACTACATAAAGGGAGAGGGTCGATCATGGAAGCTTTGGCACTGGAGCGTAAAGCAGAACAGAACCGTGAACTGCGTGAGCGGTTAATGCAATTGAAGAAGGAACGTAATGCAATCATTTTGGCTCATTATTATCAACGGGACGAAATACAAGAGGTCGCTGATTTCCGGGGGGATTCCTTCCTGCTCGCGCAGAAGGCAGCACAAACCGATGCTGAGGTCATCGTATTTTGCGGTGTGCATTTTATGGGCGAGAGCGCTAAAATTCTGGCACCGGGCAAGACGGTTCTTATACCGGATGAGCGGGCTGGCTGCCCTATGGCGGATATGGTGAACGTGGACGGACTTCGGAAGCTGAAAGCGCAGCATCCGAATGCGAAAGTGGTCACATACATCAATTCATCGGCTGAGATCAAAGCCGAAACGGATATCTGCTGTACGTCATCCAATGCCGTTAAAGTGATTCAGTCGGTGGATTCGGATGAAATTATATGGGTGCCTGATAAAAACCTGGGACATTATGTTCAGCAGCATACCGACAAGAAGCTTATTATCTGGGAAGGGTATTGCAACACGCATGACATGCTGACGGTTAAGGATGTTGTCGAGATGAAGGCCAAATATCCTCATGCGGAATTTGTGGTGCACCCGGAATGCCGTCCTGAGGTTGTAGCGATGGGCGATTTTGTAGGGAGTACCACCGCCATCCTGGAATATTGCAAAAATTCATCTGCCAAGGAGTTTATTGTAGGCACAGAGGATGGAACCGGATATCAGCTTCGATTGGATAGCCCGGATAAATCGTTCCACTTCGCTACGAAGTTCCTGGTGTGTCCGAATATGAAAGTGAATAACCTCAAAAAGCTGGTTAAAGCGTTGGAAACGATGAAGCCGCAAATTTATGTGCCGCCGGTCGTTGCAGAGAAAGCCAGAACTTCATTAGAGCGCATGTTACAAGTTAAGTAGCATGCGCTACTCTTTCGTGAAAAGACAGGTGAGGCATCGTGATACCGCAGTATTTAATTGATTTTGAGCTGAACGATCTTCCGGTCATTGAGACGGATGTCATCGTGATCGGTTCAGGCATTGCGGGTTTATATACGGCGATCATGGCAAGCGCGACTCAGAATGTACTATTGATTACGAAGAAATCGCTGCTTGAAAGCAACACGCGTTATGCACAGGGAGGGATTGCAGCCGTAACAGCCGAGGATGACTCTCCGGCCTACCACCGGCAGGACACCCTCCTGGCAGGGGCGGGCCTATGTTCTTCTACCGCAGTGGATGTGCTTGTCAACGAGGGCCCGGTCGGTGTTCAAGAGCTGATTCGGCTCGGTACGATGTTTGATGTGGAGAATGGCGAGCTCGCACTCACCCAAGAAGGCGCGCACAGTCATCGCCGGATCCTTCATGCCAACGGGGATGCAACCGGATATGAAATCGTGCGTGCCCTTTCCATTCAGATTGAAATGCTTCACAATGTAGAGGTGTGGGACGATCATTTTGTCATTGACCTGATTACCGAGCAGGGAGAGTGTCATGGCGTTTTAGTACAGATGCCGGACGGCAAACGGGTATTCGTACGTGGACGGGCGACGGTGATGTGTTCCGGGGGCGCCGGTCAATTGTACCGGTATACGACCAATCCGGAGGTTGCTACAGCGGATGGCGTTGCCATGGCTTATCGGGCAGGCGCAGAAATTCGGGATATGGAATTTATACAGTTCCACCCGACGGCGCTTAGTTATCCGGGGGCGCCCCGATTCCTTATATCAGAGGCGGTTCGGGGTGAAGGTGCCGTTCTTCGGAATATACGAGGGGAACGGTTCATGCCCAAATACCATGAATTGCTGGAGCTGGCGCCGCGGGATATTGTAGCACGGGCCATTGTCAGTGAGATGGAAGCAACGGGGTCTACCTTTGTATATCTGGATATTACCCATGAGTCGCCGGAGATGGTCAAACATCGATTCCCAACGATTTATGAAACCTGCATGCAATATGGACTCGATTTATCGTCAGATTGGATTCCGGTCTCCCCGGCTGCGCATTATATGATGGGGGGCATCAAAACCAATCTGCATGGCGAGAGCAGCGTGAAGCGTTTATTTGCTTGCGGGGAGGTATCGTCTACCGGTGTTCACGGGGCGAACCGTTTGGCCAGCAATTCGCTGTCGGAGGCGATTGTGTACGGCAGTCGTATTGTCGAGCGCATTAAGAGTCTGCCGGAACCCTCAGGAGATCCACTTCATGTATCATTCCATCTCGGTCGCAAGGACACCCCGTCCCAGGCAATGGTGGAAAAGCGCTTGAAGCTTCAGAAGGTGATGGTACGTTATGCAGGACTTCGCAGAAATCGGGATACTCTATTAAGAGCAGCAGAAGAGCTCGGCCGTCAGCTGCCATTGTTCCATTCGATGCTTTCCAAGCGTGAGGAATACGAGTTTGCCAACATGCTCACAGCATCCTTACTCGTGGTGCAGGGTGCGCTGGGTCGTGAAGAAAGCCGGGGAGCCCACTACCGTGAGGATTTCCCGGAGCGGAATGACAGCGTATGGCAGAAACATATTGTCCATACACGGGATCAAGAAATGACGGAGGAATTAAGCGATGATGTTTAACGGATACAACGATGGCCTTCTCCAGAGTATACGGACCTGGCTGCAGGAGGATATTGGGTCGGGGGACATTACGACTCTCACCACCATTGAGCCGGGTCATGAATCCAAGGGCGTTATCCATGCCAAGGAGGCAGGAATCGTGGCAGGCATGCCGGTAGCAGAGCTGGTATTCGAAACGGTTGATCCGTCGCTGACGTTTACGGCATTGGTTCGGGATGGGGACGAGGTTGAAAAAGGAACGGTTCTCGCTGAGGTGGAAGGAAGCACTCATCGTATTTTGACAGGCGAGCGTCTTGCTTTGAATTTGCTTCAGCGTATGTCGGGTATTGCAACAAGAACACGTTCTTTTGTAGATGTACTCGAGGGATTGCCGACAAGATTGGTGGATACCCGCAAAACGACACCAGGCCACCGAATGCTCGAGAAGTATGCTGTTCGGGTTGGCGGCGGCGCGAACCATCGTTTCGGTCTGTACGATGCCGTTATGATTAAGGATAATCACATTAAGGGTGCAGGAGGAATCGCGCAAGCGGTCAGCCGGGCAAGAGCCCATATTCCACATACCATGACGATAGAAGTTGAAACCGAGAGCTTGGCGCAGGTGGAGGAAGCACTGGCTGCAGGCGCAGATATTATTATGCTGGATAACATGAGTCATGACATGATGGCGGAGTCTGTTCGAAGAATCAAGGCCAAGGCGCCTCATGTGCGGGTCGAAGCATCGGGGAACGTGACGCTGGAGACCGTACGCGGGATTGCCGAGACCGGGGTCGACGTGATATCCGTTGGTCGGCTTACTTATTCTTTCCATAGTCTCGATATCAGTCTGGATCTGAATGCGAAGAAAGGAGGGACAGAAGGTTGATTCTAGTTGTGGATGTAGGGAATACCAATATTGTACTGGGTGTGTATCAGGGGAAGAAGCTGCTGCATGATTTTCGAATCAGTACATCGCGTCAGTCCACCGTGGATGAATACGGTGTACTGATTCACAATTTGTTTCAAATGTCCAATATATTGGTAAGCCAAATAGAAGGCGTAATTGTTTCTTCCGTAGTTCCTCCTCTTGTACGTGTGGTCGAGGAGATGTGCAATAAATATATTGGCAAGGCGCCCCTGATCGTAGGACCGGGGATCAAAACAGGACTGAATCTGCGGTATGAGAATCCGCGCGAGGTTGGTGCTGACCGGATCGTGAATGCAGTAGCAGCCGTCGAGCAGTACGGGGGGCCGCTGATTGTGGTGGATTTCGGTACGGCGACGACGTTTGATTGCATTGATGAGGCAGGCAATTATCTTGGCGGAGTGATTGTGCCTGGTATTGGCATTGCTACTGAGGCTCTGGTACAGCGTGCTTCCAAGCTTCCTCGCGTAGAGCTCGAAAAGCCGAAAAAAGTAATTGGGCGCAATACCGTACATGCCATGCAGGCCGGTATCGTTTTTGGTTATGCGGGACAGGTTGATGGCCTGGTCAAGCGTATAAAAGCCGAGATGGGTACGGACAATGTTAAGGTTATCGCTACCGGGGGAATGGCCGAGCTGATTGCCAGCGAAACGGAGTCCATTGAAGAGATTTCTCCCCTTCTGACATTAGAAGGCTTGCGTATTATTTATGAGCGTAACTAGAACCGCTATAAAACCGTTAGATATTACAAACAACTAGAAAGACAAGGAGGCCTCAAGATGGGTAATCAAAAAGACCGTTTGCTGCGGGGAACAGCATTAAACGGGAAAGTACGGACATTTGCCGTTCGGACAACCGATTTGGTTGAAGAGCTTCGCCAAAGACATGATACGTTTCCTGTCGTCACAGCCGCTTTGGGCCGCACCGTGTCAGCAGCAGCGATGATGGGAGCTATGCTAAAAGGAGACGAGCGTCTTAGCATTCAAGTGCGAGGCGACGGACCGATCGGTTTGATTGTGGCGGAGAGTAATGCCAACGGCGAGGTCCGCGGATATGTCAAAAATCCGCATGTGGAGCTGACGAATATCCGTCCGGGTAAGATGGATGTTGCCGCTGCTGTAGGGACCACCGGCCATATTGATGTGATCAAGGATTTCGGGTTGAAGGAGCCTTACCGTGGCAGTGTACCGATTATTTCGGGCGAGCTCGCTGAAGACTTCACATACTATTTTGCCGTATCCGAACAGACCAACTCGGCGGTAAGCCTGGGTGTGCTGGTTTCACCGGATTATTCCGTGTCGAATGCGGGCGGCTTCATCATTCAGCTTCTCCCCGGCGTTACCGAGGATGAGATTACGGAGCTTGAGCTTGCGCTGAGCAAGATTCCACCGATCACCGAGATGCTGGAAGAAGGACTGGAACTGGAAGACATCCTGAAACGAGTAGTTCCGGATGTGACCATTTTGGAGGAAATGGACGTGTACTTCAGCTGTGACTGCTCGCATGAGCGAGTGGAGCGCGCTTTGATCAGCTTGGGGCAGGAAGAGCTTGAGCAGATGATCGAAGAGGATGGCAAGGCCGAAGTTTCTTGTCATTTTTGCAATGAAAAATATACGTTCGATAGAGAACAGCTAAAATCCGTGCTAGAGCGGGCCAAATCTTAACGTTGGGATGAGCGACCGTGATGACGAGACAAGAGAAGGGATTGTGGGCGACCGTCATTGTCTTGACAGCATGCGTATTGGGTATGGGTGGCTGGATGCTGTTTTCCGGGAATTTATCGCAAGAGGCTTCACCATCTTGGAAAGATGGCTCCCAACCAGTTGCATCCATCCAGGACAGGACGATTACCGAAGACGAGTGGGTTGACGAGCTAAAGAAGCGTTATGGCCGCGAAATGCTGATGACCATGCTGAATCGGCACGCCGTGGCTCTGGAGGCCAAAGCGAAGGATATTGATGTTATGCCGGCAGAAGTCGATGCAGAAATCGAAGTCATGAGCCATAGCTACGGTTCTAAGGAACGTTTCTTATCGGAAATGGAAGATCAGCTTGGCATTACGGAGAGTGAATTAAAGACAGAGACGATGTATCGGCTGCTGCTTGAGAAAATTGCGACTTCCGACGTACACATCGAAGAGCAGCAGATCGATTCGTATCTGGAACAGTACCCTGACCAATTTCGCCCCAAGAAGCAGTTGAATTTATCCATGATCGAGGTCGCTTCGGAAAATGAGGCAGAACGGGTCATGGATCGGCTGGAGAATGGAGAAGCTTTTGCGGATCTCGCGGCTCAGGTATCTCTCGATGAGTATACTCGCGAAGACGGCGGGCAGATCGGCTTGGTCGAGGAGGATGATCCCTTCTTGCCGCCGGCACTGCTGGATGCAGCTTCAACGCTTGAGCCCGGGGATATTGCGGGACCGATCTCACTCACAGACACCTATGCCATTGTTTATGTGAAGGAAATTATCGAGCCTCAGGCCCCGAGCGAGGAAAGTGTCCGCGAGGCGGTTCGTAAGCAGCTGGCCCTAGAGCAGTCGGTGTCTTTATCCGAACTGGAGCGTCAGCTTCGCGAGAAATACGAGGCCCGGATTAGCGCTGGTACGGTCACGTTGTAAATAGAAGAAGAACATGGAGAAAGCTCGCTGTGGCGGAGTAAGATGTGGCTGCAGGAGCTTTTTTTGCGTTGAAGGTTGCAAAAGGTTTTATTCACTGAGGAATGGTGGCTTTTTGAGCGTGCATGGCTAGAGACGAATTCGCGTTTCCTCGTTCGGTAGGCGGAGGAAAATCCACCTAGAAATGTTGATTTTCGAGGTGTGGGATATTGACAATGACACGTAACGTTGTTAAGATGAAGGTATAAAAACCTACCTTTTTACTCGGATATCTGCAACCTCAATAATCAAGAATTAGAGTCTATATGCTGGCTCTGCTTTTCTTTCAACATCCAGACACCACAAATTTAATGATTCGACATTAGAATGTATAACACCATTATGGATTTACTAGTTTATTCAGATTCATATTTAGAGGAGGGCTTCATTCATGGCAAAAGTCGTAAACAATGTGACAGAATTAATCGGTGGAACTCCACTCGTCCGTTTGAACCGGATCGTACCGGAGGATAGCGCAGAGATTTATCTGAAGCTGGAATACCAGAACCCGGGTGCAAGCGTTAAAGACCGGATCGCGATCAGCATTGTGGAAGAAGCGGAGAAGGACGGGCGTTTGAAGCCGGGCGATACCATTATTGAAGCAACAAGCGGTAATACAGGTATTGGTCTAGCTATGGTGGCAGCTGCCAAAGGCTACAAAGCGGTTATCGTTATGCCTGAAACCATGAGCTTGGAGCGCCGCAACCTGCTGCGTGCCTATGGCGCGGAACTGGTACTGACACCGGGATCGGAAGGAATGAACGGTGCGGTTAAGAAGGCGGAAGAAATTCTGAAGGAAAATGCCGGATTCTTTATGGCCGATCAATTCAATAACCAAGCCAACGTGAAAATCCACCGTGAAACAACAGGTCCGGAAATCGTTGAAGCGATCCAATCCATCGGCGGTTCCTTGGATGCGTTCGTGGCAGGTATCGGAACAGGCGGAACGATTACAGGGGCGGGCGAAGTGCTGAAAGAGCAATTCCCTGATATTAAGGTCATTGCAGTTGAGCCTGCTGCATCGCCAATCCTTGCCGGAGGCAAACCAGGTCCTCACAAAATCCAGGGCATTGGCGCAAACTTCATTCCTGAAATTTTGAACCAAGAAGTCTACGATGAAATCGTTCATGTCGAGAATGACGATGCCTTTGAAACCTCCCGCCGTGTGGCGAAGGAAGAAGGCGTTCTTGGCGGTATTTCCTCTGGTGCGGCTGTATATGCGGCATTGAAGGTTGCCAAAGAGCTTGGTAAAGGCAAGCGGGTGGTAGCCGTGATCCCAAGTAATGGAGAACGTTACCTGAGCACGCCGCTCTATAACTTCGAGTAACGAGTAAGATGATATTGTAATATGCCCGCATGGTCTCACCTCATCTGGGTGAGATAATGCGTGACAAGGTAGGGGTCCTCAATGTGTTTTTATAGCATTGAGGGCTTTTTGCGTATACTAGTCCCTAAGATAACGCTTTATTGGAATCCACGGGATGACCGCTCCAAAAAATTATTGTTGGACGAGCTTCTATTTAGGGTTTTCAAGAGAAGCGGGATACAGTATACTGACAGGCAACAGTAAGGCTTTTGATGACTAAGGGAGGATCGGCATGGAGAGAAGAGTGGAACTGGCCCAGTGGCAGGCATGGGCTAAAGAGGGCTGGTCCGTCGTTCCCTATCTGGTTCAATATAAAGGAGCAACAAGAGGGTTACCCCTGTCATGGAGACATGCATGGAAAGCGGCATCGCCGTATGCCTTTGTGCTGGAGAGCGGTAAGGGCGGACGCTATACGTATCTTGGATTGCGGCCAGTGTCCATTCTGCAGGGGAAGGGAAGCTATGGAGAGATCATAGCGCTGTCGGGGGATTCGCGAACGCAGGTAACGGGAAAGCCGCTGCATCTGTTAGAGCAGTGGATGAAAGAATGGCGGGCTCCCCGTGTTCCGGGCTGGCCGGACTTTCGCGGAGGCTGCGCCGGTTTTCTAAGCTACGATGTAATCCGATCGATTGAGCAGCTCCCCAAGATGGCCAAAGATGAGCCGGGGTTCCTGGATTATATGTGGATGCGCATGGAAGAGATCTGGATCTATGATCATACAGATGACAGCATCTACTGTTCGATACATGTCCCTCTGCCTTGGGCATTCGGGACCGGGGAAGTTTCGGAGGAAAAGGCGGCATCCGGTGCTTCTGTTGATGCATCCAGAGGTTCGGTGCTTTCAACCGATCAAGAGAAGCTATTGCAGGAGTTATATGATCGGGCTGTCGTAAGGACTGAATCGATGCTGTTCCAATGGAATCAAATGTTTGGAACAGTCGTAGGGAACGGCTCGGAGTCCGAAGATGAGCACGTACGGCAGGGACGATGGAAGAAAGCGCAAGAGCTGTCAGGGCCGAATGTCGAGATTTGGGATCGGCTGGAGATTGATTTTACGCAGGAAGCGTTCGAGCAGGCGGTACGCTCGATTCAAGAATATATTCGGCAGGGTGATGTATTTCAGGTCAATTTGTCTCTGCGCCGTCATTTGCAACTGCATGCGGACCCCGCGGATATTTATGAGTGGCTGCGTATCCTGAATCCGTCGCCGTATATGGGGTATTTATCCTCGCCGGGCTTCAGCTTGGCTAGCGGCTCACCGGAATTGCTGGTGAAGCTGGATGGCGATGTCGTATCTGCACGACCGATTGCGGGAACTCGGCGCCGGGGAAGCAATCCGGAAGAGGATGCGGCAATGGAAGCGGAACTGCTTGGCAGCGAGAAAGAACGGGCGGAGCATATTATGCTGGTCGATTTGGAGCGTAATGACATTGGCCGCATTGCCGCATACGGAACCGTGCATGTTCCGGAGCTGATGACTGTCGAGAGGTACTCTCACGTGATGCATCTGGTGTCGCAAGTAGAAGGGCGGATTGCAGAGGGCAACCATGCACATGATGTCATTGCGGCAGCGTTCCCCGGCGGCACCATTACAGGCGCACCCAAAATCCGGACCATGGAGATCATCGAAGAGCTGGAGCCCGTGACGCGGGGACCCTATACCGGCTCCATGGGCTGGATCGATTATAATGGTGATATGGAGCTCAACATTATTATTCGGACCCTCGCCGTGAAGGATGGGGTCGGCTATATTCAGACGGGTGCGGGGATTGTCATTGACTCCGATCCGTACCGGGAATACAGGGAGTGTCATAACAAGGCAAAGGCTTTGATTGCTGCACTGATATGCAGTGAAGAAGAAGCGGCAGTGTTGTCCGCGAATATAGGGGGGAACTAATATGATACTTGTCATCGACAATTATGATTCGTTTACGTATAACCTGGTTCAATATTTGGGTGAGCTCGGCGAGGAAGTGAAGGTTTTCCGGAATGATGAGATCGACATCGCTGGCATCGAGGCATTGGCCCCGGACCATATCCTGATATCTCCGGGACCGTGCACGCCGAATGAAGCCGGCATCAGTCTGGATGTGATTTCGCATTTCAAGGGTGTGATTCCGATCTTCGGCGTCTGCCTCGGCCATCAGGCGATCGGGCAAGCCTTTGGCGGCAACGTGATTCGTGCGGAGCGCCTGATGCATGGGAAAACATCCGCGATCCAGCATACGGGCGGCTCGGTCTTCGAAGGCTTACCGGTTCCGTTCACCGCAACGCGCTATCACTCGCTGATCGTTGAGAAGGAAACTTTGCCGGATGAGCTGGAGATTACCGCCTGGACCGAAGAGGGCGAAATCATGGGTCTTCGGCATAAACATTATCCCATAGAAGGGGTGCAGTTCCATCCGGAATCCATCATTACGGACCATGGCCATCAGATGCTGCGCAATTTCTTGAAGCGTACAGCTGGCACCAAAGCATGAAGTATATTGGCATGAACGGCGGCATCGTTGAAGCTGCCGAGGCTGTCATACCTGTAATGGATCACGGTCTTCTGTACGGAATGGGGTTATTCGAGACCTTCCGCACTTACGAGGGGAAGCCTTTTTTAATAGAGCGGCACTTGAGCCGGCTCATGAACAGCTGCCGGGAGCTCGGGATCGTCCACAGGGCGGATGCTGAGAGGATCAGCCGCTGGATATCGGAACTGATGGAGGCCAATGGTCTCCAGGATGCTTATATCCGGTATACTGTAACGGCAGGAGAGGGATTGCTCGGTTTGCCTGCTGACGATTATTTGAAGCCTTCCGAGATTTTATTCGCCAAAGAGCTGCCGGCCGCAAACGAAATGCTTTACGAGAAAGGCAGAGCCATGCGGAGGCTGTCCCTTCCGCGAAACACACCGGAATCCTCGGTTCGGCTGAAATCTCTGCATTATATGAACAATATACTCGCAAAGCGGGAATTGGCCGAATACCCCAGCCACTCGGATGGTCCGACAGAGGGGCTGATGCTAACGGCGGCCGGGGAAGTGGGGGAGGGCATTGTCAGCAATGTCTTTTTTGTCAAAGCGGGTCGTGTATATACGCCTGACATAAGTACGGGCATTTTGCCGGGGATTACCAGGGCCGTGGTGCTGGAATTGGCTGCCGATCTTGGGATGGAAGTCGAAGAAGGCCGTTACAGCTGGGAGTTTTTCACTGGAGCGGATGAAATATTTACGACCGGTTCTGTGCAGGAGATTGTTCCGGTTACGACGTTGATTGGAGCTGAAGGCGAGACTCTAGTTATTGGACAAGGATTGGCCGGTCCGATAACCCGTACATTACTGAGCGCATATAGAAGGAAAGCAGGGCAAAAGGCATGAAAACAACGATTTACGAACGTGAATATCGGCTGAGCAAGGATGCTGTGTTAAAGCTCGGTCAATCCACGCTCATTATGGGCATATTGAATGTGACGCCGGATTCGTTCTCCGACGGAGGTCGTTATCACGACACGGAGCGGGCGGTCGAGCACGCGCTTCAACTGGTGGAAGAGGGAGCTGACATCATCGATATCGGCGGAGAATCGACGCGTCCAGGCCATGAGCCGGTTGGAGCTGAAGAGGAGCTCGCCCGCGTTATCCCGGTTATAGAAGCCATCCATCGGCATGCGCCGCATATTCCATTATCAATTGACACGTATAAAGCGGAAGTTGCGCGTCAGGCTATTGGAGCGGGCGCTCATATCATAAATGATATTTGGGGCTTTAAAGACGACGCGGATATGCCCAAGACAGCGGCAGAACTCGGATGCCCCGTGATTTTGATGCACAATCGCCGCGATCGGAATTACATCAATCTTATCGAGGACGTAAAGCGCGATTTGCTGGAAAGTGTCGAAATTGCGAGGGCTGCAGGTGTGCAGGATCAGCATATTTTGCTCGACCCGGGTATCGGGTTTGCCAAGGACTATGACGAGAACATGAAAGTGATGGCCTCCCTCGATCAGCTCGTAGGGCTTGGGTTTCCGGTGCTGCTGGCTACCTCCCGCAAAAGGTTCATCCAGACCGCACTTGGCGCCCCGGCGCAAGATGTGCTCGAAGGAACGGCCGCTACGGTGGCTTACGGGATTGCGCAAGGCTGCCAGATCGTTCGTGTGCATGACGTTTTGCATATGAAACGGACAGCGAAGATGTGTGATGCCATGACTTACGCTTCAACGGAGCTTACACGTATATAATTTTTTTCGGGACAAAGGATGGAAGGGCGGAGTACGAGATGGATAAAATGATACTGAGCCGCATGGAATACTACGGCTACCATGGTGTGTTTGAGGAAGAGCGCAAGTTGGGTCAACGATTCTATGTAGATCTGGAGCTGGAGATGGATTTGAGCAAAGCTGCGAAGACGGATGACCTGACGTTAACGGTAAATTATGCCGAGATTCATGATCTCTTGCTGGATATTATGCGGACGGAGTCGTTCCGCCTGATTGAAGCTTTAGCGGAGCATATTGCATCTAAGGTATTGGACACTTATACTATTATCGATGCTTTAACGGTCCGATTGACGAAGCCGCACCCGCCTTTTGACATTCATTTTGAAGGTGTGACCATTGAGCTGCACCGGACCAGGAAGTGAGACGATCATGAATTCACACGCCACCTCTGAGTGTTCAGAGGCTTATATTGCTTTAGGGGCCAATTTGGGAGACCGCGAGGGTAACCTGATGGAGGCTTTGGAACGGTTGGATGAAGTACCTGGCATATCGGTAGAGCGCGTATCCAACTTGTATGAAACCGAGCCGGTCGGCTATGTGGATCAACCGATGTTTCTTAATATGGCCACAGCCGTGTCGACATCGCTGAGTCCGCATGAGCTGCTTGCCGAAATGCAGCGAATTGAAAAGCAGCTCGGCCGGGTACGTCATATTCATTGGGGACCGCGGACGGTGGACTTGGACCTGTTATGGATGGAAGGACGCCGTCTGGATACGCCGGACCTTGTTCTGCCGCATCCCCGTATGCAGGAGCGGGCCTTTGTGCTCAGACCGCTGGCCGATATCGTATATGAGCTCGAACCTTCAGGTCTGTACCCTGTAGTGAAGACAGCACTTGAGAACCTGGAAGGAAAGGAAGGAATACAGCTTTGGAAAACAAGCAGCTGGCGCAGCGTATCCGCGCTTTCCGAAAATTGAAGGGTTTAACCCAGCAAGAGCTCGCCGAGCGAACCGGTATATCACTGGCCGTCCTTGGTGCGATTGAGCGGGGGAACCGCCGTGCCGAGGAGCAGATGCTGGCTCAGATTGCGGACGTGCTGGAGATTACATTGCAGGAGCTTAAGGAACGGAGCTAGAACCTCTGAATAGAAAAGCCGGTGCAGGTTTATTTTCATTAAACCCGGCTATTAATATAGGATGATGCTTCTGGATGCGATCTACAAGACATGTAATTTTTGCGGACTGGACGAGGGTGCGATTCATGAGTATGATGGGTTGGTTTGAAACATATGGATCCCTTGCACGATAACCGGGATCTTTCAACTATAAATATCTGAATATAAAGGGGTGACACATAAAATGGACAAGTTGCAAATCGGAAACATCGAGATGAAGAACCAAGTGGTTCTGGCGCCCATGGCAGGCGTGTGCAACCCAGCGTTCCGCTTGATTGCTAAGGAATTTGGTACCGGTTTGGTTTGCGCCGAAATGGTGAGCGGCAAGGCCATTGTTCACGGGAACAAGCGCACCCAGGAGATGCTGTTCGTCGACGAGCGGGAGAAGCCGCTGAGCCTGCAAATTTTTGGCGGTGACCGTCAATCCTTGGTGGAAGCGGCCAAAGTTGTCGATCAGCAAACCAATGCCGACATCATCGACATTAACATGGGCTGTCCTGCACCGAAGGTAACGAAGGTTGATGCGGGTGCGCGCTGGCTTCTGGATTCGAACAAAATCTATGAAATGGTAGCGGCCGTTGTTGATGCCGTGAACAAACCGGTCACGGTGAAGATGCGCACAGGCTGGGATAGCGATCACATCTATGCTGTCGAAAATGCACAAGCTGTCGAACGCGCGGGCGGTCAGGCGGTCAGCGTTCACGGACGTACGCGCGAGCAGCTCTACACCGGGCACGCGGATTGGGACATCATTCGCCAAGTGAAAGAAGCCGTCGCCATTCCGGTTATCGGTAACGGCGATGTGGTGACGCCGGAGGATGCTCGCCGAATGCTGGATACGACAGGCTGCGATGGTGTCATGATCGGCCGAGGAGCGCTGGGGAACCCATGGATGCTGTATCGTACCGTGGAGTACCTGAAGACAGGCCAGCTGCTGCCGGATCCGGCTCCGCAGGAGAAAATCCGGATTGCCATTCTGCATATGGACCGGTTGATCGCTCTGCGCGGCGAAGCGGTTGCGGTACGGGAAATGCGCAAGCATCTTTCCTGGTATTTGAAAGGGCTGAAGGGATCCGCTCGCATTAAAGATATGATTATGGAAGAAACGAAGCGCGACGAAATGGTGAACCTTCTGAACAACTTTGTGAACAATCTGGAGGCCCAAGAAGAATCGACAAAAAGTGTATACCCTCAAGTCGTTGCGGCGATGGGATAATTAGGGGTGCAGGCTGTTAATGGGTGCGTGTATGCGACATTCGTAACAGCCTTTGCGCGCATTGACTTTTTGAAATGGTTCCCATATAATCTTTCAGTATAAATTCAAGAAATTGAGCAGGCATCAGAGGGAAGTTCTGATCCCCAAGAATTCGCATATAGTATGTTGATACCGTGGTTTAAATTATTTACATGACAGGAGAATCGGTTAATGAGCGATAAAGAAGTCATTCTTACCCAGGACGGTCTGAAGAAACTGGAGGACGAACTTGAGAATCTAAAGTCTGTAAAACGCCGCGAAGTGGCTGAGCGGATTAAAGTTGCCATCGGTTATGGTGATATTAGTGAAAACTCCGAATATGAAGACGCCAAGAACGAGCAAGCCTTTATCGAAGGCCGGATTATAACGCTGGAGAAAATGCTCCGCAATGCGCGCATCATCAACAATGATGATATCAATACAGATGTCGTCGGCGTGGGCAACACGGTGATCGTAGAGGATTTGGAATTCGGCGACACGATGCAATATACCATTGTAGGTACCGCTGAATCGGATCCGCTTAACAACAAGATCTCTAACGAGAGTCCTGTCGGCAAAGCGATTATTGGCAAGCAAAAAGGATCGGTTGTAGATGTTAACGTTCCTGCGGGCGTTATTCAATATAAAATTGTAGACATTAAGAAGTAAGTCGGAATGTGGTGTAGAAAGCTTCCTTCGGGGGGCTTTTTTAACATATTAGAATTTATAAGTTTTTTGGGGTCCCCGCAAAGTATTTGGAATAAGCATCGTAGCATAGGCTCCACTTTGTGGGGTTATTTTGAATAGGCAAGGCTGTGTTAGGGGCTTAATGGGTTAATGGCATGTCTTGATATGGCTGCCCTACCGTTAAGTCCTAACCGAATGTGTACAAGTTATTCAAGGGGCTGTCCGGATCATGTAATGGGTGGCGGCGTTTGTGCTGTTGGGGATTACGATGGAAGTGAAATGAAGGAGATGAATGACGATGACGGAAGAAATGAATAACCAGGAACAAGAACAGGAGTTAAGTGAGCTTTTGCAAATCCGCCGCAACAAATTGGACGAGCTTCGCAAGCTGGGCATCGATCCGTTTGGCGGAAAATATGAAAGAGAACATCACGCAGGTGATATTCTGAAACAGTATGACGAGCTCTCCAAGGAAGAACTGGAAGAGAAGCAGGTGGAAGTGAACCTGGCTGGCCGGATTATGGCGAAGCGTGGCATGGGCAAGGCTTCTTTTGCTCATATTCAAGATTTGAGCGGCCGGATTCAGATCTATGTTCGCCAGGATTCGATTGCAGAAGCGCAATATGAAGCATTCAGCATCCTTGATCTGGGTGACATCATCGGGGTCAAAGGGGTCTTGTTCAAGACCAAAACCGGTGAAACCACCATTAAAGTGAAGGAACTGGAGGTTCTTTCAAAGTCGCTTTATCCGCTCCCTGAGAAATTCCATGGTTTGAAGGATGTGGAACTCCGTTACCGTCAGCGTTATGTCGACTTGATTATCAATCCAGATGTGCAGAAGACCTTCATTGCCCGTTCCCGTATTATTCAATCGATGCGCCGTTACCTGGATTCCCAAGGCTATCTTGAAGTGGAAACCCCGACTTTGCATTCGATCGCTGGTGGTGCGGCGGCACGCCCGTTCATTACGCATCATAATGCGCTGGATATGGAGCTGTATATGCGGATCGCGATTGAGCTTCATCTGAAGCGTCTGATCGTGGGCGGATTGGAAAAAGTGTATGAGATTGGCCGCGTATACCGGAATGAAGGGATCTCTACCCGTCATAACCCGGAGTTTACGATGATTGAGCTCTATGAAGCCTATGCGGATTATAAAGATATTATGGCACTGACCGAGAATATGATTGCCCATATTGCCCAAGAGGTGCTGGGTACACAAGTGATTTCCTATCAAGGGCACGAAGTTGACCTGACGCCACAATGGCGTCGTGTATCCATGGTTGATGCCGTAAAAGAAGTAGTTGGCGTTGACTTTAGTGTTGACATGTCCAATGAGGAGGCGCATCGTCTTGCAAAAGAACATAAAGTTCCGGTAGAGCCGCATATGACATTCGGCCACATCTTGAACGCGTTCTTTGAACAATTCGTTGAAGAGACACTGATTCAGCCGACGTTCGTAACCGGTCATCCGGTTGAGATTTCGCCGCTGGCGAAGAAGAACGACGTGGATCCGCGGTTCACGGATCGCTTTGAGCTGTTTATCGTGGCACGTGAGCACGCGAACGCCTTCTCGGAGCTCAATGATCCGATCGACCAGCGTCAGCGTTTTGAAGCGCAGATGAAGGAAAAAGAACAGGGCAATGACGAAGCGCACGAGATGGATGAAGATTTCTTGCGTGCACTGGAGTATGGCATGCCGCCAACAGGCGGACTTGGTATCGGGATCGATCGTTTGATCATGCTTCTTACGAATTCCCCATCCATTCGTGATGTCTTACTGTTCCCGCACATGCGTAATAAGGAGTAGCAGCGTTTGCTCCATTAATAGATTGTGGAAGAGGCAGTCGGCTATAGATCTCTATAGTCGGCTGCCTTCTTTTTGTATGGTGATCCCGATTCTCTCTTGTTCTGAGAATAAAGCTGTGCTACATTTATTTAGCACATACGTATTAAATAAGGAGGCCGGAGAATGATTGGAGCTTTTATTATTGGATGTGAAATTTTATTCTGGGTATTTGTTCTCGCTGGATTAAGCACAAGATATCTGCTCGGGATGAAAAGAACGGGCGGCATACTGCTGCTGTGTACGCCGATCATCGACTTATTATTGATAGCCGTAACCATGATAGATCTGCGTGGCGGGGCAGAGGCCGGATTCATGCATGGGCTGGCAGCTGTATACATCGGGGTGACGATTGCTTTTGGGCATCGGATGATCCAATGGGCGGACGTCCGGTTTGCTCACCGATTTGCAGGTGGTAAGAAACCGGAGCCAGCCCCGAAACATGGAGCGGCTCGCGCCAAGCGTGAACGCCAGGGGTGGTATCGCCATGTGTTGGCGTGGATGATAGGAGTTATATTGCTTGGCGTTATGATTGTTGTGGTTGGGGAACCAGAACGAACGGAGCAGCTAAAGGCGTTGATCTTGCAATGGGCAGTGATCCTGGGAATTGACTTCATATATAGCTTCAGCTATACCTTCTGGCCTAAGAAGCAGGCAGGGTAAATGGAGATACTGAATACCTAGTATATAGTAAGTAAATGAATGTATGATTTTACCTTATTATTAATTTGTCAAAAGGGTTGCATATTGGCGAATACCATGGTATATTATATTTCCGGCCAAGAAATACGGTCGAAACAATCGCTTGAGACAACAAGCCAAAATGAATTTGAAAAATAAATTCAAAAAAAGCTTGCGATGATCGAGCGGATGTGATAGGATATAAGAGTTGCTAACGAGATAAAATGTTGGCGGCAAACGAAGAAGTTGATCTTTGAAAACTGAACAACGAGTGAGTAAAACGAACCACTTTGGTGGAACGTTGAAATAGAGAATTGAACAAATTCTCGTCAGTTAAGAAATGAGCAAGTCAAACACTTTATTGGAGAGTTTGATCCTGGCTCAGGACGAACGCTGGCGGCGTGCCTAATACATGCAAGTCGAGCGGACTTGATGGAGTGC
>NZ_JBFRHH010000022.1:0-65375 GCF_052115765.1 Paenibacillus sp. 2KB_20 | reverse complement strand
CAGCCGTACAGAATATGAAGAAGATGGCGATCCACCTGGATCGCCTGGAAAACAGGGGGTAATCCCCTATTTTCCCTTTTGATGTGACCACTTGATATGTAAGAAACCCTGTACTTTGAAAAAAGTACAGGGTTTCTCGACAATCTGAGGGACTCCTGATGATTCAGGAGTCCCTTTTTGTTCTCTTTCACTTGTACCCATAGTCTCTTGCGGCCCATACGTGCGATGCCCTGTTACAATTAGTGCCTGATCAGAAACGGCTAGGGAAGAGTACCCTTCACAAATCCAGGCTGCTTAACCGTTCAAACAACCAGTCGTAAGAATATCGACCGCTGATTTCATGTGCCCCGGGGAACAGATCGGTTTGCAGCTTCTCCTCCGCACCGGTGCGCCGATATGTTTCCCTGAGCTCATGAGCTGCGGCTTCAAAGCCCGCAGCCGGGAATATCCGATCATGGGTTCCCGACTCCAGAAACAAAGGTCTAGGTGAGATCAGCCCCATCCATTCCGGCAGCTCGGCATGGTTGAGCATGCCGGGGATGTAATTGCATACACAGTGCTGCACCGCCATAATGCTGTCCTTAAAAGTATTGGGATATCCCGCAAGCACGGCAGCCCGAATCCGTTCATCCAGCGCCGCGCTCAAAAACGAGATAAACCCGCCTCCCGAAAAACCCATGATGCCGATTCTGTCAGCCTGAACCTCCGGGCGTTCGGCCACATACTCCAAGGCCTTCAGCGTCTCGGCTACGCGGAGACCAGCGAGCGTCTTGCCATGCATCATCAACTGGGTGGACAGCCGGTGGCAGGAATTCGGGGCATCCGGATTCCGTACGAGATCCGCCGCAAGGCGACGCTCACCGAAACCGGCTATATCCGGAGCGATCACCACCATGCCCCGCCGTACCAACTGGACAGCGAAATGCCGATGTAAACCAGATGCATCAGGATGGCTTGAGCCGTCCTGCTTCAGCCCTACAATCTCCCTGCTGCCATAGCCATGACCATGAACAGCGACGGCTGCTGGCATCGGCTCCCCCTGATTCCCATCCGGAATTAATACATACGCCGCAAAGGATACGCCCGGTACGGCGGATAACTCCACCCTCTCCCGAATATATCCGTCACACGGCTCCTGTTCGAGCAGCACAGGCTTATGCCTGTCATTGGATTCGAATTCGCCGATCAATTGCCGAAGCGTCTGCTTTAAATACCCTTTGCACTCTTCGGCACTCATGGCAGCCTGCCTGTCTTTCGTTCGTCCCATTGTCTCGTTATACATGGACTCCAGCAAAGCATCTGCGCGCCACATCCCGTACTCACCGCCTTCGATTTACTCACTGTTTTTTAGATAAGGTGTTCCCTTGGATAGCGCATTTCCCTGCATATCGGGGCATCAAGGCCCCATATTCACCAGGACGGCTTCGGGCCCGGTCGGTCTCCGGCTCCCCCCTTTGGGTTCCATGCTCACAACAATCCGCTTCGCTTTCCCCGCTCCGAAACCGTAATAATAGCTCTTTCCCTGCGGGCCCTGCACAAGCATAAAGCCCGCGCTCGACAGCCGATCCTCATCCTGAAGCCACACCTGATAGTCTTTTTCCTCCAAGGAATGCAGGCCGTTCACAACGATCAGCATTTCTCCCGAGCCGCGTTTCAGCCACACCGAGCCGCTGCCGTAGAAAGGCTCAACCGGCTGTATGACATACCGCTCGGTATCCTCGCTTTGCATATCGGCAATCCGCTGGCTCACCGTATGTTCGAAGGCCGCATGGGTCTGAGCGTCGTTTCCCTTCAAGGTGAATAAACCGGCTATCAACAGGATGAACAGTGCTCCGGATATCGCCTGCAATGCAACATGCTTCCTGATTCGGATTTTGCTTCGGAAGGACCGGATATAAGCCGCAAGCAGGAGCCTGCTGCGCAGTCGTTTGGGAGGCATGTGTCCATCCGCTGCTTGATTCTTCATTGACTCCCGAATGTCCGTCTCCGTACCTGCAGGCTGAGTCGATCCGACAAGCGGTTCGCTACGAATATCACCGCTTCGAAACAGCTCCTGCTCGATTACATCGGATTCATGTAATGGCGTTGCGATACCTTCTGCTCCCATAAGGTCGGCCCATTCCGCCGCTGTCCCGAAACATGTCTTGCATTCCTTAAGATGGTGCTCGATATTCATCCTCTCCGCGTACGGCAATCGCTTCATAACGTAATCAACAAGCTTCTCCTCGGGATATAACGGGCAGTCAAATTTGTCTTGAGCGAAACGCTCATGGTCTTGCTTTGAATGTTTCATGCTGCGAGCTCCCCCCTTCCTTCCCGTTCATCGCATCCAGCCGCCGTCTAACATTGTGGATGCCGTACCGGATTAAGGATTTGACGGTTCCGACAGGCCGGTTTAACAATTCCGCCATTTCCCGGTGGGAGCGCTGCTCGACGTAGCTTCCGTAAACCGCCATCCTCTGAAGGGGCGGAATGCCCTGGAGCGCCTCCTTTACCTGCTCCAGCTCCAATCGGCGCAAGGCGGCCAACTCTACCGATTCCTGCTCTTCGCTCCATGCCGTTTCCGGCAGCGCCTCTTCGATCCATTCGGCTGCAGCCGTGCGCTTCCGCTTGCGCAGCCGATCCATCGCCCTGCACCGTGTTCTCACGGCCAGCCAAGCCTCAACGCTTCCGCGTGCAGGATCATACTGATCCGCCTTATGCAGCACTTCCATAAAGATATCCTGGCATACATCCTCCGCCTCGGCCGGATCCTTGGTCATCTGCAAAGCCAGCCGGTAAACCAAGCGGACATTAGCATCATAGAAGTGCCTGAATGCTGCGGTCGAACCTTCTGCAATCTCCTCCAGCCACATCGCAGAATGATCGTTCATCCTGACTCCCCCTAATCTGTTCTCCTCTCAAATCATCATGATGGCCTGCCTTTCGCACTGCCATTTTCGATTCAATATTTTAGCAAACGCTCCTTGTCTTTTGAATAAACCGGGGCACTTTTCAGCTTCCTTTAATGAATTTTTTAGCTAATTTTAATCTTTCCGATAAATCCAAACCCGGTGCTTCCAACGTACTCATTATGAATCCATAAATTAGGAGGGGTAGTGTCATGAAATTGCTTAGAAAGAGAGCAAAGCAGCTGAACCTGCTGCTCTTGTTCATCCTGGGTACTTATTTGTTAAGTGGAGGTAATACCGCGTTCGCGGCGGGGGAAATCACCTTGTACACACCGTACACCTCGATTTCCGTTCCGCCGGGGGAAGTCATCAATTATCCCCTTGAAGTCAAAAACAATACGAGCGGCGTCATTACGGTTCCGCTCCAAATCAACAGCCTGCCGAGCGGCTGGAGCACCAAGCTTAACGGCGGAGGCTGGCAGCTGAAGGAAGTATCCGTGAAGCCAGGTGAATCGGAATCGGTGTCCTTGGAGGTTACCGTGCCGCTCAAAGTAGATAAAGGCACCTACCGGTTTCAAGTAACGGCGGGATCCATGACCAGTCTGCCATTAACTGTCGATATTACGGAAAAAGGAACCTATCAGACCGAGCTCACAACCGATCAAGCCAATCTGGAGGGGCATGCTGATTCCACGTTTACCTACACGGTGAATCTGCAAAACCGAACTGCCAATAAACAAAACTATGCTCTGCAGGCCGATGCCCAAGCGGGATGGGACGTTACATTCACGTCCGGCGGCAAGCAGGTATCCTCCGTCGAAATCGAAGCGGGTGCAAGTCAATCCATTACTGTCGATGTCAAACCGCCTGCCGAAGTGACGGAAGGCACCTTCTCCATTCCGATCCGCGCCTCCAATTCATCGACATCCTCCGAGCTTGCGCTGGAAGCTGTCATTACGGGCTCTTATGGGCTGCAGCTTACAACACCAAGCGGTTTGCTCAGCACAAACGTCAATGCGGGCGGCAGCAAAACCATCGAGCTGCTGGTCAAGAATACGGGGACGGCACCTCTCTCGGATATTAATCTTAGCTCCGATACGCCGGTGGACTGGGAGGTAAGCTTCAATCCGAAAACAATCGAAAATCTTCCCGCAGGCAAATCCACAACGGTAGAAGCCAAACTGACCTCAAGCGACAAAGCCATTGCGGGTGATTATGTTACCAGCCTGAAGGCCGCCGCGGCTGAAGCAAGCTCCGACGCCCAATTCCGCGTAGCCGTCAAAGGCTCCATGCTGTGGGGCTGGATCGGCGTGCTCGTTATTGTTGCAATTCTGGGAGGCATCTATGTTCTCATTCGTAAATACGGAAGGAGATAACCTTGATGGATACGGTCATTGACATTCACGAATTGACGAAGAGCTACAATGAAACGAAGGCGGTGGACCGTTTATCCCTCCAAATTAAACGCGGCGAGATTTTCGGTCTGCTCGGCCCGAACGGTGCGGGCAAATCCACCACCATCCTGATGCTGCTCGGACTCAGCGAACCGGATTCAGGAACCATTAACGTGCTTGGCCTCAATCCGACAAGAGAACCGATTCCGGTCAAGCGGCGGGTCGGTTACCTGCCTGATGACGTTGGCTTTTACGAGGACCGAACCGGGCTCGAAAATCTGATGCTTACGGCACGGCTGAATCGAATCCCCGATTCCCAAGCCCGGGAGAGGGCACTGGAGCTGTTAGAGCACGTTGGGCTCACGCATGCAGCCCATAAGAAGACCGGGGCTTATTCCCGCGGAATGCGACAGCGGCTCGGACTTGCGGACGTCTTGATGAAATCCCCGGAAATCATCATCCTGGACGAACCGACCTTGGGCATCGATCCAACAGGTATGGAGGAGCTGCTGCGTTTGATACGGAAGCTAAGCCGTGAGCAGGGCCTTACCGTACTGCTATCGTCCCATCAGCTGCACCAGGTTCAGCAGATTTGCGACCGCGTCGGCCTGTTCGTGAGGGGACGGCTGCTCGCCGAAGAGGATGTCGTGGGGCTGTCCCGGACCCTGTTCGCGGATGATCCGATTAAAATCACGGTGGAGCTGGATGAGCTACGGCCCGAATTGCGGGATGAGATCAGCACCATCGAAGGGGTTCAACAGGTCGAGGTACCGTCTGTCGAAAGCGATACAGCTGAGCATGCGGACACCCGGATCAGAAACCTTCCGGCTAAGGTTCTGATCCGGGCCGATAGGGATTGCAGCCCCGAAATTGCCCGAACGGTAGTGAATGCAGGTGCCCAGCTGTTCTCTCTGAACCGCCAGCAGTATGGTTTGGACGAAATCTACCACCGTTATTTTGCAGGAGGTGATGAGCATGGCAGAGCGAAGAGTGCTGAGCGTACAGGGTAAGCTGGCTGGCATTGGCCGCCGGCTGCAGTCCTTCTCCGAAAACACAAAAAAAACATTTTCCAAGCGCACCAACAGGCCAGACCAAACGGCGACAGTAGAAGCAGTCAAACCGTCCACGCCTTCAGCCTTCGGCGTACTGGTCCGTAAAGAGATCGCGGACCATATCCGGAGCTGGCGCTTCATTTTACTGCTGGGCATCATTGCCTTAACATGCGTGGCTTCGCTATATACGGCAATGAACAGCATCCGTGAAGCCCTCGGGTCGGAGAACGGGGTCGATGATTTTGTCATCCTGAAGCTGTTCACCCTCTCGGACGGCACCCTCCTGACCTTCATCGGGTTTGTCGGTTTCCTAGGTCCATTGCTCGGAATCGGCATGGGCTTTGATGCCATCAACAGTGAACGGAACAAAGGGACGCTCAGCCGCATCATGGCCCAGCCGATTCACCGCGACGACCTGCTCAATGCCAAATTCGCCGCCTCCCTGATCGTGATCAGCATCATGTTTATCACGCTCGGGCTGCTGACCATGGCGCTGGGCACCCTGATTATCGGCATACCGCCAACCTTCGAGGAATTTTTGAGAACCATCAGTTTTCTGGTCGTGACCATATTTTACGTTGGCTTCTGGCTGAATCTGGCCATTATGTTCTCCGTAAGATTCCGCCAGCCTGCGACTTCCGCCCTGTCAAGCATTGCGGTTTGGCTGTTCTTCAGCTTCTTTTTTGATATGATCCTGCGATTGCTGGCGCGGGGATTGGCTCCGGATTCTGCCTCAGCCACGGTCCATGATGTCATGAGCTATCAGAATCTGATGCTCTGGCTTGGCCGGCTGTCGCCATATACCCTGTTTAATGAGGCAACGAGCACTCTGCTGATGCCGTCCATCCGCAATCTCGGACCACTCACACAGGAGCAGGTGTACGGCGCCATCGCTAGTCCGCTGCCCTTTGGTCAAAGCCTGCTGCTCGTCTGGCCGCAAATTACCGGACTGACCGCAGCCACGCTGATCTGCTTCGCCATCTCTTACGTCCTGTTCCTCCGACAGGAGATTAGAGGCCGGTCCTGATCTTTAGGTTATACGAACAAGCTCATCTGATGATTTTTCAGATGAGCTTGTTTTTTTTCATGAGTTCAATTTAGCTGCATCCGTCTACCTTCCCTGAACGACCGCTTGCGACAGGAATCCGATCTTCTGCAGCCAGTCTGCGCACAGGCCCGTCCATTGTGAAACACTGGCATCTTCTTCCGCAAGACCAAGGCCATGCCGACCCTCCGGGAAAACATGAAGCTCAAACGGGATGCGCTGCTCGCTTAGCGCTTTGGCATACATCAGGCTGTTCTCGACAGGAACCGCGCCGTCGTCCGCGGTATGCCACAGAAAGGAAGGAGGGGTCTCCGGTTTCACCGCAAGCTCAAGCGACAACGCATTTCTCAATTCTTCCGGCGGATCCTCTCCCAACAAATTGGTCATGGAGCCCTCATGGTAATAATCCTTAAATGAGATGACCGGGTAACAGAGAATGGAAGCGTTCGGACGGGAGCTCTGCCGGTCCACAGCATCCACGGCCTCCGGATTTCCTTCATCGAAATGAGTGCTGGCACTCGCTGCGAGATGTCCGCCTGCCGAGAACCCGAGAATTCCAACACGGTCCGGATCGATGTTCCAATCCTTGGCGTGATGTCTTACAAGCCGGATGGCACGCTGAGCATCGCCTAGCGGATATGGATGGCGATAAGGGGCAACACGATAATGAACGACAAAGGCCGATAGCCCAATTGAATTCAGCCACATGGCAATCGGATCACCCTCATGATCTGCGCGCCGCTCGTAACCGCCGCCCGGAAGCACAAGCACGGCTCCGTGGGGCGTTTCATTTTGTAATAGATAAGGTACGATGTAGGGTGTGAATTTCTCTTCCACCGACTCATGTCCGGGAATATCCTGTTCCCAAAGCTTCATCATATCCATTCCTTTCTGTCTTCATCTCAAGTCTGTTCATTCATTTCTACATTTCCTTCAGCCTTAAGCACTCAGAGACCAAGCAAATCCAGTCTCAGCGGTGTAAACGTATCCAAAAGAGCGGAGGGTTCCAGTGCTTTTACCCCATGCTCCGCTCCGCCGGGAATGACGATGGTATCTCCCTGACGCACCAGAGTTGTCTCACCGTTGATATAAAATTCGATGGCGCCCTTCAGACAGTAACTCATCTGCTCATGGGGATGGCTGTGCAATGCACCTTCCGCCCCTTCTTCAAAATGCACCTCCATCATCATTAGCCCGGTTCCGGGTTGAAACACCTTCCTTGTTACCCCGGGCTCCGCTTGTTCCCAAACTCCGATTTCCGCCATGATCCTCCTCCTCTGCTAATCCAAGTACCGAATTTTCGCGTTCATCGATTCATTAAATTAAAAACCTTCATACTTCTTCGCCGGAGGGTCTATGTATTCCTATTATCCATGTCATAAAAATTCAGAGAATCATCTCGGCTGATTGATTCTATACATTTAGAGGTCATGACTCGTAAATCATATCCCCGTATCTGCTCGTAAAGATGAGAACACAGAATCGGAAATATCCAGCTTTCGTTCCTGCAGCCCCCCGAGCTCACGGAGTGAATAGCGGATAAGAATCGCCTGCGTTCCGGCATTCATGTCCCCTTCGACCTCACCCTTGCCCAGTGAAACCGCCTCCGGCATGTCAGGATAATACTCACCTTGCTTCACTTGGGCCACATTCGGTGCCGGCGGGGAATGAGCGATTTCCCTGGAAAATCCGCCGTCCGCCCGCTTGAGCCGCGCCATATTCCGTAAGGTGATTTCCGCGATCTTCAGAACGTCCTCTTCCGGGATGCGCAGCTTCATCGAGGTCAGGAGGCTGATCGGGTTCCGGATATAACACATGTCAACGGCCTTCTCGTTCCGCAGAGCGTGCAGCAGGGAACGGTATATTTCCGGCGTCCGCGGCAGGGGAGCCTGAAACCGGTTATAGAATGTCAACAGCTTGAAGGTTCCCGATATTCGCACATAAAGGGTGCCTTCACCCCACAACCCTGTCACGGGGTCTTGTATACTCGCAAAATAAGACAGAGCTTCAGATAAGAACGGCTCCCGATCTGCAGGCGTCATCTGATTTAAATAGGGGGCCGAGTTACACAGCCGGTCGCAGCCGCGCCAGCTGTTCGCAAGACTGATCGAACGCAGCCACTCCGCATAAGCCTCAGGAGAACGGCAGTATGCCGGAGCCATATTCCGATTGCCCGGCAGCGGATGCAAAGGGGCTGCACCCAACTTTCGGAGTGCTCCTACGCTGTAACCAAGTGCACGTCCCACCATCACATCGTCTTTTCTCATCCTGGGATCGGCATCATAGAAATACCCCGCCCTAGGGTCTTGCTTCGACTGAAAAAAACGCACGATGCCCGTCTTAATATCTTCGGCCAGCCTTTGCTGAAGCCCGCAGCGCTCGATAATGCCCAGTGCTTGCGCCGTCGATTCGATGTCCGGCGTGAACGCATCAGAATCCCTTGAACTGCGGGCATAATAAAAGCCGCCGGAAGCAGCGTCATATTGTCCTTCGAGCCATTCGAAGAAACCTTCAAACAGCCCGTCGCCACCCGTCAGAATGTCCTCTAATCTCTTTGTCATGCCCGATCCCTTCTTTCAGCTGCTTATGACGTTATATGAAAAATTCCGAAAAATCACCCTGCCTTTACCGACGGCATCCAGTCCGATGCGGAGGCTCTGAAACCCGCCAAACGTATTGTGATGGAATCCTGAAACATCCGCCACTTTGTCATACCGGAGCCATTCCACCCCATCGAAGCTGTAATAGAATGAAACGATATGCGCATCGTTAACCAACCGCAAAAATGCCCTGCGCCGATCATTCGGCATCGTGCCGTAGCCCTTAAATGACCGGAAATGCCGGACCCCACGCTCGTTGACTCCCATCCCGAGATATGCCGCATCGTTATAATAGAGCAGCAGGCGGCCTTCTGCCGGACCTTCCACGATGATCTCGGCCTCTGCTGAATAACGCTTATGGCCTGCCATATAGAGCAGTGGAGAAGCTTTTGCCTCCTCGGATGCTGCCTCGGCTACCAATTCATGATTCCTCGGATGGAACCGGGCGGAAGGCTCCACGCCTTCGCACTGCCAATGCAAACCCAGCTCAGTTCCAGAAAAGGTATCCCTGAATGTAACACCTTGATTCACAGCATTGATTTCACCTTCATCATGCGGCCGATCGTACTCGCCAATAAGTCCCTCACGACCTTCTGCAGCACGAAACCATCCGTCTGAAGTCCATTCGATCGGTTCGAGCAAGGTCTGCCTGCCCAGCGAATGGAACCCGCCCGCGTAAGCATGGTAGACCATCCACCACTGGCCGTTCGGGGAGTCTATCAACGAGGCGTGTCCTTTGGACCACCAGGGCTCATCACTGGATTCCGTATGAACAATCGGGTTGTACGGAGAGTGCTCCCAAGGTCCCCATGGCGTTCTGGATCTTGACGACACGGCCATATGACTTGTGGGCGGTCCAGCTGTCCCCCCAACTGCCACCGTCAGATAGTAATATCCATCGTGAACGGTAATCTTCGGCCCCTCCAGACTGTAAGCCTCCACGACCCAATCGTCCGGATACCGCCAGCCGTTATACACATGTCTGACTTCACCTGTAACCGCGAGTCCGTCCGCCGTTAGCTCTACAAAATCACCGCCCGACATATGCAAATAACGCTTTCCGTCCGGTCCTACCGTGTGCCCCGGATCAATTCCGTTGATCCCCAAATGAATCGGTTTGCTCCACGGTCCCGTCGGACTGGATGCCGTTACGACCCAGTTCGTTCGCGCTGCCGGATAATAAATATAATACATGCCGTTATGAGCCACGAATTCCGGCGCCCATACGTCCCCCTCGTATTGGGGCAATGCTGCCCCAACCCGGCTCCAATTTAGCAAATCACGCGAATGCCAGATGACGAGACCTGGCGTCAGCTTGTAGGAGGAATGTGTCATGTAATAATCCTCGCCAACCCGGATGATCGACGGGTCGGCATAATTGCCAGCAATGATCGGTGCACACTGTTTCTTTTCCAACACGATCCCTCGCTCCTCTCTATCCCTTGATTGAACCCAGCAGCGCACCCTTCGCAAAATGCTTCTGCAGGAACGGATATACGCACAGAATCGGCAGTGTGGCAATGACAATGACCGCCATCTTCACCGTCTGCTCCGGCGGCCGGACAAATTCGTCCATGCCGGAGGTGTCTGCCGCCAAACCGCTGGCAAGGATGACGATCTGCCGCAGGATGACCTGCACGGGCCATTTGGCCGCATCATTCAAGTACAAAATCGCCGACATATACGTGTTCCAGTAGGTAACCGCATAAAAGAGCGATATGGTCGCAATAGCAGGCATCGACAGCGGAATCACGATTCGGAACAGGATGCCCCAATCGCCGGCCCCGTCGATCTTCGCGGATTCCTCCAATCCCTCAGGCAGGTTCTGAAAGAAGTTACGCATGATGATGAGATTGAATGCATTGATCGCCGTCGGGACAATCAGCGCCGCATACGTATCGATCAGCCCCATCTCCTTCACCACGAGAAACGTTGGGATCATTCCGCCGCTGAACAGCATCGTGAACAGAACCATGAACATGATGAAATTACGGCCATCCAGATCCCTGCGCGACAGCCCGTATGCCATCAAGCAGGTTAACAGCATGCTGAACAAGGTACCCAAAAAGGTGACGCCCACGGAAACGCCAAGCGAGCGAAACACCGTATTGGTTGAAAACACATATTTGTAAGCATCAAGCGACCATACGGTCGGAAACAGGACAAACTGCTTCTGCGCCAGCTCCGTCACGGTTGTGAAGGATCCGGCGATGACGTGAAGGAAAGGCAGGATGGTAACCAGGCCAATGATCAACAGCAGCGTATAGTTCACGATATCGAAGATTCGGCTCGATATCGTTTTATCTTGTACCATAGCGGTCCACCTTTCTGTAGTTAATAGATGCCTTCTTCTCCCGTTTTTTTGGCCAGCCAATTGGCCAGCATCACCAGAATAAGACCGATCAGCGATTTAAAGAACCCGACCGCCGTACTGAAGCTGAACTGACCTTGCTTAAGACCTGCGGTATAAACATACGTATCGAATATCTCCGCCACATTCCGGTTCATTGAGTTTAAGAGGAGATAGATATGTTCGAACCCAAGTTCCAGCACATCGCCGATTTTCAAAATCAACAAAACGACGATCACGCTTCGAATCGAAGGAAGCGTAATATGCCACATTTGCCGAAAGCGGCTGGCCCCGTCAATCCGGGACGCTTCGTATAAACCGGGATCAATCGCCGCCATGGCAGCCAAATAGATGATCGTCCCCCAGCCTGCCTCCCGCCAGATGATCTGCATAACATACATCGGCCTGAACCATTCGCTGCTCATCAGGAAATTGATTTTTTCGAATCCGGCCATAACCAGCAATTCATTAATGATTCCGCGATCCATCGAGAGCATGACAAACGAAATGGATACGATGATAACCCAGGACATGAAGTGGGGAATATACACCAGCGTCTGGATAAAACGTTTAAACACTTCGCGCCGAACCTCGTTGAGCATTAAGGCAAGAATGATCGGCACGGGAAAATAGAAGGCCAGGTTCAAGAAAAACAGCAGCAGCGTGTTGCCCAAAATCGTGAAGAACATCGGCTCGGTAAACAGCCGCTCAAAATGCTTGAGCCCCACCCAGGGGCTGCCCGTAACACCTAGATAAGCCTGATAATCCTGGAAGGCTATAATCAATCCCGACATCGGGATATATTTAAAGATCAGGAAGTATAAAAATCCCGGAAGAATCATGAGGTAGATCGCCCGGTTTTTTATGATTCTCCTCATTCGACCGGACTCCGGTATTTTGGGGGCGCCCTTGCTCATCCCGGTCTTCACTGCGGTTTCGCTCATGATCTCAGACTTCCTTTCTATCCCGAAGCCTGCCGGAGACTGCAGCATCGCAGTCCCCGGCCATTCGGGATGCTGGCATGTTCGTTATTTGGATGATTCGTAGGATACGTTGAACTCATCGATGATTTGCTGACCGCCGCTCTTAAGCCAGTTATCCACGACCGCCTGGAATCCGGCCTCATCGATATCGCCAAGCATAAATTGATACGTGCCGTCTTTAATCATCTCCTGCAGCTGTACACCTTTTTCGTTAAACGTCTTGGAATCCAGTGATGCCGAAGGATCCTCAATGAGATAATCATTGTTCTCCGTGATCATTTCCTCCGATTTCGCTTTGACAGGGAGCATATGCTTCGGTTCATAAAAACCCTCGATCGTTAACGGCCCGCCGACCTGCATCGCTTGATAAGGCTTCACTTCGCGATCGGTCAGCTTGGTGTCTTCCGAAGGAATGACCTTGCCTTCCTCCAGCTTGTGGTGCTGTCCTTCCACGCCCCAATAGATCAGGTTGCCAAGCTCCGGACTCATCAACTGATCCATGAAGGCAAGCACATCTTTCAACTCTTCTTCCGATTTGATAGCTGTTTTCGGAAAGAGAATCACCGAGCCATAGCCGGGAACTGACCAGATTCCGAAGCCATTCGGTCCTCCTTCGATTTTATTCTGAACATCGAGCTCCGCATCCGGATTCACTTCGACGACCTTGGGATGCAGGCTGGATACGTCCCCCATCGCTCCGATATATACACCCGACTTGCCAGTAATGAACAGATTTTGTTGGTCCGTTTTGCTGGTAACCGGGAAATCCTGATTGATCAGGCCTTCCTGGTGAAGCTTCTTGAAGAATTTCATCGTCTCCATATATTCAGGGAACATAAATTCGGGAGCCAGCTTGCCGTCCTTCTCGCCCCAGTTATTCGGCGTGCCGAGCCACGAGCTTATCGTTTTGAACGCGCCGTAGATCAGGTCATTTCGATCCGTCAGCGGGATGGTGTCGTCTTTGCCGTTGCCATCAGGATCCTTCTCCTTGAACTGCTTCAACATATTATAGAATTCGTCCACATTGGTCGGGGCGCTGAGCCCAAGCTTATCGGCCCAATCCTTGCGGTAAATGATGCCCTGACGCGACAAAGGCACTTCACGGTATAACGCATAAATTTTGCCGTCCACCGCCGTGTTCTTTAACACTTCAGGTTTCAGCTTGCTGAGGTTCGGGTATTGACCCAGCAATGGCCCAATCTCCCAGAATTGCCCGTTGCGGATCGCATCACGCATATTCACAAGCGAGGCGGCATTCTTCAGGTACGTCACCTGCGGCAGCGTTCCGGTTGCAAAGGATGCATTGACCTTTTCATCGTAAGTGCCGTCCGGCACCCACTGAATGTCAAGCTTGGTGCCTGTTTTCTCTTCCAGCAGCTTCTCAATCATGTCGGAGGGAACTTCAGGGGTATGGAGGTTGGCCATAATCGAGATGGTTACCGGTTCGCTCTTGTTCTCACCTTGCGCTGGACTGCCATTTGAGCTGCCGGTTGCTGCTGGGGCGGAGTTGCCGCCACAGCCCGCCAGCACGAATAAAGCGGTTACAATTGCCAGGATAGTACTGGCTTTATTCTTCTTCATCTTCTGACCTCCGTTTTAAATTTGAATATGGACTGACAAGAAAAGCTTAGATGACGGAAGTCTGGTACGTATATAATCCTCAGATTGGATATGGGAAGTTCGGTCCCGACCGGCATTTAATGGAGTGGAATCAAATCTAATGATTATGTTGTCCATGAGATTGCTCGCGCCATGGCACAACAAAAAAATACCGCCGGGGAAATCAATCCCTTAGCGGTATTTCTCATGTAAATAGGGTCCGACCGTGCTTCGGTATGAAACATTATACTCCTCGATAATCTGCCTCCCCCCCTCTTCCAGCCAACGATCGATCTCAGCCTCAAATCCCTGCTCATCGATCATCCCTAGCATAAATTGATAGGTGGCATCCCGCATGCGTTCATTCAATCTGACGCCGATCTCATTATACATCGGAGACTCCAGCGGTGCGGTGGGATCATAGATGAGAAAACGCTCATTATCGTAAATCAGCCGCTCGGCCTTATCCTTCGCTTGATTCAGAGTAACCGGCTGCAGCATGCCCGGTATAGTGCTGGAGCCTCCAGCCATTAAAGCCTGATAGGGCTTTACATCCTTTTCCCTTAGCTCAAATGCATCCACCGCCATCGCTTTTCCATCCTGAACGGTATAATGGATCCCTTCGATGCCCCAATACATCAGGTTTGCAAGCTCGGGACTCATCAGTGCGTCATAGAAAGAGAGCACGCTCTTCAGTTCCTCTTCCGTAGCAATCGCGGACTTCGGAAACAAGATCACCGTCCCGTAACCCTGCGAAGCCCATATCCCGTACCCTTCCGGCCCGAGAATCCGATTCTGAACGTCCAGCACGGCCTTGGGATCATTCGCCAGCAGCCTTGATTCCAGGGACAGTACGTCCCCCATTGCACCGATATAAACCCCAGCTTTTCCCGTTACGAACAGCTCCTGCTGGTCGGTCTTGCTGGTAATCGGGAAGTCTTCATTTATCAATCCTTCGCTATGAAGCTTCTTGAAGAACTTCATCGTTTCCATATACTTTGGGGAGACGAATTCCGGCTGCAATGAATCGTTATACCATCCCCAATTGTTCGGAGTTCCATAATAGGAGCTAATCGTCTTGAAAGCCCCATAGATCAAATCATTGCGGTCCGTCAAACCTATGGTATCGTCGATACCGTTGTTGTCCGGATCCTCATATGTAAACCCTTTCAACATTTCATATAATTCATCAAGCGTTTCCGGTGCCGGTAGTCCCAGCCGATCTGCCCAGTCCTTACGGTAGATGATGCCTGAACGGGCTAAGGCACGTTCCTGATACAGGCTGTACAGTTTACCATCGATGGCCGTATTCTTCAGAACCTCGGGCTTCAATCTCTGCAAATTCGGATAGTCCTTAAGATACGGGCCGATTTCCCAGAATAGCCCGCTCCGAATCTCATCCCTGAAATAGGACAAGGATGCGGCATTCTTCAGATACAGCGCTTGCGGCAAAGTCCCTGTTGCAAGCGAAGCAAATACCTTCTCATCATAACTCCCGTCGGGTACCCACTGAATGTTCAGCTGAACGCCTGTTTTATCCTCGATCCATTTCTCGATCCGATCGGAGGGAACTTCGGTGGTGTGCAGGTTGGCCATAATCGAAATGCTGGTTGTGCGATCAGAAGACGTACTTCCGCCATCCGCTCCCGATGATCGGGCCATGCTGATGCATGCAGCCGATACCATAAGAATAGCGAGTGTAAGAATGACATAGTTTGACAGACGGGTCATCAATCCGTTCTACCTCCGTTCCACCATGTTTCTTGCGGATCCTATATGTTTGAAATGATCATAACATATGTACATCTTTTTTCATGACAATCATGATGATCAAATACAGTGATTATTCTTTTCGAAATGATTATTGAATGTAATCCGGGTTGCCCATACAATGATTATACACTTTGTTAAACAGGAAGGTGTATCTATTGCATCCAAAAAGTAGCTATTATTCTAAAATGGTCCTGTTCGGCTGTTTCATCAGCATCATTCCTCTTGTGGCCCTCGGCTTCTTCTCGTTCATGAAATCATCCACCTCCGTTCAAAAACACGTCATTAGCAGCAATATCCAGATTATGAATCAAACCAACAGCAATCTCGAACAGGTGCTGCGGACCGTGGATTATACACTGAATTACGTCATTAATTCCAATATTCTGCAAAGCGCGTTGTATCGGCCCCTTTCCTACTATGACTTCCAATTGTATAACAAGCTGAGAGAAGAGATGAGTCTACTGCAATCTCCCGAGACGAAGGTTACGGACGTCATCCTTGCGAATACGACAACCAACTGGCTGATCAATAACCGGGGCATGTACGAATTTAATGAATACGCTTCCAAGGATGCGCTGCTGACGCTTATGGAGCTTCATGGGAACTCCAATTGGGTGATGCTTGAAACGGAATCCCTCGGGTCCAGCGATACACTCAGTTATGCCTGCCCCTACACGATTGCGCTTGTGAAGAAAATGCCACTCTCTTCCTCCAGCGCCCGGGGTGTCGCGCTCGCCACCATTCCCAGCTGCAATCTCGCCGCTATGATGGATACCCCTTCCGAATCCCGGGAGGTAATGGTTCTGGACCACAATTACCGGATCGTTGTACATCCCGAGCAAGGAAAGCTCGGGCAATATCTGACCGATACCGGGTATGAAGAGGCGGAGCTGGGCCATTTTGACAATAAATCGGGGCAGTTCGAGACGAGGATCGACAACAAGCCGGTGTCCGTTACGTACGTCCGGTCCGATTTTAACGGCTGGTTGTATGCCTCCTTTACCGAAATGTCCGTCATTACGAAGGAGTCCCGCTCCATCGGCTGGTTTACGCTGTATATTTGCATGCTGATGATCGGTTTCAGCATTCTGCTGGTATGGCTTGGAACACGGAAAATGTACACACCCATCCGGCACATTTTTGAAAATATCGTGGAGCGTTTGCCGGAAATCCAAGCCAACAAAAAGAGCGAGCTGCAAATCATCGATGAGCATATCCGGGATATGTTCCATTCGAACACCAAGCTCCGCAGCGAGCTTCGGCAGACCAGCCAGCAGGTACGCACCTTTTTCCTCCATAAGCTGTTTCTGGGGAAGAGCAGTCCGCCCGAAGTGATGGAGCAGATCGAGCTGTTCGGCTTCAAGGAGCAAATATCCGCTTGGGAGCATCTGGCGGTATTTACCCTTCAGATCGATATGCTGGACGAAACCCGCTATGAACGCAAGGATCGTGATCTGCTGCTGTTTGCCATCAACAATATCATTGAGGAGATGATCCCCTCCTCCCATCGCCTCCCCTCTGTCATTATCGATCTCACGCAGGTTACGCTCATCGGACGAGGCGGTATCACGCTGGAAGCATTCAATGACTATATGTATACATTATCGGAGGAGATCCAGAAGACGACGCGCAGTGTTCTCGATCTGGAGGTCAGCATCGGCATCAGCCTGCCTTACGACAACCTGTCCAAAACGTCGCGCGCCTACCAGGAAGGGCTCGAAGCCCTTAAACACCGCATCAAGCTGGGGACCGGTGTCATTATCCCTTATTTCAGCCTAAACTCCGGCAAACATACCCGGGTCTATTTCTACCCGATGCAGGTGGAGAACGAGCTGATCGATGCCATCAAGTTGGCCGATGAAGATCGGGCCATGGAGCTTCTGAGGCAGTGGCTGCAAGAAGTGTTTCGGAAGGATCGGACCCCGCATGATTATCAAATCTCGCTCATCCGGCTGTTAAATGATCTGATGATCGTGATGCAGGAGAATGGGATCATGCTCGAGCAGCTCGACATCCGGGACAGCTCTCTTGTGGAGGAACTTCTTCGGCTCTACACCAATCATGATATCGAAAGCTGGTTTAAATCCCGCATCATCAGGCCGATGGTCAGTGTATTCCGGGATCGCCAGGACTCTCAATATCAGAATCTCTCCGAGCAGATGATCGAGATCATCCGCAATGAGTTTGACCGCAATATTACGCTCGAGGAATGTGCTTCGCGCCTCCATTACAACAATTTTTATCTAAGCAGCGTGTTCAAAAAAGAGACCAATATGTCCTTCAGCGAATACCTGTCCCAGTACCGCTTCAAAATGTCCAAGAAATGGCTTGTCGAAAGCGATATGCCCATTAAGGATATTGCGGAGAAGCTGAGTTACAACAATTCGCAGAACTTTATCCGGTCCTTCCGTAAGTTGGAGGGGATGACACCCGGGCAATATCGCGGCAAATACAAAACCGGACAATAAATCTTGTAAAACGGCATCAGATTACCAAAAAAGGTCACCTGTTTCCTGTACTTTTCCTAAGGGTAAGCATCTACAATTAGAAATAGTCACTTGTTGTGCTGATCTTGTTGATCATTTATGAAACTATCCCAAAAGGAGAATCTGTCAATGATACGAGAAATGCAGGCCGATATCGTCATTCTCGGCGGCGGGACCGGAGGAACAGCCGCTGCACTTGCCGCCGCTAAATCAGGAAAGACGGTCATCATGACCGAAGAGACCACTTGGATCGGGGGACAGCTAACCAGCCAGGCGGTTCCGCCCGACGAGCATCCGTGGATTGAATCCTTTGGCTGCACGCGCAGCTACCGGCAGTTCCGCGAAGGTGTCCGCCAGTACTACCGCGATTTTTTCCCCATGACTTCCAAGGCCAGATCCAATGTGCAATTGAACCCCGGCAGCGGCATCGTCAGCCGGCTGTGCCATGAGCCGCGTACGGCTCTCGCCGTGCTGCATCAAATGCTGGCCCCGTACATTCACAGCGGACGGCTTACGATCCTGTATCAGTATGCGGCGGAGTCTGCCGACGTTTCAGGGGATCGCGTGAACAGCGTAACCGTTCGTCATCTTGAAACGCAGGATCAAATCGCGCTCCGCGCACCGTTCTTCGTGGATGCCACCGAGCTCGGCGATTTGCTTCCGCTGGCGGGTATCGAGTATGTTACCGGCGCCGAGTCCAAGTCCCAGACAGGGGAACCGCATGCCGTTGACGGCGATCCGCTGCCGCAGGACATGCAGGGCTTCACGTATTGTTTTGCCGTGGATTATCTGGAGGGTGAGGACCACACCATCGAGAAGCCGGCCCTTTACGATTTTTGGCGGGAGTATAAACCCGAATTCTGGCCGGATAAGCTGTTAAGCCTGACCGCCGTCAAGCCGTCGACCAATGAGCCGATCGAGTATGGGATTTTCCCGGGACACGGCAAGTTCCCGCTTTATCAATACCGTCAAATCCTGGATCCGAAGCATTTTGCAGAGGGTACGTTCGAAAGCTCGATATCGCTTGTGAACTGGCCGCAGAACGACTATTGGCTCGGCTCCATTATCGATGTTCCGAAGGAAGAGGCCGACCATCATATCTATCAAGCCAAGCAGCTTAGCTTGTCCCTGCTGTATTGGCTGCAGACCGAGGTGCCGCGGCCGGACGGCGGGAAGGGTTATCCCGGGCTGCGCCTGCGTCCCGATGTGGTCGGAACGGAAGACGGGATGGCCATGTATCCTTACATCCGTGAGTCGAGAAGAATTCAGGCCGAGTTTACGGTGCTGGAGCAGCATGTGGCAACCGAATCGCGGCCGGACGGAGCTTCGGAAACGTTCCCTGATTCCGTCGGCATCGGCTGTTACCGGATCGATCTGCATCCGAGCACGGGCGAGCGCCCTTACATTGATATCTCGTCCCTGCCGTTCCAAATCCCGCTGGGCAGCTTAATTCCGAAACGGATGAAGAATGTGCTGGCCGCCAGCAAAAACATCGGGGTCACCCACATTACGAACGGCTGCTACCGGCTGCATCCCGTAGAATGGAACATTGGCGAGGCCGCCGGATACTGTGTCAGCTATTGCCTAGACCATGATATTCTGCCGACGGATGTGCGGAGCGATGAAGAAAGACTGGCCAGCTTCCAGCAAAAGCTCGTCAGCGAAGGAATCGAGCTGGCATGGCCGGCACTGCGTCCTGTCTGATCATCAACTACAATCGAAATGTTAAAAACCAGCTCAAGGGCATCGTCCTTGGGCTGGTTTTTCCTGGTTCCGTTCATAACTCCTCAGCAGTTACGAATTGGACGTTCTTAGGGAAATGACAGCTAATGCCGCACACCGACAACTTGTAACCTTCTTCCACCGCATACTGTTTAAAATAATAGGTCTCTCCGTTCTCGCCAAGCACAGGTGCCCACTCCCCTTCCAGCAGTTCCAATGCAAACGAATCCAACGGCAAATGCAGGCCTTTGCCGACGGCCTTGATATAACTTTCCTTTAACGTCCATAGATCAAAGAAGCGGGAAAGCCGAACGGAAGGATCACAGTGTAACAGCCCATTAAACTCGGTTTTATGGAAAAAGCGTTTGGCGATATCCATATCGATGGCTTCCATTTTCTCCACGTCAATCCCAACCGGCTCGTGGCTAACGGCGCACACGATCCAATGCCCGGAATGGGAGACGTTAAAATGCAGATTGTCATGATTCTTTAAGGATGGCTTGCCATATGCGTTCCTTATGATTTCTATATGCATCGGATCAAGTCCCAGCTTATCCCGAAGGATTCGATGGACCATGGCATCACCGAGCACCGACCGTTGGTAATCGCTCGCTCTTTTGAATTTGGACACATAGTCCTGTCGATCGGGCGATAACGTCTGGAACAAGGCACGGAACGTCTCATCGCGAATTTGGTCCGAATTCTGGATTGCGTAAACCTCGATATGGCTTCGTTGGTCATCATGAAAAGTATTCATAACTCCGTCCTTTCAACAAAAAACATAGTCACGTGTTCACTTCGATATGTATGTTTGAATCCCCTGCTTGCTTTATTAGACTCCCTGCCCCAATTCTAAGTATAAACGGACGAACGGATCGATTAATTGACAAAGAAAAGAATCCCCGAACATAATGGATGAATATCATACTAGGTGAAGGTGGGGTTTCAATTGGACACGCAATGGGTTTTGGATCAAGCGGTCGATTTGTTTAAGGAGGAGCTTGGCGGCAATCTGGTTGGCATTTACTTGCACGGCTCGTTAGCTATGGGCTGCTTCAACCCGGACACAAGCGATATCGATCTGCTGGTCGTGGTTGAGGACAAGCTGACCCGGGATCATATGAGGCGGTTGGCCAAAAAAATCATAGCGTTCCACGATGGTATGCCCAATCAACAGGGGTTGGAGCTGAGCCTTGTCCTGGAATCCAGTCTGCAGGAGACCGTCTATCCGCCTCCATTCGAGTTCCACTATTCCGCCTTTCATCGTGAGAAGTACCTTACCGATGACGATTACCTATGCGGCGGGTTCCAAGACGCCGACCTGGCCGCCCATTACACCGTGATCTTTCATCGGGGCATTGCCCTGTACGGCAAACCGGTTCACGAGGTCTTTACATCCGTTGACCGGCAGCATTACATCCAAGCCATCCTCCATGACGTGGAGGGTGCGGTACAAGACATCACCGGCCCCCCTATGTACTACACGCTAAACCTGTGCCGGGTGCAGTACTATCTGAAGGAAGGCGTTGTCTCCTCCAAAAAAGAAGGCGGAGAATGGGGCCTGCTCATGCTTCCTTCCAAGTATCATCCGATTATCAAGCGTGCCTTGCATCAATATAGCGGCGGAACCCAGAATCCTGCGGATTCCTCTCCCAATGAACTCATCGCGTTTGCCGGCGACATGCTGGAGCTGATCCGAAAGGAACTGGAATAGGGGCGGGGATCGCGGGCTGATCGTCTTAACCGGGCAAGCTACACCGCTCGGCATTGATTGTCTTCAGCTCCCGGCGCACATAACTGAGCGACATGGCTGGTGGTCATAACTTTTCGCTCCGCCAGAGTCTACAATAACAGTTATGATCACCGTTTAGCCTGCCCGCCTGCTTCTTCCCGATGCGGTGCATGTGCTTGAGGATAACTTCATTCACTTTGTCGGATGGCTCAACCGCCTACCAAATCCTGTTCTAGCACCGTCTGCAGCTCCTACAATAGCTTATCTCGCTCACCCAGATCTGGGATGAGACCAGTAATTTTCCGATTTCATCATCATCGCCGTCCTCACTGGTAGCATCAGACGGTGTATTCGGTGGAAGCCCGCCGTATGCGGTCATGCGCTCAAGAGACTCCTCATTTTGCTTCTATTACGGTCCAGTTCAGCCTGGACAACTTGAACCCACGGATGTTATGTAACAAGCATTTGGTGTGACAAAATGCCCATACTGCCTAGCAGATGAATTATTAAGCTAACGGACAGGATAGTTCATAGAAGCAATATAGCTTCCTATTGTAGAAAAGAGTTAAAACAAATAGGAGGGATAATTTGAAGTTAGAAAAAGTATTTGAATATGATATAAATAATGAATTAGAAGCAAAAATACAAGAATTATTAATTGATAGTTTCCCAGAAGTTTATCCTAGAGATAGAATTTATTTTAAGCAATTACCGCATGTTAGATTTCTAGCTTTCAACCAAGAAAATCAGCTGATAGGACATGTTGGATTAGATTACAGGGTAATGAATCTAAATGGGAAACCCATAAGAGTACTAGGAGTAATTGATTTATGTGTTTCACAAAGCGCACGCTCCCAAGGACTAGGTTCAACGCTTCTTTTAGAAATTGACAAGTTTTCTGTGGGACGAAATATTGACTTTACACTTTTATTTGCGGATAACATGACCTTGTATTTGAGAAATGGATATAAACCAGTGAAGAACAGATGTAAATGGTTGAAAATTGATGATGAAACTCAGTTAACAAATGGAATAGGTTTTGAGGCAATGAATGAATTAATGATTAAGGAAGTAGGAAAGACCGATTGGAGTAAAGGAAATCTGGATTTTTTAGGCTATCTTTATTGAAATAGCGGTAAGAATGCCCTACGGAGCCGATGAGTGTAAGACTGATATCTCTGATATACCCAATGCTGCTTTTCAATCAGAATCGTAGCGTTGGCCGTCTTATCAGCATGCAGATCCTCATGATCAATGCGTCGAGCTGTTTCGCCATCCAATGGCCACGCCAATTGTTCTGAATTTGTGAGCTGGATCTCCGCTTCATTTACCTTTGGAAATAGCTCTCCTTGTCCCCATGCCATCGCCCTTCCCCTCAATCCCCTTTATGCTATAATTATCGAGAGGAATATATTACCTATTGCCACGCCCCGGCGAAGGATATGGGGGTCTATTTCTTTAAGTAAATATCGCTAAATCAAAAAAGAGGTGAGCCTTTGAAGCTTATTTCAAAATTGTATTCGGAGTATTTGATTATCCCCCGCCCCTTCCGTTTATTGATTCTGTGGGGCTGGATTATATTGTTTTTAGTCACCGGGATTAAACTTGATTGGTTCTTTTAAATTGTATCTCGATCACTTCCTAATTTATTGGGACCTCCTTTTGGTTTTTACGTAATGGTTTTTTAGGAGATGATTATTAAATGGTAATGATCATATTAGGTGTCATCATGATTGTTTTCGGCTTATATGACTATAAAAATCCAAATATCAAATTGCTCAAATTTCTTACTCGTACACCGAAGAGTGACACTAATACACAAGAAATACGTTCTAATGGTGAAAGTGGAATAGTTGGCGGAATAATTTTTATTGTGATTGGAGTTATCGTTCTTTTATTAAGGGATTAAAACGATAGGTGCAACTAAATTATGTGTGTATTGAATCAAAATCTTTAGCTGGCCTCGTCTTTGTTTGGCTAAAAATCCTGCTCAGGAGCTGCCCAATCCGCAAGCTTGATTAATTTTAGAAAAAGAAAAAGACCGCCCTATAGGCAGCCTTTAACCATTGCTTACAAATTGAATTATCCCAATAAGTGTCATAAGCAGATAAATAACGAGTATAATGATTACGCCTGTTCGAAGCGCTTTGAACCCCCTTGATCTCTTCTCCAACTGCTGCTCCACTGCATTCAATCGATCTTTAAGCTCTTGTATTTCATTCTCTTGTCCCATTTCAGCCTCCCTTAACCGTTTTTCAAGCTATATATCCTTTCAATAAATACGGCAGGTAAACGAATAATAAACGATACATACGCAGATTCGGGGACCGTAACCTGACCGCCCATCACACCATCCCTTAAAATCCCCTTATGGTATAACTGCCTACAGTGAAATATTACCATATACCCCCACCCCGACCAAGGATATAGGGTCAATGTTTTTATCAATTGCTAACAATTATGTAGTATGCTTTTTCCTCCCTTGGAAGGACGCCACCAATTGCAATTTAATCAGCACTTGTTCAAGGAGCTCTAAGGGGTCATCTGAGTTCTCCATCTGCTCACAAATTTCGATGGCTTCTTCAACTGCTTTACCGAGTTCATCTGCACGTTTTTTCTCTTCTGCTGCTTGCTGGAGCCAGTATTTCAAAGCCTCCGGCGAAATAAAACTCTGCCCTTTGTCATCTAACCTATTGCAATACTCCATATCCTTATGCCAATCTCTACTCATTTCACTACCTCCTGAACTTCTATTTCATTTTAATCACGCCTTCTTCTGCTGGGAACTCCAAAATTCACACTTGCTTGCTTATATATACTACTCTCTTTTTTGATGTTATCCTCTACATCCCAAGATGGGTCCTAAAGCTGCTTTGAGGATACTCCTTATTCGTGGGTTATTCGAAAAATTTTCCCGTGCGATAAAACATATATTACTTCAAAAGCCTTATGTATGCCAAAGACCCGTTCGATACTATCGAACGGGTCTTTGGCTTTAACGGTTAATGAATTCTGCCATCTGCAGCATTCTGGTTAATACGACCGCGCCTTCGGCCCGGGTAGAATGGGCTTCCGAAACGAACCGATCAGAAGAACGTCCCTCCATCAACCCTGATTTGACGATGGCCGATACGGCCTCTTCGGACCAGGATGCAATGCGGTCGCGATCCTTGAACCCTTCTAAGATGGAATCCGGATCTCCTGTCTCCAGATCCGTACCAGCAAGCTTCAGTGCACGGAGCAGTAAGACACTCATCTGCTCACGGGTAATCTCCTCGTTCGGACGGAACGTACCATTACTGAAGCCTTCGATCAGCCCATGCTCCACAGCCGTAGCGACAGCGGCTGCATACCAATCGTTTGCCTTCACATCCTGGAAGCTCGCATGAACTCCCTGATCCTTCAAACCGAGCGCACGGACGAGCATCGCCGTGAACTGGGCTCTCGTGATCGCCTCGTTTGGACCAAAACGCGTATCACTTAATCCCTCGATCAATTGTTTTGAGGCCAGCAGCGAAACGTCCTCGCGAGCCCAATGGCTGCTTAAATCCTCAAACGTCTTCGCATGGGAAACTACGGAATAAACCCCGCTCTCCCTCCACTTAAACTCCGCTTGGGATTCGCCGTTCGACGTGCGAATGAGCGCCGGTACGAAGACCAGCTTGCCGGATGCTGAATCCAATCGCAGCACCGTCGTTTGGGATGGACTGACGATACTGGACAGGGACTTGGTAAACTTCGCATAAGCTCCCTTCAGTGCAGGCAGTTCCGATAACTTGTCACCCTGTTTCCAGGCCAAGGTAATGGCAAGCGCTGTATCCAGTTTGGAGGCTCCTGCCTCCAACGCTGCGTTCACCCGATCCTCATCTTCTTTCGAAGCTAAACCGATGCGAATTTGCAGACTTTCCGCTGTACCCCGTTGTTTTAAAGCTTCCGTAAGCGAATGCAGCGGAATTTCCAATCGGCCCAGGGAGGATTCCAGCACGATGGAGCCCCCCGGCAGGTCCTTCACCGCAGCGCTCAGCCCCTGCACCGGCAAGTGAAGAACGACGGCATCCGAAGCGTCGGCCACGGAATACGTAAGCACGCGTGAAGCCGCGGGCAGTTTGCTGAGCCGTTCTACGTCGCCGAGCATACCCTTCTCGCTCGCATCCGCTACGATGACCGTCCCGCCTCCTCCAGGTGCTGTCTCTTTCTTGATGCTCAACCGCTCGGGCTCTGATGGTTTAGGAGGTGGAGTTGTCGATCCTCCACCGGAAGAACCGGAGCCGCCGCCCGGAGTCCCCGGATTGGATCCGCCATCTCCGGTAGAGGTCCGGATAACCTCAAACGTTTTACTGTTCGTTTTGAATTCGTCAACGAACACGTCCACTGTGATCGAATTGACGCCTGTTTGCAGCGGAACGTGGGCTGCAAATTCACCGTTGGCCGACAGAGTCGCATCAGCACCGTTCACCTTGACGGTCGCGTTGCCGGGTCCGAGAACTTCGACAAGCCCTTTCAGCGCAAGCTGGCTGTCGCGTGTCTCTTTGCCCTCGTCGTCCATCAGCCCGCTTAATACGGCTGAACGAACCTGATCCCCGGTATTGTAGGCATTGGCAACGAGCTGACGCAGCGTTCTCGTGCCTGACGGGTCCAGGGTGGAAATGACGAAGCCTCCCTGCGGAATAACGCTGTTATTCTCTTCCGGCGCTCCCCAGCTCCAGTTGATCGCTTGATTCCGGTTGACCACGCGGGTCACGTGGCCCGTATTGTCCACCACCACTTCCACTCCAAAGCGGTTCGTGCCCGTAGAGTAACCGAAGGCTTCCGTCATTACATTAACGTTTCCCTCGATCCGGTTGATATTATAGAAATTGCCTTCAAGGAACGAATCCGGACTTCCCGGCAAGCTCATGCCGAGCTGGTAATCCTTCACCCACTCCTTATCTTGGAGAGCCGCCGCCGCGATCGGCCAGTTGACCTGGGATGCGTCAAACAGCATCAGTCCGTTCGTGGACTTCAGCCCCGCCTGGAACACTTCGCGCTGAACGGCAGGTGCCTGCACATTGTTCATGGCAATGCCTGCATACAGGGGAATTTCCCCGTTCGTTACGATATTGCCGAGCGTAATATATTTCTGAATTTCCTGACTGGTGGTTTGATATGCCCCAATCATCAGAAAATCCAAATACTCGATATACCCGGTTTGATAATATTCCGGTGTATACACCGATTCGTCCGGCATGCCGAGTGCGGGATCGAACCGGAAGTTCTTGCTGCCCCAGTTCACGCCGTTCAAATAATACGTTTCATACCAGGATCCAACATAGGAGGATACCTCGATCTTTCTGCCTGTTGAAACTTCATAAGAATCTACCAGCGCCTTCACTTCGCCGAAGAAGCTCTGAATCGTGCCCGAGCGGAATTCCCACCAGTCCTGAATCAGCGGACCGTATACCCGAACATTGTTTTCATAGTAGAAGATATCGTCCGGCCAATTGACAAGCTGCTTGTTCCGTGCCTGCAAAAACTGCTCGAACTTCACGCGAGTTTCGTCGCTGAAATCGGCCCCTTCGTTGTCATATCGGCTCCGGTCATGGACAACGCCGTCCACATCGTAATTCTTAATAATCTCCTCAAATGTTCGAAGCTGATAATTGCGAACCTCGTCATTGGACGGATTGACGAAGGCTACCAAGCCCTGCTTTTTACTTTCACGTAGACGTTTGATCTCGCCATTGTTCTCCGCGAAATATACACGTTCCTCCCAATCGAGATGATCGTTCAGAACCGCATACTCGTTGTGGGCAATCGATCCTTCGGCAAACACGTTAATCGCCGCATGAATCTCTAATCCCAGCGCATGACCGTGGTCAATGAACTCCTGCAATAAGTCCAGATCCGGACTTGCGCCCGCTTTTTCGGGTGCCTTGATCTCGCTGACATAAGGTCTGCCCGTCAAATCGTTCTTCTTGTACGAGACATAACCTTCAACGCCTTTCACATCAAATGCGACCGAGGTAACCCCCGATTCCTTGGCTTTTTGCAAGAATGCCAAAACATCCTCGCTCGTTTTAAACTTTCTGGCATTGGAAGCCTGGTCCACCCATAGAATGACTTCTTTATCCGGGGAAAAGTCAGGTCTTGCAAACACCGCAAGATGACGCACATCCTGCTCAATGTCATTTTTCAACACTTTGACTTCGATATAATTGGTGCCGTTTGTTAAGGTGTAGTTATGGGTAAAGGTTCCCTCCGCATCAAAAGGCACCTCGTTACCGTTCACAAGAAGTTGGATCGCGGTAATGTCGTCCATGTTGTCGATGCGCCCCGTGATCGTGGTGCTGCCTTCCGTTACGGTATACATCGTCTGATTATCCAGCGTAAGCCGTGCAATGAGGCCATTGCCGCTCATGATGTCGCGCACCTGCACCACTTCCCCGTTCTTGCGCAGCTTGATCATGTCCCCGACCTTAAAATTCTCGGCCAAATAGCGCTTGATGTTATTGCCTGCGTAGCTGTTGTCCTGTGCCATCAGCACATAACCGCCTTCGGGGATTTCAAGCTCGGTTGGCCCGGTCCATACGGGCGGCTTCCCGTTGATCGAAGGATTGACCACCCGTAAAACGCGGTTGTTGACATCCACCTGCACGGCGACATTGGTCTGGGGAATCGTGATGGAGCTGCCGTAATCCCTTGTAAAAATCGCCACGATGTTCGGCACGCCCGTAACATCTTTGTCGACATAGTCCAGCTTCTTGCGCGGGCCTTCAATGTCGATCGTAATATCCTTCGGCGCCGCTTCGACTTCAATATAATCCTGATTCTCAATTGGTTCGTACACGATGTTCAGTGTATGAACTGCCAGTTCGCCATCTCCCTTGTACAGCTTTACCGCAACCGTATTCAGGCCCGGTTCCAAATAAACATTGATCCGAAACACGCCATCTGCCGTTAGTGCGGTCTTATCGCCATTAACGGTTACGCTTAAATCCTGATCAGCGGCATAGTTCGCCACAAAACCTGCAATCTCAATGACCGGAATATCCACGGTCGTATCCGTTTGCGTAATCAGATGCAGCTCGGGTGGCAGCGGATCCGGCCCCGGACCCGGCGAATCCGGCAGGAAATCACCCGCAGTCACTTCTCCGCCCGCCCGCATCAGCTTAACCGAATCTCCCGCTTTGTTATGATTGAAGAGAGGTTTCTGAAAAACGGATTGATCCCACGCATTGGTGCCGCCAGCCACTACAACATAACCACCGGCTGGAATCGGAAGCAGCGTACCCGGATGCCAGGCAGTCGGAGGATCACTGTCCGGTCCAACCACATTCTGCACGATGCCGCCCGCATCCACGGAGACCGCGACATGAAGCGTAGGCACCCATACCTCATCGGTATATACGGAACCCGTGACCGCTACCCCGCTTGTGTACAGCGCCAAGTAATCATTTTTCCCTTCCACTGTGTCGCCTGCTACGTTGATATCCGTGAACTCCAGAATCTCTCCGCCTTGGGAGACCAAGGTAACGGGATCCGTGCCCGCACTTTGCGCCGGAGAAATTTCGTTATCCGCGAACGCGGAGGAACCAACCGGAACGATGAGGGACACGATCAGTGACAGACTGAGAAACAGTGCGATCCGCCTGCGAAATAAACGATACATCAATGATTACCACCCTTCTCTTACTCAGAATGAACCGTTTGGTGCCATTTAAATTCAACCAACACCTCCCCTCTGTTATTTAATTTTGAAAAAAGCAGCCGCCAGCGCAGACTGCTTTTTCAAATGAATCATTTACTTCGTGGACTGAAACCATTCATTCGCTGCGTTCACCATATCGGTTCCACCATCGGCTCTCCATTGAGCCAGAAATTGATCGTAAGATTCAATCGGCTTCGCTCCGGAAATGAATTGCAGCACATTGTCATCCAACATGGTCGTCAATTTCAACAGATTTTTGGATACAGCTTCAATTGGCGGTGCTGTCGACATCGGATCTACAACCATAATGCCTTCTGCATTTTTCTGGAACTCTTCAAAATGCGCCTGAAGAACAGGATCTTTACGTACACGTGCTTGCCAGTAAATCGGATACTTCTCTTCGTCTACCCCTGTCAGGAAACTGCTTGCATTATTCAATTCATCATTGAAAATCGGCAGAATCGGATAGTACTTTCCGTCCTTCACTTCATGATGAACACCTTCTTTACCCAGCGCGATGCCCTTAAACGTCTCAGGCTCCATTTTTGCGTTGAGGAAATCCATAGCGGCTTCCTTATTCTTGGAGGATTTGAGAATAGCAACATACCAAGTGGTATTCGCTTTAACCCCGACCATGGCTTTGCCGTCCTTGCCTTTCAGATAAGGAATGACGGATGTCTTGGCTTCCGGGAAGTTCTTCTCTAGCGCAGCAATCGTCGTCCCGGCATTCCACCAGGCCAGCTTATACATCGCTGCTTTACCGCCTGAGAACTTCTCAATCGATTTCTGTGCGGTATTAATTGGCATCTCCGTATCGAGCAAGCCTTCTTTATACAGCTTATTCATATAAGCAACATATTCTTTCATCTCGGGCTGTTCAGCTCGATGAACCAGCTTGCCATCGACTTCTTTCCAATCGGTCAAAACGCCAAATGTTGTGGCAATATCGCCATAAAGGGAAGTGGACTCTTTGCTCATGGTGAGCGGAATGACATTCTTCTTTTCCTTAATCGTTTTAAGTACATTGTAAAGTTCATCGGTGTTCGTAGGCATGGACAAACCCAGCTCATCCATCCAGTCTTGTCTGACGACGAGCGCCTCGCCGATGCTTACGCCAGCCCCCGTCTCTGGAATACCGAAGATCTTCCCATCGATCGTTGCACTGCCAAAGGACTCTTGTTTTATGGATTGTTTAATATAATTTCCATGAGACTCAAGCAGCTCATCGATTGGCTCGAGCGCTCCCGCAGAGGCCAGATTGTAGAACTGGGGTGCATTCAATTTCACCAAATCATAGTTATCTTTGCTGGATACGAGCAGGTTCAGCTTCTCATCCGCGTTTTCGGCCGGCAGCAGTTCGTAATCCACATTGAATCCGGTTCTTTCCTGGATGTACTTGGCCACGTATTCGGTCTTCGGATCAAACAATCCATATTGCATAATCATGCGCAGACCCGGTTTTTCAGACGCTGTGTCTTTGTTCCCGTCGTCTTTCGGGGTGCTTGCCGGTGTGTCCGATGGCTGAGCCGCCGGCGTATCCGTCGTGCCGCCTCCCCCGCCGCCGCATCCGGATAGCGCCAGCGTGAATCCGAGAATCCCGGCCAACACCGCGGATTTTTTAATCTTGATCATGGATAACCCTCCTTGTGATTGAGAAATTCAATGAATTCTGCCATCTGAGCAATACGAAGCGCATCACCACCTTTATAAGATAACCCCACAAAGTGGGGCCTTGCTCCGAAGTCCATTCAGGTACTTTGCGGGGACCCCGGAAATTATAATTAGCGGTAGTTTTTCTTGCGATATCAGGCTTCAGATCCTCCAAAGTTTATACTTTCTGATCTCTTCAGAAAACCTGATGAAATCTAGCCTTTAACCGAACCTACCAGCACGCCTTTGACAAAATACTTTTGCAGGAATGGGTACACCAGCAAAATCGGGATCGTTGCCAGCAGGATCGAAGATGCTTGTATGGACTGCGGCGTCGCGTTAATCGCGGCGTCGACATTATCCTTCAGGAAGTCCCCGCTGGACGAAACAAGCAGTTCCTTCAGGTACAACTGCATGGGCTTGATCGCCGGATCGGTAATGTAGATCATCGCCGCAAAATAGTCATTCCAGAAAGCGACCGCAAAGAACAATCCGATCGTTGCCATGACGGGAAGCGAGAGCGGCACAATGACCGAGACCAAGATGCGGATATTCCCCGCGCCGTCCAGCTTGGCGGACTCCTCCAGCTCATCCGGAAGCCCCTCGAAATAGTTTTTAATGATGAGCATGTTGTACACGTTCACCATCGCCGGCAGGAATAACACCGGGAAGGAATTCACCAGATTCAAATTCTGCATGAGGAGGTACGTCGGAATCAGTCCGCCGCTGAAGAGCATCGTGAATACGAAGATCAACAGAAGCCCTTTTCGTCCCCGCAGCCGGTATTTGGACAACGGATAAGCTGTCAGCGTGGTCAGAAACAAACTGCAAGCTGTTCCGATGATCGTCAGAAAAATGGATACCTTGAGCGAATTCAAGAACATGGAATCCTGCAGCACATACTTGTACGTTTCGAATTGAACCCCGACCGGGAGCAGTCCAACCTGGCCCGATATGACGGCTCCCTCGCTGCTCAAGGATTTCGCGATCAGGTTCATGAAAGGAAGCAGGGTCGTTAAACCCATCAAGATGAAAAAAGCATAATTGAATACCGAGAAGCATTTTTCCGAAAACGACGTTTGGATGACACCTCGGGTGGTGTTTGTTCCTTCCAAAGCTTTTTTGTGATCCATTTGCGCCACCCTTTCTTTACCAGATTCCGCGCTGTAAGTATTTTCTGCTCATGGCATTGCCCATGATGACCAATGTGAAGGATATTACGGCTTCGAACAAACCAACCGCTGTCGAGAAGCTGTAATCCTGGTTCCCGAGACCCTGCCGGTATACATAGGTTCCGATGACATCCGACACCTGGTACACGACCGGATTGTACATGACGAGAATCTGTTCCGTTCCCGCTTCCAGCACGTTCCCGAGACGCAGGATGAACATCAGGACAATAATCGGGGCGATCCCCGGGAGCGTAATGTGCCACAGCTGCTTCCATCGTCCGGCCCCGTCGATCTTCGCCGCTTCATACAGCATCGGGTCGATCATTGTAAACGCTGCCAAATATACGATCGTGCTCCAGCCCGTTTCCTTCCAGCCTGCCGAGGTGATCAGCACGCCTCGGAACACGCTGTTATCCAAGAAAAACGCAATCTGCTCCATGCCCAGGGATACCAGCAATTTGTTGACGATTCCTCCGTTCGTTGAGAGGAGATCGATAAACAATCCGCCAACAATGACCCAAGACAGGAAATGCGGAAGATAGATGACGGTTTGCACCGTTCGTTTAAATACCATATTCCTCAGCTCATTGAGCATCAGTGCAATAATGATAGGGAGCGGAAACAAGATCACGATTTTCAGGAAGCTGATGATGACCGTATTTTTAAATACCTGAGCAAAATCCGGCGACGTGAACAGCTTCTCGAAATGCTTCCATCCCACCCACGGACTGTCGGCAAATCCGGTGAATATGTTGAAATCCTTAAATGCAATCGTAATGCCGTACATCGGCGTGTATTTGAACAGTAAAATGAACAAGATGCCCGGTACGAGCAGCAGATAAAGATCCCACTCTTTCCATATGTCCGTCCCTAAACGGCCCCAATACCCTCGTTTTTTCTTCATCTCTTTATACGGTGCCGGCGATGGTTCTATCGTGGGTTTCATCGACTCGTCTCCCCCTTTCTATTGATTCAATCTCCTTGGTTACTACAAATTGTAATTCCCGCCGAAGCGACTGAGTAGGCGAGGATCATTACTATTTATGGTAATATGATGTTGTGTTGGGGCATGGACGTCAGTAATTATGTCATGAGGTTACGACGGGTATTTCATGAGGTGTTAACTTGTCACGATCGGCTAATCGCTGCCAACCGAAATTCATAACTGAAATTCAAAGCATACACTGCCAAAAAGAGGTTGGTTCACCACTCCGCATGCGGATTGTTCTTACGATCCCTGTTACCCCCGGATTTCTGTTGAATAAATGAATCAGAGTTGAAATCCGGGGATAAAGGGGACCGCTGCCGCTTCTCCAGAACAATTCCGCCTGCTCCGTTGAAGTTGATCTAAGAATGAAGTTGGCATTCGAAGCACGGCAATGCCGTGCTTCGTCGCCAAGCGAGGCCTCCTCTGCTCTGGGCCGAGCTTGGCCTCCATAGCCTCAACCATTCTGCGCGGGTGATTACTTCCGCCCTGCAGATGGTTGGGGCTGGGGGTAAAAGCAAACGAGCCGTTCGGGATGTATGCCCCGAACGGCTCGTTTGTTTGGTTTATGTAACTGCGCACGCTCTGCTGCGCAGCGTTCCCCCCCTCCCCCAACCTCAAAGGGGGGGAGACTTTTGGGTTGGTTTGGACCCACGCGAACCAGCGGAGAGGGCGAATCGATTCTGGAAAAGCGTAGCGGTCGCCTTGGGAGTCTAATTTCTTCCTCTGTATCGTTATTCCGGAAATTCGGCGACAACAGCGATTGGAGGAACGATACGACCGCACAGCGGACTCTCACACCTCTACTTCCCCCAATCAAGGGGGAGAGGCTTTTGGAGTGGTTTGACCCACGCGAACCAGCGGAGAGGGCGAATCGATTCTGGAAAAGCGTAGCGGTCGCCTTGGGAGTCTAATTTCTTCCTCTGTATCGTTATTCCGGAAATTCGGCGACAACAGCGATTGGAGGAACGATACGACAGCACAGCGGACTCTCACACCTCTACTTCCCCCAATCAAGGGGGAGTGGCTTTTGGAGTGGTTTGACCCACGCGAACCAGCGGAGAGGACGTATCGATTCCGGAAAAACGATAGTGGTCGCCTTTGGAGCCGAAATTCTTCCGCTGTATCGTTATTCCGGAAATTCGGCGACGACAGCGATTGGAGGAACGATACGACCGCGGAGCGGCTTTCCCCTCTCTCCCTCCCCCACCCTCATGGGGGAGGCTTTTGGGTTGGTTTGGACCCCCACGGACCAGCGGAGAGGACGTATCGATTCCGGAAAAACGATAGTGGTCGCCTTTGGAGCCGAAATTCTTCCGCTGTCATCATAATCCCAGGAATTTCGGCGACAACAGCGATTGGAGGAACGATACGACCGCGGAGCGGCATAGAACGATGGGTTTTCAAGCCTTCACAACCCAGCCGACCTCACTGCTCATCCCTTAAATTCCCCCGGATTCACACCCCAATACTTCCGAAACACCTTGGTGAAATAACTAACATCGCGGTACCCGACCAGCCGGGCGGCGTCGTACACCTTGAGACCGTCCTGCAGCAGCGACTTGGCCCGCTCCATTTTGCGTTCCAGGACGTAAGCGGAGAAGACGACCCCCATTTCCTGCTTGAACAACCGGCTAAGATAGGAAGAATTGACATAAAGCCGGTCCGCCACCGTATGCAGCGTAATTTCCTGATCCATCTCCTCCTCAAGCAGGTTCAGAATATCCTTCACCACCTGATGGCTCGTCGTTTTCCGCTGTTCGCTCATAAAGGAAACGATATGCTTCACTGTACGCTCCAAGAGCGACCAGGTTTGCATTTTAGTGCTCAGCAGCTTGACGTTTTGGAAGAAATCGATATCCTCGCCAACGACTTTTTTTACCGTCCAGCCCTGCTTCTGGATCATTCGGGTAAAGAAGCTGTTCATGTATAGAACCGCCTCATGGAATTCATCCGAGGATTCGGATCTGGAGAAGGCTTCTTCCCATAATCCCTTCAGCGCCTCCAGGGCTTTCGTCTCGTCCGCGGTTTCAAGCGCGATCTCCAGCGTCTTCTCCAGATTCTGCTGCACGATCACGCCCTGGATATCTCGCTTGTGCTGCTCCCGGTAAGGAATCGCGAGGTCGTGTCCGTACACGACGCGGTCCTGAAGTGCCCGGCAGGCTTGCGTATACAGCAGGCTCATATCTTCAATCGCCCCGATCGAAGCACAGATGCCGGCACTTGCCGTCAACTTCAGCACTTCCTTCGTCTGGGAGAGCAGCTTGGATACATCGGCATTCAGCCGCAGCATGGCCTCCTTGGCGTCTTGATTTTCCTTCACGAACAACACCATCAGTAGCATACTGCCGGAATCCGACGTGATCCAGAGAGAGGGATGGGACAACAGCTCCTTAGCCAGGCACTGCATCGTAAACTGCAGCAGCTCGACATCCCCCCGCTGAAACCGGGTCTCATGCTCCGGCAGCGGGTCCAGGTCCACCACGGCTACCGCGATGCGGTCGTCCTCCTTCAACGGAATATATAATTCCTTGCTCTTGCTAAGAACATCCTGCTTTGTATATTTGCCGCTCACCCATTGGATAAAAAATAGATTTTGCAGGTGCGGAAGATTGTCTTTCCATTTCTGTTCCAACGCAGCCTTGCGCTGCCACTGCTCCAGATCTTCCCGAAGCTGCTGCCTCGCTTCAAGCACCGCTTCGAGGATATCCTCCTCGCCGGCGGGCTTCAATAAATATTTGGACACCCCGTATTCCAGCGCAAGCTGCGCGAATTCGAAGTTATCATGTCCGCTCAGAATGATCATTTTCGTCAATCGGCTAATGTCCTGCCGGCTTCGCAGCTCGCCAAGGAGTGTCAATCCATCCATTTCAGGCATCTGCACATCGATCAGCATAATATCCGGTTTCTTCCGGCTTACAAGCTCAAGGGCTTCGACACCGTTGGACGCCATACCAACCACTTCAATTCCATACTTGTCCCACGGGATATTGTAAGCTAGTGCATTACGCAGCCGGGGTTCATCTTCCACAATCATGAGATTCATGCGGTCTTCCCCTTTCGAACGATCAATATATGAGTACCTACTTCAAGCTAACTTCCTTGCAGCGATCCAGCGGAATGGAAATGGTGACGGTTGTGCCTTCCCCTGAGACACTGTGAACCGTGAGCTGGGCTTCCCTGCCATAATACAGCTTCATTCGGCTCAGCACGTTCCGAAGGCCGAACAGATCCTTCACATGCTCCTCATCCTGGGAAGATGCCGGCACGCTGCGGGAACCCATCATCTCCAGCTCATGCTGAATATAACAGAGCCGTTCTTCCCTAATCCCCGGCCCGTTATCTTGTACGCTGATGACCACGGTCTGCCCCTTTTCGATCCGGCTGGATATGACCAGGCTCCCTCCTGAGGATTTACCCTCCATGCCATGAATGATGGCATTCTCCACCAAAGGCTGGAGAAGGAGCTTGAGGAGCGGGACATGCTTGCTCTCTTCCGAAATGTGATAATCCACGGTGAAATTGTCCATGAAACGAAGCTGCTGAATTCGTAAATAGTAGTGCAGATGGGTGATGCTCTCCTCAATCGTAAACACCTGCCTGCCCTTGTTCAGGCTCAACCGGAAAAACTTCGACAGATTCATTACCATCTCGCTGATCTCATCCGCATCGTAGTTTTTGGCCGTCCAGTATATCGAATCGAGTGTATTGTATAGAAAATGCGGATTGATCTGGGATTGCAGAAACTTGAGCTCCGTCGTCGTTAATCGCAGCTGCTGCTCGTAATGATCCTCGATCAGATGCTTCTGTACGACGGCCATCTTGTTAAACGACTGAATGAGAAAGCCGAACTCGTCCTTCCGCTTGGTATCGACATGAATATTCAGTTCTCCGCTGCTGAGCCGCTTCATCCCGCGCGACAACTTCAACACAGGTGAGGCAATTCCACTGTACACCACCCATGAAATAATGATGGCCAGCAGGATGCTTAACCCGATGATCGCAACTGTGAACAGGCGCAGCTGATCAGTCTCTTTGTACAGCTCACTTTTCGGCTGTACCAACGCGAGACGCCATGCGGAGTAATCCGAGTCAATCGCTACGGTCATATCCTTGTCAGAAATGTTTTCCTCGTACATTCTGCCGGTCTCCACCACCACATCTCCCTTTTCGTTCAACAGGGCGATACGGCTGTTCTCGGAGGGAAGCAGCGTCTTGATGATGTTTAACAGCTTGCTCTTGTTAATAGACACCACCAACAGGTTCGACTGCCGTTCGCTGTTGTACAGGTCCATGGCCCGAATCAAGGAGACGCTGTCCGTATTCGTCATCTGTCCAAACGTGATTCCCTCCGCTACAGGGGCTTCCGACATGACGTAGGAAATCCCCGTTCCGTTCCTCCGGGCAGCTTCGACAAGCCATTCCTGCTGCGTCTCGCCCGTCAGCTTTTTGCCGCCGTAATGGGTAGAGATAATCCTATTGGACGCCTGATGATACACCGAAATTTGGGATACAAACCGGTTCACCGAAACGGAATTCAATAACTGTTCCAATATATCCGAGAAATCCACGATCGATTGAGGGGAGAAGTTGGTACTGTTTTTGTTCAGCAGCTCATTCATTCCAGGGTCGCTTGCAATCAAGGTGGATATCTCCTCCACGTTTTGCAGCGCCAGATCAAAATGATTCATCGCTGACGAAAGCGCCATCTCCGTCCGCTCGACAGCCTGTTCATAGAGAATATCCCGGGACCGTTCCACCGCAAACAGGCTGATGATGACCAATGGCAGCAGGATCAGCAGAAAATAACCGGTCAAGCGGGTTTGAATATTTTGCGAAAACCGATCCCGGACCCAGCGAGTCAACGCCATCATTCGAGTCCCCCCTTTTTTGGCGGCCGACATCATTGTTTGGAGTACCATTCATTCACTTCCTTCGTGATTTCATCTCCTCCTTCTTCCTTCCACCTCTTCACATAGTCATCAAAGGCATCCAGCGGTTCCAGCCCCATAATGATCTTCGTAAACACATCCTCCAGATTTTTAAGCTTATTACTGTACTTCGTCATGGCAGGTGTGGGAACGCCATAGAATGCATTCGGAGTTATATGTGAGTGAATCATCTGCAAGTTGTTGTATAGGTTGAAATCGCCTAGTGAATCAAGCCGCTCCTTAAACAGCAATTGGTCCGGCACATCAACAAGCGACTGGTAAATGCCACGGTACAAATGCTTGTCGTGAAGCACAAAATCCGTAACGATCGCCCCGTCCTCCCAACGCCAGATTTCGTTCTCGAAGCCGAGCTTCAGCGTCTTATAGTCGCTGGCGATAAAGTCCAGAAACTTAATCACTTCGGCTGCTTTCTCCGATTCGGCGGGAATGACATTGTAGCCGCGGATAATATCCTTGCCTTCCACGCCTTTAAATCCGTCCGGTCCCGTGGGATACGGAAGCGGCATCCATACAGCCTCCGGATCCTTGCTCATGTTAGCCGCGATCGGCCCCCGCGTGTCGTACCATGCTGCGGAGAACAGGCCCACCGTGCCATTTTCTATTTTTTCGAACAGATTATTTTGCAGGTTTAAAGGAAACTCCCGATCGAGCAGATTCTCCTGATACAGTTTGGCAAAAAACGCGAGGGTCTCCTTCGTTTCAGGCAGAATGCTTCCGTTCACCAGCCGACCGTCCCGTTCAAACCAAGTATTCCGCTGCGTCCCGAAGGCGCCGAAGAACGGGGAAGACCTGCCCAACTTCGACATCAGGGTAAGGCCGATCGTATCCTGCACGCCGTTGCCGTCCGGATCATCGAGCGTAAAGGCACGGATGACTTCGTAATATTCCTCCAGTGTTTCGGGCGGCTCCAGGCCAAGCCGATCAAGCCAATCCTTTCGGACATACATCAGCTCTGCCCCAGTCACCTCATTCAAGCTTGGAACCGCATAGATTTTCCCGCCATATCGAACCCGATCCCAAACCTCCGGCGGAATTTTCTCCTTTAGATGGGGACCATACTTGTCGATTAACTCATCCAGCGGCATAAATGCCTTTTGCTTGACATAATTGTCGAACCACACCGGTTCATACGTATGGAGCATATCCGGCAAGTTGCCCGAGGACATAATGACATCCAACTTCTCGTTGTAAACTTCAGGTGGCGGAAGATTAACACCAATCTCAAGCCCCGTGCGCTCTTCAATGTAATTCAGATACGGATTGTCATTCTCGTCCATCCCGGCAGGGAATGTCATCCCGAGACTGGAAATAACGATGCTGATGGATGCGCTCTTCGGTTGACTCTCCGGCGAATTGTCCTCCTCCGAAGGATCCATAATGTTACATCCAGCAGTAAGGAGCATCAGAAATACACAGACGGGAAGCAATAGAACGTTACCTTTTAGCAGCCTTGACACCCTTCGATTCCCATGTTGAAAAAACTCATCATTACAGGCCTTGTTCATCGGCATATGTCCTCACTCCCTCCAGCTAAGTAAGCTAATATTACTATATAACGATTTTATGGTGAGTAAGATCACCTTAATAATCATTCTGTAATGATTTGCGGCTTCCTTCACACCGGACAAAAAGAAAAGAGCCGCCCCCGGTCATTCCCAAACCAGGGTGCGGCTCTATCTTTAGTAAAAACATTCATCCTGAAGTCAAGGACCATGACGTCCTTTTAATTGCTCGTGTTATTGTTCGGCACAACACGCACGCGAGAATAAGATCCCGTTCCAATCGATCGGCCCGCCTAGACTAGTGAGGACAATTGGACCAATCACACTATTTCGGCTCCTCTTGATCACTGCCATCTTCCAGAAGGGAAATTTCTTTACGCTGCCCTTCCGATTCCACCTGAATCACTTCGAACGTACGGCCACAATGGGCACAGAACTTGGCGTTCATAGCGGAGCTGTTCCCACAGCCTCTGCATACCTTCTCATCCGTAAGATTGGCGATATGAAGCAGATTTTGGTCGATTTCAAAATTCAATTGATGAATCTTGTCCACGTAGCTTTGAATACTCTCCTGATCAGGCGGCCACTTCCCAGCTTCGGTTGCAGCAAATACAACCTTGCCGATTTCCAGAAGCTGTTCATCGATATCGCTTTTTTTACCGTTGTTCTGCAGCTTTAACCGATTGATCTCCACCAGCGTTTTGGCTTTATTTCCGGCGTCAGACACACCGGCCTTGAATTTATCAAAAAAACTCAAGTATGCTCTCCCCTCTCTGTTCACCCGTTTGATGCTGTTATTTTATTCCTATAAGGAGATTCTCAGAATTTTATCATGATCGGTATAGTTCACGCCAGCACCCAGGCCCCTTGCAAACACCTGAATCGGAACGTACGTCACGCCGTCGATCACTTTAGGAGCGACCGCAACGGTTTCCGATTTGCCGTTGTAAAAGACGGTTTTGCTGCCAATCGTGAGTGTTATCTTGTGATTGCCTCTTTGTACACCAATACTGGCCGCTTCACGATTCCAGCTAACCTCAGCTCCCATTCCTTCAGCGATTTCCCGCAGTGGCACCAGATTGATGTTGTTATACACCAACGGCTCACTGTCAAACTTCACCACGCTGCCGTTAACGTAAACTTTAAGACCGGACTTGGCATAAGCCGGGGCTGCCGGCTTCGGCGCAGTGGATTTTGTCGTGCTATTCTTCGATGATTTGGCTTTAGGCTTGGATGAGGACGACTTTCCGCTTGAAGAGCTTCCTCCGCCGTTATGATAATGATACTCGCCATAAGACAGACCCCAGCGTTCGCAATTGGTGCGGCAGGTATGCCCTCCATTGGCATCCGTTCTTCCCGGATGAGCAGAAACGACCGATCCTGACACAAGCAATAAAGCGATGCTGCAGCACAGCATTTTTTTCTTCATAACTCAAATTACCCCCTGGTATAATATTCCTCCAATACATTCTAGCATATTTCTTATATAGCAGATGAATATATAAAGATACATTACATAGAAGGATGATTATTGTCATGCTGATGATCGCTTGCATGGTTTCATTTTCACCCCTCGCGTTTATTCGTTACATATAACGGAACCTTTTGTGCCAAAATATTTCCAGAAAGGAATGAGACCCTAATGAGCAAAAAGAAACCTGAATATGACGGACAGTTCCCCGGCGTAGACCCTATTCCCGAGCCCGATCGTCCGGATCAAGCCGCAACCGACAAGCTCGATGATCTGGTTCTTGGCATTTTGGAAGATAAAGATACATCGAAAGTTGATATCGATCCCGATACGGAAAATTACGATAAACTTCGCAAAAAGTAAGACAAGTCTCGCTTCAATATAATGTAAAAAATATAATCAATCTGTAAAAGTGTTCAAAAATAATTTATCGTTCTCATTTTGAGAACGATTATTTTTATGTTATGATTAACACAGAAGCTTGGGACGAAGGGGGAGTAACCGTGAACCGTTTCTTAAAAACAGCAAAAATTCTTTGGATGCTGGTACTTGTTCTGGTTACGGCATTTGCCCTTTACATTCCCGTCCAGGAGTATTCCAGCAGCGAAACCCACGATGAGCGGTATGTTTATAAGCACGACCTTCATCTGAAAGTAGCTGTTCTGAAACACTCTCAGATTCTCTCCAAACTTAAGGCAGCCGGCAATACCTTGCCACTGTTCTTATTGATGTCGGCCGTTCTCATGTTGCAGGCTCCCAAAACACGTCTGCCCTATCGGCCGATCATTCCGCTTCGGCTCCGGCTTTTATTATTATTCCCCATTAAATACACATCGAAGTTCGTTTAGATTCCTCCCCTTTTCGCATTCAAACTGACTGCGGTTTCTTAAATTCGCCAATTTTTCATCTCTCAGGCAACCATACAATCAACCTGTGCTAATTGACGTATGCACGTAGGTTTATTAAAGACTGTACAATTTCACCCTGAATGGATTGTTTTATTTGGCTGCGTATATTTTTGAGATCCGTGTGACCGGTCTGCAAAAAAAACTAAAAGTGTATTTTTAGGAGGAGTTTAACCTATGCATGTTCGTGAAACAGATTTGCCCGGAATCGGCAAGAAATTCGTAATTGATACCCGCGGTGGCGATAAACTGGTCATTATCATTCATGACGACGGCCGCCGTGAAATGTACCATTATGAACATGACGATCCGGACGAAAGCATCTCCATGATTTCCTTGGACGATGATGAGGCTCGCCAAATTGCTGCCATCGTTGGCGGTCTCACTTATAAACCTAAAGCGCTGGAAACAATCGACATGGCGCTGGACGAATTGATTATCGAGTGGTATCGCATCGAGTCCCACTATTACGGGGCAGGTAAATCGATTGGTGATTTGGACGTGCGCCAAGCCTCAGGTGCAACCATCATTGCGACAGTTGATAAAAACAGTAAACAAATCAATCCCGGACCTGACGTTATCATCACACCGGACTCGACACTCGTTGTCGTTGGTGAACGTCAACAACAGCGGCTATTTAAACAAATCTTGATGAACGGACGTGGTTGATGAATGGATCATTTGGTTTTAGAAGTTGGACTGGCGATTTTCCTGATCGCCCTGGCGGGGTTGCTATCAGCTAAACTCCGGTTTTCCGTCGTCCCTTTCTACATTCTGATTGGGATGGCGGTAGGGCCTCATGCTTTTCATTTTGGATCATTCGATTTTCGTTTTATAGAAAGTGCTCCGTTCATCGACTTTATGGGTCGCATCGGCGTACTGTTCCTTCTGTTCTATCTTGGCCTCGAATTCTCAGTCGGCCGGTTAATTAAATCAGGGAAGTCCATCGTAGTTGGTGGCAGCATCTATATTGCCATTAACTTTACGCTTGGACTGATGATCGGGATCTTTTCCGGATTCCCGGTCGCGGAAACACTCATTGTTGCGGGAATTACCACCATCTCCTCAAGCGCTATCGTAGCCAAGGTGCTGGTTGACCTGAAAAGAACGGCGAATCCCGAAACTGAAATGATTCTCGGTATTATCATGTTCGAGGATGTGTTCCTGGCTGTATATATCTCTATTCTCTCCGGCCTCGTATTAAGCGGATCATCATCGCTGGGCGGAGTACTGATATCTGCGGTAATCGCCCTTGGATTTATGCTGCTTGTCCTTATTATTGGCCGTAAAGCCGTACCGCTTCTGAATAAGGTATTAAATATACGGTCGAACGAATTGTTTGCCTTGGTTGTTTTTGGCGCATTGTTCCTGCTCGCAGGATTCGCCGAAACGATTCATGTTGCCGAGGCGATCGGCGCTCTGCTCGTCGGGCTTGTCCTGGCTGAGACGGAGCATCGTGAACGCATTGAGCATTTGATATTACCATTCCGTGATTTCTTTGGAGCCATATTCTTCTTTAGCTTCGGTTTAACGATTGTACCTTCCGAGCTTGGCGGAGCTGTGTGGTTATCGCTAATCGCCGTTATCATCACACTCCTTGGAAACTTTATTGCAGGTATGCTTGCAGGACGCAGTGCAGGGTTGTCCTCCAAAGCATCCTCCAATATCGGTCTGACCATCGTATCCCGCGGGGAATTCTCCATTATTCTCGCTAATATGGGTAAAGCGGGCGGACTTGCAACCTTCATCCAGCCGTTCGCAGCCTTGTATGTGCTGATACTGGCTATTCTCGGACCGCTGCTCACCAAGGAGTCCAAGCATGTGTATAACTTCTTAAACAAAATCATTAAATTTAAAGACTATAAGGAGAAGAAACCGGTTAAACCGAAGCTAAAGGATGAAAGTGCAAGCGGATAAAGGAGGGTACATTGCCTATGGTTCAAGCCCATGTTCGGGTAACGAACGGTCCGCAAGAGACCGTAAGCAAGGCAAGTACACGAAGAAGAATGAGCATGGCTGCCATCGGAGGCCTGATAGCGGCGTTCGGTTTGGATTTATTTCTTGTTCCCGGCGGCATCATCGCGGGCGGCGTAACGGGAATTTCCGCGCTCGCCTCGCATCTGACGGGACTTCATACAGGCATGTTTCTGTTTGCATTAAATCTGCCCCTGCTCCTGCTGGTCTACCGTGGGGCCAACCGGGAAAAAGCCGTCATTGCCACCGTCGGGCTGCTTACTTTTTCCGTATGCTCGATCCTGTTCTTTCCGGTTCCCGCTCTCATCGACAGCAAGATCGGGAGCGCAGGCATCGGCGGCATTTTCCTTGGGCTGGGCATCGGTCTCGGCCTTCGTTACGGCGTCGTCCTGGACTCACTCCAAATGCCCAAGATTCCGCAGCAGATATCACATCTGCTAACCCGCTTGAAGCTGCCATACATCCATATCATGGTCAATACATGCGTACTGACATTGGCAGGGCTGCTTCTCGGCTGGGAACGAGCGATGTACTCTGCGATCGCATGTCTCATGGCACTGGAGACCGGACGTATTACAACTTCGAGCCTTCCGCTTAAACGAGAGGTCCGGATTCGCAGCGTGAGCGAAGTGGAAATCCAGCATACCATGAAAGCCATCATGGGGTATGAATCCCAAACTGCTGACCCTAAAGATGACTCTATGTATGAAGGTGAAGCCATCGGTTCAACGCAGCTGATCTATCGGGTTCACATTCTGGAGATGCCCAGATTCAAATCCATCGTGAGAAGCCTGGATCCGAATGCCGAGATTACCATCATTCAGAAGTAAGTTTCTCTCTTCCATGTAAACAGGCCGGCTAAGGGTTTGCCCTAGCCGGCCTGTTTTTTTATCAGAAAGTATAAACTCCGAAGCTTAGGCCTTCCTGATATCGCAAGAAAAACATCCCCTAACCGCGGTCTGTCTTCCGAGAAATTACGTCGATAGACGTTTTTCTTATGATATCTCTGCTATTTACGAAACTGCTGGATCAGAAACAGAATTAATGAGCCCACCACGCTGATGACGAGGCAGGTTACGATCGGAAAATAAATTTTGACATGGGGTTTATCCACCACGATGTCACCCGGCAGCCGGCCGACAAATCGTCCAATGACAGGCCAGAGCAGACCGATCACGATCAGAGCGCCGCCAATCCATAATAGAGCCCGAGTTACAGGATGCACGATACGGTCACCTCATTCATCAAATCAAACATGAAACACGCAGGTTTCATTGTATCATAAAGGATTTGAGATGCCTCATGCAAGGTCAGGCCCTTCCTATCGAGTGATCATCCTTTCACCGCCCCCGCCGTCATCCCATCGATAAAATACTTCTGGAAGGCCATGAACAAAATAAAGATCGGAATGATCGAGAAGAAGGAGCCGACAATCAATAAGTCATAATTGTTCCCGTAAGGGGTCAAGAGCGTCTTCAATCCGATCGGAAGGGTATACTTGCCATCATCGCTGAGTACCATAAACGGCCACAGAAAGTTGTTCCAGCTGTTCATGCCGTTCAGGATCGCCATGGCAGCGAAGGATGGCTTCATCACAGGCAAGATCAGCCGTACATAGATACCGTATTCCGTCGCGCCGTCCACCCGCCCTGCCGCAATCATTTCTTTTGGAACCCCTCTTAAATACTGCCTGAAGAAAAAGATCGTAGCCGCGCTTGCGATCCCCGGCAGCACAATCGCCGAGTACGAATTCATAAGGCCAAGGTTGTACGTCAGGGAGTATAACGGAAGAAGAAGAATTTCAAAAGGAACCATCATAATCAGAAGCACGCAGATGAACAGGAAATTTTTGCCGATGAAATCATAGGCTGCAAACCCATAGGCAACCGTTGCGCTGACCAGCAGGGTTAACGTAACCTGCACCACCGTAAGGAGCAAGGAGTTAAAAAACCACATAAAATAAGAATGATCGCCTGTAAACAGGTAGTTGAAATTGTCCAGGCTCATCACCGACAGGTCAAATTTCAAATTCAGCCCATACCGGATCAAATCCTCGCCCGGTTTAAAGGAAGCGATGGTGACGGCATAAAAAGGGACCAGGATCAGAAAGCACAGTATGGAGAACAAAATGAAGAGGATTATTTTGATCAGCGTTTCTCTTCTCATTCTCAATCCTCCTTCTTGAACATGCCGGAGAGCGTCAGCTGCGTCAGATTAATGATCATGGTGATCGCCAGCAGCACGATCCCTACAGCGGCCGCATAACCCAGATTGTTCTTCTCAATGCCTTGACGGTACAGATAACCGACAATCGTGAGGCCGATGTTTTTCGGAGAGTTGTTGCCGTTCCAGAGCATCATGCTTTCTATAAACATGGCAAGCCCCGCATAAATGCTGATCGTTAACACATATATCGTGGTTGGCTTTAACAAAGGCATCGTGATTTTGGTGAATTTCTGAAAGGCCGAGGCCCCGTCGATGGATGCCGCCTCATAATATTCACCCGGGATATTTTTGAGCCCGGATAAAAAATAGAGCATATTAACGCCCGTCCACCGCCATGTGGCAAGTGCCACCAGAGCAATAAAACCGGTAACCTGTCCCTTCAGAAACTTCACCGGGTCGATCCCGAACCACCCCAATATACTGTTAATAAGCGACCCTTCCATCTCGCCGAACATCAGCCGAAAAATGGTGCCTGCGACAACAACCGACGTCAGTGCCGGGAAGAAAAAGGACGATTTAAAAAATTCTCTTCCCCACATGAACTTATTGTTAATCAATACCGCGAACAGCATCGGAAACGGAATCAGGATAAGGAGCGTCAGGATCATGTAAATCGCGCTGTTCGTGACCGCCTTCAGAAAGACGCCGTCCCCCATCAGCTTTCCGTAATTAGCCATACCGATCCAATCTGCTTCCTGCCCCAGCTGCGTCTTCTGAAAGCTCATGCCAAATGAGCTGCCCAGCGGCAGCACCCAGAATATAAGGAACACCAGAATAAACGGCAGAACAAACACATAAGGAGCAACCTTTTGCGAGTACAGAAATTTTTTAATCATGATTCTACTCCTTTAATGAGAGCCGCCCATTAACGATTCCATGAGCAGCTCTATGTTTTGGTACCCTATAAGCGAGTGTCATTTCAATTCCTGTTCGATTTGTTTCTGGGCGTCGTTCAAAGCTTCAGTAATGTCTTTGCCATCCTCGAAAATCTCATTGAAGGTTGTTGTACACAGGACGTTGTTGATGGTAGGCGATGCGGAGGTCGATTTGATTAACCGGATTTCATCTCGGATCTCATTCAAGACATCAAACGGGTTATTAACAAAATATTTGACGAACTGATTCTCGGCATTGTGCGTAACATCTTTCATATCCCAAACGTCCATATTGACCGGATCGAATCCAAGCGTGTTCCAAATCTCTTTATTGGCATCCAGGGACAGCTTGGCGAATGCCAGAAAGTCTTTCGCCAGTTGTACGTCTTTTGCGGTCTTGGTAACAACCGTGCCGGTGCCGCCGCCGCCAACCGATCTTGGCATTCCTTCTTCAATGACCGGTATCGGCGCGATGGCTATTTTCCCGGACAAGTCTGACATGTAGTTGGTGTATCTGGACATTTGCCACAGCGGCATGAAGGCCGTAGCGTAATTTCCTGCATTAAACTCTCCATATGCTTCTTCGGTATCCGGCTGGCCGCCGGCAATGGTTGCTATGACATTGTTATCCTGCAGGTCCTTGAGGAGCGTCATGGCTTTCACCATCGCTTCCGAGTTCACGATCGGATTGCCGGAATCGTCTGTCAGATCCGCGCCTTGCTGTGCCAATAGCATGGAAGCTTGCCAGGCTGCGCTTGTATCGGCTGTTCCCATGTACTTGCCTGTTTTTTCATACACCTGGATACCTGCCTGCTTAAAATCCTCCCAAGTTACGATATCCTGATAGTTAACCCCAGCCTCCTCCAAAATCTCGGTATTATAGAAGGCAACGGACGCGCCAACATGGGTCGGGATGCCGTAATTCGTATCTTCCTTGCTGTATAGGTCAATTCGGGATTTAACGATGGTGTCCCGGTATGGATCAATGACATCATTGAGCGGTTCCAGCTGCGGCGTGCCGGACAGAAAATTCGGAAACTTCCCAAGCTCGATATCCGCAATGTCGGGTGCCCCAGTCCCCGATTGAACCGCAATGGATAATTTGTTATGCATGTCGTCATACGGCATGACCGTCACGTTTAGTTTAATCTGGCGTTCGGGATTCTCGGCATTCCACTTGCCCAGCATTTTCTCAAAATGCTGTCCGTGCAGCTCAACAAACGTCCAATAAGACAGCTCTGTGGCGCTTTCCCCTGCCCCTCCATCCAGAACCGAGGTTTCGCCGCCGGCATTGTTCGATTTACCGCATCCCCACAAGAACAATGTCATACATAATACCGTGAATACAATCAACCATTTTTTCATCATCTTACTGGACCTCCCTTAATTTTCGTTCATACAAACCTACACTTAAAAATCGGTACTTCTGCTACCATTCAGAAATAAAGCGCTTTCATAGTGTGTGTAATTTGATATGACTGTTTGGGAGATGGGGCAGCCCCTGGTGAGAACTGCCCGCTGCTTTTCCTTAAGCTTTTTTCAAGCGAATAACGTTCCATGATGCCTTGGCAAGCCTTGCGGTAACCATACCGTTATCGAGTTTAGCTCCACCCTGTTGATGTGGTTTGACTCTTTCCTCAGATGCGGTATTCACCGCTTTCAGATCCTCATGCTCCATCACGATATGCTCCAGCAACCGATAGCCTTCAAAGCTGCGCACATCACATTCCAGCTCCAATGCTTCCTCCAGATGACGGTTCACGGCAAAAATCGTAATTTCTTCATCCTCTTCATTATGAACGACCGCACTATCAAGATACGGAACATCGGTAAAATCCTTGGAATCATACTTCGGTGATTCGACGATAGGTAGCAGCGATACGCCCCGGCCAAATTTCGAAGCGTGAAGATACGGATAAAAGATGGTCTGCTTCCAAGAACGGCCGCCGTTCTCGGTCATAATCGGCGCGATTACGTTGACGAGCTGTGCCAGACAAGCCATCTTCACCCGGTCTGCGTGGCGCAGGAAGGTGATCAGCATACTGCCGACAAGAATCGCATCCTCGAAATTATACACATCCTCCAGCTGCGGCGGAGCGATGCTCCATGGATCAATCTGCCTGTCAGCGTCATTGGAATGGTACCAGACATTCCACTCGTCGAAGCTGAGATACATCGTCTTTTTGCTGCGTTTCTTGGCCTTGATGTAATCGCAGGTGGATTTGACCGTATGAATAAAGTGATCCATATCCAGGGAAAGTGCCAGATAGTTGGCGGTATCGTTATCACGGTTACCGTAATATTGATGCAGCGATATGTAATCAACCGCCTCGTACGTATGATCCAGCGTTACGGCTTCCCATTCAGGGAATGTCGGCATCCCGGTGCTCGAGCTTCCGCATGAAACCAGTTCAATGGTCGGATCGACGAGCCGCATGGCTTTTGCCGTTTCCAGTGCAAGTCGGCCGTATTCTGTCGAGGTCTTGTGTCCGATCTGCCAAGGCCCATCCATCTCGTTGCCAAGGCACCAGGTTTTGATCTTGTGCGGCTGTTCATAACCATGACTGCGTCTTAGATCGCTCCAGTATGTGCCTCCGGGATGGTTGGTGTATTCCAGCAGATTTCTGGCAGCGTCGATCCCCCGAGTACCCAGGTTCACGGCCATCATAACGTCCGAGCCCACTTCCTTGGCCCAGGAAATAAACTCATTCGTGCCGACATCGTTCGGCTCCAGCGTTCTCCACGCCAGCTCCAGCCGTTTCGGCCGTTCGGCTACAGGACCTACGCCATCTTCCCAGTCATAACCTGACACAAAATTTCCGCCGGGATATCTTATAATCGGGACATCCAGTTCCTTGATCAAATCCTTCACGTCGTTACGAAAACCACCTGCATCCGCAGTTTCATGGCCGGGTTCGTAAATGCCGCCATATACAGCGCGGCCAAGATGTTCAATGAACGAACCATATATGCGGTTATCAACTTGCGCGATCCGAAACGACTTATCCACGATCATTCGTGCTTTCAATTTCTCAGCTGCCAAGTCCTTCACCTTCCGTTGATGTAATTATGAATCATTTCAAATAATACTGAATGAATTCGTTTTCAAATATAAAATATCATATGAGAGGTTCGCTGTAAATACAAAAACATAAATTGATTTATATATATTTGAAATGAATTGATTGATTATCTAAAAATCAGCTAAATTGCGGTGTAAAACACTGATTTTCCTTGTATTCCTAATTATTATTTTTATAATAATTTGAAATAAAGTGATTTTGAGTATTGGAATTCTTGGTTTTCAAATGAAATTTTTGAAGAATTAGATCACATCTTTATTTAACGCACATATTGATTTATAATTGTTTAAAATAAACCTCTTTACCCCTCTGTACCTATTACCATCGTTATATAAATCCTTTAATCGGAAGAAGGTTTGAGATAAGATGATCTACATTAAAGACTTAATGAGCGGGCTTGATATCTTTAAAGCACTCAGCTCGGAAATTCGCATTCAAATTCTGGAGCTGCTGGCCAAGAACCAAAGTCTAAACTTAAACGATCTCGCGAACAGGCTGAACCTCAGCAATGGCGCTATTACCATGCATATCAAGAAATTGGAAGATAGTGGCCTGATCGAAATTAATACCACGGGCGGTAAACACGGCATTCAGAAGATCTGTTACCTGAATAAAGACACCCTGATGGTTGATCTTCGCAGCAAGGATATGGATAACTTATACGAGGTGGAAATTCAGGTTGGCCATTACAGCGATTACCAGGCAACCCCGACCTGCGGGCTTGCCACCAAGGACAGCATCATCGGAGATTTTGACGATCCGCGCTATTTCGCCGATCCGGAGCGGATCAACTCGGAGATCATCTGGCTTACCGAAGGATTCCTGGAATACCGGATCCCGAATTATTTGAAGTCCAATCAATCGTTCCGCGAGATTCAATTTTCGTTAGAGCTTGGCTCCGAGGCGCCGGGATATTGCGACAATTATCCATCGGACATTTTCTTTTACGTAAACGGGATCGAGATTGGCAGCTGGACAAGTCCGGGGGATTTCGGGGACAAACGCGGTACTTTCAACCCCGAATGGTGGCCGCCTCATTTGAACCAATACGGCATGCTGAAGCTAATCCGAATTAATAAGGAAGGCAGCTTTATCGATGGATGCCGCATCTCGGATGTCGGTCTGGACCAAATTCAGCTTGATTACAAGAGCGAGCTCACCTTCAGGATCGCCGTTAACGAACAATCTGTTAATAAACGCGGCTTAACCATTTACGGCAAGCATTTCGGCAACTATAGCCAGGACCTGTTGGCTCGCGTACTGTATGATGTGAAGGAAGGTTAGAGAGTCGAATGAAGGGTGAACAAGAATAGCTATAGTGAGTTAACATCTGCATTGGTTTGATACGTTTATCCACTAAAGTATGGAAAACAGCAGGAGCAGGGTGTCCCTGCTCCTGCTGTTTGTGCGGACATGCTGAAAGCAGGCGCGGGCTTGAACGATAAGAATATCGAATATCTGCTCGCGCTCCTCCTTTCCCACTACCACCAAAACAACAAGTCATAAGCAGCATTAAAAAACGCCCCGCCGCGCATTTGCGCGACAAGAGCGTTTTGTTTCTACAATCACAGAAAATAATTCGTTATCGATTGATCGCTTGCCAATATTCCTTCGCTGTCCAGCTTTTTCTTCAAATACTGCTTATCCGATGAAATGAAAACGCTCATAATGAGATCGACGACAAACAGAAACGTGATATGGTTGGACATAAAAGCGCTGTTATTGACCGAGATTTTATCTGGCGCAATAATATCGACCACCGCATTTTCTGTAATCGCTGATGAGTCATAACAGGTGACTGCCACGGTCTTGACCTGATTGACCTGCGCGATGTTGACGGCATCGATAATCTCCCGGGTCGAACCTGAACGCGAGAAGGCAATTACGACATCCTCAGGACCGCATTGGGAGGCCGCGATTTTCATCTCCCTGCTGTCATTGATTGCATCAGCATGAACGCCGATAATCGCGAGCCGGTTCTTCAATGCCATGGCCGCGAGGAACGAATCGAACAAGCCGATGAGGAGGATTCGGCGCGCGCCCTTCAGCAGCTTGACCACTTGATGAAGCTGATCTTCCGTAATGAGCGCCGAAGTGTTAACGATCAGTTCGTTATAGTCGAGAGCCAGCGCATCAATGACGTTAATCTCGCGTCTCTCTTTCTTCTTGGCCTGCATATCCCGGTAAAACGCATCCTGGGCGAACGCGATTTTAAAATCGTTGAATCCTTTGAAGCCCACCTTTTTGCAAAAACGGTTGATGCTTGTCTCGGACACACCGATTTCATTCGCGATAGCCGTAATGGTGTTACGGGTGATGAATTCCGGATTGTGTATAACAAAATTGGCGATCTGATTTTCACCGTATGTTAGTTTTTGAGTTTGCGATACAATTTTTGCGATAACCGCCGGAACCTGTGAAGACATGGTACCTCCTCCTGACTGCCAATGGGAAAAATGCGAATCCGGTAACTTCGCCAGTACACCCCATTATATCATATCAAGGGAAGTAATGATAAAATCAGGCCAACATCATCTTCCAATATTCCACCCGCCGGCTAAGCTCACCTGCATCCATCGCCCTCGTCTCTACAAGAAACGCGTAATCGAGCACATTCGGCAAGCAGGGCAGGCCCAGTATCGTTTTGCAGAATGCATGCGCCGCGATTTCACTGCATTTCACAATGCTTGACCTCTTCGTATACCAGCTTCCCAGCTTGAACATATCAATCGGCTCCAGCGTCTCATTCGTGAACTGCCCCGCCCGGTATTCCGTATAATGAAAAAACTCATGTGCTAAATGAAGGTCGATCAGCCGCTCCAGCTCCTGTTCCCGCACCTCGCATCCATTCCCCATCACCATCCGGTACGCCTGCCGCATATCGCGGAGCGACGAGGCATAGATGATAATCGCCGGCGGGCTCTTCGCGAAATCAATCTGCGCACGGAAGCTGACGTTGTGGAAAGTGCCGGACCGATTCGTCACTTGATACTGTAAGCCTTCCAACTGACACAGCTCCCGGATGGACTTGCCCTTATTCTTGTAGGCAGCCGCCGTCTCTCTGCCCCGTTTAAGTGACATGCTTACATAGTATGCCATTCGATCCTTCGGTATTTTGTGGAAAAGGGGGTCCTGCTCCAGCTCCGCGCACGCCAGTAACTCATCAGCCCCTTCCTCTTCCATCAATCGGTGAATAACCTCGTCCGGCTCCGGCATACCTTTCCCTCCTTATTGATAAACAACGACGATCAATTCTTCTTCCTGTGTCAGCATCTCCGTCTCGATCTCGAGAATCGACATCAACTGCTCCTTCGTCTGCATTCCGGTCAAATCGAGCATCTTCTCCCGATAAAAGACAAATACCTTCGGGATCGTCGCGTTTGCATCGGAGTAGATCGTATTGTCATCCAAAAAATCTTGTAATCGGTCCCCGAACTGAGCCTTGGTCAGCTTCGTGAAGTGGACGTTCCCCTTCTTGAACCGAACGACGCCTTCCCGATCGAGCACGCTCACATAGGTCGTTTTCTTCTTGATCAGTCCGAAAAATGATTTCTTCGTCTCCTCGCAGGCGAATAGGCTCCATCGGCCGCACTGGGACGCCAGCATCATGCTGGCCGCCGGTTGATCGACTGAGCTAGCGGCTATGGCGGCCATCTCCTCGACAGACAGCGCTTGCTGACCCAGATCTTTGGAGCGAAGCTCTGTCGAGCCGGTAGCGACTGCCCGCAAAATATTTTTCTGGCTATCAATCTCGATCGTTACCTCGACCGTATCCTCACTGGCGCCGGATTTGACGATGCGCTCGACGATCTCGGACCGAATGCGCTTGATATCCTCTTCCGTCGGATTCACGACGGTTCTCTCCAACTGCTCCTTCACCATCGCAAGGGCGACGCCTATGGTCGATACATAAGGCGCGTTATTCGCGATCTGGAAGCGGAACTGCTCCCGCTCCGCCATCGCCGGAACGAGCACGGCCCCGCTGCCTCCGCCGCCGACCAACGTCACAAACGAGCGATCCAGCTCATAGTCTTCGATCATCTCATTGACGGTCTTCATCGTCTTATCAATCGCGATATTCATAACCTGTCTGGCGGCCTCCTCGATGCTCAGGCCTACATGGTCGGCAAGGGCTTCCCATGCCCGCACGGCCGCTTCCTTGTTCCCTCGCGCGTAATCGCCCTCCGGAATATAGCCGAGAATGTTGGCCGCGCCGGCCAGTGTATAGGAGAATTCCTTGCCGGTCTCACTCTCCAAAATAATATATTCGGCCGGATCCCCTTCCCGCGGGCTGACGAACTTGACCTTCGGATTAACGATCTGCTCCGCCCCGGCGAACGCCTCGTATTCCTTGCCCGCAATATGTGCGCTTCGCGGGCCGACATCGATGATGTTCCCGTTCGCCACCTTAATCATGCTTCCGCCGGCAATGCCAAGCGTCCGGACATCCAAGGACTGCAAATAAGTCCGGTGGCCGCCGACTTGGGCATTCTTGATCATGACCTTCCCGTTTTTGATGACGGAAATATCGACGCTTGTGCCGCCGACCTCGAAAAAAATGCCATCCGACACCTTTTCATACATCAGCACACCGGCAACACCGGCGGCAAGTCCCGACAGCATCGTCAATATCGGACGTTTGCGCACCTCGTCGATACTCATAACGCCGCCGTCGCAGCGCATAATCATGAGCTGGGATTGAATATTCGCATGTTTGACGGATTTCTCCGTCATGTTCGCCGTTTCCATCATTTTCGGAATGAGAGATGCATTCACGACCGCCGTTCTTGTCCGTGTCTTGAGTCCATACAACTGGGAAATTTCATGCCCGCCGGTAGCATACATGCCTTTGCGGCTCGCTATCTCAACGACACGAAGCTCATTGGCCGGATCATCAACGCTGTACGCCTCGGAAGCGACGATCACTTCCGCCCCCTGCCGCGCTAGTTCGTCAATCGCCGCTTCGATATCCTCATCCCGCAAATTTTTGGAATCAAGGTACGTGTGGTACGTCTTCAAATATTTGCCCGGCGCCAGCTCAATGTCCCCGGGATTCGACTCCGAGCGTGCGCTCATGCCGTCAAGTCCGGAACCCATGCCGATAATGCCGACACGGGCCACATCCCCCTCCAGCAAGGCGTTCGTCGCTTGCGTCGTCCCGTGGGCGATAAAGGTCACATCGTCCGGAGCAATGCCCTCGCTCTCCAAAATCCGCTTCAATATTTGTACAATCCCTTTCGCCACGCCATCTTCGTCATGATGTGTCGTCGGAATTTTCATCTTCCCAATAACCTCGTACGTCTCATTGTCAATGACGGCCGCATCCGTGAAGGTGCCTCCGACATCAATCCCGACCCTTACTTTTCTTCTCTCCATCGTTCTCCTCCTGCAACAACGGGCAGACACTCGCAAGTCTCCGCCCGGATTCTATCTGCTTCTAAAAGACCATGAATGAACCCAACACCATCGAAATCAGCACCGCAACCATCATCCAAGGAAGTGTCTTTTTCAAAATATCGTTAATGTCGCTCTTCGTAAAATCCGCGACCCACACATTATGCGAGTTGGTCGGGTCGGATACGGCCTGCACATTGCTGACGACGCGCAGCGCCAGCATCGCCGCGACCGGGGTCATACCCGCCGTGACGAACAGAGCAGCAATGCCGCTGCCGAGTCCCCATACGTTCAGCGGACCACGATAGATGGCGAGCGGAGATAGCAACGTGAAGAACAGAATGTACATCAACGGGTTGGTCGGCAGTACAGCTTCAATCAACGGGCTGATCAGTGCCGACACCTGTGGCGCCATAACGGAATTCAACAAAATGCCGATGCCGATCATGAGCGCCATCGCACCGGCAACGTCCTGAATCCCTTCCACCAGCGCACTGGACAGGACATGAATCGGCCGCTTCGGCCAGGTCAGCAGTATCGTAACCAATGCGCCGATGACCACCGCCGGGACAATGTCGAGCTTGAATGCAAAGACGAGAATGACCGGAACTAGCGGGCTAATGAGGGCAAAGGCAGGCACCTTTTTGCCTTCTCCGCCGGAAGGTGTCGGCATCGCCCACGCTTTGCGGCCTTTGCCGTCCCGCCGGATGTAGAAAATAATCATCCCGAGCGACACAAGAATGAGCGGCAGCGCGGCGACCAGCGTATAATCCGCAATCGTCTGAACCGAGAGGCCCAGCACATCGACATAAACGGCCCAGTTGGAGACGTTGAACAGCGCGCCGACGCCAACGGCGGAAATAACGACAATCGATGCGACAAACTGGGAGATGCCCGCCGTCAGCATAATCGGAATGACGATCGTACCGACCAGGATGACCATGCCCAGTCCACCGGCCGCCGAGAAAATAATGGATGCGGTTGCGAAAAACAGAACCGCAATCAGCATCGGCTTGTCGCCAGCGAGTTCGGCCGCTTTTCGAATAATCGACTTGGTAATGCCGACTTTATTCAAAATTTGTCCGAACCAGGCCCCGAACACTAATCCCGCGATGGCGCCCGATAACCTCATCGAGCCGGATGACAGAATCGTCTTGGCAATCGTGGTCGTCTCGGGATCGTTCGACATCCACGGCACGCCGGCAATGACGGCAAACAGAATCGCCATCAAGGGCAGTGCCAGAATGGTCGGAAGCTTCCGGGTCATCATTAACCCGACAAACACAAGAAAAACTAGTAAAATGCCGATGGCTTGAACCCACATGAAAGATGTCACGTTAATTCTCCTCTCGAATCAAGTTCTCAATAGGCTTATCTTCATCTATATTTCTAAATAAGCGCCCTGTGCTTTCAGCACGGACTGCACTTCCTTGATATCCACATCCCGGACGCGAATGCCTTTCTTCGCGGCCAACGCGGATGCTACCCCGCCGGCATGGCCGATCGCCCCCGTCGTCGGTGTCGTCCGCATCGCTGCCTGCGCTTCGAAGGTGGCCGAAATGCATCGGCCGATGACGATCAGGTTCTGCACAGAATCCGTGACCATACAGGAGTAAGGAATGCTGTACATACCGCCCCATTCCAGCTTCTGATGCTTCGTACCTTCGCCGTCCGGACTATGGATATCGATCGGGTAGCCAGAATGCGCGATCGTATCTTCGAACAGCCGCTGTTCCAGTAAATCATCGGCCGTCAGCGTGTACACGCCCTTAATCTGGCGGGATCCCCGAATGCCAATATTCGGGCCGGTCGATTCCACGACCGCATGCTCAAAGCCCGGAATATACTTACGCATGAACAGCTCTAACTCGCGGCACTGCTTCCGCCCTTCCATCTCCGCCTTGCTCAGACTGAACGCATCCGTCGGATCATGACCGAGGATCCGGGTTGTATTCAGTATGACCTCGCCCGGGTTGTTGGTCTCGAAGAATAGCACATTCTCTCGCGGAATCGAGATCTCGCCCCTCTCCTTCGCCAGTTTAAACAGACTGTCGAACCCGCCTACCGACAAGCGAGGCGCCTTCTCGATGATGGACGTGTCGCCCTGATACAGTGGAAAGTCTTCCGGGTGGGCGTGAATATACTGTTTTACCTTCGGAATATCGACGTTGTACATCTTCATCTTCAACGTCATGGGCTGCATGGCCCCGTCGGATTCCCTGCCCTTAGTGAACTCGGCTCCCGCCCCGACGGACAAATCACCGTCTCCCGTCCCGTCGATGAACACGGAGGCCTCGATGTCGCTTAGACCGGACTTGTTGCATACCGTAATGCCGACGATTCGCCCGTCCTCGGTCTTCACGCCAGCCAGCATCGTATGATACAGAATCTCCCCTCCGTTCTCGGTGACCATCAGCTCCAGCTCATGCTTCATCGCTTCGGCATCGAACGGGGTAACCGAATACGTAAAGCCAACCGTATCGAAAATATGCCCCGGCGACTTGCCCTGCTTCTTCAGCCGTTCAATCAGCTGATCTGTAAACCCTTGAATGGCAAGCTTCTCTCCCGCATGGAATGTCATCATCGGCCCTACCCCATTCGCAGTAAGTGTCCCGCCAAGAAACCCATGGGACTCTACGATCAGCGTCTTCACCCCTAAACTCGATGCCGCAACGGCTGCCATTGCTCCCGATATGCCGCCGCCCATGACCACCACATCATACTTCAGCCTGTTTCCCATATCATCCTCGCTCCTTCTGATTTAGTGATGTATGATTTGCTGCTTTATCCATAGCCTATCAAACAAAAAGTTAAATGTAAATGCTTACAAGAAAATAATTTTCTATATATCCGTAAATTATGTTTATTATTTTCCAAGTGTTCTGAATCCATCTTTTTAAGCATATGAACTAAAAAATCACCGAAGCCTGCTCCGGCGATCTGCTCCGCGCGTCCAAAATAATATACTGAATTTCAAAACACAAAAAAGGGACTTTCCATCATCGAAAGTCCCTTTCTTCTTTGACAAAACATAATCTCTACTATAAAGATGCGAATAGCAAAACCAGAATCGATCACTGTGCAATCTTTAGTTCGCATCTTGCAATCCGCTTAAAATAACTCTCCTTATGACCTTACCTCAACCTTTTCCTCGTTCAGCGCCCTCAAAATGGTATGCCGGTCGCGCAGATTGTGCGCCTCCCGCAGGCTCTCCCGGAACAGCTCGTCATCGATGCCAAGCTCCTGCAGTGTGGAAGGACCTCCGGCTTGCCGCAGCAGATCGGCAATTTTCTCCTTCGAAGGGACCTTGCGCAGCCACTCCCGAACCTGCTCTCCATATGTCTCCCAATGCGTAGGCTTGGCATTAGGGTACACTCCCTTATCGGCCGCGTCGTGATATAGGCTCGATATTTCGCTGCAGGCCACCCCCACTTTGGCACCATGCAGCAGGGCCCGGTTGCCGCGGCCCAAGTACTCCATCTCCCAGTAATGCGAGAGATGATGTTCCGCCCCGGAGGCAGGGTGGGACTGACCGAACAGCAGCATCGCGATCCCCGACTCGATCAAAGCCGTCATCAGAATGCGGATGCCTTCGTCCGTGCGCTGGCCGATCGCTTCCACATGCTGAATGCAAGCTTGAAGCGCCCTCTCCGTAATGGCTGCCACTTGATCATCATAGGGCTCACCGGCCGTGGTCGAAGAGAATTTCCAATCCAACAGCGATGTGTATTTGCCGAGCATATCACCAAAACCTGCCGCTACCAGCGGCTGCGGTGCCTTCACTAGAATGTCCGGATCGGCGAATATCGCGATCGGAGCCGTGGCCGCAAAGGTTTGTTTGACTCCCCGGACCACGATCGGCGCGCCCGCCGAAGTAAAGCCGTCAACCGAAGGTGCCGTAGGTACCGAGATGAACGGCTTGCCGCTCCGATGACTCACAAAGCGCGTAATGTCATGAATGGTCCCGGATCCCACAGCGATCAGGCATCCTGTCCCTTCAGGCTCCACTTCGATAAACAGCTGCATCAAGGAGCGTTCATCCGCCACAACGTCGCCTTGCTCATCCGGCTCAATCAGACACAGCCGAGTCTTTTGGCCAGCTGCTTCCAAGCTCTCCACCAGCTTTTTCCCCGCTGCTTCATACGTATTCGCATCTGCGACAACGATCGGTGAACCAAGGTCCTGCCGTTTAAGATACGAAGGCACGTCATGCATAGCGCCGGGCTCAAGCACCATGGTTTCTAGTCCGCGGAACGCGGGCTGTAGCTCCCTAATCCGGTTCATTAAACCTTTTGCATCGTTCAAGTAATCCGTCACGTTCGTTCCTCTCCTTCATCCCATCCTGTCGTGTCTATACAAGCTTCTGGTCAGCCAGGGCCTACTCAGCCGTTTGCTTAATCCGCTTCAGCCGCTTCATCACGTTGTTTTCGCCCCGGCCGAAATAGTCATGCAGCTTGCTGTACTCCTGATACAGCTGTTCATACACTTCCACATGCTCCGGAATCGGTTTGAAGGTCTCTTCCTTCACCCGTGCCATCTTCTTGGCGGCATCGATAATCGAATCATACCCGCCTTGCGCCTGACCCGCTGCGACTGCGGCAAACATAGCGGCGCCAAGCGCCGGCGTCTGTTTGGAATCAGCCACCATGATTTCGCGATTGGTGACATCCGCATAAATCTGCATCAAGAGACGGTTCTTTTGCGGCAGTCCGCCGCATGCATACAGGACATCCACGGCGACACCGTTCTCATGAAAAGCGTCCACGATTTTGCGCGTGCCGAATGCGGTCGCCTCAAGCAAGGTGCGGTAGATTTCCTGCGGCTTTGTCAACAGCGTCATCCCTAACATCAGCCCGGTCAGATCCGTATCCACCAGCACGGAACGATTGCCGTTCCACCAATCCAGTGCAAGCAGACCGGTTTGACCCGGCTTGTGTGCAGCCGCTTCCCGCTCAAGCCATTGGTGCACGCCGATCCCTTCCTCGGACGCAGCTTCTTTTACATACGCAGGAAGCGCTTCCTCGACGTACCATTCAAAAATATCGCCTACTGCCGATTGCCCGGCTTCATAACCGTATAATCCGGGAATGATGCCGTCCTCGACGACACCGCACATGCCTTCAACCTGCTTCTCTTCGGTACCGAGCAGCATGTGGCAGATCGATGTGCCCATCGCCATCACCAGCTTGCCCGGTGTGACAACACCGACCGCAGGCACCGCGGCATGAGCATCAACGTTACCGACGGCCACGGCAATCCCTGGAGTTAAGCCCATCATCACCGCCATCTTCTCAGTCAGACCGCCTGCGCTGCTCCCAAGGGGGCGGACCTCTCCGCGCAGCTTCGTATCGGCCAGATCCTCCAACCGGGGATCCAGCGCCTTAAAATATTCCTTGCTTGGATATCCGTCTTGCTTATGCCATATCGCCTTGTAGCCAGCCGTACAGCTGTTGCGGACAATCTGGCCTGTCATTTGGGAAACGACCCAATCGGTAGCTTCCAAGAATCTATCCGTACGTTCATAGATCGCCGGTGCCTCGTCAAGAATTTGCCAGACCTTTGCAATCATCCATTCGGAAGAAATCTTCCCGCCATAACGGGGCAAAAAGGCTTCTCCGCGCTCGGCGGCAATCGCGTTGATCTTGTCCGCTTCCGGCTGGGCGGCATGATGCTTCCACAGCTTAACCCAGCTGTGCGGCTGGTCGGCCAGCTCCGGTTGGAAGCAGAGCGGCTCCCCAAGCTCGTCAACGGGCAGCATGGTGCAAGCCGTAAAATCAATGCCGATGCCAATCACATCCGCCGGATCAATCCCGGATTGCTGGATGACGGCAGGCACGGATACCTTTAGAACCTCCAGATAATCGCCCGGATGCTGAAGCGCCCAGTCGTGCTCCAGCTTCTTCCCTGAAACCGGTAAAAACTCATCGATGACATGATGCCGGTAAGGCGTAACATGATCCGCTACTTCCTGCCCGTCAGCCAGATTAACCAACACCGCACGCCCGGACTGCGTTCCGTAATCGACACCAATGGTGTATTTATTCCCCATCTCATTTCCTCCTACAGATGAAATCATGAATGATGAATACAAGCATTACTTTTGACCGTAATAGGCATTAACTCCATGCTTCCGTAAAAAATGGCGATCCAGCAGCGTCTGATCCATCGGTTCGGTTTCCGGATTAATCTGCTGCATCCGGGCTGCAATCTTGGCGCACTCCTCCAACACTACCGCATTATGAACCGCGTTATGCGCATCCTTGCCCCACACGAATGGCGCATGCGAATGGACAAGCACGCCAGGCACCATGTTCGGATCCAGGTCTGCGAATCGCTCAACAATGACGTTGCCCGTCTCCAACTCGTAGGCCCCCTCGATTTCTTCGCGGGTCATGGGCCGCGTAACCGGAATTTCCCCATAAAAATAGTCGGCGTGCGTTGTTCCGTAAGCAGGAAGCGCGCGTCCGGCTTGAGCCCAACTCGTTCCCCATGGAGAGTGGGTATGCACAATTCCGCCGATCTCTTTAAAGTTCTGATAGAGGACCAGATGTGTCGGGGTATCGGAGGATGGTCGCAAATCGCCTTCAACGACATTTCCCTTCAAATCCAGCACGACCATGTCGTCCGCTCTTAAATCCTCGTAAGGCACGCCGCTTGGCTTAATGACAAACAGTCCCCGTTCACGGTCGATACCGCTTACATTTCCCCATGTAAAGGTAACGAGTCCGTGCATCGGAAGCTCCAGATTCGCCTCCAGCACCTGCTGCTTTAAATCCTCCAACATGAACAACCGCTCCTCTCTATATTTCAAAAATGTAGTTGTACGTACAAGTTGACAAACAAGGGTCCGAAACTTCGGACCTTTCACTCCCATATCCTCTATCGTTTCTTCACCGATTCTCTCTCCACCAGCTCCGGTTGAAATACCGTATCCTCTATAACGCTATGATGCTCAATCATGCTAATTAATTGTCTGGCCGCCATAATCCCCATCTCTGTCTTCGGGTGGGTCATCGTTGTCAGTTTCACGCCGGAAGCTTCGGCTAGCGTTGAATCATCGAACCCGACCAGGGACACATCCTGCGGGATTTGCAGCTTGCATTGTCCGGCAGCCTCTGCTAAAGACACAGCCAGCTCGTCGTTATAACATACAAACCCCGTCGGTCGCAGCTCATCCGGCTGCTTCAGCAACTGGACGGCCTGATCATACGGAAAACTTCCCTTCTGTTCCGTTGTATACGTAACCACCCGCTCCGGCGAAACGGGAATTCCCGCCTCGCGATGCGCACGTAAGAAGCCTTTCAGCCGGTTCACACCCTGAAGATCGTCCCGTTTGAAGAATCCGGCGATCGCCTGATGTCCGTTCTCGATCAAATGACGTGTAGCCTTGTAACCGCCAAGCTCATCATCAAGCTTCAGACAAGGACATTCCAACTCCCGATACTTCTCATTGATCATCAAAAACGGGATTCCCTTCTCCTGCAGGGATAGGAAATACGTCAGATTCGGGTTGCCCTCCGCACTCTTGGTCGGCTCGATAATCAGCCCGCTAAGCGGCTGACTGGTCATGAGCTGAAGACTCTCCATCTCTTTCTCCTTGTTGTTATCGGTACTGGAGAGCAGCAGGCGGTATCCCTTGCTGCGCAGCTCCGCCTCCGCTCCCCGAACGATATGCGGGAAAATATAATCCGAGATATAGGTTGTTATGATGCCAATCGTCTTAACCTGCTTGCTCTCCCGCCGCTCGGGATTTCTAGCGAACGTCCCTTTGCCCTGAATCCGTTCCAGCCAGCCTTCCTTCTCCAGCTCGCCGAAGGTTTGGCGGACCGTCTGGCGGCTTACGCCGAACTGGTCGGCAATTTCATGCTCCGAAGGAACTTGTTTGCCCGCTTGAAGCCGGCCGGATTCAAACCAGGAGAGAAGTTCGTTTTTTAATACAATATATTTGGGTATCCGTCTATTATTCATCATTCACCTCTAGCCTCACGCACTCATTATGTTAGGATCACCTGCAATCCTAAGTTATCTCGCTATTGTAACACAGGCCAGGGGAATGCTGACAGAACCAGTTACCGCAGGCGGTATGCGGCTTCACTCCAGCGGAGCTCGTTCTTGAAGCGCGGTATCGTTGTATCCTTATCAATAATGACCGCTTCAATGCCGACCATCTCCGCCCAATCGCTCAAATGCTCAGCCGTCATGGCATAAGAGAGAACGGTGTGATGCGCTCCACCGGCCAATATCCACGCTTCCGCAGATTCGCGGAGCGATGGCTGCGGTTTCCACAGCACACGGGCCACCGGCAGTTTCGGCATAGGCTGCTCCACCTTGACGCCATCCACGACATTCACCAGCAGTCTGAAGCGGTGACCCAGATCGATCAGGGAAGCATTGACCGCCGGGCCGTCTTGGCCGTTAAACACGAGTCGCGCGGGATCTCCCTTGCCTCCGATCCCGAGCGGATGAACTTCCAGCGTCGGTTTATCCAGTGCAATGGTCGGACATACCTCCAGCATGTGCGATCCAAGAATCATATGATTCCCTTGCTCGAAGTGATAGGTGTAGTCCTCCATGAAAGAAGTGCTTTTATTGCCCGCAAGCACCTTCAATACACGCGTCAGGGCAGCTGTTTTCCAATCCCCTTCCCCGCCGAAGCCGTAACCCGACTCCATCAGACGCTGTACGGCGAGTCCCGGAAGCTGCTTCATTCCATGCAGATCCTCAAAGGTCGTCGTGAATGCGCCAAAGCCGCCCTCTTCCAGGAAACGACGAAGCGCAATCTCGATCCGGGCTTGATACGCAATCGAATCGCGCACGGGACCGTCGCTAAGCCCTTCCTTGGTTATGGAATACAACTCCGCATATTCGTTCAGGAGCGCCTTAACCTCTTCATCGCCGACTTCATTCATGGACTGCACAAGATCGCCGATGCCATAACCGTTCACGGACCAGCCAAGCTTGATTTGGGCTTCTACTTTATCCCCTTCGGTTACCGCCACTTGGCGCATATTATCGCCGAAGCGGGCCACTTTCAGCCTGCGGCTTTCGGCATAGGCCGCAGCGGTCCTCATCCAGCCGGCAATGCTGCCTCGAACCTCCCCGTCTTCCCAATGGCCCACAACCACCTTGCGAGCAATGCCGAGACGGGCACCAATATGACCATACTCGCGATCACCGTGCGCGGATTGGTTCAAATTCATAAAATCCATATCAATCGTTTCCCAAGGGATATCCCGGTTGAATTGGGTATGGAAATGAAGAAGCGGCTTCTGCAATTGGGATAGACCCGCGATCCACATTTTGGCCGGGGAGAAGGTGTGCATCCAGGTCATGATACCTGCGCAGGACTCATCATTGTTGGCCTCAAGAATCAGGTTGTATATTTCATCGGGTGTCGTTACGATCGGCTTGAACACAATGGGATAGGAAAATACAGGATCTTTATCAAACTCCGTTGCCACGATGCGGGAATGCTCAGCTACCTGCTCCAGCGTTTCGGGGCCATACAAGTGCTGGCTTCCGGTGACGAACCAAAAAGAATACGGTTTCAAATTCATAATTATAACGCCTCCTGTATGAATGCTTGCTTGCCATCTTGTACATACCTATAAACAAAAAATATAGATCACATTATAAATGTACGTACAAGTTGAATCACTCACATTCTACCCCCGCATCTCAAAAATAGCAAGATCAAAATAAAAAAAGCCTGGAAAACCAGGCTCAGGCTGTCGAGAAAGTCTCGACAGCTATTTTTTGTGTATTTAATTCAACACGACACCGCGTTAATATTGTATAATATTTGTAAATAAACCGTTCGGAAGGGTGTTAAATATGTTGCGTTCTAACCGAGAAAAACAGCAGGCTTACGA
>NZ_JBFRHH010000021.1:0-75002 GCF_052115765.1 Paenibacillus sp. 2KB_20 | reverse complement strand
ATCAAGTCCGCTCGACTTGCATGTATTAGGCACGCCGCCAGCGTTCGTCCTGAGCCAGGATCAAACTCTCCAATAAAGTGTTTGACTTGCTCATTTCTTAACTGACGAGAATTTGTTCAATTCTCTATTTCAACGTTCCACCTAAGTGGCCCGTTTTACTCACTCGTTGTTCAGTTTTCAAAGATCAATCTGTGTTTCTTGTTCGTCGTTCGCATCTCAGCGGCGACTTTTATAATATATCATACTTCCTATCAACTTTGCAAGCACTTTTTTTAAAAAAGTTTTTTGAAGTTTGTTTTGAAGTTTGATGGCCGCCGGTTGGCGGCATCACCTTCGAAAAGGAAGCGAAAATTAATTTACCATATACTCAACAGGTTAGTCAACACTTTTTCGCAAAATTAATGTTTGATTTGCGGAAACTTCCCGTTACGCGCATATTTGGAGAGTTCTTTCTGCGGGGCAAACCGGGCATACATGCGAAACACTGTTTTATATCGGTTAGCTATAGCCTGCCTGATGTTTTGGTCCAATCGTTGGTCGCTCAAATCCAGCAGCATCTCATCCAGTTCTTTTCGCAGTACATAATCAAGCTCTTTGCACTCTTTTTCATTGAATAGCATTCCCAGCATGATAGGACCTCCTTATATAGTTAAGCGAACATGTAACGTCACTTCAATCGGATTAAAGCTGCTTTTGCCTATGTAAAGGTGATTAACCGTATTGGCGGGATCTCTAAACCGAATGTATGCTGTCTGCACATTATGATGAACGCCCTGTCCACGCAGCTCTCTCTTTACTCTGCTAAGCTGCTTTATTAGGTATGCACATTTTCAGGGAAAATTATGACATCAGCCACAACGTAATTGTACTTTCGATCATTGCTGCGACGAGCAGCAGCACGACAACCCATACGGAAGCAGTACCCAGCTTGCGCCAAAAGCCGCGCCACTCCGCGCCTATCCCGCTTCTGCTCTCGCCCGTCGCCGTGACACTTCTCAATACCAGCCCGCCAAAAGCAAGACCGTATCCGCAAGCAATCACTATGACCGGGATCTCGATGATCCCGTGAGGCAGCAGCCCTTTCACAATCAGATCAAACAGACTCTCTCCGCTCTCCCCCACGACTTTCACTAAGAAACCAATCACCATACCATTGATGATCAAGAAAAAGAACGGTATCACACCAAGCAGCAAACCTGAGAACATGACCAACACACTCTTAATGCTGTTGTTAAGAAAGATAAAGACAAAGAAGCTCCATTCCGGATGATCGGAGGAACCGAGCTGCTGGCTAATCTCCCCTAATCCTTGAAGCTGACCTAGAAGGAATTGCTCGAACCCCTCTGAGCTTGCTCCCGCCACGATTCCGGCTATAAATAAGACCGTTGCCAAGAGCAATGCCTTCCGGATGGATCTTAAATCTCTGAGAAAAATGCTAAAACGTAACATTCGAGAACCTCCTAAATTGGTATAACTCGCAAGTACGAGCATATGTTGAAAGTAAACAAGCTATTGCACACTGAAGGGAGAGGGGCGCACGTATTATGAATTCTTTTTATGTATTCAACGGCAGAAAGATTAAGCGGTTTTTCTTTGTCCTTGCCGCGGCGATCTTTGCAATCGGCGTTATTTATGTGGAGAGTGACAACATCTCGGTCTTCTCCGAGAACAACCCGTCAGCGATTTACAGCGTGTCTACGGACAAGAAACAAATCGCGCTAACGTTTGACATCAGCTGGGGCGAAAAACGCGCAGAGCCTATTTTACAGGCTTTAAAAGACAATGGAGTTCAAAAAGCAACCTTCTTCCTGTCTGCCCCATGGAGCAAAACGCATCCCGATATTGTGAATGCCATTAAAGAAAACGGGTATGAAATCGGGAGCCATGGCTTCAAGCACGACAATTACAGCACACTCACCGATGAGGAAATACGCAAGCAGATTTCTTCGGCACATACTATTTTAACCGCAATGACCGGACAAGAACCCAAATTAATACGGATGCCTAACGGGGATTTTGACAAAAGAGTGCTCGGTATAGCCCAAAGCCTTAACTACACGGTGATCCAGTGGGATACTGACTCCAGGGATTGGAAGAATATCGGCGTTGACAAAATTGTGGACCGCGTCGTCTCCAAAGCGCATCCGGGAGACATCGTGCTAATGCACGCCAGTGACTCTGTGAAACAAACCCATGAAGCACTCCCTCTCATCATCAAGGAACTTCGTAATAAAGGGTATGAGTTCGTTACGGTAACCGATCTGCTTCAACAGGGCAGCACCCAAGGCACTGAGGTTCGTGATCACGCATCATTGCAAAAGAGCATCGAGGATGCGGGCGGACTATAGACTCCCGGGAGAAAGGCCCTGTAATTGAATACTGCTTAACAAAAAAAGAGCTAAGGTGTTAGCTCTTTTTTTCGTCTTGTGTAACTTTATGAAGCGTCAGAATTTGGTATGCATTACAGATCAGCAATGGTACCACCATAAAGATTGTGGCATTACTGACTCCAATTTGCAGTACACCGATAATCTCCACAATGGAAATCGCCATCATAAAGAAGAGGGTTGGAATCCATGCATTAGCATTTGTACTCTTCACTTTGAGATAAGCAACAACAACGGCAATCACCAAAATGGAAATACCCAAAATCAAATCTTGCTGCAAGCTAGTGGATCCGCCCACAAAGGTACGGAAGAACATCAGCTCCAGCAAGGCAAGAACAGCCAACACAATCTGAATGTATTGCCAAGTCTTCCTGCGGAATATGCCTATCCCCATATAATTCAAAGTCAGGTATGCAAAAAAGCCCATCTGGGAATATACGCTCACCAGTGCCCCAGAGCCCAACAAAATCAGCGGGTATATTAATAAATCGGCCATTCCCGTGAATTCGATCGCGCCATTAAACAACTGTAGGATCAGACCTACGATTAATGCCGCCACTGCCCCAACGAGCAGCGTTTTCAAAAACAATTTAGACCACTTTCGTAAGCTCAACTAACTTCCACCCCCACAGATCATTATTTTACCAACGTTCACAATAAAAAACCATTCTGAATCCGACATATTTCTGCAAATCCATCACATACTATGCGAAGAAACGTAAGAAAAACATCTGTCGGCGTACTTTCACATAAGACAAACCCGCATGCAGAGGATGTTTTTCTTACGATTATCGAATTTGTTCGGCTTCGCTGAAAACTTATAAATTCAATGATTTTGAAAAAAGGAGGACAACGGTAATGAAATGGCCGTTATTTCGTTTATGTATTATCGTCTTCGTTGCTGCCGTGATGCTTACCGCTTGTGGTACAGAACAAAGCTCGTCCCCGCAGCTCGGATATAAAGAAATCAAATCCATGGTGGTCGACATTCTGAAAACCGACGAAGGTAAAAAAGCGGTAGAGGAAGCGATTAGCAGCGGATCCGGTTCCTCCGGCAGTGGCGGCTCGATGGGGATGCGGATGATGTCCGCCCAATCAGGGGATCAAATTCGGGTGGCTGTTAAGGATACACTGGTGTCGGAGGAATATAAAAAAGAAATTGAGAAGATTATGACCGATCCGAAATTCGCCGGTGATTTTGCCAAAGCCATCAATTCTGAGAGCAAGCAGCTCCATATGCAGCTCATCAAGGACCCGACATATCAAAAATCGATTCAGGATATGTTAAAGTCTCCCGATGTAATGAAATCGTTTCTTGAATTGACCAATACCCCGGACTATCGCAAACAGTCCATGACCGTGATGCAGGAAGCTATGCAGAACCCGCTGTTCCGCATGGAGGTAATGGAACTGCTCAAAACGGTTGTGAAAGACGAACTTCAGCCTAAAGTGGAGAAGAAAAAACAAGGCAAGGGACAAGGGCAAGAAGAGCAAGGCGGTAGCGGTGGCGGTGGTGGTGACGGTGGCGGCGGTGGCGGTGGCGGTAGTGAAGAAGGCAGTGGCAGTTAGGCCATTTTTCATAAACAAAACAAGCTCCCTACACAGGGAGCTTGTTTCATAATATGGATATAAGGACCTTGTCTAAACGGATTCCTCAAGCTTGGCTGCAATTCTTGCAGCTATCTCATCGTAGATCCCTGCGCTCTCGGTACCTGCCTTATACACAGATGGGGAGAAATCCGGCTCTGAAGGGTGGTTATCCGGCGCTCCTAATGGAAGCTGCGCGAGGAGCTCGGTATGAAGCGTCTCGGCGAGCTTCCCTCCGCCCCCACGACCAAATACATAATCCTTCTCCCCGCCATGGGAGCAGACATAATAGGACATATTCTCCACGACGCCCAAGATTTCATGATCGGTCTGCAAGGCCATCGCACCCGCTCTGGCAGCAACAAAAGCCGCCGTAGCATGCGGGGTGGTTACAATGATCTCTTTACTCTGGGGAATCATCTGATGCACATCAAGAGCTACATCCCCTGTTCCTGGCGGGAGGTCAAGCAGCATGTAGTCCAGATCCCCCCAAGCGACATCCGTGAAGAATTGACGCAGCATTTTGCCAAGCATCGGTCCGCGCCAAATCACCGGACTATTCTCGCGGATGAAGAAGCCCATGGACATTACCTTGACACCAAAACGCTCAACCGGATGGATGACGCCCTCTTCGGTTACGGATGGCCCCTCTTCAATGCCCATCATGTCCGGTACGCTGAAGCCGTAAATATCCGCGTCAATCAAACCGACCTTCTTGCCTTGGCGTGCCAAAGCTGCAGCTAGATTCACTGTAACAGTGGATTTACCGACGCCGCCTTTGCCACTTGCAATCGCAATGAAATGAACGCCGGACTGCTCGCTAAGAAGCGTATTCTGCTCCATGCCGGCAGCATGCCCTTTTGTCAGCTTCTCGCGATCGTTAGCTTCCTCCTGGGCTGCTCCGCTAACGGCATTGTCTAGAGGACGCATGCGGATATGGATATCCTCTGCCCCCATAGCTTCAAGAATTTCTCTGATCTGCGCTTCCAGGGAAGCGCGTACATCTTCACTACTGTACGTCACGGATAATCGGACCGTGCGTTCCTTTACAACAATATCTCGAATACGCTGGAGCTCCATCAGGCTCTTCCCGGTTTCGGGATCGCGTAAAGGCTGGAGTATCTCCTGTACCGTTTCTCTAGTCAGCATATAAGCACCTCTGCTCTATGTAATGGAATAGACAATGTTTCGATATTTCCTGTCCATTATACCATTACTCTGCAGCTTGTGACGACTCGCTGGCGGACTCTCCGGAGGTATACCGCAAAATGCCATTATATACGGAAGCTGCGACCTTTCTTTGATACTTCTCATCACGCAGCAATTCGGATTCCTCGGGATGGGACAAGAAACCGACCTCTACCAGTGCAGATGGCATGCGTAGGGCTTGAAGCAAAAATATTTTGTCATCCGTTTTGGCCAGACGCTGCGTATTCTCCAGGTTATGTCTGATTTCAGCCTGAATCAATTCGGCGAGTTTTTTACTCTCTCCCTTATTCGGAGGAAAAAAGGTCTGCGCCCCTCTCCATCGATTAGATGGAATACTGTTCAGATGCATGCTGATAAACAGATCCGCTTTACTATCCTCGATCATCCGCACACGTTGTTTGAGGTCTTCCGTTTTCCGCTTGGAATACCCCTTTGTGCTTTCTGCAGCCAGGTCGTAGTCTCCTTCTCTTGTCATAATGACGAGCGCACCTGCCTGCTGCAAATAATCACGCAAATACAAGGTGATGGCCAGGTTTACATCCTTCTCTATAACACCTTGTCGGCTTACCGCCCCGCCATCTGGCCCGCCATGTCCTGCATCAAGGGCAATGACTTTACCGGCAAGCGGTAAACTCCAGGTATTCGACGTTTTGGCAGAGGGGATTTCGTATGTCACAACGATAATGAGCAGTGCCAGAAGCACAGCTCCAATCAGGGTCTGCTTAATTCTCTTCAACGATATCCACAACGTAACCTTATCCGTTCTCCGCCTGGACATAACAAAACCACCTCGTCCCATGAGTTGTTCTACTCCATCATATGGGACAAGGTGGCTAATTATGCCTTGGTTATACCGTAATCTGCTCTTTCATCCCTTCGATCAGTACTTGCGCGACTTCCGGGCGCGTAAATTCCGGCGGCGGACACTGCCCTTCGCGAAGCAAGCCACGGACCTTCGTACCGGATAAAGTCAAATGATCTTCCTTAGGATGCGGGCATGTTTTGCTTGAGGCCATGTTTCCACAAGTGGTGCAGAAGAAGCTGTGCTCGAAGAACAGCGGGGTAATACCCAACTCTTCTGCAGTGAAATTTTTAAAAATTTCCTGTGCCTCATAGGTGCCGTAGTAGTCACCGACTCCTGCGTGATCCCGGCCCACGATAAAATGGGTGCATCCATAGTTTTTACGAACCATGGCATGGAATATGGCTTCCCTAGGACCCGCGTAACGCATGGCAGCTGGAAATACGCCCAGGAAGGTGCGATCGGCGGGATAGTAGTTCTCCAACAAGGTCAGATAGCTCTTCATTCGCACATTGGCAGGAACGTCATCCGATTTGGTCTCTCCTACAAGCGGATTGAGGAACAGTGCATCTACGATTTCCATTGCACTCTTCTGAATATATTCATGTGCACGGTGAACCGGATTACGTGTCTGAAAGCCTACAACCGTATTCCAGCCCTTGGCTTTGAACTGTTCACGGGTCTCTGCCGGATCAAAATAAAACTCGCCAAACCGTTCCGGTTGTGGACGATTCAGTACTTGGATCGGTCCGCCTACATAGGTCGAAGGACGTTCAAAAAGCTTCTTCACGCCTGGATGCTCCGGATCATCCGTCTTAAATACTTGAACAGCCTCGACTTGCTGATCTACCTGGTAGACGCTCTCTACATCGATAACGCCATAGACGACACCATCTTCTTCGCCTACAAGTGCCGCCTTCTCGCCGACGACAAGTTTAGCCGCTGTAAACTCATCAACAGCCAGTGTAACCGGTATGCTCCAGACCGTACCGTCCGATAAACGCATAGAGGAAACCACAGACTTGTAATCCTGCTCGTTCAGAAATCCTTGCAATGGCGAAAATGCCCCGACCCCGATCAAATCCAGGTCCGAGATGCTCCAAGCGTTTACAGGGATCTTATGAAGAGTGTCGACCTGTTTCAATAAATCTTCACGCTCTGCTCCTTGGGCTACCCGCTGTACCAGCGTACCGCCATGAGGGAGTATGGCTGTCATGAATAATTCCTCCTTCTTATGCTGCAACTGTACGATCCTAAGTCAATCATGATTGGTTTATTTATGAAGTCCGCATTCCGTCTTCTCATGGCCCGACCAGCGTCCAGCACGTGGATCTTCTCCTGGCATCACTTGTCGTGTGCAATATTCGCAGCCAATACTCGGATAATTCTGATCATGCAGCGGGTTGTAGATGATATCGTTAGCTCGGATGTAGTTCCACACATCCTCGCTAGTCCAGCCTGCGATCGGATTGAACTTCACCAACCCGAACTTGGTATCGTACTCAATCTTCTTCGAGTTAGCTCGGGTAGGCGCTTGATCTCTTCGTATCCCTGTAATCCAAGCCTCATATTGAGACAGAATCCGAGTCAATGGCTCTACCTTTCGGATGTTGCAGCACTCAGTCGGGTTGACGCTCCATAATGCTTCACCATGCTGAGCCGCTTGCTCTTCCGGCGTAATGAGCGGAGAGACCCGCACGAATTCTAGGCCGTAACGTTCGGCCATACGATCCCGCGTTTCGTATGTTTCTTTGAAATGAAAATCGGTATCCAGATAAAATATATCCGTCGACGGGCTAATCTTTTGAATCATATCCACCAATACCACATCTTCTGCTCCAAAGCTGCAAGCAAACGTTATATTGGGAAATGTCTTGATCGCAAATGCGATGACTTCCTCAGCTGATGCATGCTCAAGCTCTTCTGCTTGCACTCGGATCAAATCCTCTTTCTCCAGCAAATTCATGATTGATGCCTCCCCCGATATTAATCCCGATAATCCTACTGAAATAATATGAATTAAATACAGTATAAAACATTCCTAATAAATGTCAACCATCAAATCGATACCATGAAAAACGAAAAAACCCTTCCTGCATAAGCAGAAAGGGTCTTCTGTCTCTTCGATTTCCAAACATTTTGACAAATACCAATCTTAGTCTGTTGTTGCCACCGATACCTCTTTAACTTTAGTAGCAGCTCCGGCACTTTTCCCTTCCGAATCCTCGGGTTTGGGAGCAGGTGTCTGATTCGACGTCCGCAGCGGAATCTCCTTCAAGAAGAATACGAGTAGCAATGCAACGACGAGCACTAACGTGCCTGTGAGAAACACCATCGATAATGTATTTCCAAGTGCATCGCGGATACTGTCGATCATTTGCACGAATAAAGGTTGTACATCAGCAGGAAGACTTGCCTGCGTCTGCTCGATCAGGGGTTTATTCATCAGTGTCTGTGGATTAGCGAAGGAGAGCATCTTCTGGGCTAGCTGCGGATCCACAGCGCTAAAATCCGGTGCATTAGCCGACTGAAGAGATTCCTTCAGGTTCTTCGTCAGGTTATTCGACATAACCGTACCCATGACCGCGATCCCGATTGTACCGCCAAGATTACGGAACAATTGAGATGATGCCGTTGCTACACCAAGCTCTTTGTGGGGTACCGCATTCTGCGTAGCCAGTGAGAATACCGGCATACCCAAACCAAGACCGATACCGAAAATAATGGTACTAACTACAGTGAGCCAGATGTTGTCCATGAACACCATAATTCCCATGCCGACCATCATAATTGGAACTCCAAGAAGTGCGTAACGTTTATACTTACCACTCTTAGCAATAAGCTGACCTGCTACCGCACTCGTACCCATCATGAAAATCGACATAGGTATAGTTACATATCCCGCATAGGTTGGTGAAATACCAAGTACGCCTTGAACGTAGAAGGAAATATAAATCATGGCGCCCATCAGACCGAAGTTCATAAAAAATCCAATCAGATTGGAAACCGTAACGACACTATTTTTGAACAAACTAAGCGGCAGTACCGGTTCCTTCGCTTTCATCTCAACAAGGATAAAGATGAGGGCTGATACGACCGAAGCCGCTATGAGACCGATAATTTGCGGTGATCCCCAAGGATATTCCGTACCTGCCCAAGAGAAGGCAAGCAGTAAAGGAACGATAGACGTTGTAAGGAACAGGGAACCCAGATAGTCAATAGACTGACCATGTTTGCGCTCGACCTTGGGAAATAACGTCCAGATCATGATAAAGGCTACTACACCCAGCGGCAGGAAGATCCAGAATAACCAACGCCATTCGATGTTATCAACCAAGTATCCGCCTAGCGTAGGACCAAGGACACTGGAGAAACCGAATACCGCTGTCATCAGCCCCATCCACTTGCCACGTTCCCGCGGTGGGAATAAGTCACCGACCGACATAAATGCGGTTGACTGAATAATACCGGCACCTATACCTTGAATACCACGATAAATAATGAATTGGTACACGTCTGTTGATGTACCCGTTAGGAAAGCCCCTAACATGAAAAATAATATACCTATCAAAATAAACGGCTTACGTCCGAACATGTCGGACAGCTTACCTACCAGTATGGTTGCGATCGTTGATGTTAACAAATAAATATTGATGGTCCATGTGTAATAATCCATGCCATCCAGAATGGCGATAATCCGCGGCATTGCGGTGCTCGTTATCGTCTGGTTAATGGCTGCGAAGAACATCGCAGCCATGATTGCTATCATAATTGAAACTTTACGTTTAAGCGTTAAATGCTCCATGCTATATGCTCCACCTCTACCCTTTGTTGTGATTGTCTTTATCTAGGTTTGACAGCATCAAGGAGAAGATTCTTCTCAAATGCCGAATGTCTTCCTCAGCGAGGATATTAAAAAACCCCTGAATCATTTCCTTCTGATCCTTCTTCACTTTCCTAATTACATCCAGACCCGGTTCCAAGAGTGTAATGTTGACAACTCTCCGGTCATCCTCAGCACGCTCTTTCTGTAAGTATCCTTCCGCAACCAATTTGTCTGTTAGACCGGTTATAGCCGGCGGTGTCAAAGACAAAGCTTCGGCAAGCTCCGATACCTTCAGAGGCCCCCTCAGCTTTAATACATACAGCACCTGAAATTGAGGAAAGCTTAAATTGTATTTCCCGGCACTCGACTTGTTCCACTCTTGAGAAATGTTCTTCAGCAGTGCCCGGAACATCGACGACACCTTGAAAATCTCTTCATTGCGATCCAACCATATCCCCCCTTCTGTGCTTCTGTGCTCCGAAAATTACTTATTTAATTAATGTTTAAATATTAATTATTTAAGTTGTTAATTAATTCGCAATTAATAATATATCTCTATTTACATATGAAGTCAAGTGGTTAACGATGTAAGTTCATCCATATGTTCATCCTTCTATCCGCAGGTTGTGCACATGGTGTGCACAACCTGTTCAATTGTGGCGACCGAATTCCACATGTGTTGTCAATGATGTGCATATCTTTGTGGACAAACTACGTTCGGATAGCATAAAAAAGCCCTTGACCGTAATGGCCAAGGGCTTGGTAAATCGTAAATATTAACGTTTGGAGAACTGAGGAGCGCGACGAGCCGCTTTAAGACCGTATTTTTTACGTTCTTTCATACGTGGGTCACGAGTCAGGAATCCAGCTCTTTTCAGAGAAGGACGGAATTCTGGATCTGCTTTCAGAAGAGCACGGGAGATACCGTGACGGATTGCTCCAGCTTGACCGGAGATACCGCCACCGTGAGCGATGACAAGCACGTCATATTTGCCCAATGTTTCTGTCAGATTCAAAGGTTGTTTAACGATCAGTTTGAGTGTTTCCAAACCGAAATATTCATTAATATCACGTTTATTGATGACAATGCGTCCTTCACCCGGTACGAGGCGTACACGTGCTACCGAGTGTTTACGACGACCTGTCCCATAGTATTGTACTTGTGCCATGAAACTGTCCTCCTTTTTAATTAACCGCGAAGTTCGTAAACTTCTGGTTTTTGTGCTTCATGTGGATGTGCTGTGCCTGCATATGCTTTCAGTCTCAGCTTCATTTTCTCGCCCATGCGAGTTTTAGGAAGCATGCCGTGAACCGCGCTTTCGATTACACGCTCTGGGAATTTCGCAATCAGGTCTTGAGCTGTAGTTACTTTCAATCCACCTGGATGCATGGAGTGACGATAGTATTTTTTGTTCTCCATCTTTTTGCCAGTGAGGTGGATTTTCTCGGAGTTGATAACAACCACGAAATCCCCTGTGTCAACATGTGGAGTGAATTGAGGCTTATGTTTGCCGCGGATCAGAGCCGCAACTTCACTTGCCAAACGGCCAAGCGTCTTGCCTTCGGCATCAACGATGTACCATTTGCGCTCAACTTCATTTGGCTTCGCCATATAGGTGGTACGCATGTATAGTTCCTCCTTGTATTCGTCCGAAAATCATCATTAATTTTCATTATTTATCTTCGTTCATGTTTAAAGCATTGTCATGTTATTGCAGTCTTGCATTCGGCATTTTCTTAACCGGGGCTGTGGGAGAGCCGTTAAGAAAACACAACTTATATAATACAGGATTACGCCCACATCCGCAAGTGTTTTTTGGTTTTCCACCTTACACCATGCGTGTTATTCAAACAAGTCGCCAATCACGGCCACAAGGAATTTCCTCTTCTTGTTGTGATAGCCCTTTCCGTGATCTGATATCAACGGTAATTGAGGTTAATCCTTTCCGGTGGTATCATACTCCACTTCCCATAACATCAGGCCCTTGCCCATGGCTGTTGGACCGGCTGCTGCTCGGTTTTTGGCTTCCAGTATGACCAACATGTCATCCGGATGGCGCTTGCCTTCCCCTACCTCAATCAACGTCCCCATAATGATCCGAACCATATGCTGCAGAAACCCGTTCCCGGATACGTACGTATGAATGACTCCCTGATCTCTCGTACCCGGACGGCACATGGACGTATCCTTTTCGATCCAAGCATCAAAAATAGTACGAACGTGGGACGGCTTCGTCGACTTCCGTGACGCAAACGTTGTATAGTCATGCGTTCCGATCAGATGAGAAAGTCCCTGCTCCATCGCTGCGATATCCAGTTTCCCATGATGGTGGATCTGGTACCGCCGGTTGAATAGATCCGGATATTGGTTTGCATTGATGGTAAAACGATAGGTTTTGCGTTTCGCTGCGTGGCGGGAATGGAATTCCATGGGTACCTCCATCGCATCCGAAACCACGATATCTTCCGGTAGCCAAGTGTTTAATGCCATACACCAACGCTCGACGGGAATTGGAGAAGCAGTGTAGAAATTGAATACTTGGGCACGAGCATGCACCCCAGCATCTGTCCGGCCAGAAGCCGTAATCTTGAGCTGTTCACCAGACAAACGGCGGATCGCTTCCTCCAAATAATCCTGAATCGTGTGGCCACCGGGCTGGGTCTGAAAGCCGTTATAATCGGTACCGTCGTAACTGACCTTCATCAGAAGATTACGCATTGCTGACCTCCTGAGTGCTTTCATCGAAAAACACTGCGCCAACGAAAGCCTGTACACATTATAAGAAAAACTTCTATCGACGTACTTTCACAGATGAGAGACCGCATTTAGCGGAAGTTTTTCTTGCGATATCAGGAAGTCACAAGCTTCGAAGTTTATACTTTCTGATATCTTAAGAAAACCTCTATCGGGGATTTTACTGATAACTTATAATTCTATATCCATCAAAAAAGAGCCCCATAGGAGCTCCTTTTCATCATGTTAAGCCGAACCCTTCGAGTCAGCCACATGACTAGAAGGTCCCCGTTATTATTGCCCATGGAGTAGTCGAGACGAGTCGAACCAGATGATCGACTATATCTCGTACCACTTCCCGTTCATGGCTCCAAGAATAAACATCTACAGAGCCGGGCATACATAACTACAGTCACTTCAATGGAACAAAGCTAATTTACGCGCGATCTACCAGTTCCAAGTAAACCATTGGAGCTGCGTCACCACGACGAGGACCCAGTTTCAGGATACGAGTGTATCCGCCTGGACGCTCGGAGTAACGAGGAGCGATTTCGGAGAACAATTTTTGGATTGCATCTTGTTCACCGTCTACTGTTTCACGACGCACGAATGCAGCTACTTGACGACGAGCGTGAAGATCACCTTTTTTTGCTTTTGTGATCAACTTCTCAGCGATCGAACGAACTTCTTTCGCCTTGGCTTCAGTCGTTTGAATGCGCTCATATAAGAAAAGGTCGGTTACCAGGTCACGGAACAACGCTTTACGCGCACTGGAATCGCGGCCCAACTTTTGGTATGCCATGTGTTTTTCCCTCCTTTGCTAAGCTAAGCCGAATCTATGCTATTCTTCCGTACGAAGTCCCAGGCCCAACTCTTCAAGCTTCTCTTGAACTTCCTCCAAGGATTTGCGTCCGAGGTTCCGAACTTTCATCATATCCTCTTCGGTTTTCGTGGTCAGCTCCTGTACCGTATTAATGCCGGCACGTTTCAAGCAGTTGTAGGAACGAACGGAAAGATCCAGCTCTTCGATCGTCATTTCAAGTACTTTTTCTTTCTTGTCTTCTTCTTTCTCAACCATGATCTCTGCATCCTTCGCTTCGTCGGTCAGACCTACGAAGAGGAACAGATGCTCAGTCAAGATTTTCGCGCCGAGACTAACAGCTTCTTCCGGGCGGATGCTGCCATCCGTCCAAATTTCAAGCGTCAGTTTATCGTAGTTGGTTACTTGACCAACACGCGTATTTTCCACGCCGTAGTTAACACGGCTAATCGGAGTATAGATCGAATCGACGGGAATGACGCCGATAGGCTGGTCATCGCGTTTGTTCCGATCCGCCTGGACATAGCCACGACCGCGACTGGCAAAAATACGCATATGAAGTCTTGCACCAGGGCCGAGCGTTGCAATATGAAGATCTGGATTCAGAATCTCCACATCACTATCCGCACGGATGTCACCAGCAGTAACAACCCCTTCACCCTCCGCATCAATCTCGAACACTTTCTCTTCATCGGAATGAATTTTCAGAGACAAAGCTTTCAGGTTCAGGATGACCTCGGTCACGTCTTCCATGACACCCGGAATCGTGGAAAATTCATGCAGTACGCCATCGATTTGAATCGATGTGACTGCTGCGCCCGGTAGTGAGGATAACAAGATGCGGCGAAGCGAGTTCCCCAGCGTCGTGCCATACCCTCTCTCCAGAGGCTCAACTACGAATTTCCCATAGGTTCCATCTTCATTGACATCAACGGTCTCAATTTTCGGCTTTTCGATTTCAATCACGCAAGTACCCCTCCTTCAAACGTCGCTCCTATATGAAACTGTCATCTTATCCAGTAATCCATGTAGTAGTATGCCTAAACAACCATTATTAGCAGATTGCAACGGATTTATACCACATTAACAGGATGACTTCATTATACGCGACGACGTTTTGGTGGGCGGCATCCGTTATGTGGAATTGGTGTAACGTCTTTGATCAGGTTTACTTCGAGACCTGCTGCTTGCAGAGAACGAATTGCTGCTTCACGACCAGCACCAGGACCTTTAACCATTACTTCCACCGCTTTCATACCGTGTTCCATAGCCGCTTTGGCAGCTGATTCAGCAGCCATTTGCGCAGCGAACGGGGTCGACTTACGGGAACCTTTAAATCCAAGGCCGCCGGAGCTTGCCCAAGAAATCGCGTTTCCGTGAGGATCCGTAATCGTTACGATTGTATTGTTGAATGTGGAGCGGATATGAGCCACGCCACTTTCAATATTTTTGCGGTCACGACGTTTAGTACGTACGACTTTTTTTGGTTTAGCCATTGTCTATTATCCCCCTTTCTTATTTCTTCTTGTTCGCTACGGTACGACGAGGACCTTTACGTGTACGAGCATTCGTTTTAGTACGTTGACCACGAACAGGCAATCCACGACGGTGACGAATACCGCGGTAGCAGCCGATCTCCGTGAGACGTTTAATATTTAAGGAAATTTCACGACGCAGGTCACCTTCTACCTTAACCATACCGTCGATCGTTTCGCGCAATTTGCTGACTTCATCTTCTGTCAAATCACGGACACGAGTGTCTGCATTGATTCCAGTTTCTTTCAATACTTTCTGGGAAGTCGTTTTACCGATTCCGAAAATGTAAGTCAAGGCGATCTCAACGCGTTTGTCACGTGGTAAATCCACACCAGCTATACGAGCCATTTTACGCTACACCCCCTTCTTTAACCTTGTTTTTGTTTGTGTTTCGGATTTTCACAGATAACCATTACGTTCCCTTTGCGGCGAATGACTTTGCATTTTTCGCAAATAGGCTTTACAGAAGGTCTTACCTTCATGCTAATTACCTCCTCCAAGTTTTACGTTGTAAAACCAGCTTCGAAACTAAAGTAGTTTGTTACCGCTGCTGAGTTTTACGTCAGTAAAACCGCTTCGCAGCTTTCCTTGATTCCCCAGGGGAACCTTAAATCTATTTACGGTACGTGATACGACCTTTGGTCAAATCATACGGCGAGAGTTGTACAACCACTTTGTCTCCTGTAAGGATACGGATAAAGTGCATCCGCAACTTTCCGGAAACATGAGCGAGAATCTGATGACCATTCTCCAGCTCGACTTTAAAGGTAGCATTCGGCAACGGCTCAATGACCGTTCCTTCGACTTCAATGACATCTTCTTTAGCCACAGTTAGTCTCCTTTCTGATCTGCCTTGGATTTATCGGATACAAACCGGTCCAGTGCGAAACGCAGTTTACCGTTTGTAACCCGACCGCTTTCTTGCAAACTGTTTACCACTTCACTGCTAATGTAGGATTGAGGTTCAAGATGAAGAACGTTCTTCTTCTTGGCCCCGTCAAACTTGCGTTTGTCCCCATCCGCGATCCACACGAACCTGCTGTCCTCAATCGAAACGATAACGGCATACTGTCCGGCATCTCTGCCTTTCAGTATCTTAACAATCTGACCGGGTTGAAGCGTGAGTTCATTATTCAATTTCATCACCCTATTCCGGCAGCTTTGTCAAAATTTCCATGCCATCCGGCGTGACTGCTACCGTATGCTCGAAGTGAGCACATAGTGAGCCGTCTACCGTTACAACCGTCCAGTTGTCTTCCAGCGTCTTGACATTTCGCTTACCCGCGTTGACCATCGGCTCGATCGCGAGCACCATGCCCGGTTTGAGTCTTGGTCCACGGTCAGGGATGCCATAGTTCGGAATTTGCGGATCCTCATGCAGTTCGGTACCCACACCATGACCAACGTACTCCCGGACGACAGAGAAACCTGCATCCTCGATATGACGCTGTATGGCATGAGAGATTGTAAACAAGCGGACATCGGGTTTGATTAGCGCAAGTCCAGCATAGAGCGATCCTTCCGTTACGTCCAGCAGACGCTGGGCCTCTTCGGAAATCTCTCCTACCGCGTAGGTCCATGCCGAGTCACCATGGTAACCCTGGTACTGTGCACCGATATCAAACGTAACGATATCACCCTCGATTAATTTGCGTTTGCCTGGAAATCCATGCACCAATTCTTCGTTGACTGATGCGCAAATGCTGGAAGGAAATCCGTTGTAGCCTTTAAAAGATGGCACAGCGCCTTGGCTTCGAATGAACTTGTCGGCCATAAGGTCAAGTTCCCCGGTCGTAATGCCCGGTTCTACATGAGCGGCAAGGAGTTTGTGGCATTCTGCCACGATCCTTCCTGCTTCTCTCATCAAGCTCAGTTCCGTTTCGGATTTACAAATGATCATTATACTTAACCTCTCAGTATAGACGCAATTTGTGATGAAACCGCGTCGATTTCCTGATCACCATCGATTTGACGCAAAAGACCTTTGTTCTCATAAAACGTGAGGAGTGGTGCTGTTTTGTTGATATATTCGTCTAAACGAATGCCGACGCTCTCTTCGTTATCATCGGAGCGCTGGTACAATTCGCCGCCGCATTTATCACAAATGCCTTCCTGTTTAGGAGGATTAAAGATCACATGATAAGTCGAACCACAGTTTTTGCAAATCCGGCGGCCAGTAAGGCGAGCCAGAAGCTTTTCCCGATCAACTTTCAGGTTGATGACGTGATCGAGACCAGTATTCAAGCGGGCGAGAATGTCATCCAGCGCTTCCGCTTGCGAAAGGGTTCTTGGAAAACCGTCCAATAAAAAACCTTTTTCGCAATCGGACTGCTGCAGACGCTCTTCCACAATACCAATCGTTACGTCATCCGGTACCAGCAGACCTTGATCCATGAATTCCTTCGCTTTAATTCCGATGGGAGTTCCTTGTTTGATCGCGAGACGAAATGCATCGCCCGTTGAAATGTGAGGAATACCGAATTCATTCACAATGTTTTCTGCTTGCGTCCCTTTTCCTGCCCCAGGAGGACCCATGAATAAGATGTTCACCTTACGTCACTCCCTCCCCTTGATTGACTAGCAAGAACAACACAATAGGCGCCGGGAAGCGATACAGACCACTCGCCGGAACCTATCGCCTATTTATTGATAAAACCTTTGTAGTGACGTTTGATCAGTTGGCTTTCGATCTGCTTCATCGTATCCAGTGCAACACCGACGACGATCAAGAGTGAAGTACCACCGATCTGAACCGTACGAGGAAGACCTGCAAGTGATCCAAAGAACACCGGAAGCACAGAGATCACGGCCAGGAACAATGCTCCTGTCATGGTCAGACGGGTCATAACCCGAGTCAAATACTTCTCGGTAGCTTTACCAGGACGAATGCCCGGAACATAGCCGCCGTTCTTCTTCATATTATCAGCCATTTGGTTCGGGTTCATCTGCACGAAGGTGTAGAAGAACGTGAAACCAATGATCATGAGTACATACAGTACCATTCCAAGCGGGCTGTCATAAGCCAGGTTCGCCGTAATCCACTTCGCCCAATTCATGTGTGCCCAGAAGCTGGCTAGGATAACCGGGAATTGCAGCAATGACATCGCAAAGATTACCGGGATAACGCCTGCACCGTTAATCTTGAGTGGAATGTGTGTGTTCTGTCCGCCGTACATTTTGTTTCCTACAACACGCTTCGCGTATTGAACCGGAATTTTACGGATACCTTGCTGAATGAATACAACTCCGGTAATGATCAAAATCAAAATCAGAAGGATGATAACACCCTTCAGAATGTTCATAAATACTTGACCATCCTGAATGAAATTCGATTCAATCGTTGTCCGAATGTGCATTGGAATACCAGCAGCGATACCACCAAAGATTATGATCGAAATACCGTTACCGATTCCGCGTTCCGTAATCTGTTCGCCGAGCCACATCAAGAATGATGTACCTGCGGTGAGCACAATTGCGATCACGACAAAGTCGATAGTGGTTGCTCCAGGCACCATATCCATGCCATACAGGCGGTTAAACCCGACAGACATACCGAACGCCTGAATCAATCCCAATATTACCGTACCATAACGAGTAATTTGAGCCAACTGCTTCTTCCCGTGTTCCCCTTGTTTGTTCCATTCCGCAAACTTTGGAATGACGTCCATCGACAACAACTGCACGATAATGGACGAAGTAATATATGGAAATATCGAAAGGGCGAAGATCGAAAACTGCGATAGTGCGCCCCCCGAGAACGTGTTAAGAAGACCGAACAACTCATTGCCTGCCTGATTCGTCTGGGTAAAAACATCTTTGTTAACGCCGGGAACTGGAACAAATGATCCAATACGGAAGATGATCAGAACGAATAAGGTGAACAAAATACGCTTGCGAAGGTCATCCACACGCCATATATTTTTCAGGGTCTTAAACATTAGATCACCTCGGTTTTACCGCCGGCAGCCTCGATCTTCTCTACCGCAGATTGAGAAAACTTATTAGCTTTTACAGTCAAAGAAACGGTAACCTCACCGTTGCCAAGAATTTTGATTCCGCTCTTTGTATTGTTAACAATACCGCTCTCAACCAAAACTTCTGGAGTCACTTCAGTACCTGCTGCAAAGCTGTTAAGTTCTTCGATGTTCACAATCGCGTACTCTTTCCGAGTTGGGTTTACGAAACCGCGCTTCGGAAGACGACGGTACAATGGGTTCTGTCCACCTTCGAAGCCTGGACGTACACCACCGCCGGAACGAGAGTTTTGTCCTTTGTGACCGCGACCCGATGTTTTACCCGTACCACTACTAGTACCGCGTCCAACGCGCTTGCGCTCTTTGCGGGATCCAGGTGCCGGGCTCAGCTCATGTAACTTCATCGTTCGTTGCACCTCCTTAATATGTCCGGGAATACGTTGCCCGGGATTAACCTTCGATTTCTTTAACAGAAACCAGGTGATTTACTTTCTTGATCATTCCGCGAATTGCAGCATTGTCGCTTTGAACCACGGAATGGTTGAGTTTACGAAGTCCGAGTGTTTTCACGGTTGCACGCTGATCCTCTGGACGACCAATCACGCTGCGTACGAGGGTGATTTCAAGTTTAGCCATGAGATTCCCTCCTTAACCCAACAGCTCTTCGACGGATTTGCCGCGAAGCTTGGCAACATCTTCAACACGCTTCAGGCGGGACAATCCCTCCAAAGTCGCATTGACCATGTTCATGGAGTTCGAAGAACCTAGAGATTTTGTCAAAATGTCGCCTACGCCAGCCAGTTCAAGTACTGCACGAACCGGTCCGCCAGCGATAACTCCAGTACCTTCAGATGCCGGCTTCAACAATACTCGGCCTGCTCCGAAGTGACCTGTTACGAGGTGAGGAATAGTTGTTCCAACAAGTGGAATGTGAATCAGGTTTTTCTTAGCATCTTCAATACCTTTGCGGATTGCATCCGGTACTTCGCCTGCTTTACCGATACCTGCTCCTACCCAACCTTTGCCATCACCGACAACTACCAGTGCGCTAAAGCTAAAGCGACGTCCGCCTTTTACAACTTTAGCAACGCGGTTAATGTTTACTACTCTTTCAGTCAGTTCTAAAGTGTTAGGATCTACACGCAAGTCGTTTACCTCCTTTTGAAAATATCTTAGAATTCAAGGCCTGCCTCGCGAGCTGCCTCTGCAAGTGCTTGAATACGTCCATGATACAAGTATCCACCGCGATCGAATACGATCACTTTGTAACCTTTGTCTGCAGCACGTTTTGCAACGAGTTCGCCGACTTTACGAGCGGATTCAACGCTTCCGCCGTTCTTGATATCAGTAGCCAATTCTTTATCCAACGTAGAAGCTGATGCCAAAGTCACGCCAGCCACATCGTCGATCAATTGAGCATAGATGTGTTTCGAAGAACGGAACACGTTCAGACGTGGACGTTCTGCTGTGCCTTGGATTTTCTTACGGACACGCAGGTGTCTTTTCAGACGAGCTTTGTTCTTGTCTTGTTTCGTGATCATGTTTCCATTTCCTCCCTTCAGTTTTGCCTTAAGAGCTTCGCTTTTAGACGCATCGGGTAAGTATGGGAGAAGAAGCAAGTTATCCACCAGGTGAGACCCCGGTTAGCTAACTTATTTCTTCTTACCAGCTTTACCTTCCTTACGGATAATGCGTTCACCTTCGTATTTAATACCTTTACCTTTGTATGGCTCAGGCTCACGTACGGAACGGATCTTAGCTGCGTATGCACCTACGCGCTCTTTATCGATACCGCGAACGGTGATTTTTGTGTTTGTTGGTACTTCGAATTCGATACCAGCTTCCGGTGTAATTTCAACTGGGTGGGAGTAACCCACGTTCAGAACGATTTTATCTCCGGTTTTGCTTGCACGGTACCCGACACCTACCAACTCAAGGTTTTTCGAGAATCCTTCAGTTACACCGTTGACCATATTTGAGACAACGCTGCGGGTCGTGCCGTGAAGAGAGCGATGTGTTTTGTTGTCGGAAGGACGAACAACATTGATCTCGTTGTTTTCTACTGTAATTTGCATGTCTTTATGCAGTTCACGAGTCAAGGTACCTTTAGGTCCTTTTACAGTGATTACAGTGTTATCCAGTGTGACTTCCACACCGTTAGGAATAGCAATTGGTTTACGACCAATACGGGACATTCATTACACCTCCTATCTTGTGACGTTGATTACCATACGTAGCAGAGAACTTCTCCGCCAGCTTTGGATTGACGAGCTTCTTTGTCGGTCATAACTCCCTTAGACGTGGAGATGATCGCAATACCCAAACCACCAAGTACGCGAGGTACTTCGTTGCTCTTCGTGTAAACGCGAAGACCTGGTTTGCTGATTCTTTTCAGACCTGTGATTACACGTTCGTTGTTGGAACCATATTTCAGGAATACACGAATGATCCCTTGTTTATTGTCTTCCACAAACTCTGCATCACGGATGAAGCCTTCACGCTTCAAAATGTCAGCGATTTGTTTTTTAATCGTCGAAGCAGGCATTTCTACTGTTTCGTGGCGAACCGTGTTCGCGTTACGAATACGAGTTAGCATATCTGCAATTGGATCGGACATAGTCATGTAGGATAAACCTCCTTCCCGTTTATAAACTTCTTACCAGCTTGCTTTTTTCACGCCAGGAATCTGGCCTTTATAAGCTAATTCACGGAAACAAATTCTGCAAATTTTAAACTTCTGCAGTACCGAATGTGGGCGACCACAACGTTCACAACGGGTATATGCCCGTACTTTATATTTCGGTGTACGTTGTTGTTTAACTTTCATCGAAGTTTTTGCCACTTAGCCTGACACCTCCTAAATAGTTTCGGAGAAAAGGACAACCGTCTTATTTCGCGAAAGGCATGCCCAGTTGAGCAAGCAGTTCACGGGATTCTTCGTCGGTTTTAGCAGTCGTTACGATAACGATGTCCATACCGCGAACTTTATCCACTTTGTCATACTCAATTTCAGGGAAAATGAGTTGCTCTTTCAGACCGAGCGTATAGTTACCGCGTCCGTCAAATGCTTTCGTGGACACGCCTTGAAAGTCACGTACACGTGGAAGTGTAACGTTGAACAGCTTGTCGAGGAAGTAGTACATACGCTCACCGCGCAGCGTTACCTTCACACCGATAGGCATGTTCTCACGCAGTTTGAATCCCGCGATGGATTTCTTCGCACGGGTGATAACCGGTTTTTGACCAGCAATCAGCTGCATGTCGTTCACAGCGGAATCAAGCACCTTCGAGTTAGCTACAGCGTCACCTACACCCATGTTGACGACAACCTTCTCGATTTTTGGTACTTGCATTACTGTCTTATAGCTAAACTTCTGCATCAGAGCAGGAGTTACTTCGTTCAAAAAACGTTCTTTCATTCTTGCTGCCATGATTCAAGGACCTCCTTTCTAAACCGTCTTATTTATCGATAACTTCTCCGGATCTTTTTGCTACGCGAACTTTTTTACCGTTGTCCAGTACTTTGTAACCGATACGGGTTACTTTTCCGCTCTTCGGATCAACGTGCATAACGTTCGATACATGGATCGGAGCTTCCTTCTCGATGATACCGCCTTGTGGGTTCATTTGGTTTGGCTTCTGGTGCTTCTTGATCATGTTCACACCTTCAACCAAAACACGATTTTCACGAGGGTACGCTGCGATGACACGGCCTTTTTTGCCTTTGTCTTTACCGCTGATGACGATAACAGTATCATCCTTTTTCACGTGCAGTTTGTTGCTATGGGATTCCAGATCTTTTTTCACTTTAGGCATTCGTTACACCTCCTATGACTAGCCAGTTCAACTATTTATCGGGTTCCCGAAAAGTTACGTCACTTTTTGGGGTGTTATTTAGATTACTTCCGGAGCCAAGGAAACGATTTTCATGTAGTCTCTTTCGCGAAGTTCGCGAGCAACTGGTCCGAAAATACGAGTTCCGCGTGGGCTTCTGTCGTCTTTAACAACAACAGCTGCATTCTCGTCAAATGAGATGTAGGATCCGTCTTTACGACGTACAGAACGTTTCGTACGAACGACTACCGCTCTTACTACATCACCCTTTTTGACAACGCCGCCTGGTGTTGCTTGTTTGACGGAACATACGATCAAATCACCGATTTGAGCTGTACGACGACCAGTACCACCCAATACGCGGATACACATCAGTTCCTTCGCACCGGAGTTGTCAGCAACAGCTAAACGTGTAAATGGTTGAATCATTTAAATTTCCTCCTTCCATCAAAAACTGATCATATCTTAGATGATAACCGCTTTTTCAACCACTTCTACCAATCTCCAGCGCTTGTCTTTGGAGAGAGGGCGAGTTTCCATGATTTTAACGGTATCTCCGATTTGAGCTTGATTGTTCTCATCATGCGCTTTAAATTTTTTCGTGTATTTAATGCGTTTGTGATACAAGTCATGCTTCTTATAAGTTTCAACAGCTACAACAATGGTTTTATCCATTTTATCGCTGACAACTTTACCAATTTGCACTTTACGAGCATTGCGTTCTTCGCTCATTTGTTAGCCTCCTTCCTGAATTCAGAACAGTGAGTTCCGTTTCATTAACTAATCCCAAGTTCTCTTTCACGGATAACGGTTTTAGCACGAGCTATTTCTTTGCGAACGTCACGGATCCGAGTCGGGTTGTCAAGCTGGCCTGTGGCCAATTGAAAACGGAGGTTAAAGAGTTCCTCTTTAAATCCGGCGATTTTTTGCTCGATTTCTGCAGTGGTTAAGTTGCGCAGTTCATTAGCTTTCATTTGCTTCACCACCCACTTCTTCTCGTTTCACAAACTTCGTTTTAACAGGCAGCTTGTGAGCGGCGAGACGCATCGCTTCGCGGGCGATTTCCTCGGACACGCCTCCAAGTTCAAACATGATCTTGCCTGGTTTTACAACGGCAACCCATTTCTCTACGTTACCTTTACCGCTACCCATCCGCACTTCGAGAGGCTTTTGAGTAATCGGCTTATCTGGGAAAATCTTGATCCATACTTTACCGCCACGACGAATGTAACGAGTCATCGCGATACGAGCAGCTTCGATCTGACGGTTCGTGATCCAGCCTGGTTCTGTAGCTTGCAGACCGAATTCGCCGAAGTTCAGTTCAGTACCGCCTTTAGCTTGACCTCTCATATGGCCGCGCTGTTGTTTGCGGTGTTTTACACGTTTTGGTACCAACATGATTAGTTGCCTCCTTCCTGAGCAGCTTGTTTCTTAGCCGTAGGAAGAACCTCTCCACGATAGATCCATACTTTCACGCCGATACGGCCGTAAGTCGTATGCGCTTCTGCTGTACCATAGTCGATGTCTGCACGAAGCGTATGAAGTGGAACAGTTCCTTCACTGTAGCCTTCCGTACGAGCAATCTCGGCTCCGCCAAGACGTCCGCTGACCGATGTTTTAATCCCTTTAGCTCCAGAGCGCATAGTTCTTTGAATCGCTTGTTTCAGTGCACGACGGAAAGACACACGACGTTCCAACTGTTGTGCAATGCTTTCAGCAACAAGAATAGCGTCCAGCTCAGGGTTTTTAATTTCAGAAATGTTGATGTGAACTTTTTTACCGCCGGCAATTTTAGTCACTTGTCCGCGCAGTACTTCTACTTCGGAACCACCTTTACCGATAACCATACCAGGCTTCGCAGTGTGGATCGTCACGTTCACACGATTAGCCGCTCTCTCGATTTCGATACGAGATACAGCGGAGTCTTTCAATTTATTTTTCAGGTATTCACGGATTTTCACGTCTTCCAGCAAAAGATCACCGAAGTCTTTGCCTGCATACCATTTGGATTCCCAATCACGGATAATACCGATACGGAGTCCTACTGGATTTACCTTTTGGCCCACACGTTTTCCCTCCTTATTTTTCAGCTACCACCAAAGTAATGTGGCTGGTGCGTTTATTGATCCGGCTTGCACGTCCCATCGCACGCGGGCGGAAACGTTTCATAGTCGGTCCCTGGTTGACATAAGCTTGCGTCACAACCAATTTAGTTACATCCAAAGAGTAGTTATGCTCAGCGTTTGCGATAGCCGAGTTCAAAAGCTTCTCAACAACCGGAGATGCAGCTTTCGGAGTGTGACGAAGAATTGCGATCGCTTCGCCCACTTGCTTACCGCGGATCAAGTCAACAACGAGTTGAGCTTTACGAGGAGCAATACGAATCGATCTAGCATGTGCTTTTGCTTCCATATGTTTAACCTCCTCTCAAACAAAGAGCTTCATTAATTATCTTCTTGTTTTCTTATCATCTTCATGACCTTTGTAAGTACGAGTTGGAGCGAACTCACCCAACTTGTGTCCTACCATGTCCTCTGTTACATATACAGGTACATGTTTACGGCCATCGTATACTCCGAACGTGTGACCGATAAATTGCGGGAAAATAGTGGAGCGGCGGGACCAGGTTTTGATCACAGCCTTTTTGCTTGCGCTGTTCATGTCCTCCACTTTTTTGAGCAGATATCCGTCAATAAAAGGTCCTTTTTTCAAACTACGGCTCATATTGAAATCCTCCCTTCACCAAATTGTCTCGTTACCTTCGAGCCTGTCACGAAGCTATGCACAATCGCGCATTACTTCGTGCGGCGGCGAACGATATATTTGTCAGAAGCTTTACCTTTTTTACGTGTTTTGTAACCAAGGGTTGGTTTACCCCATGGAGACATAGGCGATTTACGTCCGATTGGAGCGCGGCCTTCACCACCACCGTGAGGGTGATCGTTAGGGTTCATTACCACACCACGTACTTCAGGACGTTGTCCAAGCCAGCGGCTACGACCAGCTTTACCGATTTTGATCAACTCATGGTCTTGGTTACCCACAGAACCGATGGTTGCACGGCAAACTTTCAGGATGCGGCGAACTTCACCGGAAGAAAGACGAACAGTTACGTACTTATCTTCTTTACCGAGAAGTTGAGCTTCTGTACCAGCAGCACGAACCAATTGTCCGCCTTTACCTGGTTTCAATTCGATGTTGTGGATAACGGTACCTACTGGAATGTTTTCCAGTGGAAGTGAGTTACCAATCTTGATGTCAGCACCTACTCCAGATACTACTTGGTCTCCAACTTTCAGACCTTTAGGAGCGATGATATAACGCTTTTCACCATCTACATAGTGAATCAGAGCGATGTTGGAAGTACGGTTCGGGTCGTATTCGATTGTAGCAACGCGACCTGGAATGCCGTCTTTATTCCGTTTGAAGTCGATGATACGGTATTTACGCTTGTGTCCGCCGCCATGGTGACGAACTGTAATTTTACCTTGGTTGTTACGGCCAGCTGTTTTGCTCAGCGGAGCCAGCAACGATTTCTCCGGCTGATTCGTGGTGATTTCTTCGAAAGTCGACACGGACATGTTGCGTCGAGCCGGGGATGTCGGTTTATACTTTTTAATAGGCACTGAATTTTCCCTCCTTACTTAAGAAATTCTTATTCAACCGATTCAAAGAACTCGAGCGGTTTGCTGTCTGGAGCCAAAGTCACGATCGCCTTTTTCCATTCGGTTGTGTAACCGGAATAACGGCCATAACGCTTTGGTTTAGCAGGGACACGCATCGTATTCACGTTCGATACTTTAACTTTAAAAATAGATTCGACAGCTTGCTTGATCTCGGTCTTGTTAGCGCGGATATCCACTTCAAAAGCATATTTCAGCTCTGCCATGTAGTCAGCCGTACGTTCCGTGATCACCGGGCGCTTGATTATATCGCGTGGGTCTTTCATTACGCGAGCACCTCCTCTACCTTCTGAACTGCTTCCTTCGTAATGATCAGTTGATCGTACGACATTACGTCAAGAACATTAATGCCGTCAGCCGCTACGAATTTCACACCAGGAATATTACGTGCGGAAAGGGCTACATTATCATCATAGCTTGGAGCAACGATCAGAGCTTTACGGCCTATTTTCAGGTTGCTAAGGATGTTAGCAAACTCTTTCGTTTTCGGCGTATTCAGCGTCAATTGATCCAATACGATAATTGCGTTGTCAATCACTTTGGAAGACAATGCGGATTTGATAGCCAAACGACGAACTTTCTTAGGAAGTTTAAACGTGTAGCTGCGCGGAGTTGGTCCAAATACCACACCGCCGCCTTTCCATTGTGGAGAACGGATCGAACCTTGACGAGCACGGCCAGTACCTTTTTGTTTCCAAGGCTTACGTCCGCCGCCGCGTACTTCAGAACGTCCTTTTACTTTGTGGGTACCACGACGAAGGGAAGCGCGCTGCAACAATACTGCACTGTGCAGTACGTGTACGTTCGGCTCGATGCCAAACACAGCTTCATTCAATTCTACTTCGCCAACTTGGCTACCGCTGACATTATAAAGTGCTACTTTAGGCATTCTTTGTTCCTCCTTTCTTTAGGCGATTATTTCTTCACCGTTTCTTTGATTTGAACGAAACCTTTTTTAGGTCCAGGAATGGAGCCTTTAACAAGGATTACGTTACGCTCTGTGTCGACTTTGACAACCTCGAGCTTTTGAATCGTAACTGTCTCATTGCCCATGTGACCTGGCAGGCGTTTTCCTTTAGGAACACGGTTTGCCTGGATCGAACCCATGGAACCTGGTCTACGGTGATAACGGGAACCGTGAGACATTGGTCCGCGGCTTTGGCCCCAACGTTTGATTACACCTTGGAAACCTTTACCTTTGGAAATACCCGTTACGTCAACAAATTCGCCTTCTGCGAAGACATCAGCCTTCAGCTCTTGTCCAACCTCGACACTCGCGAGGTCAACACCGCGAATTTCGCGAACGTAGCGCTTAGGCGCAGTGTTTGCTTTTTTCGCATGGCCTGCTTCTGGTTTGTTAGATCTGTTCTCTTTCTTATCAGAGAAACCGACTTGAATCGCTTCGTATCCGTCGTTTTCCAGATCTTTCTTTTGAAGAACAACACAAGGACCTGCTTCGATAACCGTTACAGGAATTACAACACCCTCAGGGGTAAACACTTGAGTCATTCCGAGCTTTCTACCTAAGATACCTTTCATGTTGACACCTCTTTTCTCTTCTCTAATTCATTATGCAATGCTTACAGTTTGATTTCGATATCTACACCGGACGGCAGGTCCAAGCGCATCAAGGCATCCACAGTTTGTGGAGTCGGGTTCACGATGTCGATCAAGCGTTTATGTGTACGCATTTCGAACTGTTCCCGAGAATCCTTATACTTGTGCACCGCACGGAGAATGGTAATTATTTGTTTCTCAGTTGGAAGCGGGATCGGACCGGATACACCAGCACCCGAACGTTTTGCTGTCTCAACAATTTTCTCAGCGGATTGATCAAGAACTCTGTGGTCGTATGCTTTCAAGCGAATACGAATTTTTTGCTTTGCCATTTTATTCCCTCCTTCTATCGCCCAATTTGGTATCGGACATACTCCGCGAAAATTTTCCAACCACCCACCTCATGGCAAAGGGGCCGGGTGTGTCGGTAACCTCTCACATCATCGCAACGTCGCAGAACAACATTCACTATTATATATAAAAGATAGGCGTATTGCAAGCACTAATTCATAATTAATATGTATTTACATCTTTAACCGAAGGTTGCAGAACTTGGCTAATAGATTTCATCGCTTTTCGCATATCATATTGTAACGCACTCTCTATTCTATATAATAGAAAGTTTCGAATTAAATAACTGATATCCATCAGAGAATGTAATCAGATTATTGGGCTGATCCCTAAAGAAAAGAGCCTGATCCAAAGGATCAGACTCTTTTATCAGGACATCACATTGTTGCTCGTTACAATATACTGTTGCTATATTCAAGGCTATTTGTAAGCCTTAATTATTTAATGATGGAAGCAACGGAACCAGCACCTACGGTACGGCCGCCTTCACGAATGGAGAACTTAGTTCCTTCTTCAATCGCGATTGGGTTGATCAGGTTAACCGTTACAGTGATGTTATCACCAGGCATAACCATTTCAGAACCCTCTGGCAAGTTGATCACACCAGTTACGTCCGTAGTACGGAAGTAGAACTGTGGACGGTAGCCAGTGAAGAAAGGCTTATGACGTCCGCCTTCTTCTTTGCTCAGTACGTATACTTGAGCTGTGAACTCTGTGTGTGGTTTAACGGAAGCAGGCTTAGCAAGTACTTGACCGCGCTCGATTTGAGTACGCTCAACACCACGAAGCAATGCACCGATGTTGTCACCAGCTTGTGCGGAATCCAGCAATTTACGGAACATCTCAACGCCCGTAACAACGGATTTCTTAGTTTCTTCAGCAATACCAACGATTTCGATCTCGTCACCAACTTTGATCGTACCACGCTCTACACGACCTGTAGCAACGGTACCACGACCAGTGATGGAGAATACGTCCTCGACAGGCATCAAGAAAGGCTTGTCAGTGTCGCGCTCAGGCAATGGGATGTACTCGTCGATTGTTTTGAACATTTCAACGATTTTTTGTGCCCATTCGCCATCTGGGTTTTGCAGAGCTTCACGAGCGGAACCACGAGTGATCGGAGTGTCGTCGCCTGGGAAGTCATACTCGTTCAGCAGGTCGCGAACTTCCATCTCAACCAATTCCAAGAGCTCTTCGTCTTCAACCATGTCGCATTTGTTCAAGAATACAACGATGTAAGGAACGCCTACTTGGCGGGACAACAGGATGTGCTCGCGAGTTTGCGGCATTGGGCCGTCAGCTGCGGATACAACCAGAATTGCTCCGTCCATTTGAGCTGCACCAGTGATCATGTTTTTAACATAGTCAGCGTGACCTGGGCAGTCAACGTGTGCATAGTGACGAGCGTCAGTTTCATACTCTACGTGGGAAGTAGAGATTGTGATACCGCGTTCGCGCTCTTCTGGAGCTTTGTCGATTTGATCGAAAGACATTGCAGCACCACCGTAAGTTTTGGACAATACAGATGTGATTGCAGCTGTCAAAGTTGTTTTACCATGGTCAACGTGACCGATAGTACCGATGTTAACATGGGGTTTCGTACGTTCGTATTTAGCCTTTGCCATTTGAACAATTCCTCCTTAAGGGGATATATATGTTGGGCCGGAAGCGGAGTTAACGGGATGTTGATCCCGCCTCCTATCCAGCAGGTAAAACGTTATTACTCTCCGCCTTTGATCTTGGACACAATTTCATCGGAGATATTTTTAGGAACTTCTTCGTAGTGGGAGATTTCCATGGAGAACACACCGCGTCCTTGTGTACCGGAGCGAAGGGTAGTGGAGTAACCGAACATTTCGGAAAGAGGTACTTTCGCACGGATAATTTGAGTACCACCACGGGAGTCCATACCTTCGATACGTCCACGGCGGGAGTTCAGCATACCCATTACGTCGCCCATGTATTCCTCAGGCACGGTAACTTCAACTTTCATAATAGGCTCGAGCAGGACAGGCTTACACTTGTCTTTAGCTGCTTTCAAAGCCATGGAACCGGCGATTTTAAACGCCATTTCATTGGAGTCAACATCATGGTATGAACCGTCGACGATGGTTGCTTTAACGTCAACAAGCGGGAAGCCGGCGAGTACACCGTTCTTCATTTGCTCTTCAATACCTTGTTGAGCTGGACCAATGTATTCTCTTGGTACAGAACCACCGACAACCTTGCTCTCGAATTGATTACCGCTACCTGCTTCCAGAGGTTCGAACTCAACCCATACGTGACCGTATTGACCACGACCACCGGACTGACGAACGAATTTACCTTCAACGCGAGCTGGTTGACGGAATGTTTCGCGGTAAGCTACCTGTGGTTTACCCACGTTGGTTTCTACTTTGAACTCACGACGCATACGGTCGATGATAATGTCCAAGTGAAGCTCACCCATACCTGCCAGGATCGTTTGGCCTGTTTCTTCATCGGTATGTGCACGAAGAGTTGGATCCTCTTCAGTCAACTTACCGAGAGCTACACCCAATTTATCTTGGTCAGCTTTTGTTTTAGGCTCAACTGCGATTTCGATAACCGGATCAGGGAAGTTCATGGACTCCAAGATAACCGGGTCCTTCTCATCACATAGTGTATCACCTGTACCCGTATCTTTCAAACCTACGGCAGCTGCGATATCTCCGGCGAATACTTCGGAAATTTCTTGACGGCTGTTCGCATGCATTTGAAGGATACGACCAATGCGCTCACGTTTGCCTTTAGTTGCATTCAGTACGTAAGAGCCGGATTGCAGTACACCGGAATATACGCGGAAGAATGTCAGCTTACCAACATAAGGGTCCGTAGCGATTTTGAATGCCAAAGCCGAGAACGGCTCTTCATCGGAAGAATGCCGGATAGCTTCAGTTCCATCTTCATGGGTACCCTTGATGTCTGGAACATCAGTTGGAGCCGGCAAATAATCGATTACGGCATCAAGCATCAACTGAACGCCTTTGTTACGGTAAGAAGATCCACAGATAACTGGGAAGATCTTAACTTCGACAACACCTTTACGCAGAGCAGCTTTCAACTCAGCTATGGTGATTTCTTCACCTTCAAGATATTTCATTGTCAAGTCTTCGTCAAGTTCTGCTACCTTCTCAACAAGCTCGTTGCGTAGCTCTTCCACTTGATCCTTGAATTCTGCTGGAATTTCGGTTTCTTCGATGTTTTGACCAAGGTCATCCTTATACATAAAGGCTTTTTCCTCGATAACATCGATGATGCCAATGAAATCATTCTCTGCACCGATCGGAAGCTGAATCGCTACCGCGTTCGCTTGCAGACGCTCTCTCATATCTTTAACTACGTTCAAGTAGTCGGCACCGATAATATCCATTTTGTTTACGTATGCGATCCGCGGTACACCGTAACGGTCTGCTTGTCTCCAAACCGTCTCCGACTGAGGTTCTACGCCCTCTTTCGCACTGAATACACCTACTGCCCCATCCAATACACGAAGGGAACGTTCAACTTCTACTGTGAAGTCAACGTGCCCCGGGGTGTCGATAATATTAACGCGGTGACCCTTCCAAGAAGCGGTAGTCGCGGCGGAAGTAATGGTAATTCCGCGCTCCTGCTCTTGCTCCATCCAGTCCATAGTAGCGGAACCCTCATGGGTTTCACCGATTTTATGAGTACGGCCTGTGTAGAACAAAATCCGCTCTGTTGTGGTCGTTTTACCAGCATCAATATGCGCCATGATCCCGATATTACGTGTATTTTTCAAGGAGAACTCTCTTGTCGCCATGCGAATAGTCTCCCTTCAAAATTAAAGTGTAAAATTAGTTGCTGAATCCTACCAACGGTAGTGAGCAAACGCTTTGTTCGCTTCAGCCATTTTGTGTGTATCTTCGCGTTTCTTAACGGAAGCGCCTGTGTTGTTGGAAGCATCGATGATCTCAGCCGCCAAACGCTCTTCCATGGTTTTCTCGCCGCGGTTGCGGGAGTAGTTTACGAGCCAACGTAATCCAAGGGATGTACGTCTCTCTGGTTTAACTTCGATTGGAACCTGGTAGTTAGCACCACCGACACGACGAGCTTTAACTTCCAATACTGGCATGATGTTCTTGATAGCTGCTTCAAACACTTCCATCGGATCATTACCAGTACGTTCCTTGATGATGTTGAACGAATTGTAAAGGATGCTTTGAGCAACACCTCTTTTACCATCCAACATGATGCGGTTGATCAGACGAGTTACCAGCTTGCTGTTATACACTGGATCTGGCAGCACGTCTCTTTTAGTTACTGGACCTTTGCGTGGCATGGATATCCCCCTTTCTTCAGTCATGAGTCATGTTACGAAAACATGAGCATCAATTAGCTTTTTGCTTTAGGACGCTTCGTGCCGTATTTGGAACGAGCTTGCATCCGGTTGTTTACACCAGCGGTATCAAGTGCGCCGCGAACGATATGGTAACGTACACCCGGAAGGTCTTTTACCCGTCCACCGCGAACCAATACAACACTGTGCTCTTGCAAGTTATGTCCGATACCCGGAATGTAAGCCGTCACCTCAATGCGGTTCGTCAAGCGAACACGAGCATATTTACGAAGTGCGGAGTTCGGTTTTTTCGGCGTCATTGTGCCTACACGAGTGCATACACCGCGTTTTTGCGGAGCACTCAAGTCGGTCTCCTCACGTTTCAAAGCGTTAAAACCTTTTTGAAGAGCTGGAGATTTCGATTTGTAAACTTTAGCTTGACGGCCCTTGCGAACCAGTTGGTTAATTGTTGGCATGCTAGCCACCCCCTTCCCGTATTTATCATCCTAATTACAACCCCGTTTAAGTCCACAGACCCAGGCGGTTCATAAAAGGACAAATGAAAAGTTTTTGCCGAGAGAAGTAACGCCTTCTCCAACAAAAACGATTTCTCAAATCATGATTTCAAGACAGCTACCATAGCTGCACCAACTTCAATACCGCATGCTTCTCCAAGCTCTATCATCGTGGGTACATAGTTGATATGCACACCATTCTTATCACACTCGGATACGACTTTTGAAATCAAACGCTGGTCGCAATCTTCAGCCACATAAACCTCTGCAGCCAAACCGGATTCAACGGCCTTCATCGTTTGTTTGGTGCCAATCTTGATGTGTGCATCCTGTAATCCTTTATCATTAGACACAAGTCATTCCTCCAAAAGAACAGGGAACAAAGAAACTATTCACGCACCTTTGCTATATTAGCATCTGCCCTAAGCGATGTCAAGCTATTAAATCAGGAAAAAGAAACATTGGGACGGAGAAATTCAGCATCTTACGACGCGAAAATCTCCCCGTCACCTGACTGTCTCTTAATCTATAGAAGCTGTTTCGAGTTCCTGACTTTCGTCATTCACATCGTTTTGTCCCGCGAACTTCACGCTGCGATAACGGTTCATACCCGTTCCCGCAGGGATCAGTTTACCAATGATAACATTCTCTTTCAGACCAAGCAGTTGATCGACTTTACCTTTGATTGCAGCGTCAGTCAACACGCGAGTTGTCTCCTGGAAGGAGGCCGCTGACAAGAACGAATCGGTTTCGAGAGATGCTTTTGTAATCCCGAGGAGAATCGGTTTGGCAACCGCTGGTTCTTTCCCGGAGAGAATAGCGTCTTTATTGGCTGTCTCGTATTCATGCATATCCACGAAGGAGCCAGGCAACAGGTTCGTATCTCCCGCATCCACGATACGGAATTTACGCAGCATCTGTCTGATCATAACTTCAACGTGCTTATCGTTAATTTCTACGCCTTGGTTACGGTATACGCGTTGTACTTCCTGAAGGATGTAGTTCTGCACACCACGGATACCTTTGATGCGAAGCATTTCCTTCGGATCAATGGAACCATCGGTCAGTTCATCCCCGGCTTCAATGTGCTTGCCTTCGCTTACGCGCAGACGGGAACCGTAGGTAACTGCGTAAACCTTAGTTTCAGCTTCACCTTGAATTTCGATTTCACGACGGTCCTTCGTTTCGCGGATTTCTTTAACCACACCATCAATCTCACTAATGGTCGCTTGACCTTTAGGATTTCGGGCTTCAAAGAGCTCCTGGATACGCGGAAGACCTTGTGTAATATCATCACCGGCAACGCCGCCTGTGTGGAACGTACGCATCGTGAGCTGTGTTCCCGGTTCGCCGATGGATTGAGCTGCGATAATACCAACCGCTTCACCAATCTCAACATGCTTACCAGTAGCCAGGTTACGACCGTAACATTTTTTGCAGACGCCATAACGTGCACGGCAGCTCAAGATGGAACGAATTTGCAGCTTCTCAACACCAGCTGCTACGATTTCCTCAGCTTTGTCGGAGTCAATCAATTCGTTGCGATTCACGATGATCTCTTTCGTTTCCGGATGACGAACGGTCTCAAATGCATAACGTCCCTCGATACGATCATAGAGATCCTCGATAACTTCTTTACCGTCCTGAATACGGCTAACGGTAAAGCCTTTATCCGTGCTGCACTCATCTTCGCGAACGATAACATCCTGGGCCACGTCAACAAGTCGACGAGTCAAGTAACCGGAGTCAGCGGTACGAAGCGCTGTATCGGCAAGACCTTTACGCGCACCGTGCGTGGACAGGAAGTACTCGAGTACCGTCAGTCCTTCACGGAAGTTCGATTTGATTGGGAGTTCGATGATACGACCCGACGGGTTCGCCATCAGACCCCGCATACCACCGAGCTGAGTGATCTGCGATTTGTTACCCCGCGCTTTGGAATCCACCATGAGCATGATGGAGTTAAAGCGATCCATCGATTTCATGAGTACTTCCGTAATATCATCCTTGGTCTTGGACCAGATGTCGATTACACGGTCATAACGCTCTTCATTCGTAATCAAGCCGCGGCGATATTGGTTCGTTACCACTTTAACCTTCTCGTCGGACTCTTTCAGAATTTCATTCTTCTCGTCAGGTACGATAACGTCGGATACCGCAACGGTTACGCCTGCACGAGTAGAGTATGTGAAACCGATCTGCTTGATTTTATCCAAAATCACAGAGGTTTCGGTTGTATGGTACGTTTCAAAGCAGCGTGCAATGATGGAACCCAGATATTCCTTACCAACAGCACCGCTGATTGGCAGTTCTTGAATCACTTTTTGAATATCTGCACCCTTCTCATATACGAAATACTTCTCAGGCGTACCTTGCAGCAGGTTCGTACGAGTCGCTTCATTGATATAAGGGAAGCTGGCAGGGAAAATCTCGTTAAAGATAATCCGGCCGATCGTCGTAACCAACATCGCATTCTGCTGTTTTTCCGTAAAGCATGTTTTGCCCAGGGCTTTAACCGGAATCGCTACGCGTGCATGCAGACCAGCTGCTTCACGCTGATAAGCGGAAACCGCTTCGTTCACGCTGCCCAGAATCATGCCGGTACCTTTCTCTTCCTTGTTATCCATCGTGAGATAGAAGGAACCCAGTACCATATCCTGAGAAGGCGTAACAACTGGCTTACCGTCTTTCGGGTTCAGAATGTTACCCGATGCCAGCATCAAAAGACGCGCTTCAGCTTGAGCTTCGGCAGACAAAGGAACGTGAACCGCCATTTGGTCACCGTCAAAGTCAGCGTTATATGCTGTACATACGAGCGGATGAAGACGGATCGCATGGCCCTCAACCAGAATCGGTTCAAATGCTTGGATACCGAGTCTGTGAAGCGTCGGTGCACGGTTCAGAAGAACCGGATGCTCTTTAATAACCTCTTCGAGCACATCCCATACTTCTGGACTTACACGTTCTACTTTGCGCTTCGCACTCTTGATATTATGTGCAAGGCCTTTGTTGACCAATTCTTTCATAACGAACGGCTTGAAGAGCTCAAGCGCCATTTTCTTAGGCAGACCGCATTGGTACATTTTCAGGTAAGGACCTACAACGATAACGGAACGACCAGAATAGTCAACCCGTTTACCGAGCAAGTTCTGACGGAAACGTCCTTGTTTACCTTTCAGCATGTGGCTGAGGGATTTAAGCGGACGGTTACCAGGACCTGTGACCGGACGACCGCGACGGCCGTTATCGATCAGTGCATCGACAGCTTCCTGCAGCATGCGCTTCTCGTTCTGTACGATAATATCCGGCGCACCGAGATCCAGCAATCTTTTCAGACGGTTGTTCCGGTTAATAACGCGACGGTACAGATCGTTCAAGTCGGAGGTCGCAAAGCGTCCACCATCAAGTTGAACCATCGGACGAAGCTCCGGTGGAATGACGGGCAGCACATCCATGATCATCCACTCCGGATTGTTGCCGGAGTTACGGAACGCCTCAATCACTTCCAGGCGTTTGATGGCCCGGTTGCGGCGTTGACCCTGTGCAGTGCGCAGTTCTTCTTTAAGGAACTCAAGCTCTTTGTCAACATCGATGTCTTGAAGAAGCTTCTTAACCGCTTCAGCACCCATGCCTGCTTGGAATCCGTAGCCGTACTTTTCACGGTAGCTGCGGTATTCCTTCTCGGACAACAGCTGCTTCTTCTCCAGCGGTGTATCTCCTGGATCGGTTACAACATAAGATGCGAAGTAAATGATCTCTTCAAGAGATCTTGGGGACATATCCAGAGCCAGACCCATACGGCTTGGAATCCCTTTGAAATACCAAATATGCGATACAGGAGCCGCAAGCTCGATATGGCCCATCCGTTCACGACGGACTTTAGCGCGTGTTACTTCAACGCCACAGCGATCGCAGACTACTCCCTTATAACGGACACGCTTATACTTACCGCAATGACATTCCCAGTCCTTCTGCGGACCGAAAATCCGCTCACAGAACAGGCCTTCTTTCTCCGGCTTCAATGTACGGTAGTTAATCGTTTCCGGCTTCTTCACCTCTCCGCGAGACCAAGAGCGAATTTTTTCCGGTGAAGCAAGACCGATTTTCATGTACTCAAAATTGTTAACGTCCAACAAGGAGCAACCCTCCTCAACCTAGTCCTATTTATGTGCTATACGACCATAACACCACCGCCGACCTATAAGCCGACGGGGGTGAATGATTGACCGTTATTCCACTCCGACTTCAGTGCCTTCCAAGTTAAGGCTCAGTTTATCACCTTGAGCATCGTCTTCGTCATCGAGTTCTTTCATCTCGATTTCCTCTTCATTCTCGCTCAGGATTTTGACATCCATACCGAGAGACTGAAGCTCTTTAATCAATACCTTGAACGATTCAGGAACACCCGGTTCCGGAACGTTCTCGCCCTTGACGATGGATTCGTAGGTTTTCACCCGGCCGACCACGTCATCCGACTTGACGGTAAGAATTTCTTGCAGGGTATAGGCAGCACCGTAAGCTTCAAGTGCCCATACTTCCATCTCACCGAAGCGCTGTCCACCGAACTGAGCTTTACCACCCAGCGGCTGCTGTGTAACGAGTGAGTATGGTCCCGTAGAACGGGCGTGAATTTTATCATCAACCATGTGCGCGAGTTTGATCATATGCATGACGCCGACGGTAACTTCACGTTCAAAACGTTCACCCGTCCGTCCGTCGTACAATACGGTCTTACCATTGCGCTGCATGCCTGCTTCTTCCATCGTATCAAACACGTCATACTCGCTTGCGCCGTCAAATACCGGTGAAGCCACGTGAATGCCGAGCTGGAGCGCGGCCATACCCAAGTGAACCTCGAGCACCTGACCGATGTTCATCCGTGATGGAACCCCTAGAGGGTTCAACACAACTTGAACCGGTGTGCCATCTGGCAGGAACGGCATATCTTCTTCAGGCAAAATACGGGCAACGACACCTTTGTTACCGTGACGTCCGGCCATTTTGTCACCTTCGGAGATTTTACGTTTCTGTGCGATGTAAACGCGAACCAGTTGGTTAACGCCCGGCGGCAATTCGTCACCGTTCTCACGTGTAAACACCTTCACATCCACAATGATCCCGTCACTACCGTGAGGAACGCGCAGCGAGGTATCGCGCACTTCGCGAGCCTTCTCACCAAAGATCGCATGCAGGAGACGCTCTTCCGCCGTCAGTTCGGTTACACCCTTAGGCGTTACCTTACCCACGAGGATGTCTCCGGCGCTGATTTCGGCACCGATGCGGATAATTCCGCGCTCGTCAAGGTTCTTCAGTGCTTCTTCCCCTACGTTAGGAATATCACGCGTAATTTCTTCTGGTCCGAGCTTCGTGTCACGAGCTTCGGATTCGTACTCCTCGATATGAATCGAAGTGTACACGTCCTCTTTGACCAGTTTCTCGGAGAGAAGAATCGCATCCTCGTAGTTGTAACCTTCCCAAGTCATGAACGCCACAACGACGTTGCGGCCCAGTGCCAATTCGCCCATCTCCGTAGATGGACCGTCTGCGAGAATATCACCTTTTTTGATGACATCGCCGCGTTTAACGATTGGACGCTGATTGATGCATGTTCCTTGGTTCGAACGCATAAATTTGTGTAATTTATGTTTAATAAGATCGCCTTTGACTTCTTGTCCGTCGACATTTTCCACACGGCGGACCCAGATTTCATTAGCGGATGAACGTTCAATAATCCCGTCATGTTTGGACACAATACATACACCGGAGTCTTTTGCAGACTTGTGTTCCATTCCAGTTCCGACCAGTGGAGCTTTAGGAATAAGAAGTGGAACAGCCTGCCGCTGCATGTTGGATCCCATCAGCGCGCGGTTGGAGTCATCGTTCTCAAGGAACGGAATGAGCGCCGTCGCTACCGACACTACCTGCTTCGGCGAAACGTCCATGTAGTCTACACGGTCGCTCGGCATAGGAAGGATGTTATCGGATTGTTTGTTATAACGGACGATAACCATTTCGTCAGTGAAGGTACCATCTTCGTTGAGCTCGGCGTTCGCCTGGGCAACGATATAGTTATCCTCTTCGTCTGCAGTCAGGTAATCGATTTGGTCCGTTACTTTACCGGTCTTCGGATCCACCCAACGATACGGAGCTTCAATGAAGCCATATTCGTTGATGCGCGCAAACGTCGACAAGGAGTTGATCAGACCGATGTTCGGTCCCTCCGGCGTCTCTATCGGACACATACGGCCATAGTGACTGTGGTGAACGTCCCGCACTTCAAAGCCCGCACGCTCACGCGTCAAACCGCCGGGTCCGAGAGCAGACAGACGACGTTTATGCGTCAGTTCCGCAAGCGGGTTGGTCTGATCCATGAACTGGGACAGCTGGGAGCTACCGAAGAACTCTTTAATCGATGCGATAACCGGACGTATGTTGATGAGCGCCTGCGGCGTAATCACATTAGCATCCTGAATCGACATTCTTTCACGAACGACACGTTCCATCCGGGACAAACCGATACGGAACTGATTTTGAAGCAATTCGCCTACAGAACGCAGACGACGGTTACCCAGGTGATCGATATCATCCGTATTGCCGATTCCATGCAGCAAGTTGATGAAGTAGCTGATGGAAGAAATGATATCCGCCTGCGTAATGTGCTTCACGGATTTATCAATGTTTGCGTTCGCGATGACTTTCACGACTTTTGCATCCTCGATTGGAGAGAATACATCGATCGTTTGCAGCGGGATATCCTCGCTGTCCATCACACCGCCGGTAACATGATAATTCTTAAAGCCTACGCTCTTCTCAAGGTAAGGCATGATCTCGTCCAAAAGACGACGGTCTACGGTTTGACCAGCTTCTGCAATGATCTCACCCGTATCGATGTCTATCAAACTCTCTGCCAAACGTTGATTAAAGAGACGGTTCTTAATATGAAGCTTCTTGTTGATCTTGTAACGACCAACGTTAGCCAAATCATAACGCTTCGGATCGAAGAAACGGGCAACAAGAAGGCTCTTCGCATTCTCTAGTGTTGGCGGCTCACCCGGACGAAGACGTTCATAGATTTCGATGAGCGCTTTTTCCGTGGAGTCGGTGTTGTCTTTATCCAGCGTATTTTGAATATATTCATCATTGCCCAGAAGATCCAAAATCTCGGCATCTGTACCAAAACCAAGTGCACGTAAAAGTACCGTTACAGGGATTTTACGGGTACGGTCGATCCGGACATAGATAATGTCCTTCGCGTCCATCTCCAGTTCAAGCCAAGCGCCGCGGTTAGGGATAACTGTTGCAGTGTACGTCGTCTTACCGTTTTTATCCACTTTTGTGCTGAAATAGACGCTGGGAGAGCGAACCAACTGGCTGACAATAACCCGTTCGGCACCATTGATAATGAATGTTCCGGTTTCCGTCATTAACGGGAAGTCTCCCATGAACACTTCCTGCTCCTTGACCTCTCCGGTCTCCTTGTTAATGAGCCGGACTTTCACGCGGAGCGGCGCCGCATAAGTAACGTCGCGTTCTTTCGCGTCATCGACGGTGTATTTCGGTTCTCCAAGGCTGTAGTCAATGAACTCTAGTACCAAATTACCTGTGAAATCCTGAATCGGCGAGATGTCCTGGAACATTTCGCGGAGTCCTTCCTCCAAAAACCATTCATAAGATTTTTGTTGGATTTCAATCAGGTTCGGAACTTCGAGCACCTCGTTAATACGAGCATAACTTCGCCGAGTGCGTCGACCATATTGAACAAGATGTCCTGCCAACTTAAACTCACCCCTCATGTCTACTCACTTTAAAAATTTCATTGCGAACCTCTGTTTGTAACACTATAATGGAACATACAGAGGACACTCCCATAAATAGAGAAAAGCCCTTATCGAATACCTTTTCGAAAAAAGAGCAGCTTATCCATGGTTATGATAATCATCTCATATCCTGTAGATTTGCCCAAAATGTACATATTATACGTCAATATGATCGACTTTATGCATCTTTCCACACATTAAGTCTTGACATTTCAGCCAACTAAAGACAAAGAGACCATCCTAATACTGACATTTTATAATAATACCATACCAGCATACCCAAGTCAACAGCCTAGTCGAACTATTTTAAGAAGATTTAGTCGCTCTGAATATCCGGTATCCTTTATCCTTCGTTACTTCCTCAACCTGATGAAATAAACTCTCCAGTTTCGCTTTCGCTGAAGGTGCGCCTTGCTTCTTCTGAATCACAACCCACAGTTGCCCATTCTCACGCAAATGCTTCCACGATTCTTCGAATATAGCATGTACCGTCTCTTTCCCGGCACGGATCGGCGGATTGGTTAGAACCACGTCAAATTGCTGATCCTGAACCGCGGCAAACAAATCGCTCTCCAAGATGGTCACATTGGATATACCATTACGTTTCGCATTCTCCTTGGCTAATTCGACAGCGCGGCTATTGATGTCGATCATCGTCACATGTCCTTGCGCAGCCATTCTTGCCGCCGACAGACCGATCGGACCATATCCACAGCCTACATCCAACACTTGGGCATGCTGGTTAAAATCCATAGCCTCTATTAATACCTTGCTGCCATAATCCACGCCACTCTTAGAGAATACGCCCGCGTCACTGATAAAGTTGAAAGTCTGCCCCCGAAGCTCCGTCTTTAACTCCTTACGGTCATGAGCAATTTCCGGCTGATTCGAGTAATAATGTTGATTCGGCATCATTTCCTCCGTCTTGAATCAAAGTCTACCCGCCTAAGATATTTCACTCTTAAGCGCTCTTATTTCAGTATAACCTTAGTTGCGGAGAATCAGTACCTTGTGGTCTCCCCGCCACAATAACAAACCCCTTGAACAAATATTCAAGGGGTTTGATTCTTGCTGACGTGAATCTCAAGAAGCTAATTACTTAACTTCTACGGATGCGCCTGCTTCTTCCAATTTAGCTTTAACAGCTTCTGCTTCTTCTTTAGCTACTTTTTCTTTCAATGGTTTTGGAGCGTTGTCAACCAGTTCTTTTGCTTCTTTCAAGCCAAGACCTGTGATTTCGCGAACCACTTTGATTACGTTGATTTTGGACGCGCCTGCGCTAGTCAGGATTACGTCAAATTCGGATTGCTCAGCAGCTTCAGCTGCACCAGCGCCACCTACAACAGCTACTGGAGCTGCAGCAGTTACACCAAATTCTTCTTCGATTGCTTTTACAAGATCGTTCAGTTCCAGAACGGACATACCTTTAATTGCTTCCAAGATTTGCTCTTTGCTCATTTAAGTTGAACCTCCATTTATTATTAAGATTTTATAGTTGTTGTTACACAGCTTCAGCAAGACAAAGCTTATGCGCCTTGTTCTTCCTTCTCAGCAACAGCTTTAACTGCAAGCGCGAAGTTGCGCACTGGAGCTTGAAGCACGCTGAGGAGCATGGAGAGGAGACCTTCGCGGGACGGAAGTTCTGCCAGAGCTTTGATTTCGCTCTCTCCGATTACACGGCCTTCTACTACGCCGCCTTTCAATTTCAACGCGTCGTTTTTCTTAGCAAAATCATTAAGGATTTTTGCTGGAGCGACAGCGTCATTGGTACCAAATGCAACAGCTGTTGGACCAGTCAGGACTTCGTCCAGATCAGACAGCTCTGCTGCCGCAGTTGCACGGCGAAGCAGTGTGTTTTTCAGTACTTGGAACTCGACGCCAGCTTCACGAAGCTGTTTACGAAGTTCAGTTACTTGCGCAACGTTCAGTCCGCGATAGTCAGCAACTACTGTCGATACGCTTTCGCGCAGTTTAGCAGCAACGACATCAACCGCTTCTTGTTTCGCTTGGATCACTTTTGCGTTTGCCAATGATTACACCTCCTGGTTGTATTAGTAGCGTAAGAGCACCAAGCTCTCCGCTCTTCCTACGGGCACTAAAAAAGCCTCCGTAGAATCACGAAGGCCTGATGAATCATCATTTGGCCGGTGTAACCGGACAAATTGTTGACGTTCTATCATAACACCTCGGTAGGAAATTAAGCCTGCTTAGGGCACCTACTGTCTACGGTAAGCATATTCAACTTCAAGGGTCAGTCTCGAAGACTCACAACTGTTACATAATATCAAACTTCATTGACCAAAGTCAATGGTAATATTATCTGTAAACGGTTGTGTTCACGCGAGCGCTTGGTCCCATAGTCGAGGAAACAGCGATACCTTTCAGGTAAACACCTTTAGCAGCAGCTGGTTTCGCACGATTCAATGCATCGATGAGAGCTTTGAGGTTCTCATTCAATTGAGCTGCATCGAAAGACACTTTACCGATTGGCGCGTGAATTTGACCTGCTTTGTCCAGACGGTACTCGATTTTACCGGCTTTGATTTCTTGAACAGCCTTAGCAACATCGAATGTAACCGTACCAGCTTTAGGGTTAGGCATCAGGCCTTTACCACCGAGCAGACGGCCAAGTTTACCGACTTCACTCATCATATCAGGTGTAGCTACGCAGACATCAAACTCGAACCAGCCTTGTTGAATTTTGTTGATCATGTCTTGATCGCCAACAAAATCAGCGCCAGCCGCTTCTGCCTCTTTCGCTTTTTCACCTTTTGCAAATACCAGAACGCGTTGTGTTTTACCTGTGCCGTGAGGCAAGACGACAACACCACGAACAGCCTGGTCTTGTTTACGTGGGTCTACACCCAAACGTACAGCCGCTTCAACAGTTTCGTCGAATTTGGCAGTTGCAGCCTTCTTCACAAGCTCTACAGCTTCCAAAGGCTCATAAGTTGCTTCGCTGTCAATCAGCTTCGCAGCTTCAACGTATTTCTTACCGTGTTTAGCCATGTTTGTTTTCCTCCTTTGTGGTGTTAGCGGAAATTCCTCCCACATAATCCGAACCTCGTTCGGTTTCAATCGAGAGACAATTAGTCTTCGATTGTGATACCCATACTACGGGCAGTACCTTCTACCATCTTCATTGCAGCTTCAACAGATGCAGCGTTCAGGTCAGGCATTTTTGTTTCAGCGATTTGACGAACAGCGTCACGCTTAACAGTAGCCACTTTCTTCTTGTTAGGCTCGCCGGATCCTTTTTCGATCTTAGCAGCCACGCGAAGCAGAACAGCAGCCGGTGGAGTTTTAGTGATGAATGTAAAGGAACGATCTTCAAACACCGAAATTTCAACCGGAATGATCAGACCTGCTTGATCAGCAGTACGTGCGTTGAATTCTTTACAGAATGCCATGATGTTGACACCCGCTTGACCCAATGCAGGACCTACTGGAGGAGCCGGATTCGCTTTACCTGCAGGAATCTGCAGTTTCACAATCTTGATAACTTTCTTAGCCATGGTTGACACCTCCTTGCATCAATAGTGGTAGCGGACGCTTTGACACGCCCTCCCACAAGAAACCTGAAGAATTAAATCTTCTCCACTTGAGTATAATCCAACTCCAGCGGGGTTTCCCGTCCAAACATGTTGACGTGAACTTTCAACTTGCTCTTTTCAGCCAAAATCTCTTCCACGGAGCCCACAAAATTCGCAAAAGGACCAACCTTGATACGAACGGATTCCTTGATGTCGAATTCGATCTTCGGTTTCGGCTCTTCCATGCCCATATGCTTCAGAATCTGTTCTACTTCTTCTGGAAGCAAAGGCGTCGGTTTAGAACCGGACCCTGTCGAACCAACAAAACCGGTCACTCCTGGTGTATTGCGGACAACATACCAAGAATCATCGGTCTGAATCATTTCGACCAAGACATATCCCGGGTAAACTTTACGCATGACGGTTTTTTTCTTGCCGTCTTTGTTTACGATTTCTTCTTCCATCGGAACAAGAACGCGGAATATTTTGTCCTCCATGCCCATGGACTCGACACGTTTTTCCAAATTGGCTTTGACTTTATTCTCATACCCAGAGTAGGTATGAACTACGTACCATCTTTTTTCCATATCAAGCCACCTGGGACCCTTCTAAATTATCGCTTCGATCACAGCGGAAATACCGATGTCTACAACCCAAAAATAAATCGTGACAAACACTATGGTGCCGAGAACAATTAAAGTATAGTTCGTCAGTTCTTTACGATTGGGCCAGCGAACTTTTTTAAGTTCCGCCCAGCTTTCAGAGAAAAAGGAAAACAGAGACTTGAAACCACGTTTCACGCCGACTACACCTCCAAAAGAAAACTATCTGGTTTCGCGATGAGGAGTTTGCTCGTTACAGAACTTGCAAAATTTCTTCATCTCCATGCGGTCGGGGTGATTTCGCTTGTTTTTGGTGGTTGTGTAGTTTCTTTGTTTGCAGCTTGTACAAGCCAAAGTGATAATTACCCGCATGATGTGCACCTCCCGAAGACGTCCTTCTTTGTCAGAAGAATCGATATTGATCCTAGTAGAAACAACCTTGTTCTCATCGAAACTCGGTTATTTCTGCGAGATGAATAAAACCGTTGTTCCAAAAACTGTAACAACGATCCATTCATAAAACACGCGAATTTAGGCCTACCTAAAACACTTTATCACAAGGGTAGCGCCATTTCAAGCCTTTTTCTCTCTGATTGTGGGCTGCAATAAATGCCATTGCCAGCTAGACCAGGGAATTCGTCCCCGGAATATTGTAAACACCTCGCTGTAAAAAACTGTGGCGTTTCACAGTCTTTGTCCATCCTGCATAGCATTTAGTCTATATCCAGTATGTTCAATCTTCCAACAGATGAAACACCAAATATTACACATTTTGCTTTTGCGAAAATGGACATCCTTGATTATCGTTCTATCCTGTCTGCCAACTAAAAATAATGGCGACAAAGTATACGGAGATCCTTCGCCGGCCATCCTGATTTAAAAAGCGATCAGGCAATTAAAAAAAGGCTCTGATTGAGCCTTCTGCTTCTTATCCGACACTTGCTATTAATTATCCCTGACTTCCAGATAACGTTCAAGCTTGCGCTTTACCCGCTGGAGTGCATTGTCAATCGATTTTACATGACGCCTTAAATCTACCGCAATCTCTTGATAGGATCGACCGTCCAAATAGAGCATCAGGACTTTCCGTTCCAGATCGCTTAAGATTTCTGACATCTTGTCTTCCAGGCCGACAAATTCCTCTTGATTAATAATCAGTTCCTCCGGATCGCTTACCGCAGTGCCACAAATGACATCCAACAGTGTACGGTCCGAATCCTCATCATAAATCGGCTTGTCCAATGAGACATACGAATTGAGCGGAATATGCTTCTGTCTCGTAGCGGTCTTAATTGCCGTAATGATCTGTCTAGTAATGCAGAGCTCGGCAAAGGCCTTGAACGAAGACAGCTTATCCCCTTTAAAATCACGAATTGCCTTGTACAGCCCGATCATGCCTTCCTGGACAATATCTTCCCGGTCAGCACCAATCAGAAAATAGGAGCGGGCTTTAGCACGTACAAAATTCCGGTATTTATTGATCAAATACTCCAGCGCCCCGCTATCACCCTCGCGGACCGCCTCGACAATGTCTTCATCGCTTATCACATCATACCCTGACAACATGACTTCCTTGAGGTCCACACTCAATAGAATCCCTCCGGCCCGGAACGCACGGTAGCCCGTCACTCTCTTGAAATATATGACAAGTATATATGATGTCTACTAGACCGTCAACCACGTTCTACCTAAAATAGACCGATAATAACATTTAATGTAAACTTTTCCGTAGATTCATATACCGTTTTCATTCTCCAAATGAGCCGACCTTTCGTCCCTATTGTGTAAAACAGTTCTATTCCCTTCGCCAGCGCTCGAACATCTGTCTCACATCCGGCGGCAGCTTCCCGTCAAGTGTATTCCGGCTCTTGGTCTGCTCTTTCGTTATTTTCTGCTTCACTTCGCGCTCGCTCTGTTCCACTTCGTTTAGCAATTCCCGGGCGGACAACCTGAGTGCTCCCCGAGCAAAAATCACATGCTGCTCAATTAAATCGCTGGTCGCCACATAAATTTTTCGCCGGCGGTGGCTGAACTCTCCGACTAGTCGTTCAATGCACTCATCTGCGGTTTCTTTTTCCTTAGTAAAAAACACCTGAACCTTGCCTTGCGTGTAGGATTTCCCCAGCCCAGGGACCCGGTATGCGTCAAAAATCACCACGACTCTGAGGCCGGAATACGCCTGGTAATCCGCTAATTTCTCCAGCAGCAGGTCTCGCGCATCATGCATGCTGCTATTGGCGAGCTTCGCAAGATATGGCCAGCCGCCGATCATATTATAACCGTCGACCAGCAGCACATCCCGCCAATCGGCCATCATTGCTAACCTTGAAGGCGGCGACGGCGAAGCACTTCGTACATAACGACACCTGCGGCAACCGAGGCGTTAAGCGAGTTGATTTTTCCGGCCATCGGCAGTTTCACAAGCACATCGCATTTTTCACGGATCAGACGCCCCATTCCTTTACTCTCATTACCGATAACGATAGCAACCGGCCCGTCAAAAACCTCAGTGTCATACAATTCCTGAACAGCATCAACGACCGTCCCGACAACCCACACACCCATTTCCTTGAGCTGATCGATGGTTTGGCCCAGATTGGTCACTCTGGCTACGGGTACATACTCTACTGCGCCAGCAGATGTTTTGGATACCGTTGCCGTTACTTGTGCGGATCTGCGCTTAGGCAGTATGACGCCATGAGCACCCGTGCAGTCTGCCGTACGGAGAATCGAGCCCAGATTGTGCGGATCCTCGATCTCGTCAAGCAGCAGCAAGAAAGGCGGTTCGCCCTTTTCCTCCGCAACCTTCAGCAAATCTTCCACTTCCACATAGGCATACGGTGCCGCTTGGGCAACCACGCCTTGATGCTGTACCCCTGGAACCATCTGATCCAGCTTGCGTTTGTCCACATGCTGAATGACAATGCCCAGTTTCTTCGCTTCCGCGATGATCGGCAGGGTCAGATGTTTTTGCGCATTTTCGGCAATCCATATTTTATTGATCGTACGTCCTGATTTGAGCGCTTCCGTTACGGAGTGCTTACCAGCTACTACTTCCTCTTCTTGCAACATGTAGGTCTCCTCCTGCATATCAGCCGGCGTCCCCTTTGAGAAACACCGGCTGTATCGTTTCAATGTTGATCTCTATTGCCTGACGGTCTATTTAACAGACCCCTCAATAAACTCGATGCTCTTCCCAATGAGCTCGCGGAGACGATCCTGCTCCCCCGTATAATATAAATACCCAACGAGCGTCTCAAATGCCGTTGCATGCCGATATTCGAGCACGTCGGCATTTTTGGGGATGCTGCCTGATTTGGCATTGCGTCCTTGACGCACAACATCGCGTTCTTCTTCCGTCAGCTCCGGATCCAGATAAGCCAATATTCGGCTCTGTGCCTTCGCCGACACAAATCCTGTTGCTGTCCGGTGCAAGTGATGGGGGCGGAGATTCGCTCTTGATATCAAAAACTGCCGCACCGCCACCTCATAAATGGCATCTCCGATATAGGCAAGCACGATGGGCGGGATTAACCGGGCCGGCTTCGACGGCGGAAAATCGAACCAGCCTACCGCGGGATCATGATGCTCAGGCCCGCTCATTTACGCCGCCAGCGCATACCTTGCGCCGTATCCTCAAGCACGATGCCTTCGTCCGCCAGCTTGTCGCGGATTTCATCCGCTCGCGCCCAGTTTTTATTCTTCCGGGCTTCGATACGTTCGGCAATCAGAGCTTCAATCTCCTCATCCAGCAATTCATCCGTGCCTGTATTTACGATGCGCAGCACGCCGTTCATTTCGTTGAAAGCACGCAGCACTTCATGCAAGTCAGCTGCAGGAATCGAGGCTTCCTTCAGCAGCTGATTCGCCTCGCTGGCCCATTGGAACATGGCGGTGATGGCATCCGGCGTGTTGAAATCATCCTGCATTTTCTGATGGAATTCGACAAGAACGGCCGATATTTTATCCGCAACTTCCTGGCTTACGTTATCGTCCTTCGAACCGATCGCGGTACTCAATCGATGCTCGACATTAGCCGCCGCATTCGCCAGACGTTCCACGCTGTTCTGTGCCTGCTCCATCACCTCATCGCTATAATTCAGCGGGTTGCGGTAGTGGGTGGACAACATGAAATAGCGAACAGCTTCTTTTGTATATTGTTCACGAAGTTCCTTAACCAATACACCATTACCTAGCGATTTCGACATTTTCTCGTTATTGATGCGGATATAACCATTGTGCATCCAATAGTTCGCCAGCGGTTTGCCTGTCAGCGCCTCGGACTGCGCCACTTCGCATTCATGGTGCGGAAACTGCAGGTCTTGACCGCCGCCATGGATATCCAGCGTATCCCCGAGATAACGACGGGCCATGGCGGAGCACTCAATATGCCAGCCCGGGCGGCCGTCGCCCCAAGGGCTGCTCCAGTAGATCTCTCCGGGCTTCGCAGCTTTCCATAGCACGAAGTCCTCCGGGTTTTCTTTCCGCTTATCCACTTCAATCCGGATACCGAATTGCAGCTCATCGAGATTTTGCTGGGACAGCTTGCCGTAATCGTCAAATTTGCGGGTCCGGTAAAAGACATCTCCCCCGTTCTCATAAGCAAAGTCGCGGTCAATGAGCTCCTGGATAAATTCAATAATGCTCTCCATATTGTCCGTTACCCGCGGATTTAATGTCGCTCTCGGTATACCGAGACCGTCCAGATCCTCGTAATAGGCGTTAATAAACTTATCCGCGACCTCCGGAACGGTAGTCCCGGTTTGCTCCGCTTTCCGGATCATTTTGTCATCCACATCCGTAAAGTTCACCACGTAACTCACATCATTACCCTGATTCTCAAAATAAGCTCGAACTACATCGAAAAAGATCATCGGACGGGCATTCCCGATATGGATATAATCGTACACGGTAGGACCGCACACGTAGATCTTTACCTTTCCAGGTTCCTGAGCAACAAACGTTTCTTTCATACGGGTTAACGTGTTATAGATTTGAAGTGCCATAGGGTATCATCTCAATCCTTTCATTCCATCGCTTATTGTTCCTTCACGGCTTACGGGTTTACTCTTCTTTGGCCGAAGACACAACGACCTCGGATACCATGCCTTTAGGTTGGTTTCGTTTGCTCTCATGAAGCTCCGCCCGGAGCTGATCGATTTCCTTCTGCATTGAACGCAGCATATCCACAATCGGATCGGGCAGATTCGTGTGATCCAGCCGGTCGCGCACCCGCTCCCCGTTCTGTTTCACAATTTTTCCCGGATTGCCGACAACGGTGCTGTTTTGGGGGACTGGTCTTAGTACGACTGCATTGGAACCAATGTTACAGTTATCCCCAATCGTAAAGGAACCTAGCACTTTCGCCCCCGATCCGATGACCACGTTGTTGCCGATGGTCGGGTGCCGCTTGCCTTTCTCCTTACCGGTTCCACCAAGCGTAACCCCTTGGTAGATCACCACGTCATCCCCAATCTCACAGGTCTCTCCAATGACAACCCCCATCCCATGGTCTATGAACAGCCGATGCCCGATACGGGCTCCCGGATGAATCTCAATCCCTGTCATAAACCGGCTGAACTGGGAGATCAACCGGGCCAGCGTATACCATCGCCGCTTAAATAATGCATGAGCTACCCGGTGCGCCCACAGTGCGTGAAGCCCCGAGTAGGTGAATACCACTTCAAAAAGTCCCCGGGCAGCCGGGTCATTCTCGAACACTGTCCGAATATCCGATTTCATCTGTTTAAACATGAACGCTCCCTCTTTCCCCTCTTCCAATCGCGCATGCAACTTGCCATCCATCGTTATTCCTGTAAATAAAAAACGCCCCTGCAGCTTATCGCTGCAGAGGCGCTAGACCGCGGTTCCACTCTGCTTAGAACCGGCACAAGCCTCCTCCCTTCGTCAGGGACGGATTCTACCGATTCTCTTCATGTCATTAACGGCAGACGACCGGCATGATCTAACGATTGTGTTCGCTTCAACCATGCAGCTCACAGGTGCATTTCCGCTGCAGGCGACGGGACAACTCTCAGCCGGCAAATTCAAGTGGTCCTTGTCTTTTGCCGATTGTCCTCTCTGGAACGTGCCTGTTTTACGCGTACTTCTCCTGATCGTAGCTTTTATACGTTTATATTTGTTGATCTAGGTGAGGGAAACAACGCTCTATAGAACGCTGCGCTGACGGATTGTGCTTCCGATCGCTGTTGCCTTCCGATTTCTTTAACGATATCACATAGGTGGAAATCGGAAGACAAAGGCGAACGCTGCGCTTCTACAGCACAATTCCGTCCTCTCCGCTGCTTCTCCGTATGAGTTATTGCTACCTAACCTAGATCAAAGAATATTTCACTTATAGTTTGGTGTAATTATAACTGATGATATACGGGCTGACAAGGAACGTTTATTCGAAGAAGCACCCGAATTATGCGCCCTTGATCTGAGAACGCAAACGGTCAAGCACACGATCCTTACCAAGCAGCCAAATCGTCTGGTTCAGGTCCCGGCCATGGGTTTGTCCCGTCAAGGCTACGCGGATCGGCATAAAGAGCTGTTTGCCCTTAAATCCGGTCTCCTTCTGGACTTCCTTGATCAGTGCCGCAATCTTCGGAGCGTTAAACTCATCCGACTGCTCGATCTTCGCAAGGAATGCCGACAATACGACGGGCACCTGCTCGCCGCCCATCACTTCAATCCCTTCGGAATCCAGCTCCAGATGTGTGCGGAAGAACACTTCCGACAGATCCACGATATCCGAAGCAGCAGTCAACTGCTCCTGATAGAGCGCCACGAGCGCGCGTGCCCATTCCTCTTGCTTGGCCGTAAGCTCGGACGGCAAGCGACTGGCTTTCTGCAAATGCGGAATGGCTAGATCGGCAATCCGATCCGGATCCGCATTCTTGATATACGTGTTGTTCAGATGAGCCAGCTTGTTTGTATCGAATACCGCCGGGCTCTTGGATAATCGATGCTCATCAAAGATCGAGATCAACTGCTCTTGGGAGAACACTTCCTCTTCCCCTTCCGGAGACCAGCCAAGCAGCGAGATGAAGTTGAACAGCGCTTCAGGCAAATAGCCAAGCTGGTCATACTGCTCAATGAACTGAATAATCGATTCATTACGCTTGCTCAGCTTCTTATGATCCTCGCCCACGATCAGGGTCATATGTCCGAACTGAGGAGGCTCCCAGCCAAAGGCTTCATAGATCATCAGCTGACGGGGCGTATTGGAGATATGATCCTCCCCGCGGAGTACATGGCTGATCTTCATCAGATGATCGTCCAAAGCTACAGCGAAATTGTAGGTAGGAATGCCGTCTTTTTTAACGATGACGAAGTCGCCCGTCTCTTTGCTGTTAAACGAAATCGTGCCCTTCACCATATCATCGAACGTGTAGATACGATCTTCCGGAACGCGGAAGCGGATGCTGGCCACCCGGCCTTCGGCCTCAAGCGCTTGGCGCTGCTCTTCCGTCAAATCCCGGTGCTTCCCGGAATAGCGCGGTGTTTCGCCGCGAGCCATCTGCTCTTCCCGCTCCTGCTCCAGCTCTTCCTCCGTGCAATAGCAGCGGTAAGCAAGCCCGCGATCCAGAAGTTCCTGCCAATACTCTTTATAAATATCAAGACGCTCGGTCTGGCGATAAGGTCCGTACTCGCCTCCGACATCCACGCTCTCATCCCAGTCCATGCCCAGCCACTTCAAGTATTTCAGCTGGCTTTGCTCTCCGCCTTCTACGTTGCGTTTCACATCCGTATCCTCGATGCGGATAATGAATTTCCCGTTGTTCTTGCGGGCAAATAAATAATTGAATAATGCCGTTCTGGCATTGCCGATATGTAAATGTCCCGTTGGACTCGGTGCATAGCGCACGCGGACTTCTCCGGTCATTGTAACCCCTCCGCTTCCCTATTCTTTCAAGATTCCTCGCTCAAAAAACTCCCTTATTGAACACATACTTCAAGATGATAGCATACCTTTTACGAGGCAGACAACCGATTGCGCGGCGATACCTTCGCCCCTGCCAGCAAACCCGAGCTGCTCGGTGGTGGTCGCCTTCACGTTAACCTGATCCACCTCGGCATCCAGCGCTTTGGCGATCACTTCCGCCATCTGCGGAATATAAGGCGCCATCTTCGGCTTCTGCGCAATAATTGTAGAATCGATATTACCAAGTCTATACCCGCGTTCCTTCGCCATGACCCATACCTGCTCCAAAAGCCTCAGGCTGTCGGCGTCTTTAAAGGCAGGATCGTTATCAGGAAAATGACGACCAATGTCGCCAAGCCCAAGCGCTCCCAAAATTGCGTCCGTTACGGCGTGCAGCAGCACGTCGGCGTCGGAGTGCCCGAGAAGCCCCTTGTCATAAGGAATCGTGACGCCTCCGATAATGCACGGCCTTCCTTCTACGAGCTGATGTACGTCAAACCCCTGTCCTACTCGAATCATCCCATGTCCTCTCCCTTACGTTTCTGTAAAAAAGCTGCATATTCCAGATCCTCCGGTGTGGTTATCTTAATATTGCTGTATTTCCCCTCCACTACGGTTACCGGATGTCCTGCTCGCTCCATCAGCATGGCATCGTCAGTGCCTGTAAACCCATCCTTCGCAGCAGCCTCATGTGCAGACAGCAGGTCGGAAAGACGAAAAGCCTGTGGGGTCTGGACGGCCCACAGACTTTGACGGTCCGGGGTGCCTGTAATCAGCCCCTTACCGTTCACCTGTTTAATCGTATCCTTCACGGGGACCCCAAGTACCGAGGCGCCCTCACGGATTGCCGCATCGCGGCAGACTTCAATTTCCTCTTGCGTTACGAACGGCCTTACGCCGTCATGTATCATTACCCACTCTGAAGAAATTTGCTTGATGCCCTGGTATACGGACTGCTGCCTCTCGCTTCCCCCGGGGATTACAGCGGACACCTTGTTCAAACTGTATTCCTGAATCCAGGATTCGCAGCGAGGGACATCCTCTATCCCCGTCACAAGCACAATTTCCTGCAGCCATGGTATCCGGCTGAATGCTTCAAGCGTATGAACGATAATGGGCTTTCCGTTTAGAGCCAAGTACTGCTTGCTCTCCCGGGTGCCCATCCTCGTTCCTTTTCCCGCCGCTACAATGACAGCGCCGAAGTTACTCATCAAGCACCAAACTCCTGTCTCACCCAACACGTCCCAACGGACGAATAGCGGATATGTATATCCCCATCATACCCCTTTACTGGGCTTTTTCCAACAGTTTTGGTTTCGCGAAGATCATCCGGCCCGCTGAGGTTTGCAGTACGCTGGTAACGAGCACCTCCATCATCGTGCCGATGTACTCGCGACCGCCTTCCACGACGATCATCGTGCCGTCATCCAAATAAGCGACGCCTTGACCATGCTCCTTGCCGTCCTTGATAATCTGTACCAGAATTTCCTCCCCCGGCAGAACCACCGGCTTCACCGCGTTGGCGAGATCATTAATGTTCAGTACCGACACACCCTGCAGCTCACATACCTTATTCAAGTTGAAATCATTCGTGACCACTTTGCCTTGAAGCACTTTGGCCAGTTTCACCAGCTTGCTGTCGACTTCGGATATTTCCTCAAAGTCCCCTTCATAAATGAGCACCTTGACGTCCAGCTCTTTCTGGATTTTGTTCAAAATATCAAGACCCCGCCGGCCGCGATTTCGCTTAAGAAGGTCTGAGGAATCCGCAATATGCTGAAGCTCCTCAAGAACAAACTCAGGAATGACAATCGTTCCTTCGATAAATCCGGTCTTGCAAATATCTGCAATTCTCCCGTCAATGATGACACTCGTATCCAAAATTTTATGTTCCTCTATGCGCCGGCCCTCAGGCTCAGCAGCTTGACTCCACTTGCCCGACATCCATAGAGAAGCCAGTTCATCCTTCTTTTCCAGTCCAATGCGAAACCCGATGTAACCACCGAACAGCGTAATGCCAACCTGCAGCAGCTGCCCTGCTTGTCCGAGCAAGGACAACCCTGGTGACAGCAATACAGACAGCAGCAGGCCGCTCAACAGTCCGGCAGTACCCGCAGCCAGCTCATTCATCGGAATCCGGGAGAACGAAGAGATCAAGCTGTGCAGCCATCTCGTTACCCGATCCGCTGACAGCACGCCGATCATGCCAAACAATAATCCTCCAAGCACCGCGAAGGCTCCGCTTCCCGCTGCAAATAAACCTTGTCCAAAAATAGGCGAGAGCCCTGAGAAAGACCGTTCCATTGTATGATATAACGTATACCCGCCCCATGCTCCGCATAATACTGTAAATGCTAAAATAGCTTTTTTTACCATGAGCTTCCGCACACCTCCTTTTTATACATAAATATCTTTGCTTCTATTTTCCAGTATGGTCCAATTTATAAAGTCGTAATCGTGCCGACCCATCTTTTTTAAGATAAAAGTTTTCAGTGAAACCAAATGAATTGGATAATAGCAAGAAAAACATCCTCAAATATGCAGTCTATCTTCTGTAAAAGTGCGCCTATTGACGCTTTTTTATCCTATTTCCATATCCCCATATCCTGCCGGTTTTGCCCACCCCCATCAGGCTTTGACGTGTACTTACATCAACCTCACAAATGGAATTGACCGCCTTCGGACACCTGAAATTGGTTGAAATCGCCTGAAGTAGTGGAATATAATGAACTCAATTCATAATATCGAGGTGGATGTATAAATGAGCGCTCCTAGTTTACAGGCTTTTCAGGACCAAGTTTCCGAATTGTTGCTCCGTCACCGCAGTCTCTTGGATGTTCTGTCTAAAAATGGTCAAAGCAATGCTTCAGTCAACCGGGCCGTAACCAAGGCCATCACAGAATGCGGATGCATCGAGCTCCACGCCACGAAGCAATCCTTCGATATGGGCGCTGATCTCGAATCAGCCCGGGAATTAGCTGGCACGCACGTCGAAGGCCATCTGTGCGAGAATTGCCGTGAAGCGGTAAGCACCGAGCTTGGCCGCAACCTATTTTATATGTCTGCTCTTGCGAATCTTCTGGACATTCAACTGGATGAGGTTGTTGACAAGGAGTCGCAGAAATGCTCCACATTGGGTATTTTCAACCTGTCGTAAAGCCGCTAACATGAAAACGGTTTGTAACGGCAAGGTACTCCATGCATACAAAAAAAAGCATTTATCTCGCTGCGCTAGCAGGGAAATAAATGCTTTTTATTTGGATTATGTCACAAATCTGTCCTATCGGTCAGAGGATTGAAAAGCCTCATCTGATTTGGGATCATCCTTTTTACGACGTTTTTTGCGGTTCAGCCTGCGGAAATTCTGTTGCAAGCCATAACCTGCGTACAGGACCAATGGCAAGAATATCAGCTTGGAGGTCTGCTCTGGTAAGAACACGGCAACCATGACTGCGCCAATGATGACGAGCGGTGTAAATTTAATCGCTGTTTTCGGAATGCCAATCTTCTTGAAGTTCGGATACTTGACTGCGCTAACCATGAGGTAAGAAAGTAGTAATATGGCAATAATCATATAAGTTGCTGTAATCTCTTCATGGAATAACGCCAAGGTTGCCAGCACGCCTCCCGCAGCGGGGATCGGCAGGCCGATAAAATATCCCGGTATGCCCGGACGAACATTAAATCTTGCAAGACGCAGTGCGCCGCACATCGGAAATATGGCGGTCACTGTCCAAGCCAGTGCTGTATTAATATCCGTAAACGCTACGGTATACATAATGAGTGCCGGTGCTACGCCAAATGATATTACATCGGATAATGAGTCAAGTTCCTTGCCGAGCTCGCTTTGGGCATTCAATGCCCGAGCTACCCGACCGTCCAGTCCATCAAGGAGCATGGCAATGATAATCATTATGGCGGCCATACTCGTTCGACCTTCCGTCGCCAAGATGATACCAATCATTCCGAGAAACAGATTACCTAAAGTAAACATATTCGGAATTGATTTCGTCATTTTTTTTATTCACCTCATTAATGTTACGTACGAACATCGATTGTAGGTCTTTTAGATTTGTCTGTCAATGAATACTTGTTCTTGCAATCGTTTCAGGCCTTCTTTAATGGTCCGTGCGCGAACTTCGCCAATCCCGTCCACTTCATCAAGTTCATGGATGGAAGCGATCATAATGCTGGATAAATCATGGAACTGGTCGACCAGATTACGTACGATCACATTCGGAAGGCGCGGGATTTTGTTCAAAATCCGGTAACCACGCGGCAGTATTTCTTCCTCCGAAGCAGCGGCGGAAGCCGGATAGCCAAGAAGCCTTACAATATGATGAATGTCCAGCAGTTCCTCATCCGTTGAACGCTTCAACGCAAGAATGATCTCGCGGATCTTCTCCTCGCTGTACTCCCGGGCATAGTCCGCATACAGCAGCCAAGCCTCTTCCTCTATGTTGCTTACAAGCTCATCCATCTGCATGCTGATCAAACGACCTTCGTTGCCGAGCTCGTTGATATAGCGCTTGATCTCCTTCTTGATGCGGAGCACCATCTCGACGCGCTGAATCACATTCACGACTTCCGGAATGGTGACCAATTCTTCAAATTCAGATGCCGAGAGGTTGGTAAGCGATTGATTAAGCACCACTCGGTATCGCTCCAAGGTCTGTATAGCCTGATTCGCCTTGGTTAAGATTACGCCGATTTCCTTCAATGCATACCGCAGCGACCCTTGATACAGCGTAATAATGTTTCGGCGCTGCGAGATGGACACAACCAGCTTGCCTGTCTGTTTCGCTACCCGCTCCGCTGTTCTGTGCCGTATCCCCGTCTCGATGGAAGAGATCGAAGAATCCGGAATCAACTGGGTATTCGCATATAAGATACGTTTCAAGTCTTCACTTAGGATGATGGCGCCGTCCATCTTGGCCAGCTCGTATAAATAGTTTGGCGAAAAATCGCAGTTAATGGAGAAGCCGCCGTCGACAACTTCCATTACTTCCGGGCTGTAGCCCACAACGATCAGGGCGCCCGTCTTTGCCCGCAGCACGTTCTCCAGTCCGTCGCGAAACGGCGTTCCCGGTGCTACCAGCTTTAGCAAATCATTCATTTTGTCCAGTTGGCTCGTTTCTTTCACCTTCGTATGCCCCCTAATCTAACGCAACCGCTAATGCATCTGCAACGGTGTTTACTCCTATAATTTGTATTCCTTTCGGATGCTTCCATCCCTTTAAACTCTTCTCCGGCATGAGTACGCGCTTAAAGCCCAGCTTCTCGGCTTCCCTTACCCTTTGTTCCGCTCTGGAAACGGCACGAACCTCGCCGGTCAGACCAACCTCGCCAAAGATGACATCATACGGCTTGGTCGGAATGTCGCGGAAGCTGGATGCAATGCTAACCGCTATGGCCAAATCCACCGCTGGCTCATCGAGCTTCACGCCGCCGGCAACATTCAGATAGGCGTCTTGCGTTTGCAGGTACATGCCCATCCGTTTCTCCAGCACGGCAATGATCAAATTCATGCGGTGGTGGTCCACCCCTGTGCCCATCCGGCGCGGGGACGGGAAGTGGGTTGTGGAGATGAGCGCCTGCAGCTCGACCAGAACCGGACGAGTTCCCTCCATGCTTGCAACAACGGTCGAACCGGCTACCCCTAAGGGCCGTTCAGATAAAAACAGTTCCGATGGATTCCCGACTTCCCGAAGTCCGTCCTCACCCATCTCAAAAATACCAATCTCATTCGTCGAACCGAAACGGTTCTTTACCGCACGAAGCAAACGGTAAGTATGGTGACGCTCTCCTTCAAAATAAAGCACACAGTCCACCATGTGCTCCAGCATCCTTGGGCCTGCAATAGCGCCTTCCTTGGTCACATGACCGACCAGGACGGTCGCTATGCCCTTTACCTTCGCCAATCGCATGAAGCGTGCCGTACACTCCCGCACCTGGGAAACGCTGCCCGGCGCACTGGTTACCTCCGGCAAATACACCGTCTGAATGGAGTCAATGACAACAAAGCCAGGTTGCACGTTCTCAATGGCTTCCTCAATCGATTCCAGATTGGTTTCACACAGGACAAACAGCTCCGGAGACAGCGCCCCGAGCCGATCTGCACGCAGTTTGGTCTGGCGTACGGATTCCTCACCGGAAATGTACAGAACGCGAATACCGTTCTGGGCCAATCGATTGGAGGCTTGCAGCAGCAGCGTGGATTTGCCGATGCCGGGGTCACCGCCGACTAACACCAGCGAGCCCGGAACAAGCCCGCCGCCGAGCACGCGGTTCAATTCCGCAATGCCCGTCTGGATTCTGGGTTCTTTACCGCTTTCTATATTTATGATCGAAAGGGGTTTTTCTTTACTATGAAAAAGAGGGGAATTCATCCCCTGCGTCTTGATTACCGTCTCGGTCTCTTCTACCATGGAGTTCCATGATTGGCAGCCCGGACATTTTCCGAACCATTTAGGCGCTTCATAGCCGCACTCGGTACAGAAAAATTTCGTTTTAGTTTTTGCCATGTAAGTCTCCTTTATGTCGCACATCATTTGTCGGATTTCGTAAAACCCTGCAAAATCAGGCATTACTCAAAGTTTACCATTTCTTATAATTGGGCGTAAAGGTTAATTGGAAACTTTACGCGAGATGTTTCGAATTTGAAGGGTCGTTAAACCACACATGTCCGCTTCGCTGCCGGATCGTTCTTACGATCGCGTCATTGCATTCAATGACTTCTGAGCATCCAAGTCTCTGCCCCAACAAAACCTTCATCTTCCATTAACATTAAAATCAAAAACCCCCGCTGGTTTTAATCCAACGGGGGTTGAAGTTACACTTATTCCGTTTCGGCTGATGCGGCAGTGACGCTCTCGTTCTTGTGTACAACCAGCTCGCCATTTGCCTCATCAATGGTGAGCGAGTCACCCTTGGCCACAGTACCTTTCAGCAGCTCCTCGGAGAGGCGATCCTCGATGTGCTTCTGGATAGCCCGGCGCAGTGGGCGTGCACCGAAGGCCGGATCGTATCCTTCCTTCGCAATGAAAGCCTTCGCTTTGTCTGTGAGCTCGAAATGCACCTCGAATTCCTTCAGACGTTTACGCAGCTCGTCGGACATCAATGTCACGATTTGGGCAATGTGTTTCTCTTCCAGAGAGTGGAACACGATGATCTCGTCAATCCGGTTCAAGAACTCCGGACGGAAGCTCTTCTTGAGCTCATCCATCACTTTGCCTTTCATGTTGTTATAATCGCGACCTGCATCCGTCACTGCAGTAAACCCAAGCGTAGAGTTCTTCTTGATGGCTTCCGCTCCCACGTTGGAGGTCAGGATGATCAGGGTGTTGCGGAAGTCCACCACGCGGCCCTTGGAGTCGGTCAAGCGTCCGTCTTCCAGCACCTGAAGCAAGATGTTGAATACCTCAGGGTGTGCCTTCTCGATTTCATCGAGCAGCACAACGGAATATGGTTTGCGGCGTACCTTCTCGGTCAGCTGACCGCCTTCTTCATAGCCGACATATCCCGGAGGCGCTCCGACGAGACGTGATGTGGAATGCTTCTCCATGTACTCGGACATATCGATCCGCACAACCGCATTCTCATCTCCGAACATCGCTTCCGCAAGGGCGCGTGCCAGTTCGGTTTTACCTACCCCGGTAGGACCCAGGAAGATGAAGGAGCCCATTGGGCGCTTCGGATCTTTCAGGCCTGCACGTGCCCGGCGAACCGCACGGCTGACCGCTTTGACCGCTTCCTCTTGACCGATCACCCGGCTGTGCAGAATTTCTTCCAGATTCAGAAGACGCTCGGTCTCTTCTTCTTTCAGTTTATTCACAGGAATACCAGTCCAGTTGGCTACAACGTCTGCGATATCCTCCGGAGTTACCTCGGAATCGGTACGTCCTTGTTTTTCTTTCCATTGATTCTTCGTAATTTCAAGCTCTTCACGCAGCTTCTGCTCCGTATCGCGCAGCGCTGCAGCTTTCTCGAATTCCTGGCTTTGGACAGCTGCGTCCTTCTCTTTGCGGATGTCCTCCAGATGCGCTTCTTGATCTTTCAGATTTGGCGGTATGGTATACGTATGAAGGCGAACTTTCGAACCGGCCTCGTCAATCAGGTCAATCGCTTTATCCGGCAGGAAGCGGTCCGTAATGTAGCGGTCGGACAATTTCACAGCCTGCTCGATCGCTTCATCCGTAATTTTCACGCGGTGATGCGCTTCGTAACGGTCACGCAGTCCATACAGAATCTGAATGGCTTCCTCCGGCGACGGTTGGTCCACCGTAATCGGTTGGAAACGACGCTCGAGAGCAGCGTCTTTTTCAATATATTTGCGGTATTCATCCAGGGTGGTTGCCCCGATGCACTGAAGCTCTCCGCGAGCCAATGATGGCTTAAGAATATTGGAAGCGTCAATCGCACCTTCTGCACCGCCTGCACCGATCAAGGTATGAAGCTCATCGATGAACAGAACAATGTTACCCGCTTGACGAATCTCATCCATAATTTTTTTCAGGCGATCCTCAAACTCGCCGCGGTATTTGGTTCCAGCAACAACCGAGCCCATATCCAGCGTCATGACGCGTTTGTCACGCAGTGTCTCCGGAATTTCGTTGTTAATGATGCGTTGTGCCAGGCCTTCGGCAATCGCCGTTTTACCTACCCCTGGTTCACCAATCAACACCGGGTTGTTCTTCGTACGGCGGCTCAGCACCTGAATCACGCGCTCGATTTCTTTGCTGCGTCCGATGACCGGATCCAGATTGCCTTCTTTGGCAATGGCGGTCAGATCGCGAGCGAGACTGTCGAGTGTAGGCGTGCTTACGTTTTGCGGCGTGCCATGATGGCTCGATACCGCTTCGCTGCTGCCAAGCAGCTGCAGTACTTGCTGGCGGGCTTTGTTCAGGCTAATGCCCAGGTTGTTTAGCACACGTGCCGCAACCCCTTCGCCTTCACGAATGAGCCCCAGCAGAATATGCTCAGTACCTACGTAGGTATGACCAAGCTTGCGAGCTTCGTCCATGGAGAGCTCAATTACTTTTTTCGCTCTAGGCGTATAAGCAATGTTGGTAGGCTGCTCCTGTCCGCGTCCGATTAATGTTTCGACTTCATCCTGAATTTTCTCAAGACCAAGTCCAAGTCCGATCAGCGCTTTGGCTGCAATGCCGTCTCCTTCACGAATAAGTCCTAGCAGGATATGTTCTGTGCCGATATTGTTGTGACCCAGACGTACCGCTTCTTCCTGAGCCAATGCAAGCACCTTTTGTGCACGTTCCGTAAATCTGCCAAACATCATAGTATTGCACCTCCACGTTTCAATTAATATATTGAACCTCGCGGATTTCGGTGTATCGTCAGCTATAGGACGCTTACACCGTCATCCAACTGTAAAACGAGTATAGATCCTTAATGGGTACCCAGTGTTTCTCTGATGAGCCTAGCCCTGTACATGTCGCGTTCGGAAGGAGTCATTCCTTCTCCATAGGTCTTCTGCAGAAAGCCCGGCTGTGTCTTCACATTCAGTTCATTCATGACCGGGATTTCCGGGCCTTCCAAGAGGCCGAGATCCACACCAAGCCGAACATCGGATAAACGCTGGGCTGCTTCCTTGGAATCCATCACCGCCGCATAGGACAGTATGCCATAGGAGCGCATGACCCGATCCGTAATCCGAAGCTTGGATTCACCCAAGAGCCGGGCTCTGGCATTCTTCTCATGCTCGATGATTTGCAGGGCGACGCTGTGAAGATTCTCAATGATCTCCGACTCGGTTTGACCGAGCGTAATCTGATTCGAGATTTGAAACAGGTTGCCTAACGCTTCACTGCCTTCACCGTAAATCCCTCTTACCGTCAAGCCTACCTGCGATACAGCTGAGAGAATCCGGTTAATCTGCTGTGTCATAACAAGAGCGGGCAAATGCATCATGACGGATGCGCGAAGACCGGTGCCGACATTCGTCGGACAGCTTGTAAGATAACCTCGCTTGTCATCAAACGCATAATCGATCTCGGATTCAAAAACATCATCCAGCGCCGTCGCACGTGCCCATGCCTCACGAACCTGAAATCCGGGATATAAACACTGGATGCGCAGGTGATCCTCTTCATTGATCATAATGCTGACGGATTCATCTTCAGTAAGGATGACTGCACCGTTTCGGGATTCATTCGCCAGATTGGGACTGATTAGATGCTTCTCAACAAGAACCTTCTTATCCAGCTCATCAATCTCACTTAATTTAATTACATGCAAATCCCCGAATTCCTGCAAATCGTCCTTATTCTTCAATACATCCGTCAGGCGCTCTAGCACTTCTCCTGACTGCTGATCCGTTGCCAGCAGCGGGAAAGGAAGATGCTGCAGATTGCGCGCCACCCTGACACGGGTGCTGATGACAATGTCGGAATCCTGACCGTTCCCGCGCATCCACTCGCTCAGCGCCGAATCGGTAAACCGGAGATTAGACATCACGCATTCCTCCTACTAAAGTGCAAAATCTTACAATCTTATTCCTGAGCCATATTTCGCTCCAGCTCACGGATTTGGTCCCGTATCTCGGCAGCCGTTTCAAACTCCTCCTGCACGATCCGAATTTGAAGCTCCTTCTTAAGGTCATCGATTTGGCGTTTGATCTGAATCCGGCCACCCGTACGCTTCGGCACTTTGCCGACATGGGAAGTCCCCCCATGGACTCGCTTAAACAATGGATCCAATCGATCCGAGAAATATTTATAACACGAGCTGCAGCCGAACCGGCCAAGCTTGCTGAACTGGGAATACGTCATACCGCATTCTTCACATTGCAGCGTCTGAGCCATTTTTGCACCGGGGCTCTGGCCCTTGCCTGAAGGATCCAGATCCAGAAGACCTGACAGCAAACTGTGTATAGAAAAACCATTCGACGTGCCGGGGATCAATTCCCCTTTTTCACGGGCACAGGTTTCACAAAAATGAAACTCCGTTTTCTCCCCGTTCACAATTTTGGTGAAATGAAGTGTCGCCGGCCGTTTACCGCATTCTTGGCATAACATAATCCGATGCCTCCTTACACAGACTCACTTACCTAATAAAGAAATAAGCATCGCCTTCATAATCCTTGCACGCAGCTCATCCCGATAAGGAAGCTTCACATTCAGGCACTCCCTCGAAATGGCGGCCCGCATCAGGCTGGCCTCCCGCCTCGTTAAAAACCGGGATTCCTCCAGCTGGTAAATCAATCCTTCAGCCACCGTCTGATCAATCATGCTGCCAATGGTATGGTGAAGATGCTGCTGGAGTGCAGTATGCTGGGGAAGCTCGATACGCTGGATGCGTATGTACCCGCCCCCGCCGCGCTTGCTCTCGACAAGAAAGCCCTTCTCAAGCGTGAACCGTGTACTGATCACGTAGTTGATCTGGGAAGGAACGCAAGAAAATTGCTCCGCTAGATCGTTGCGTTGAATTTCAACGGTACCCTCCGGACTTTCCTGCAGTATGCTCTTCAGGTATTGTTCGATAATATCAGAGATATTACGCATTGGTCTGTTCATCCTCCACTGTTTGAAACGTTAAGACGGATAGTGATCTTACACGTCCGCACAGAGCCTTGCTTATACTTAATTTTAACCATAATCAAAATCAGCGAACCCTCTCGTTGACTTTGACTTTCTTTGACTTTAATCTCATTATAGCACATTTTTTCATTTTGCCAAGAGGGTTCTTCTCAATTTATCGCGTTAGCAGTTATTCTTATTGTACCCAGTTCTTTGACCGCTTATAGCCTCTTTCCCAAGAACAATTCATTTCAAAGGGCAACAAAAAAGAAGCAGCCTTCATGCCGGGTGAAAACCGGTCTCAAGGCCACTTCTCCATATCGTGCTCCTGTATCGTCTACATCTTCAAGCGTCATAACTGATCAAGTAGTGCTGTAATTCCGTATTGTAATAACCGATGCTGTATTCAATGATACTGCCTGTCCCATCATAAGAGGATCTGAGCCGCTTCAGTAACGGCGCGCCTATACTTACTTCAAGCAAGGAGGCAATCTCGTCATTTGCCACGGTCGCCAGGAAACGGTCGCGGAAATTCTCCAGCGTAATTTGACTCTCCTCGATGCGGTCATACAGAGACGGCAGTTCGGTGGAACCAAACTCTTCACCCATATCCACTTGGGATGACACATAGTGGGTGTAGTAAATGAAAGGGCTCCCGTCCAGTAAATACAAACGTTCAATAAGCAGGCACCGCTCCCCGAATTTTAAGAACAATTCGCTATCCGGCTCATTGAGCACCCATTCCGTCTTCAGGTGGCGTTTCCGAATCTGGTGTCCTTCTTCGACCAGAATTTCGGTGAATAGCTTGCCTTTGGAAAGCTTGGAGAAGGAAGTGTTCCGGGTCACAATCGTTCCTACCCCGCTCCGCTTCTCTACATACCCTTCCTGATACAACTCCTGGATTGCATTGCGGACCGTCATTTTGCTAACGGTAAATTCCTGTTCCAGCTGCGGCTCGGAAGGAATATGGGAGCCAAGTGGATACTCCCCATGCAGAATCCGATCTTTTATGATCTTCTTGATTTGCAAGTATAACGGACCGTTCTTCCGCGTGATCGACATGCTTCCTCCTACCTTTCCACGTCAGACATATGATGACTCATTGCCTGAAGCACTTCGCGTTCGCTCGCCGTCGGCGTATCCCCTGTTACGGTATGGGCAAGCATCGCCGCAGCTGCGGCAAAATCAACCGTCCGATTCGGTTCATATCCCTCCGAGATCCCGTGAATCACCCCACTGGCGTAGGCATCACCTGCGCCGATACGGTCATGGACGGAAAACGTCAAGGTTTTGGAAAAGTGAAACGCTCCATCCGTGTAGAGATAGCCTTGCAGGGAATGAGTGTTATCCCCGTTGATCTTGCGGTGGGTACCCGACGCAACCGTAATATTATACTTCGCTGCCACCTTCGGGATCAACTCCTGCAGTTGTTCGCTCTGATCCTCCCGGGTCGTCTCCATGCCAAGGATATAGATGGCATCTTTCTCATTCATAAAAACGATATCCGCTAAAGACAGCATTTCCTCATAGTGCGGCTTGGCAAACTCGTAGCGGTCCGCCCCCCATAAAGTGGGACGATAATTGCAATCGAACACAACGGTTCCGCCGTTTTTCTTAACTTCACGAGCCAGTGTCTTCATTTGGCCCCGTACCGTATCGTTCATGGAAAGGGTAATCCCGCAAAAATGGACCATGTCTATCTTTTCGGCAATCGCACCGAAATCGTACATGGCATCCTCCGCCGTATTAAAGCTGCTGCCCAGTCGATCCGTATAAGTTACACGTCCGGGTCTTACACCAAAGCCATTCTCCAAAAAGTACATGCCGACATATTTGCCTCCGCGGCTAATGAGCGCAGTGTCGATGCCAAGCTTGCGCAGGTAGGAAATCGCCGCTTCACCAAGCGGGTTATCCGGCAGCGTGCTGACCAGATATCCGTTATGGCCGAACCTTGCCACGGCCGACGCGATATTTACCCCCGTCCCGGAAAAAGAGTAATTCAGATGGCTCTCTTGAGCCAAGGAAGCATATCCCGGTACTTGAAGACGCATCATCACTTCGCCATATGCGGCAATCGTCTTAGGCATATTGATCAACCAGCGCTTTTAGCTTGAGATGCAGCTCTTGAACATCGCTAATGATCGTATCTCCACTGGCCGAGTCGATAATCGAAGAGTACACGTGCGGGATGACCTGCTGCACTCCCGCTTCGAATGCGATGCGCACGATGGCTTCAAAATTCTCTTTATCAATCCCGCCTGTTGGTTCAAGCGCGAATCCTTCCTCCGCACATGCCTTCGCTACCGCGCGGTACTCATCCTCCAGCTCCAAGCCTTGCATCGGGAAGTACTTCAGTGCGTTACCGCCCATGTCGCGCACAAGCGCGATGGCCGCTTTTACAGGTACGATGGCTTTGTCTGATCCGGCAGCGCTCACCGGTCCAGTTGAAATATTTACATAGCCCACTTGACCTGAAGGAGACACAAGGCTGTTAATCCAGCTTTCTTTGCCATCCAGATTGGCACGTGTAGCACCAACTGCTGGGAACACCTGATTGATATGCGTGCCTGGGTAGCTCTTCACAATCTCGGCTACCACCCCAGCTTGACGGTTATCGCCGGCACCCAATCCGATCGATACCGCATCTTCGATAACGGCGCCGTACTCCTTCATCGCAATAACGGCTTCTTGCGCGTTCGGATAATTTTTGGATAATACGCCGACCACCACATGCCCTTCCGCAGCTTCGAAAATTTCCTTCGCATTCTGAATGCTGCCTGCAAGTACGTTCAGTGCCGCGCGATTTCTATAAAGACGTTTCTCCATATTTGCCATTTTAGTTTCCCCCTGCAATCTGTTGTATTCTCGTTATAATGACTTGCAAATCATCCCCGGAAAGCGAGCGAGGATCAATATCAAAATACCCCTGGCGAACGCCGTAATCCCTGGTGTATACGGCAATATCGCCTTCGCGAAGCTGATCGTTCATGGACTTTGCACTAACCCCGGCAGCATGTTCATCGACTTTCACGCGCCCCCGGAAGATCGCCCTTCCCGCTTCGTCCTGCACAATGGTTACTTCAATGCCCGGCAATTTCGATAAGGACTTCATTTCCTCCAGCGCCGCTTTCTCCTGCTCACTCTTATCTTCCTTCACCATATACTCGTCCAGCGCCTGAAGCAATCCAAACGTTGTTTCCTTGCCGACCTTCATACTGCGCCCAATACCATGCAGCTGCGCTTTCACCCACTCCACATATTGGCGTTTGCCGCCGACAATGCCGGAGGTCGGGCCTTCAATTGCCTTGGATCCGCTGTATATGGCCAGATCCCCGTATTTCACATATTTCTGGATATCCTCTTCAGCAGCAGCATCAATGATTAGCGGAAGTCCATGCGCCTGAGCCACTTCTGCCGCTTCTTCCACCGAGATCATATTTTTCTGCACGCAGTGATGAGATTTCACGTACAAAATGGCTGCAGTACACTCATTTATCGCTTCCGCGATGTGCTCCTTACGCCCTTCGTTGGCATACCCGACTTCAACGACCTTGCCGCCTCCGAGATAAACCATCGTTTCAACAGGTGCCCCATATTGCACGTTATGTCCCTTAAACATGATAATCTCGTTCTTCGCGATTGGCTCCTGGTGTAATCGGTCACTGCGCCTGCGATTGCCTTCGGTGACGATTCCAGCCACGGAAAGAGCGATACCGCTGGAAGCGGAATTGACAACAACCGCTGCCTCGGAACCGAGAATTCGCGCCATGTAATCGCCTGCTTTATCAACCAGATCCGCGATCTCCACGTAACTCTGCCCACCGATCCGCATCGCTTCCATGACGGTATCCGTCGGTGCCGATACGCCAAGAATACTCATGCGCCCGCTGGCATTAACTACGCGCTTCAACCCATATTTAGCATGTAATGAATGATCCATTGACTACCACTCCTCTGGCTTCGATATATCGATCAGCGATCCGGGTCTCCCCTTCGGAATCCGTTAAACTCATAGCCCCCTGCTGCATCGCAAACAGTGTCAGGTGAGCGGCATCGCCGACTTGGATTCGGCCAAGCTCCGGACGGCGCAGCCATCCTGCTGCATGGTCCGTTACCGCTGAGATCACCTCCTGCAAGCTGTATCCCAAATAAAGAAACTTCGTCAGAACATTAGCCAAGCTGTACACCGGACCATTAATGCGATTCCCGCGATAGATATCGGTGCTGATCGTGTCAGGTTTAATCCCTTGGGTCTTGGCATACTCTGCCACCAAGAACGAGAAGCTTGCCGTTCCATGGCCCACATCCAGATGAACGCCACGAGCTATCGCCTCCACCAGGGCAGGAATCGGCTTTCCGTCGGAATCAAATAAATTGTTGGCCTTCCCATTTAAATAATGAGTGATAATGTCATCCTTCTGAAGCAGTTCCAATACTTCCTCAATCGGCGGTGGCCCGGACCCGATATGTACCATTAGCGGCAACGACGTTTTTCCTGATATTTTTCTTGCAAGACGAAGCGGCTCTACCCCATTCTCCTTGACTACGCTTTTGCTGATTCTGGCCTTGAGTCCAATGATCAGATCTGGATAGGTGCATACCGCCTTTGTTGCCTTCTCAGCATCGATCCATTCCAAACTGGACAACTCGTCGACCCGCTGCAGACCGATATGGGAAATATTCAAAAAAGCAAACACATTCGTCTTGGACCTTGCAACCTCGGATGCCAGCTCTCCAATTGTATCCGCGCCACAGCTCCCTGCGTCGATAATGGTGGCAACCCCTTGCTTTACGCCTATCTCGTCGATGGCATCTCCGTAAGGCTCCAGCTTAGCGACCGCATGGACGTGCATATCGATCCAGCCGCTGGACACATATAGTCCCGTACCATCAAAACTGTTGGCACCGTGTGCCATGTTCGCATCCGTTATTTCGGTTATGAACCCGTTCTCCATGACAATGTCAAAAGGTTTATCCTCATGCACCGTCTTTACATTGCGTATAATAAAACGCTGTTCCAATATCTTCATAACTTCACTCCTTCAGCCTTGCCGGACCAGCCTTAGATCCTCTTATCCCGTCGGTTTACATTGTATAAGTTGAGTGTCGTGATTATAGCATAGCACAGAACGTGCGTTACGTGAATATAACGTTATAATGTTTAAACTATTTCTATATTTATTAGAATGATGCAGTGAAGGGTTGCGCTCTTGCTCAGTACGGGTATGGGTATGGTTCTAGTTCTGTTTTCCCCGTGTTATCTCCTTCCATATGCAAAAAAACTGCCTTCGATAGGCAGTCTCTTTGTTCGTTCTATAGTCTAGACCTTCTTCATTCATCTTCCGGATTTCCAAGTACTCTTTTTTGTTAAACCTCAACTTTCCGGTCGATGAGGTAAACTGTTGCATACAAGATCAAGGCGGCCATGATCACTTCAAAAGCAAGTCCCCCCCATGCTAATGTATATTGCATTGTCGACACCGTAATGTCTGCTTCTTTCTCAAAAAATGAAATGTTAGCCATAGGGCCGACCCACGCTGCCTCATCTCCGAAGAGTACTTGGCTAAGCCAGCCAAGAACATATTGCAATACGAAGAACACCAGAATGCCGATCCATGTACTGCCCTTCTTCGTGATGCTCCTGGACACGGTAATTGCAAAAAATATCGCAATCATCAAATAGATGAATTTCCATATCATCAGCAGGGCAAACCCGACATAATACGAAACGGGAGCATCAGCGAAATTGATATTTTCCCAAATGCCGGCTGAGCTCCAGTAATACCATAAATGCAGAGCCATCAATATGCCAAGTGCCAGTAAGCTTACACATGCAAGTAAAAGTGATGAAACCACATTCCACACGGAACGTACGGGGAGTAAACGCCGGTGATATGCCTTTATGTTATAGCCGAAGTTCTTTCCAGTGACTACAAGAAGGAGAACACTCACAGAGCCATAAGCCAGCATACTTAAACCCAACTTTACTCCAAGCTCCCAATCTTTTATAGAGCCCGTTACGGTGATCGCTATCTGAACGATGAGAAGGATCGCGAAGGCACCGAGCAACGTGGTCGAGTTTCTCTTCCAGTCGTATTTGAACAGTTTCATCATTCCGCATACACCTCTTTAAACATCTCATCCACGCTTTTTCCGTGTTTTAGGCGGATGTTCTCAACTTCGTCATGCATCACTACTTCGCCGCCCTGAATAAAGATCACTTCATCAAATATCCGCTCAATATCCCGGACCAAATGGGTTGAAATGATAATGCTGCTATCCTCATTGTAGAATTCAACTATCGCATCCAAAATTTTGCCCCGGGCTACCGGATCCACTCCGCCAATCGGCTCATCCAGCATATACAGCTGGGCTTCACGGGACAAGGCCAGTGTTAACTGCAGGCGCTCATTCATTCCTTTGGACAAGGAACTGATGCGGTCTTGGGTCTTTAAATTCATGAATTCCAGCATGTTGCGGGCCTTCTCCACATTAAAGTCCTCATAAAAATCTTTAAAATATGCCACCGCATCCGATACCTTCATCCAAGATTCCGTCACGGGCCGGTCCGGCATAAAGGAAACGATGGCTTTGGTTTCCAAGCCGACCGGTTTGCCATTCACGTAAGCGCCGCCCTTTGTCGGCTGCATCAACCCAGCCGCAATCTTCATGAGCGTACTCTTTCCGCTGCCATTGGTGCCCAGCAAACCAATGATTTTTCCACCGCTGATATCCAGATTGACATCCTGTAACGCTCTGCGACCACCGGCATATGTTTTGGTCACGTTTCTTACCTGTAACAGATTCTCCACCGTGATTTCACCTCCACTATGGATCATGGCTGCTTCACAGCATCTTCCACGATCGATATGATGTCCTGATCTTTAAAGCCAAGCTCCTGCATACCGCGAATAAAGCGTTCCAGCAGATCGCCGGCCATTTCTTTTTTGATTTCCATAATTTTGGATTCCTCGCTTGTCACGTATCGGCCCAATCCTCTCCGTGTCTCCACAATACCCTCACGCTCCAATTCCTGAAAAGTTCGCTGCACCGTGTTTGGATTTATTTGAAGCTCACTCGCTAATTCTCGAACCGATGGGATTTTATCACCGGGCTGCAGTTTACCGATGATGATTTCTTTCTTTAGATACGTCATGATCTGTAAATAGATCGGCAGATTATTGTCGAATTCTATACTCACTGTCGGGTTGCTCCTTTCCGCCGCTCTACCTCGAACTCAGGTCCCTTATGCGACATCCCGTTTTTTAAACGTAACAAAGCCTATCGCAAGAAACAAGAGGAGATATACAGCGAGCATCATCATTGAGAATGTTAAACTCATGCCTGGAATTGGGGAGCCTGCCCCTCCGCTGTACATGGAGAGATCCACGTTCAGGAACAGCAGGTATTTAGACCAGGAGTAACGCGCAAGCAGCTGTACCACCATACTTTCCATAATGACCATGAACATGCCGATGCCGATTGCAGGACCGGTAGATCTCGTTAGAATGCCTACCATAAAGGTTAGCGTTACATAAACGATCGTATACACCAGGTTGTTCACTGCTCCAATGAGCACATCTCCAAGCGTAACGGAGCCGACATCCATACCGAACGTAATTTGACCAGTCAGCACGGCTACAGCAAACATGAAGGCCACCAGTGTTAAGATGTAAATCAATACGGCAACATATTTCGATGCCAAAATCTTGGTGCGGCTCTGTGCACGTATAAGCAGCAATTTGATCGTTCCCATGCTGTGCTCCTTCGCTACGGCTCCGGCCGTCACGACAATGGCAAGCAAAGTCAGTACTTGCCCCATTCCCTTGGTTGTTACTGCTATCTCGGCAAATTCATAACCGGTACTTCCCCCACCGGAAAACTTATAGAGCAAGAACGCCATGAAGATCACCATTCCGGCTAAAAGCGCATATGGCAGAAAGAAGCTGCGTTTCTTAAACATTTTGAGCCATTCATTCCAGACGAGATTTCCAAAGCTACGCAATGCGGTTGCCTCCTGTCCATTTTAAGAATTCTTCTTCAAGTGACGATTTGATCTCTTCTACCCTGTAAATCCGTACCCGTGCATCACACAGTGACTGGATTAGCGCAGGAATATTTTCTTCATGAAGTTGAAGGGTAATGGTTCCTTCTTCCATTTGAGTGTTGAGCAATGTGATGTTTTGTAAGTGTCTAATCGTTTGTTCAGCCATGGCCACGTCATTCACGCGGAAGCTTACCGTGGTAAATTCTTCATTAACGACTGTCCCCCCGATAGATCGCTCCGTTACAAATTTACCTTCCTGGATAACGACCACACGGCTGCACATCAGTTCCATCTCCGACAGCAGGTGACTAGATACGAGAATGGCAATTCCCTCATCTTTGGCGATTTGCTTCAAGTAATCCCGCATCTCGCGGATACCGGCTGGATCCAGGCCGTTCGTCGGCTCGTCAAGAATGAGGATGGATGGATTGTGCAGCAAGGCCTGCGCTATTCCAAGCCGTTGGCGCATTCCCAGGGAATAAGCACGCACCTTCTTGTGGATGGCATCCTGGAGCCCAACAAGCTTAACAACCTCCATGATTCTCGTGATGGTCACACCCTCGGACATCCGCTGGTACTGTCTCAGGTTGTCATAACCGCTCATGTACGGGTAGAATTCCGGATTCTCGATGATGCCCCCGATATGACGAACGGCTTGAACGAAGTCCTTCTTGATACTGTGTCCTTTCACCTGTACATCGCCTTGGGTCATCTCAATCAACCCTACAATCATCCGAATGGTTGTTGTTTTGCCCGCGCCGTTCGGCCCAAGCAAACCAACAATTTCGCCGCGATGAATGTCAAAGGAGAGTCCATCGACAATATTCTTCTTTCCAATCGTTTTGGTGACTTGTTCAACGGTCAGAACGACTGGTCCTTGCTTGGCATTCTTCCTTTCCGTGGAGGCTGAAGCGTGTACTCCGTTCTTTAAATCCGTTGCGGCATTCTCTATATTGGTTGTTGCCTCATTTGATGCGTTCCTATTCATGGTTCTTCATTCACTCCTTCATGTATCGGTGTCATAGTTAAATAGTACACTAGTGTCTTGGTTCTGTAAAGCCCAATTTTTTTTTAAAATATTTCGTATTGACATCCAACCGTTGGATAATTATGATTAATTTATTCATATAACCAAAAGGTTATATTTAAAAGAGATGGGAGGACTCCAACTCTTGAGTGATATGTACCGCGCCGTTTCAGATCCCATCCGAAGGAAAATCCTAACTATGGTAGCTCATCGAGAACTTCCCCAGCTGGAAATCGTGAAGTCATTCCATATCTCACAGCCGGCTGTAAAAAAGCATCTTGCTATCTTGCTGGAAGAGGAGCTGTTACTAGAGCGAAGAGAAGGCAAGTATTGCTACTACCGATTGAATACCCCGACTTTTCAGCGAGGGTATGCGGAACTTCAACAAGAGCTTGGCTCTATTCTGGAGAATAAGTTAAGCAGACTTAAACAATATCTTGAGGAGGAATCATAGGTATGGACTCTATTTTTAACCATGTTCAGCGGGAGATTGTCATCCATACAACACCCGATCGTGTATGGAAAGCATTGACCGATCCGCAAGAACGCAATCAATGGGAGACTCGCCATTGTGAGATCGACCTGAAGGTAGGCGGTCAAGTCGCTCTTGATTACGGCTGGGGCGTATCCTATGTTGGTACGATTGAGGAACTTATCCCTTACAGAAAACTCACGCTCAAGGGAGAGGACCAGGAACTTACTATTTGGGCCATTGAACCACATACCGAGGGAACCTTGGTCCACATCGAGTACACGGGATCATGGTCCAATGAGCGAGAGTATATGATGATGGATAACATGGCCTTTGGTACATACCGATTCATGCGGAATATGAAGAGCGTGCTGGAGACGGACCAAGATATTCGGTCCACCTTCTGGTCCAGCTGGATCGGCATGAACCATTATACATACCGCCGTGAGGGTATAGAGGGCGTCAAAGTCATTGAGGTGTTTGCCCATACACCAGCAGACGGTGTCATTGAGGAAGGCGATATCATTTCAAGAGCGGCTGGCCAGGTCATTCGGAGTTATGATGAGCTCGAGGATAAGGTCACATCGATGCAGCCTGGCCAGCAGATTGTCATCGAATTCGTCCGACATGGCGAACCCAGCAGCGCTACCCTTACGGTGCTGCCTTATGGACAGCGGAACGTGGTTGAAGCATAAGTCATGAAGTGCAGTAAGTAATGAAGTAGTTCAAATTATCTGCATATAGGAAAAGACCGTTATCGATTACTCGATAACGGTCTTTATGGTTGTTCGCTTGGCGACGTCCTACTCTCCCGGGACCCTTCGGTCCAAGTACCATCGGCGCTGGAAGGCTTAACGGTCGTGTTCGGTATGGGAACGCGTGGAACCCTTCCGCCATCGCCACC
>NZ_JBFRHH010000020.1:0-89586 GCF_052115765.1 Paenibacillus sp. 2KB_20 | reverse complement strand
CACTCGACTGTTAATCGAGTTGTCACAGGTTCGAGTCCTGTTCGGGGAGCCACTTATGGAGAGGTGTCCGAGTTGGCCGAAGGAGCACGATTGGAAATCGTGTAGGCGCCAAAAGCGTCTCGAGGGTTCGAATCCCTCTCTCTCCGCCAGCAAGGACTGCATATATGGCCCGTTGGTCAAGGGGTTAAGACACCTCCCTTTCACGGAGGTAACAGGGGTTCGAATCCCCTACGGGTCACCACTATCTTTATTGCATCAGGGGATGAGAATCCCGTCGGTTCGTCGGAGGGTAACTTCGTAAGCATAGACTTCGCAGTCTCGAACGAAGTGAGAGTATCCCCTACGGGTCACCATTATCTTTAACAACATTCCAGACGGAGGCTTAGCTCAGCTGGGAGAGCATCTGCCTTACAAGCAGAGGGTCGGGGGTTCGATCCCCTCAGCCTCCACCATGATTTATCCCCAAAACGTGAAGCACATGCTTCGCAAGTAATTCCGATTACTTTTCGGGGACCCCATTTAAGCAACCCTTTTAATGACGCGGGGTGGAGCAGTTCGGTAGCTCGTCGGGCTCATAACCCGAAGGTCGTAGGTTCAAATCCTGCCCCCGCAACCAATTTTATATCGCAATAGCGATAATGCCTCATGGAACTGTGGTGTAGAGGCCTAACATGCCTGCCTGTCACGCAGGAGATCGCGGGTTCGAATCCCGTCAGTTCCGCCATTCTTATAAGCTTCAGGGATGAGAATCCATCATGGGTTCGTCGAAGCATCATCTTCGTAAGCATTGACTTCGTAGTCTCGAACGAAGAGAGAGTATCCCGTCAGTTCCGCCATTCTTTACTCTTAGTAATAAGAGCCATTAGCTCAGTTGGTAGAGCACCTGACTTTTAATCAGGGTGTCGAAGGTTCGAGTCCTTCATGGCTCACCATCTTTACCAAGAGTGCTTGAGACGGAATACATATTTACATTGCGGACGTGGCTCAGCGGTAGAGCATCGCCTTGCCAAGGCGAGGGTCGCGGGTTCGATTCCCGTCGTCCGCTCCATTTTGCGCCCTTAGCTCAGCTGGATAGAGCGTTTGACTACGAATCAAAAGGCCGGGAGTTCGAATCTCTCAGGGCGTGCCATTTTTCAAACTAAATTACTTACTCTATATGAAATTTCATTGTGCCGGTGTGGCGGAATTGGCAGACGCGCGCGACTCAAAATCGTGAGGGAAACCGTGGGGGTTCGAGTCCCTTCACCGGCATTAATTAACGGGATGTAGCTCAGCTTGGTAGAGCACCTGGTTTGGGACCAGGGGGTCGCATGTTCAAATCGTGTCATCCCGATTCGAATCGAAAGACTGCTTTCAGTTACACTGAAAGCAGTCTTTCTTTGTTATGGATTGAAAATGATGCTAATGGCAAAAGCGGAACTGAATAATTCGGCAGCTTCCCGGTCACAATATGAAAAACATTGAATAGAAGGGGATAACCTTGAGTGTTTTTCATTTCTTTAAGAAGCTGTTCAGAAAACGGTGGAGACGCTGGAGACGCGCGATTTGGCCCTGTGCAATCCTATTGATCGCAGGTATCATGATATGGACCGGCCAGAATATAAAGGATCAGATGCACAAGCTGCTCACTGCTGCATCCGACGAAACGCCACTGGCCGTAGAAACGATGCATTACTTGCAGATCGCGGATGATAAGTTGGAAGAACGCTGGCAGGATCAGAGGGAATTTATGCAGAAGCTGAATACCTCGAAGGGAAAGAAGCATGTTCATGTTCGCATCACTTATGTATGTGGCATCGAAGAGCAGGATATGGGTAAGCTTACGGCGGACGGTATTTATGAACTGATGAATAAAAATCCTTTATGGCAGGGACGCTTGGATAACAAAGGAGTAGTTTGGCTGGAGCACACCGTATCCGACCTCTCCCCCACCTGTAAGAGGCAAGCTTATATGAGTATCGATTCCCAAGGAAACTTAACGTTGTTTGATGGCCCACCGGAAGAAGAGAAAGTGATGCGGACCTTCTTTCAGCTGGATGTCGGTTCGATGGAGTCTTCTTTGCCCAAAGATGTGATCAAGCAGCTTGAAGAAGGTATTCGAATCCAAGATATGGAAGAGTATAACAGTGTTCTGTCAACCTTTAGCGATTATGCACGGGATATGGCTGAGAATGTCATGAACCCGACCCCTTAAAATTGTCCCTGCTTTGTCGCTTGGTGACTGAAAATGCTGCTGCCCGGAAATTTTCCGGGCAGTTTTTTGCGTTGGAGGGGGATGTCAGCGGTCTCAAAATAGTGGATACGTAACGGTTGCTTAAAGGATCAAAGTTTTTCCTCAACAGAGGTCGATCTTTTGTTATAATGAGAGAACGATACATATGTTCGCTTCATCAGAGGAGAGATTGGTTTGCGCATTTTAGGGATCGACCCCGGGATTGCGATTGTAGGTTTCGGGTTTGTAGATAAGGTTGGAAGTAAAGTTACACCGGTACAGTATGGCTGTATCCAGACGGAAGCCCATACACCGGATGAAGAGAGGCTGCAACACGTGTACGAAGGCATGCAGCAGCTTATTGATAAATATGAGCCTGAGGCCGTTGCTTTCGAGAAATTGTTTTTTAACCGCAATGTAACCACGGCGATGTCCGTATCCCAGGCCAGAGGAGTTCTTATCCTGGCTGCGGTCCAACGCGGGCTCCCGATTGCAGAATATACGCCGATGCAGGTGAAGCAGGCGATTGTCGGCTATGGCAAGGCCGAGAAGAAACAGGTACAGGAGATGGTCAGGATGTTCCTGAAGTTGCAGAGCATTCCCAAACCTGACGATGTGGCGGATGCATTGGCTGTAGCGATCTGTCACGCGCATTCCTATACACTGAATTCCAAGTTAAATGAGGTATTGCGAAAATGATCGATTTTTTACGGGGACAGGTAGTCCACTTAGAGAGTGAATATATTGTACTGGATGTTCATGGGGTAGGATACCGGGTGTTCTGTCCGAATCCGTATGCCTTTGCCAAAACCGAAGGAACCATCACGGTGTTTACCCATCATCATGTCCGTGAAGATGCCATCCTGCTGTTTGGATTTCCGACACGGGAGGAACAGAAGCTGTTCCGTAAACTGATCGAAGTCTCGGGTATCGGTCCGCGTGTGGCGCTCGGCATATTGGGCGGGGGATCACCGGATCATGTGGTTTCCGCCATCTACCAGGAGAATGTATCCTTCTTAATCAAGCTTCCGGGAATCGGTAAGAAAACAGCGCAGCGCATGATTCTGGACCTGAAGGACAAGCTTGAGGGATTCGGAAATGCGAGCATGATGACAGGTCTTTTTGCCATTCAGGAGCCTGAGCCGGAAGCTGACGGCTCGGCGTGGTCTGAGGCTCGTGAAGGATTGAAGGCTCTTGGTTATACGGATAGCGAGCTGGATAAAGTCTGGCTGAAGATCAAGGATTCCGGCGCAAGCGGCGAATCCGTCGATGTGCTCATGAAGCGGGCACTGCAGCAGCTATTCGCTGGTTAGATAGAGAATCGCTGCAGGAGAGGAGTTTATATAGATGGACGATCGAATTATTTCCGCCAATCTAATGATGGACGAACAGGCTGTCGAGCTTAGTCTGCGTCCACGCTATTTAGCTGAATATATAGGACAGAATCAAGTTAAGGAAAATCTCAAGGTATATATCGAAGCGGCAAAAATGCGTAACGAAGCGCTTGACCACGTGTTGTTGTACGGTCCTCCGGGTCTCGGCAAAACGACACTGGCGAATATTATCGCCAATGAGCTTGGCGTTAATCTCCGTACGACTTCCGGTCCGGCAATCGAGCGACCGGGGGATCTGGCTGCACTTCTCACTAATCTGCAGGAAGGAGATGTCCTGTTTATTGATGAGATCCATCGGCTGCACCGGACGGTAGAGGAAGTGATGTATCCGGCGATGGAGGATTTTGCGCTGGATATTATGATCGGGAAAGGGCCAAGCGCACGCTCGGTACGTCTGGACCTGCCGCCGTTTACCTTAATTGGCGCCACTACCCGGGCTGGATTGCTCTCTGCGCCGCTTAGGGACCGTTTTGGCGTGGTAAGCCGTTTGGAATTCTATACGGTGGACGAGCTGAGTTATATTGTGTCACGCAATGCGGATCTTTTAGAGATCGAGATATTAGGAGAGGCAGCAGAAGAGATTGCCCTGAGGTCGCGCGGGACGCCCCGCATTGCCAACCGTCTCTTGAAACGGGTCCGTGATTATGCTCAGGTTCGAGGAGATGGCATGATAACGCCAAGCATCGCTCAGGAAGCGCTGAAAATGCTGCAGATCGATCCGATGGGACTGGACTTTATTGATCATAAAATGTTGAACGCCATGATCAAAAGCTTCCGTGGGGGACCTGTAGGTCTGGATACCATCGCGGCAACCATTGGAGAAGAAAGCCAAACCATTGAAGATGTTTATGAACCGTATCTCCTGCAGATCGGTTTCTTGCAGCGTACACCCCGGGGACGGGTTGTAACGCCCACAGCTTATCAACATTTAGGTATTCCCTTCCCTGAAGATCGTCGTTAGATTATAGAATCATTACACTCATACCAAATCCTAATAGCTACAGGAGGAAAGACTTAAATGGATAGGAACTGGACGAAATCATTATTCGGTTGGACCACCAAGGGACTCTTGTCACTGGCTGTTGCCGGAACCCTATGGAGCGCGCCTGCAGTACATGCGGCCGCTCCTTCAATAGATACGATTCGAGTTGCGATGTTTTTGGATCTGGGAAGTCAGTATAAATCAACAACCAATGCCGTTACGCTGAAATCCGCTGAGGCTCTGACGGCATCGCTGCTTGTATCCGGTGCTCAGCAGACTTTGATGAGCATTCCAGCAAACCAGCAGGTCCGAATGAGTGTGGATACATACCGCGTCAAGGTGCTCGAGACCACGGATTGGAAAACGGCTTCGGAAGCGGCGAAAAAACTGGAGGCGACGAATGACAAACCGACGCTGTTTGCAGACGGCAATGTATACAAACTATATGCCGGTATGTATGGGACAGAGAAAGCGGCCGTGGACGCGGCAACGCGAACTGCGAAGACGGTAGCTGCATATCTGAATGGTCAAACGCCTTCTGTTAAAGGCGGACTGCATTTGTCTGCGGGATCGTACGGATCGGAGGCTGAGGCGGAGTCTGTACGTAAGACGTATGCAAATGCCGGCATGGATGCCTTCAATGTTGTGGTACCTAACGGAGGTGCATCCGCTTATGAGGTTTGGGTAGGCGAGGCAGCCAACACAGCCGATCTGGCTGCAGTCAGACAGGAAGCTACTCCAATATCCGGCGCCCTCGTTGAAATGAATGCCGCAACCACGGGTCTGATGATGAGACGAGATGTAAGCCTGAACCTGGCGACTCCTCAAGAGACACAGCATTATATGTTGTCAGGTGGTCAGTCGGTTCTGCGGGTAGAAGGAAGCTCAGGTGCCGGAACGAATGTGAAGGAGCGATCGGATCGCTCCTATCGAGGCGCTTTGGAGATCGGACAAAAGAACGGTCAATTGTATCTCGTCAATGAACTGCCGTTCCAGCAGTACCTGTATTCCGTCGTTGGAGCCGAGGTGCCATCTACTTGGGGTGTTGAAGCGCTGAAAGCACAGGCTGTAGCGGCACGCAGTTATGCGCTCTTCCAAGGAAATAAGTTCGAAGTAGCCCATGTCGTGGACACAACGCTAAGCCAGGCCTATTATGGGACCGCCTATGAGTATCCAAGCATTATTCAGGCAGTGGATGCAACTGACGGCGAAGTGGTCATGAAAGACGGCAAAATAGTGGAAACCGTGTTCTCCTCCAATAGCGGAGGAATGACGGCGGACTCCACCGAGGTGTGGGGTAACCGTAACGATCTGTTTGCCGCGGTGGAAAGCACTGGAGATTCCTCATCCCAGGCAGCGCTTAAATCTTGGTATCATGTACTTCTTCCGAGTGGCGCTACAGGCTATGTACGTGAGGACAATGTGAAGGAAACCGGCAACAAAACATCGGCAGGGCTCCTCTATATGACCGTTACCGCCAAGGATACGAATGTACGCCCATTGCCATTGATCCAATCGAACGTTGAGCCTGTAGGCAAGATGAATCCAGGAGAAACGGCTGTCGTCCTTGAGAAAGTGGCGGAATCCAACAGCTATGACTGGGTTCGTGGTCCGTATACTTCGGATCAACTACTGTCCTCTCTAAAAGGAAAAACCACTAACAGCCTGCCTGCTTCTATTACTTCGCTGGATGTAACGGAGCGAGGCCCTTCTGGACGTGCCCTTACGGTGAAAGCCAACGGTCAAGTGCTGGACGTAAAATATCCGGATATGTTCCGCTCGGCTTTTAACGGACTGCCAAGCACATTGTTTGATATTGAATCGACCGGAAGTTATACTGTATTGAGCGCGAATGGTGCGGTATCAACGGTTTCAAGCGGCCAAACGATATCCGTTATCTCAGGGAGCGGTAACGGAAATGTCAAAGGTTCCGGTACCGTTGTGATGAATGGATCGGGGAAAGCACGTGTGATTGAAAGCTCTTCCGGCTTTAAATTTACCGGTAAAGGCTTAGGCCACGGACTGGGCATGTCCCAATGGGGTGCCAAAGGAATGGCAGATGAAGGGTATGATTACAAGCAGATACTCCAACACTATTACCGCAACACGACTATTACGAAGGACTGAACGACATGAATGTGAATTTGTATGATTTTGAATTACCCGAACACTTAATTGCGCAGACGCCACTGCTTGATCGAAGCTCTTCCAGGCTTCTCACGCTGGACAAAGAGAACGGACATATAAGCCATCAAACGTTTGCGGACATTATAGACAGTCTGAATCCGGGGGATACACTCGTATTAAACGATACCAAGGTCATACCGGCCCGATTGTTTGGTGCAAAGGAAGACACCGGTGCGAAAGCAGAGGTCCTTCTGCTGAAGAATATGGGGCAAGACCGGTGGGAAGCACTTGTAAAACCGGGCAAGAAGCTGAAAAAAGGGAACGTAATTTCCTTTGGGGACGGTAAATTAAAAGCGATCATTGAGGAAGAAGGCGAGATGGGTGCTCGCATTCTATCCTTTTCGTATAAAGGGATTTTCCAAGAAATCCTGGATGAACTGGGGCAAATGCCGCTTCCGCCATATATTAAGGAGAAGTTGGATGACCGCGATCGGTATCAGACCGTATATGCGAAGCATGAAGGATCTGCAGCCGCTCCCACGGCGGGCCTGCACTTCACGGAAGCTCTCCTGGAACAGATTCAGGCCAAGGGAGTAGACATCGCCTTCATTACCCTTCACGTGGGATTGGGGACATTTCGTCCGATGTCCGTGGAACAGGTTGAGGATCATGTCATGCATGAAGAGTACTATTCCCTTTCCCAGGAAACCGCTGAGCTGCTGAATGAAACGAAGCGGCGCGGCGGTAGGGTTATCGCTGTAGGGACTACCTCTTGCAGAACGCTGGAGACGGTTGGATCGGCGCTGGAAGGCGAGCCGCTGCGTGAGAGCAGCGGCTGGACAAGCATTTTCATATATCCCGGATATGCTTTTACCGTTGTGGACGCGCTGATTACGAATTTCCATCTGCCGAAATCCACGCTGGTGATGTTGGTCAGTGCGCTGGCCGGACGCGAACACATTATGAAGGCGTACAAGGAAGCTGTTGAGAAGGAATATCGATTCTTCAGCTTTGGAGACGCGATGTTTATCTATTAATTCGGAGGTTGGTTAATACAATGGTAGCAGCTGTTACTTATGAACATATTAAAACGTGTAAACAATCGGGCGCGAGGCTCGGCAGAGTGCACACCCCGCACGGCGTGATCGATACGCCGACATTCATGCCTGTGGGAACATTGGCAACGGTAAAAACCATGAGTCCGGAAGAACTAAAGGCTATGGATGCCCACATTATATTGAGCAACACCTATCATCTCTTTTTGCGTCCTGGACACGATATTGTGAAGGAAGCGGGCGGACTGCACAAATTCATGAACTGGGACCGTCCGATCCTGACCGATAGCGGAGGCTTCCAGGTATTCAGCTTAGCAGAAATGAGAAAAATATCGGAAGAAGGCGTACATTTCCGTTCCCACTTGAACGGAGATAAACTGTTTATCTCCCCGGAAGTCGCGATGGAGATTCAGAACGCGCTTGGATCTGATATTATGATGGCTTTTGATGAATGCCCGCCTTATCCTGCGGAGTATGAATACGTTAAACAATCCACCGAGCGGACCTCTCGCTGGGCTGAACGCTGCTTAAAGAGCCATGCCAGACCGGAAGACCAAGCCCTATTCGGCATCGTTCAGGGAGGCATGCATGAGGATCTGCGCCGTCAGAGCGCCCGTGATTTGACTTCCATGGATTTCCCGGGTTATGCTATTGGTGGACTTAGTGTGGGAGAATCGAAGCAGCTTATGTATGAAGTGCTGGATTACACGGTGCCCTTGCTGCCGAACAATAAGCCTCGCTATTTGATGGGAGTCGGATCACCCGATGCGTTGATTGAGGGCTCGATTCGTGGTGTGGATATGTTCGATTGCGTGCTTCCGACGCGGATCGCTCGCAACGGGACAACGATGACAAGTCAAGGCCGTCTTGTCGTTCGAAATGCTCAATATGCCAGGGATTACGGACCGCTGGATCCGGAATGTGACTGCTACACTTGCCGTAACTACTCGCGTGCTTATTTGCGTCATCTGATCAAGAGTGATGAAACGTTTGGATTAAGATTGACGACGTATCATAACCTGCATTTCCTGCTCAATTTGATGCGTAACGTGCGTCAGAGTATTATGGAAGACCGTCTGCTTGATTTCCGCGATGAGTTTTTTGATAAGTACGGCCTACATGATAATGAAAAAGGGTTCTAAAGCAAGTTCATGGCCATCATGATAAGTTTGTGAAAGGGGGGAAAGATATGTTTGATTTAGCAGCTGGTGCAGGTCAAGGCGGAGGCGGTATTTTAGGGTTGATTCTGCCTTTCGTTTTGATGTTTGTCATCTTTTATTTTCTGCTTATTCGTCCACAGCAGAAAAAACAGAAGACCAGAAACGCAATGCTTAGCGCCTTGTCAAAAGGCGATAAAGTGGTAACCATTGGAGGCCTTCACGGTACAATTGTGGAGATTACCGACGATATTGTGGTTTTGAAAGTGAACGATGTAACGAAGTTGACGTTCGATCGTAACTCTATCAGCCATAGTGTGAATGCGGATGCATAATTACGTTTCACCTACATATGGAATGTAATCGTTATAACAAAGGCCGATTCCTTTTAGGAGTCGGCCTTTGTTTTTTAGCATGGTAGTGAGATGCTCGCCAGGAGCGTTAGTTTGAAACTTTATTTTTTTAAGTTGACCCCGAACATTCCCCCGATGGCGCCGGCGGCAAATACCGTGGCAATCAGCGTCAAATCTCCGAGAGATAAAGAACTATCCAAAGCAAGAAAGCCAATGACGAGCAGCGTAATGCCATATATCAGCCCTGTCAGGCAGCCGTAATACCAACCTTTGTTTCCTGCGCGCTTGCCGCTCACACAACCTCCGATAAAGGCTGCGATGGCATGTACGAGAAACGTGTAGAACGATAAATCATCTTCGGCTAGTCCGCTGCCCCATAGAAGCAGGGATAAAGCAAACGCGCCAAGAAACATCCAGAAAAAAGAATACAAAAGTCCTGAAAGAATCGGATTGGAGATCCTGAAAGTGAAAACTCGCCGGATCGGTTCCATGAATCATCCCCCTTAACTAATCTTGATCATTATATTGTATGGCCAAGCCTGTACTTATAGTACAAACCGAGCATTTTGCATCCGGTTTTGCATGATTTCCATTAATTAATCCGTTGTAATCGAATGGGAAAAGCTATAGCAGGCCAGAATAGCTGTACATGAGAATGTTCGACAAGCTAGGAGGGATTGTTTATGTCTCATATGACTATTCTGATTCTGCGGACCATTCTGATGTATGTGGTCATCTTTGTCACCATGAGAATCATGGGCAAACGGGAAATCGGAAAACTGTCTATCTTCGATTTGGTCATATCTGTTATGATTGCAGAGATTGCCGTTTTTGTTCTGGAAGATGTCCAAAAGCCGATTTGGGAGGGACTTGCTCCTATCGCCGTTTTGGTTGCCATTCAGGTAGGTCTTGCTTACATCGGACTGAAAAATCGAAATATACGGCTGTTTGCTGACGGAAAGCCAAGCGTATTGGTGTCCCGGGGCAGGCTGCACCGTAAGGAGATGGCAAAGCTCCGCTATAATCTGGATGATCTGATGCAGCAGCTAAGGGGCAAAGATATTGACAGTCTGGCGGATGTTGAATTTGCGATACTTGAAACTTCCGGTCAGCTCACCGTGATTCCAAAGGATACGGGGGACAGCTCAAACGGCAGTTCGAATAACTCTTCAAGTTCATCCAACACCTCAGGGGCCACCAATTTTTCATCTACTTCATCCCAATCCGGAAAAGAGAACCCTACAGTCGTAGATATTCCTTACGATAAAATTACGTATGAAGGCCTGCCCATCCCGCTTATATTGGATGGAAAGGTGCAGGACGAGAACCTTGAATTAATCGATAAAACGCGGTTCTGGCTTAAGAACGAGATACAGAATTACGGTGCTAAGGATTTTAAGGATATTTTTCTATGCTCTATTGACCATAAAGGCCGGATTTACATTGACCGTAAAGACAGGATCTAACGACGGCTGAATTTGTTGAACCAGGTGCCGACGACAGGCACACGATCCAAATCTCGCGGTGTTACCAGCTTGGTCATAAAAATCATGATGAAATAGACCAGAATACCAATTGCGATGGAAGCCCAGAATTGCAGCCATGGCGCGGTCGAAAACGGAAGATGTTTGTACCCATAGAGGACACAGGCACCCATAATGATCATAACCGCCCCGATTTTGACATAATCCAGCAGACGGAATCGAAAGCCGATCAGTCTCGATAGGCTGAAACCGTGGAGTAATGTAACTGCAATACTGTTTACGATAATGGCAATGACGGCCCCTATTATGCCGAAGGCGGGATTGGATGCCAAAAACACGATGAGGCTCATTTTGATGATCGCCCCGAATAACGTGTTGAGTAATGCCCGGCCCGGACGGTCCAGAGCTTGCAAGGCAGCTTGAAGCGGGGACTGCACATACAGGAACAAGGCAAACGGCGCCATGATTTTGAGCATATCGCTAATCTCCGCGTTGTCGTATAGGAGCAGGCATAATGGCTCAGCCAGGACAAACATAATGATGGCAAACGGAGCTCCGGAGACAAGGGCTAGCCGAAGGGATTGGTTCATTCGTTTGTGGATGGTCGTCCGGTCATTGCGGGCGGCTGCTTCCGAGAGTGAAGGCACCAGAGAGATGGCCAGAGAAACCGTCAGAGCACCGGGCAACAACAGGAGCGGGATGATCATCCCTTGCAGTGCTCCATACTGAGCGGTTGCTACGGATGTCGCTATACCTGCCATGGCCAGGCTGCGATTGGTCAGGATTGTCTCCAGGAGGTAGGAGAATGAACCTACCATCTTGCCCCCCGTCACAGGCAATGCAATACCGAATAAACGTTTCAGAATACCTTTATTCGAGGGAGAGTCTTCTTTTGCAGTTTTTTCGGATATTACTTTTTGCGGTTTAGGTAAAAGTTTATTCCTAGGTCGTCCCTCCCCGGGATATTGCAGCAGCAGGGCTAGCATCCCAATCAGTTCCCCCACGGCTGTTCCGAGCATAGCACCCGCAGCCCCATAAGCGATGCCTTTGGGCATCAAGAGATGCGCAAACCAGAGCATGCAAATAATTCGGACAATTGTCTCGATCACGGAGGAACTTGCGGAGGGAATCATGTTCTGTTTGCCCTGGAAATATCCACGGTAGACCGACGAAACGGCAATGATGATCAACATGGGTGTCATGCTGATAAAGGTTTGGTATACACGCTCGTCCGGCAAAAGCACGCCGGTTACCCAAGGGGCAAGGAGCAGACTAAGTCCCGTAAAGAGGGCGCCTGCTGTAAGCGTCAGCATCAGGCTGACATGCAGGATTTGCTTGGAAGCATCACGCTTTCCGGCACCTTCCGCTTCGGCAACCATTTTGGCAATGGCTAGCGGAATTCCACCGGTAATGATCGTCACGAGCACGATAAAGAAGGGATAACCCAGTTGGTAAATTCCGACACCCTCGGGTCCAATGATCCGGGGGAGGGCGATCCGGGGGATAAAACCGAGTAGGCGGTTTAATATGCCGGCTGCAAGTAAAATCAGCGTTCCTTTAATAAATGATTGCTTGTTCACTGTCCATCCCACTCCCTGGTTAAGACTGAATACGGTGACACGACATGGCTATTCTTATGGATATGCCCTACCTGTCCCATCTGATGACTTTACTTTTTTTTCAGGACATGGTAGGAATAGAAGGAAAGCAATGTATCCTGTCGAATGTAACTTAGGGACAACAGGGAGTCAGTGAGGAGGCCATATGCATGGAACTCGAGCAAATGAGCGAGGAAGAATTGATGAGCACCATTGAGATGGTATGCTTGAGCAAGGTTGAGGAAATGCATTTGATTGGGTACGAATATGTGACTAGCGACGATATTTGGAACTGTGTCAGCAGTAAATATGAAAAGGAAGGCATCCCCTCCCTCCACAAACTGGTCAATGACATTCTGTCCTTGAAGGCGACAGCTTTAATGAACTATATGACAATATCAGCATATAAGGGATCTTCTTTCGATTAATCGAAGAGGTCCTTTTTGCCTTGCGGATATAAGGGTTCATTCATAAACCCGACAAATTTTGATAAATTGACTGGGTTTTATGACATCGCTATAATAGGAATATTGAGTAAAAAGGGGGAACAAAGGACGGCATGAAGAGAATAATCAGTTTCGTCGGAACCGTACTCGTGATCACTGTTTTAATGGCCGTTACAACTCCAGGCTTGCTGAAAGACGTCCGTCTAGGTCTGGATCTTAAGGGTGGATTCGAAATCCTTTATGAAGCAGAGCCTTTGATGGAAGGGCAGCAAGTCACAAAAGAAGCACTGCAGGAAACCGCAAAGAGCTTGCAAAAGCGTGCGGATGCAATGGGAACATCTGAGCCTGAGGTTACGCCGGAAGGGGCGAACCGGATTCGCTTGAAGGTGGCAGGCGTAACGGATGAGGCTGAAGTTCGAAAAACGATGAAAGAACCTGCGAACCTCACATTCCGAAGCAATGACGGCTGTAAAGAAGGCGAGGAGTTCTGTAAGATTGAGCTCCGCGGCGACGATTTCGTCGAGAACGGCGCATCGGTTGCCTATGACCAGCTTAATCAGCCTATGATAGATATTAAAGTGAAGGACAAAGGGAAGTTTGCTGAAATTACAGGACGTCTTCTCGGTCAAGAGCTGGCTATCTTCATGGACGATCAATTGCTATCAGCTCCGACGGTACGTGCCGCATTAACGGATGGTACCGCACAAATTACAGGGAGCTATTCGCTGGATGAAGCGAAGCAGATCCGGGATACGATTAATCTCGGCGCCCTGCCGCTGAAGCTGGTTGAGAAGTACTCTCAGAGCGTAGGAGCTACGCTCGGTATGCAATCTCTTACGAAAACGGTAGAAGCAGGTCTTATCGCGTCCGTTGCGATTCTGCTGTTCATGATAATCAGATATCGCGTACCGGGTTTGCTGGCAAGCTTTGCACTTATTTTGCATACATGGCTTCTGATTCTTATTTTTGTATGGGCTGACTTTACGTTGACGCTTCCAGGTATTGCAGCATTTATATTAGGTATAGGTATGGCGGTTGATGCCAATATCATCACCTATGAACGCATTCGGGAAGAGATCAGAACGGGCAAGAGTGTTCCATCAGCTGTTAAAGCAGGCGGTAAGTCATCCCTGCGAGCCATCATGGACTCCAACTTGACGACGATACTCGTTGCCGCTGTCATGTTCGGATTTGGTACCGGCGCGGTTAAAGGTTTTGCGCTTGTATTGATTCTGGAGATTATCTTGAGTATTGCCACGAACGTTTATTTCTCCCGTTTCTTGCTCAATCTACTTGTGAATATTGGTTGGGCCCGCAAACCGAGCCATTATGGCGTAAAGGAGCGTGACATTCGTGAGCTTTAAGAACTTTGATTTCGTAGGCAAAAGCAGATTTTTCTATATTCTATCCATTGCAATTACGATTCTGGGCTTGGTATTTCTCTTGACTCGTGGTCTTAACTATGGAGTTGATTTCCAATCTGGCTCGAACGTAGATATCTCTCTCTCCAAGCCGCTGACTACGGAGCAGATTAATACCGTATTAAAAGAGGCTGGCATCGGTGAAGATGCGAGCATTACTCCTGGTAATGACCGCGTGAATATTCGATTCAGCGAGGTGCTGACCGAGGACCAGGATCTGAAGATGCGTTCCGGCATTGAGAAGCTGGATAAAACGGCCACCTTCGAGATCAACACGGTTGACCCAGAGATGGCAAAAGAGCTGGGCCGAAACGCAATTTATGCGGTATTGATTTCCTGTATCGGGATTATCATCTATGTCAGCATCCGTTTTGAATGGCGGTTTGCGATTGCAGCGATTATAGCGTTACTTCATGATGCATTTGTTGTTATTAGTATTTTCTCCATCCTCGGTCTCGAGGTGGATCTGACATTCATTATTGCCGTTCTGACGATTATCGGTTATTCGATTAACGATACGATCGTCATCTTCGACCGGATCAGGGAGAACCTGAGGTTTGCCAAGATTAAAAGATTCTCGGATCTTAAAGATCTGGTTAACAAAAGTTTGACCCAGACGATCGGACGTTCGATCTATACAGCATTGTCTGTTTTCATCGCTGCACTCTTCATGCTCCTGCTTGGCGGTGAATCGATTCAGATGTTCTCTCTGGCAATTTGTATCGGTTTGGCATTCGGCGCGTACTCTTCGATCTTTATCGCAAGTCCGTTGTGGCTCGTCCTTAAGGGGCGCAATGTCAACAATAAACCAAATTCGCCTAAGCCAAGCAAGGATAAGATTGAAATCTAATTCAGCCGCTGTTGGCGTAGCAGTCTAGACAGTCTAGATAGCAGAGGGTCCTATACAAGTGGAAAGCCGCGTCGCAGGCGACGCGGCTTTCTAAAGTTAACAGCGATAATAAATATAGGATCGATAGTGACATTGAGGGGGGCCTCAAGTGAGCAATGAACGTTTGAATCATACGGAGACTGTCCTTTGGACAGGCATTGTAACGGATTTTGCATTAGCCTTGTGTAAAGGGATCGTCGGATATTTATCCGGCAGTAAGGCTCTAATCGGAGATGCTCTGCATTCTGTGGCAAATGCCGTGACTTTATTGGTGGATCGTTTACCGAGCCTGGGTATATTCGGCAATAAAAGCTCCATTCGGGACAAACGGAAGGTTTCGGACACGACGGAGCCCGTGATTTCGATTCTATTTGCCGTTTTATTGATCATGGGCGGTATTCAAATTGCGGTATCCGCGATTCAAACCATGGCATCAGGCGACCTGGAGCCGCCAACCAAATCGGCACTGCTTGCTGTTTTCATATCACTCGCGGTGAATGAAGCGGTGTTTCAGTACCAATGTCGGCAGATAAAAAGAAACAAGGATCCCCGGTATGAGGTGCTGTCCGCTGATCATCGATTTGCCTTGTACTCTTCGCTAACGGTATTAATCGGCGTGTCACTAGCTATGGGGGGCTCTTATTTTGAATGGACACCCCTGCTCTATATGGATTCGGTTGCGGCTCTGATTGTGGCTTGTCTCGTGATCCGCAAAGGGTATATACTAATCGTTCATTCCGTTTATGGAACGCTCGTGGAAGAGAAGCGGCATGAGCACGAAGCCGATTTCATGGATACGATTCAGCGAGTGCATGGCGTGATCACGATCGAGGAACTGAAGGTTCAGGAATACGGGCAGATCCGTCATGTGAACATTGAAGTGAAAATTACCGTGAATCCGCGGACGTCCGTATTGGAGGCTCAAGAGATTGCCGAGCGAATCCGGAAACTGTTAACCCATCGCTTTATTCAGGTTACGGATGCCAAGGTTCACGTGGTACCCTATGAACCGGGTTATCCATATAAATCGAACTATGACTTAATGGACAACGATATGCCGACACTGCCGCAGTAGCGTCTGGAGCTAACAGGTGTAAGTCAACAGGAAAAAGGCAGGAAAAGGAAGGTGAGTCCCTGTGCTGTATTCCAAATATGAATGGAGAATACGCTCGGCAGAGTCATCGATCATCGATAGGCTGGCCCAGGATTTGTCGCTGCCACCCATGGTGGCTTCACTCATGGCGTCACGGGGGATACAATCAGCCGAGGATGGACGGAGATTTCTATATGGAACGTTTGAGCTGACGCATGACCCTTATCTCATGCAGGGGATGCAAGAGGCTGTCCCGCGTATTCGTAAAGCTTTGGAGGATCGGGAACATATTCTGATCTATGGCGATTATGATGCAGACGGTGTTTCCAGCACGTCATTGATGATTCATCTGATGCGCTACTTGGGTGCATCTTATGATATTTATATACCACACCGATCCAATGAAGGTTATGGTTTACATAATCACGCGCTGGATTGGGCCCATCAACAAGGGGTCAGTCTAGTCATTACCGTAGATACTGGAATTAGTGCAGTCGAGCAAATTGCGTATGCCAATAGCCTTGGCATCGACGTAATTGTCACGGACCATCATGAGCCGCCTGAAGTGCTGCCAGAAGCTTATGCACTGATCAACCCGAAACTCCCTACATGCCCGTATCCCTTTAAGGGGTTGGCAGGCGTAGGCGTAGCTTACAAGCTGGCACAGGCTCTCGTTGGAGAACCACCGGAGGAATGGCTTCAGATTGTTTCCATCGGGACCATTGCGGACTTGATGCCGCTTACGGGGGAGAATCGGGTGCTTGTGAAGCACGGAATCGAATCAATGCGGAATACGAGGTATGAAGGCATTCGATGCTTACTGGAGGTATCGGGGATCCATGTGGAGCAGGTGACTGCCGTAAATGTGGCATTCTCCATGGCACCACGGATTAACGCCAGTGGCCGTCTGGATCATGCAGGCCGTGCCGTTACGCTTCTTACAACAGAACACCGTGATGAAGCGGAACGGCTTGCCTGGGAACTGGATGGGCTGAACAAGGATCGGCAGCAAGTGGTCGAAAACATCGTCCAGGAAGCGCTTAGCATGGTTCAAAACCGCTGGAGAGGACAGGAGGTTCCTCCTGTCATCGTATTGGCGGGTGAAGGCTGGAATGTTGGCGTGGTTGGTATCGTGGCATCCAAAATATTGGAGCGATTCTACAGGCCAGTCGTTATCCTCGGGATTGATCCCGAGACGGGGAACTGTAAAGGCTCCGCCCGTTCAATTCCGGGATTTGATATTTATGCGGCTCTGCACTCCTGCAAGGACGTCATGGACCATTTTGGCGGCCATCCGTCTGCAGCGGGCATGAGCCTCCATCGGGATCGATTGGAGGAATTTGAACAGGGACTACATCGATATGCTGAGGAAGCACTAGAAGAAGAGCATCTGATCGCAATTTGTGAAGCGGACCTGGAGGCCAGCTTGTCGGAAGTATCGGTGCCCGTTATTGAACAGATTGAACAGTTAAGTCCGTTTGGCATGGCGAATGCCGTGCCGAAGATCGTTTTCCGGGATGTTGTCATAAAGGAAGTTCGTAAAATCGGCAAAGAAGGAAAACATCTGAAGCTTCGCTTGCAGCAGAAGCGTGAGGTTATGGATGCGATCTCATTCGGATGGGGGCATCTGGCCGATATATTGCCGGTAGGCACGGCTGTGGATGTGCTTGGTGAGCTTTCCGTGAATGAATGGAACGGAAGTCGTAAAGTACAGCTCATGATTCAGGATATCTGCGCTCCTTATCAACAGGTGTTTGACTACCGCGGGATCAAAGAGCCGTTACAGGAAATTCAGAGGTGGAGAGCGGAGCTGGAGCCGCATCTGCGTTGCCCTGCAGTTCGGTCGGCCGTGGTGTACGCAAAAGATTCACATCCGGAAATAAAAAGTCAATTGTATGATATGTGCCTTTGGGTATATGATAGGAATGCTGGCATCATGCCGGATAATGATATTGCTGAAAACAGTCAAGAAGATATTTCCGTTTTGTTCGTACTGGATGTACCGGAAACGGCTGAACAACTGGATGCATTTATGTCAGCCTTCCATTCCGTTCCCAATATATTCATGCTGCATCCGACCCGGAACCTGCACGAACGTCTGCAAATTCCGGACCGCGAACAGTTTAAAAAGCTGTACGTTTCACTTGCCGGGATGACGTCCGCTCCCATGTCGGAGAATGAGGTTGTAGCACGTCTGCAGAAGCAGACTTCCTTATCTACACGCATGCTGCTCAAAGTACTGGATGTGTTTGAGGAACTGGCGTTCATCCAGCGTGTCCAGGGACAGATTACCTTTATACCGAAGCCGGAGAAAAAACCGCTGGACGCTTCCCGTCACTTCCGTGAGCTAAGCGATTTGGCGGATATGGAGCAGCATTTGCTGCATGCCGGTACCGAACAGTTAACCCAATGGATGATGTCCCGCACAAAAGGCGTATCTTAACCGCAACTATACAGGAGGAGATTATTTTGGATTTTAAAGATTATATTCGTGTTGTTCCCGATTTTCCGCAGGCGGGGATCAGCTTCAAAGATATTACTACACTGCTGAAGAATGGTGAGGTGTATCGCAAAGCCATCGAAGAATTGAAGATCTTGGTATCCGATCTTAAAATTGATGTGATAGCTGGTCCCGAAGCTCGTGGATTTGTCGTAGGTGCTCCGCTGGCTTATGCTCTTGGAGTAGGATTCGCGCCCATTCGCAAAAGCGGAAAGCTTCCCTATGAAACGATTGAAGTGGGATACGACCTCGAATATGGAAAAGATCGCTTGGCGATGCATACCGATGCGATCGAGAAGGGTCAAAATGTATTGATTGCGGATGATCTTCTTGCAACAGGCGGTACGATTGCGACTTCGGTTAACCTCATCCGTCAATTGGGCGGAAACGTCGTTGGAGCTGCATTCATGATCGAGCTGGCGGATCTCAATGGCCGTTCGAAGCTGGATGGAATCGAAGTATTTACATTGATGCAATACGAGTAATCGACAACAATCTTCCTGATTTTCCCGGGAAATAATAGACGCCCTGAGCAACCAGCTCAGGGCGTTTTCCGATTGGGGATAGGGGTGTTAGTTTCAATCCGGCGTTTTCTCTACGAGCGGCTCATCATTTTTTTCATTGGAGAGGCCGGTAATCTCGAAGACTTTGAAGAGGAGAGCCATGAGGACACCTACAATGGTAGCCAGGGCCATACCCTTCAACTCGACGGTACCAAACTTCAAGGTTACGCCGCTAATCCCTGTTACCAGGACCAACGTAGCCAGGATCATGTTGCTTGCCTTGGAGAAGTCGACCTTTTGCTCAACAAAGATCCGAAGTCCGGAAGCTGCGATAACCCCGAACAGCAACAGTGATACGCCGCCCATTACAGGGGTAGGAATGTTGGCTACAACAGCGGAGAACGTGCCGGAGAAGGAGAGCACAATCGCAATAACGGCTGCTCCCGCAATTACGAATATCGAGTATACCTTTGTGAGTGCCATGACACCAATATTTTCACCATAGGTGGTATTTGGTGTTGAGCCAACAAAACCTGACAGAATGGTGGATATACCGTTAGCCAGAAGAGAGCGATGCAGGCCAGGGTTTTTGGAAAGGTCTCTGCCCACGATATTACTTGTTACCAGCAAATGCCCGATGTGCTCCACGATAACAACGAGGGCAACCGGAATGATGGTCCAGATCGCCCCGTTATCGAATACCGGGGTTGTCAGCTCCGGAGCCGACAGGAACCTCGCGTTCGCGATTTTCTCTGTGTCTACCACGCCTAGAGCGAAGGACAGAGCATAACCGACAACAATCCCGATCAGAATGTGAATGATTTTGGAGAAGCCGCGGAACAGGATGGCCCCGAATACGGTGACACCAAGAGTCACGAGCGAAATCGTAATGATTTTCGGATCAATGGACTGTCCCTCTTCTGGTAAAAAACCAGCCATACCTGCTGCAACCGGTACAAGCTCAAGCCCGATCATTGCAATGATGGCACCCATGACCGCTGGAGGGAATACAAAGTCGATCCATTTGGTACCCGCATATTTAACGATGAGAGCTACCACGCAGAAGATAACTCCTGTAACGATAAAGGCTCCTAAGGCTTTGCCATAGTTGGCATCCGGATCTTTGGCGAGCACGATCAGAACCGGAGAGATAAACGCAAAGCTGGAACCCAGGTAAGCCGGGATCTTTCCTTTACAAAAGAAAATGTATAGCAGTGTACCAATACCGTTCATCAGCAGGATCATGCCGGGATCCACACCGAATAGGTTCGGTACAAGCACCGTACTTCCGAACATGGCAAACAAATGCTGCAGGCTCAGAAGGAAACCTGGACCAAACGGAAGTTTCTCATCAACTTGAATTTCTCGTTGCAAACCATTTCACTCCTCTTAGGACTTTAAATATAGGACCGTTCGCGTACGATCTTTAATAGATTAAATACAATCGTTCGTTTTTTCAACAATAATTTTTACAGTTCGTCAAAATATCCAATTGGTGTCAAGTTTTGATGTCTCCGAGCCGGAAACGGGCATACTATAAGTGTTTGAACGCTCGACATGTTGACGTATAACGTCACAAGCGTCATAATGATAGGAAAACAATCACGAGGGAACCTGCACGTTTTGACAAGGGCGGGTTCCATTTTATATAGAAAGGGAAGAGAAGGACTCCAAAATGGGCATAGAGCGATTACTCGAAAAGGCCAGCGCCTATATAAAAGAACCCGATCTTCTCCGCATCCAGGAAGCTTATGAATTTGCGGAGCAAGCCCACCACGGACAAGTGCGGAAATCGGGAGAACCTTATATTCTTCATCCGCTTGCGGTTGCAGACATCGTGGTGAATATGCAGATGGACACGTTGTCTATTATTGCTGCGTTGCTTCATGATGTCGTTGAGGATACAACCGTATCGCTCGAGCAGATCCGCGAGCGCTTCGGAGATACCTGCGCACTGCTGGTGGATGGATTAACGAAACTGGAACGCATTCAATTCCGATCCAAAGAAGAACAGCAGAACGAAAATTATCGTAAAATGTTTATCGCGATGGCCCGGGATATCCGGGTGATCGTTATTAAGCTGGCGGACCGGCTTCATAATATGCGCACGCTCAAGTATCAGTCCGAGGAAAGCCAGCGCCGTATTTCCTATGAAACGCTAGAGATCTTTTGCCCGATCGCCCATCGTCTAGGTATTTCCGCGATCAAGTGGGAGATGGAGGATATCGCTCTTCGTTACTTGAACCCGCAGCAGTATTACCGCATCGCGAATTTGATGCACAAGAAGCGGGCTGAACGAGAGCAGTATATCGATAATGTCATAGTCTGTATCCGTGAGAAGCTTGACGAGATGAGTATACAAGCCGACTTATCCGGCAGGCCGAAGCATATCTACAGCGTGTTTAAGAAAATGACGGTGAAGAACAAACAATTCAACGAAATTTATGATCTTCTTGCAATTCGCATTATTGTGGACAATATTAAAGATTGTTATGCTACGCTTGGCATCATCCACACCTTGTGGAAGCCGATGCCTGGCCGTTTTAAAGATTATATCGCCATGCCCAAAACGAACATGTATCAATCCCTTCATACGACGGTGGTCGGACCGAATGGGGAACCGACAGAGGTTCAGATCCGGACCTGGGAGATGCATCGTACGGCGGAGTACGGTATCGCGGCTCACTGGTCCTATAAAGAAGGTTCCGCAGGCAACGGAGGCAGCTTTGATAACAAGATGACGTTCTTCCGTGAAATATTGGAGCTGCAGCATGAGACGAAGGATGCCTCGGAGTTTGTAGAATCTCTGAAGATGGACTTTTTTTCCGATTTGGTATTTGTGTTTACGCCAAAAGGCGAAGTAATCGAACTTCCTTCAGGCTCCGTCCCTCTCGATTTTGCCTACCGAATTCATACAGAAGTAGGAAACCGGACCATTGGTGCCAAGGTCAACGGCAGAATTGTTCCGCTGGATCATCAGCTCAAGACCGGTGATATCGTGGAAATTTTAACATCGAAACATTCGTACGGTCCTAGCCAGGACTGGTTGAAGATTGCCCAATCCTCCCATGCCCGGAGTAAGATCAAGCAGTGGTTCAAGAAAGAGAAACGGGAAGAGAATGTGGAGAAGGGCCGCGATATGCTGGAGCGTGAGATCAAGCGCCTCGGTCTTGAGGTGTCCGAGTGGACGACCGATGATAAATTAATGGAGGCGGCCAAGAAATTCGCCTTTAATGATATCGAGGATATGTTATCCGCGGTTGGCTTTGGCGGGATCACTGCCGCCCAGATCTGTACCAAAGTGACCGAGAAGCTCCGTAAGGAGCAGGAGGAAGCGAATCAGCTTGAATTGACTTCCGAGATGAAGGAAATCAAGCCGGCGGAGAAACGAAGCCGTCCGACGAACGGCGTACGCGTTAAGGGGATCGATAACCTGCTGGTGCGTTTCGCGAGATGCTGCAATCCCGTACCCGGCGATGATATTGTCGGTTACGTTACCCGCGGACGCGGCGTATCGGTCCATCGTTCGGATTGTGCCAATCTGCCGACCATGAGTGAAGGCGAGGAGGCCGCACGCGTAATCGAGGTGGAATGGGAAACGGCCGTTGAGGCCAATTACAGCGTCGATATCGAAGTGACAGGCCATGATCGTAACGGGCTGTTAAACGAAGTTCTTCAGGCGGTATCAGAGAGCAAGACGAATATTTCCGCAGTGACCGGCCGATCTGACAAGAACAAAATGGCGATGATTCACATGACGATTTTGATCCGCAATACGGATCACCTCCATTCCGTTGTGGAACGAATCAAACGGGTGAAGGATGTATATACCGTTCATCGAATCATGCAGTGATAGCAATGATGGCACGGCTCCCGTGGTTAACGGACTCCGGGACTTCATGGACATGGACAGTCTCGGATGATTATACGAATGCGGTCTGTTATCCTGCGGGAGACAGGCCGTTTTATTTTAAGATATCGGAGTATAGACTTCGGAGGATCTGCTGCCTGATATCGCAAGAAAAACTACCGATAAACGCGGTCTGTCTTCTTAGAGAGTACATCGATAGACATTTTTCTTATAGAAAAGAAGGAGCTAAACCTATGAGAGTGGTTATTCAAAGATGTAAGCATGCGCAAGTTACGGTTGACAATGAAATCGTAGGCAAGATTGAAGCGGGTTTGATGGTGCTGGTAGGGGTGACGCACGAGGATGAAGAGAAGGATGCCAAATACCTTGCCGAGAAGGTTGCGGGGCTGCGAATTTTTGAGGATGAGGATGGAAAAATGAATTTTAGCGTCCAGGACGTGGGCGGAGCCATTCTATCGGTTTCCCAGTTTACGCTCTATGGCGACACCCGCAAGGGAAAACGTCCGAACTTTATGGCTGCCGCCAAACCGGATGAAGCGAATGCACTCTACGAATCGTTTAACCGCGAGCTCTTAGCGAAGGGGTTACAGGTTGAGACCGGGGTATTCGGAGCTATGATGGACGTGTCGCTAACCAATTGGGGACCGGTAACCCTGATCATTGACAGCAGATCATAAACGGTTAAAAAAGACGGGCAGCATGCATCATATTGGAGAGATGGGGCATCCTGAGTGGACAAAGGCTTGTTAGGTATTCACACAAAAAAGGAGCCGTGTTCGCTATGCGCCAACCTCCCAAATTTTCGATATGGAGCAGTTTGCCTACGATGGTCGGGTCCGGAGACATTAGGGAAGCAGCGAGCACAGAACGCATGGTTACAGCTTCTGAAGATCCTGTACGACTCATCAGCGTAAAAGGACATATCCGGAAGCAACTGCCGAGATCGTAGAACTAAATAGGATAGCGTATTGAGTCACTTCTGGTGACTACATAGCAGAGCCTGAGAACATTTCAGGCTCTTTTTTAATTCACTCATAAGTTGGGAGTCCTAAGATTCTCTGTTATGACTTTGTAACTGAATGGTGTAGATCATGGGGCTTCCGTGCATTTCGCTGTTATAAAAAAGGCATTCCAGGGTAATAACAAATCGAGGACAATCATGAAAGGAGATATGCCAGATGAGTAAAGTTGCATTTCTACTAGCTGACCAATTCGAAGATTCCGAGATGAAAACTCCTTATGATGCCGTGAAGGAAGCGGGGCATCAAGCTGATATTATTGGATTGAAACAAGGACAAGAGGTAAAGGGTAAACAGGGCAAGGCATCGTATACTACGGATAAAGCCATTGCCGACGTCAATATAAACGATTATGATGCGGTGGTTATTCCAGGCGGCTCTTCTCCGGAAAATTTGCGTCTGGATTCCCATATATTGCAGTTTGTTGCATCAGCGGACAAGGCAGGCAAACCGATTGCCTCAATATGCCACGGGCCGCAAATTCTGGCAAGTGCCGACCTGCTGAAGGGACGTACGATCACTTCCTATCCTCCGCTTCAGGATGACATGGTTAACGCAGGCGCAAACTTTAAGGATGAGGAAGTCGTCGTGGATCGCAATTTCATTACTTCCCGGACGCCGAAAGACGAGCCAGCCTTCGTGCGTGAGCTGTTAAAGGCATTGTAAGAAGAGACTAGCAGCATGCTGTATGGTTTGTCCATGTTATACCGGTTTTTCAAACAAGTGGGTTGAAAAAAGGAGGAATGGACATGTCTAGACAAATTCAAGCTTATTTCAGAACGGAAGACGACGCTGAAGGCGCAAGGACGAGGCTGTTAACGTACAACACAGAGCAGTTGGAGGTGGGACAGCTTCAGGATCCGGTTCGAGGTGGAGGCAATATCCTCGTGCCGCTGGTGCCATGGGGTAATTCCGGCACGGGTGGAGCAACTGCAGGGGCTACAACGATGGGAGCTCCAGGCGGAGTCGTCGGGGCTCCGGGGGTCATCGTGGGCTCACGGGATGCCGATGACAGCCGCGATATAGCGCAAGATCGGCCGCACGGCGATGACACGCTGGGCGATGCATGGCGCGAAGCGGACGTGACGGACCGGGACTATGATGATCTGAGATATACGCTGTCCGTTAAGGTAAGGGACGAGGATTACGATCAGATCGTACATGATTTGCGGGCGAATAACGCTTATGTGGAGCGATTTGATTAATTGACGGAAAATGCCTGACAGGCGTTTGGATTCCCTAAGAAGTTGGAGATTATCATTCGTATAGGGCATATTCATTAGTACACAAAAAGGGCTGTTCCGCTAATGGAGCAGCCTCTTTCGGTCCTTTTATTAAAAGCGCTTTCTCGCTTGTAACATAACTGTAATGTTTGTTCAATGTTCCTTTAATATTCCCTGTTTATAATAACAGCATGACCCCCTTTTTTATATAATATATGTTTTGGACCTACAACGTGGTTTGTAGGTTTTTTTCTTTTTTCGGGCAATTTCTACAAAGTTTCTTGACTTTAGTGTGGTAGTTCATTAGAATCTAAAAATATAATGTTTTGGGTATACTATATTTATGAATAATGGATTTCATGACGGGAACAAGTACTCCATCCCCACAAGACCAGAGAAGAATCCCTTGGCTGTAAGGATTCGCTTGATGAGTGGACGAATGACCTCCCCGAGAACAGACGGCGAAGCAAGCACCGGTTGACCGGTGGGATAGACAGTAGCCGAACTGCGCGGCCGGGCGTTAAACGGATGAAGCGGATGATTGAATGCACTGATTTATAGTGTGTCGACGCCGGAATGTGGGTGGTACCACGGGTGATTATATGAATATCTCTCGTCCCTGTTGTCTTAAGACAGCGGGGCGGGAGATTTTTTAGTTTTCACGACTTTTTGCGAAATGACTCCTTAGGAAGAGGGATGAAGATGGCAAACGAGAAATTCGAGAAACCGACAGGCACGCAGGACATCCTGCCAGGTGCCGTCGAGAAATGGCAGTTTATCGAGGTGAAGGCACGGGATTTGTGCCGGAGATACAACTACCGCGAAATTCGCACACCGATCTTTGAACAGACCGAGTTGTTCAAACGCGGGGTGGGCGAAACCACCGACATCGTAGAGAAGGAAATGTATACGTTCAGGGATAAAGGCGATCGCAGCATGACCCTCCGTCCAGAAGGAACGGCAGGCGTCGTCCGGGCTTACGTGCAAAACAAGCTGTATGGAGAGCCTGACGTCACGAAGCTGTACTACATGGGCCCCATGTTCCGCTACGAGCGTCCACAGGCGGGACGCTACCGCCAATTCCACCAGTTCGGCGTAGAGGTGTTCGGGACTGCAGATCCGGCTATTGATGCTGAGGTGATTGCGCTGGGTTACAGCTTCTACAAGGAGCTTGGGCTGAACGGCGTAAAAGCGGAGATTAACTCCGTAGGGACGCCAGAGGTACGGGCAGCTTACCGAAGTACATTACTTGCTTTCCTGGAACCGATGAAAGAGAGCCTATGCTCGGATTGCCAGTCACGCATGGAACGCAACCCGCTGCGCGTGCTGGATTGCAAGAAGGACCAAGGGAAGTTCGGTGATGCGCCTTCGATTCTGGACAGCCTGGATGAGGAATGCAGCACGCATTTTGAGAAAGTAAAAGGGTACCTGGACGCCATGGGCATCGAGTATGAGATCAATCCAAGACTTGTTCGGGGATTGGACTATTATACGCATACCGCATTTGAATTCAAGGCCCAGGGCATCGGCGCAATTGATACGGTAGGCGGCGGAGGACGGTTCAACGGACTGGTCGATCAGATCGGCGGACCGGATCAGCCGGGCATCGGGTTCGGGATTGGTCTTGAGCGAATCCTATTGATCCTGGAGCATCAAGGTGTTAATCTGTCAGCCGCCAAGCCGCTGGATGTCTATCTGGTGGCGCTGGGTGAAGCCGCCGAGCAGGAAGTGGCAAAATTGATCTACGAACTGCGGAGCAATGGCGTAGCAGCCGAACGTGATTACCTTGGCCGGAAAATGAAAGCCCAGATGAAATCCGCCGACCGTCTGCAGGCTCGTTATACCGCCATTTTGGGTGAAGACGAACTGGCGCGCGGAGAAATTGCCCTGAAGTCGATGGAAACCGGCGAACAGCGTACAGTTAAATTGGATCGTCTGGTACAAGAATTGGTTTAATCGTCGCATGAAGCGACTTAATAATATTAAAGGGGAATGATAAACGATGAAAAGGACGCATCAATGCGGTTACCTGACAACCGCGAACATTGGAGAAACTGTAACACTGAACGGCTGGGTACAAACCCGCCGCGACTTGGGCGGCGTGCTGTTCATCGATCTTCGCGATCGCAGCGGCATCATGCAAATCGTATTTAACCCGGATTTCTCCGGCGAAGCTTTGGCTGTTGCCGATAAGGTCCGCAGCGAATTCGTCGTGGCCGTATCCGGTAAAGTTGTAAAGCGTGATCCTGAAACGTTCAACGCGAACCTGCCTACTGGCGAAATCGAAGTCCAAGTGACAAGCATTGAAGTGCTGAATGCAGCCAAAACACCTCCGTTCTTTATCGAAGACGGCGTGGAAGTGGATGAGCAGCTTCGCTTGAAATATCGATATCTGGACCTGCGTCGTCCAGAGATGCAAAAAACGCTGATGCTGCGCTCCAAAGCGTCTAAAGTATTCCGCGACTTCCTCGACGACGAGGGCTTTGTGGATGTGGAAACACCGATTCTGACCAAGAGCTCGCCGGAAGGCGCACGTGACTATCTCGTACCGAGTCGTGTGCACGCAGGTGAATTCTTTGCACTTCCACAATCTCCGCAAATTTACAAGCAGCTCCTCATGGTGAGCGGGCTTGAACGCTACTACCAAATTGCACGCTGTTTCCGTGACGAAGACTTGCGGGCTGACCGTCAGCCTGAGTTTACCCAGGTCGACATCGAGACGTCCTTCATGGAACGCGACGACCTGCTGAACATGATGGAGCAGCTAATGGTGAAGTTGTTCAAGGAAACCATCGGCGTTGAACTTGCAACGCCATTCCAGCGTATCAGTTATGCCGATGCGATGGGCAAATACGGCTCCGATAAACCGGATCTTCGCTTCGGTTTGGAATTGATCGAAATGAACGATATCGTTGCTAACAGCGGGGTCAAAGTATTCTCTTCCGTTATTGAAAAAGGCGGCGAAGTGAAGTGTTTGAACGCTAAAGGTTGCGGGACTTGGACACGTAAGGAAATTGACGATCTGGGGCCATATGCAGCCCGTTACGGAGCGAAGGGGCTTGCTTGGATTCAAGTGAAAGAAGGCGAGTTCAAAGGACCTATCGTGAAATTCTTCAGCGAGCAGGAAATTGAAGCGGTAAGAGAACGTACGGGAGCCGAAGATGGCGACTTGCTGCTGTTCTCCGCAGACAATAAAAAAGTGGTTGCCGATGTCCTGGGCGCACTCCGCTTGAAAATCGGACGCCAGCTTGGCCTGATCAACGACAACGAGTACAAGTTTGCTTGGGTGCTGGACTTCCCGCTGTTCAGCTATGATGAAGAGGCGAAGCGCTATGTGGCCGAGCATCATCCGTTCACCCGTCCAAAAGACGAAGATCTGGAATTGATGGATACGGATCCGCTTGCCGTGCGTGCGGAAGCTTACGACATCGTTCTGAATGGATACGAAGTAGGCGGCGGTTCCATGCGGATTTTCAAACGCGAGATCCAAGAGAAAATGTTTGCGGCTCTTGGTATGTCGCCGGAAGTGGCGCATGACAAATTCGGTTATCTTATGGACGCGTTTGAGTACGGCACTCCTCCACATGGCGGAATCGCCTTTGGGTTGGACCGTTTGGTGATGCTGCTTGCCGGACGCACGAACCTGCGTGAAACGATTGCGTTCCCGAAAACGGCAAGCGCAACAGATCTGTTGATGGACGCTCCTTCCCAGGTGGACGGAGGACAGCTGGAGCAGCTGCATATCAAACTCGCCAAGAAACCGGGCGACGAGAAATAAGTCCGTTGTTCTTGATAAAGGAGGTTGCTTGAATTATGCTGCACCAATTTTCCCGTACGGAATTAGCCATTGGTCCTGAGGGCCTTGAAGTGATGAAGAACAGCACGGTAGCCGTGCTGGGTATCGGCGGCGTGGGAGGCATTGCGGTGGAAGCCCTCGCCCGTTCCGGGGTAGGCCGTATCATTCTGATCGACAAAGACGTTGTGGATATCACCAACATCAATCGGCAGATCCATGCCTTAACGACCACGGTAGGTCAGAAGAAAGCAGACCTGATGGTTGAACGTGTCAAACTGATCAATCCGGAATGTGAAGCGATCGCCCTGAACATGTTCTACACCGAAGAGACGTATGAAGAGTTGTTTAAATTCGATCTGGATTATGTGATTGATGCGTCGGATACGATCATTTATAAAGTACATCTGATCAAGGAATGCCTGCGGCGCGGGATTCCTATCATCTCCAGCATGGGGGCAGCCAACAAAATGGACCCCACGAAGTTCCAGGTAGCCGACATCTCCAAAACGTCCATGGATCCGATTGCCCGTATCGTACGCACCAAGCTGCGCAAAGACGGCATCAAGAAAGGGGTCAAGGTCGTATTCTCACTAGAGGAGCCGATGAAACCCCGCCAGGACGTTACGGAGAAGATCGTACCCGAGAATGCCCCTGAAATTCGGAAAGCGAAGCAGCCTCCGGCAAGCAATGCATTCGTTCCGCCAGTGGCCGGACTGATTATGGTCAGCGTAACGGTCAGAGAACTGCTCGAAAAGGGTGGCGTTTCGTTATAATGATCCAGTAAAACTCGGATTGAGAAAACGATAGACAAGCGGAAGGCAGGACGAAACGCGCCTTCGACCAAAACATAGAGTGGTTAATAAAACGCAGTGTCCAAAGCAATGGACGCTGCGTTTTTTATGGTCATCGCCGAAGCGAGTATGAATGGAAAACCAGCACCATGAAATTCCTTGTGACAGAGCTTTGCTAGTATATTCGTACCAGTTGTGCTACAATGGAACTCCTTTTTGTGTCACGGCCCTTAAAGCCAGACTTTCGATGCGAAAAAATATGTTTCTTAGGAGGTAACTGAAAGTGTCAGAATCTTTTCAAAGTGCCTATCAAGAAGAAGAGTCAAGGCTAAACGAGGTTATCGTTGAAATTGACCGTCAGCTTGAACGTTTGCGCGGGATTCCCGTATACACGGGCCATGATTTTACGGAGCAGGTGCTCGAAGCGGGGCGGGAAGAGAAACGGCAGGCTCTCGCCAAAAGTTTGCCGGAGCCTTACTTCGGGAGGCTGGATTTTCAGGAGAGCGGAACGGGAGCGAAGAAACCTCTCTACATCGGGAAGATCGGCTTCGATAAGGAAGATGCCGGGGATCACCCGATGGTGATTGATTGGCGAGCCCCGGTCGCGAGCCTATTTTATTCGTTTACGGGCGGTACCGACCCGGCATCGTTCGAAGCACCCGAAGGAATCATCGAGGGGCTGGTGTATTTAAAACGCAACGTTGTGATCCGCAAGCAAATTTTGGAACGGGTATCGGATACGTACAATCGGGATAGCGGCGGACCTGCCGTATCCGATGAGTTTTTGGTCTACCGTCTCGGGGAGAACAAGGACAACCGGCTTCGGGATATCGTATCTACGATCCAAGCCGAGCAGGACAAAATCATCCGGGCTGCTAAAAATACCGCTCTCATTATCCAAGGGGTGGCGGGAAGCGGAAAAACGACGGTGGCTCTGCATCGGCTGGCTTATTTGCTCTATCAATACAAGGAGCAGGTAACCGCGGAGAAAATGATCATATTCGCACCCAACCTGATGTTTCTGGATTACATATCCGACGTACTGCCCGAGCTCGGAGTTGGCGATATACAGCAGCGCACGTTTGGCGATTGGGCAGCGGAGCTGCTCGATATCGAGCTCGCTTCGGATGATCATGCACAGACGCTTCATCTATGGTTCGAGACCGACCCGGGGCAGGGAACCCCGGATATTGACGATAATGTCAGCGGGCGCTATAAAGGCTCATTAAGACTGATGGAGATCATCCGGCGCTGCGTGGAGGCTATCGAAACCGAGGCTCTACCGGATGGGGACTTCTCACCATGGGACGGGGCCGTACTGAAACAGGAGACGATCGCGGAATGGTTCTACCAGGAGTATAAACCGTATCCACTGGCCAAACGGAAGGAACGGCTGCTTGCCAGATTGCACCGCTGGGTCGAGATGGAACTGAAGAAATCGCCATCATCGGCCGTTATGAAAGAACGGAAGAAAAAAGCGACTCAACGAGAAAAGGCTTATGCGAACCGATGGCCGAAATTTGAGCCGGTCTCATTATATAAACAATTGTTTGGTGCGGCAAAGGCAACCGGAACGATGTTTGCAGAGCTAACCGCTCTGATTCCGTCCGAGGTGCTCGCGGCAACGCGTAAAGATCTGAAGAAAAACGTGGTCCATGAAGAGGATTTGCCTGCCCTGCTGTATTTCCACTGTTTGCTGAATGATATTACCGGTGAGCAGCGCTTTGACCACATCGTCATTGATGAGGCTCAGGATTTCTCGCCATTTCAGGTAGCTGTGCTGGACCTGTTCGTAAGAGGACATTCCTTCACCATATTAGGTGATTTGTCGCAGGGCATTCATGCCTATCGCGGCGTTCATGCGTGGGAGGAAATGAGCTCCTTGTTTAAGGAAGAGGAAACAGCTTATTTTGCGTTGACACGCAGTTACCGCTCGACGATGGAGATCATCGAATTTGCCAACGGCATTTTGGAGAAGGGTGTCAGCAGTGATCTGCTCGCCGTACCCGTATTTCGAAGCGGCGATGCCGTTCGCCTCATTCCTTATGAGTCGGAGAAATCCAGAACAAGAGATTTGGAACGGGCGATGGAGGCACTCATCGCTAAGGAATATCGGACGGTAGCCATTCTCACCCGAACCTTGCGGGAAGCGCAAGAGCTGCATGAACAATTAATTGCTGCATGGCCGATGCTGAATCTGATCGATGGCAGCAAAGGGACGTATCAGGGTGGTTACTCCGTGCTTCCTGTTTATTTGTCTAAAGGGCTTGAGTTCGATGCGGTTGTGGTGGCGGATGCGGATCGGAGTCATTACGCGGAAAAAGCTTGGGATGCCAAGCTGATGTACGTCGGCTGCACCCGGGCACTGCATGAGCTGTGGCTGCTGCATGGTGAAGCGCGTCCTTCTTATGTGACGGCGGACGCTTCGGATATTACAGCCATCGGTTGGCCCGCAGAGTAAGATAGGATTGTGTTACTAAGCGCGAAGAGGAAAGAACATAAAATGTCCCGTGGGGTGGTACATGTCTGCATGTGCTTGTCTCTGCGGGGCTTTTTGCTGTGCCCGCGCTTAACCAAGCATTTGGTAGGAAGAACCAAGGTTATCGATATACCGGATCAAAGTCCAAACGGCGAGAAAGAAGAGTGCAGCTGCCAAGATGATGTAGAGGGTCATTTTTCGCATAGGTTTTCGTTTGGACTTCTTGCGAGTCGTCATAGCCACTCTCCTTAGATAAGGCTTCTCTATAATTTCCTATAATTAAGTAACGCTCCGGAAAGATAAAAGTTGGTTATCATGTTAAACGTGCAGCGAATATCGATGGGTATCCGAACCACTAGCGTGGATGTCCATAGGCTTGCTACAGGCATGACAAAATTGAATATGGTATGATAGAGTGTGACGGATTTGATTGAAACCGGCTTATCTTTGCATTGATATCAGACAAGGAAGTGTAGTTATGGATTTATTCAGTATCGGGCGTGAAGGGGACCGGGATTCCAGGCTGCTGGCCGATCGGATGCGCCCTTCGTCGCTGGATGAATATATAGGACAAGAACAAATTATCGGACCGGGCAAACTGCTCAGACGTGCCATAGAAGCAGACCAGGTCTCTTCCATTTTATTGTACGGCCCGCCGGGTTGCGGCAAAACAACGCTGGCGCATATTATCTCCCAGCAAACGAAGGGGTACTTCGTTCGGCTGAATGCGGTGGAAGCCTCGGTTAAGGACGTCAGGGAAGTCATTGAGCAAGCCCAGAGCAACCGCAGTCTGTACGGCACCAAAACGATCCTGTTCCTAGATGAGGTTCACCGCTTTAACAGTTCAAGACAGGATGCGCTGCTGCCTGCCGTGGAGAACGGTACGATTATATTTATTGGCGCGACAACAGAGAATCCATTTCATTACGTAAATGGGGCCTTGATGAGTCGTTCAACCTTGTTCCAGCTTGAGCCGCTGACTAAGAACCATTCCATGATCGCCATGCAGCGCGCGTTATCCGATCCAGATAAGGGACTTGGATTCATGGATCTCCAGGCAGACGAGGAAGCATTGGAGCATATTGCAACGATGGCAAACGGCGACATCCGCCGTGCTCTGAACGCCCTCGAATTAGCGGCCATGACCACGCCCCCGAATGAAAGCGGCAGGGTTCATATTACGCTCGAAGTGGCCGAAGAATCGATACGCAAGCCGCTCGTCAAGGCGGACGAGTCCACGCAGTATGACGTGCTGTCTGCCTTCCATAAAAGCATTCGAGGTTCCAGTGATGCGGCCTTGTTCTGGTTCCTGTATGCGGTCGAAAAGCTAGGGATGGACCCGATGGTGTTCATCCGCCGCTTGATCGCTGCCAGCAGCGAGGATATCGGGCTGGCTAATCCGCAAGCGATGGTGCAGGCGGTGAGCGCACTGGATGCCTACCGGAATAACGGCTGGCCGGAAGCCAAGTTGAACATTGCCCAGGCGATTCTGTTTGCGGTGGAGAGCCCCAAATCGGATGGCGTTGTGACCGCCATATCCCGGGCGATGTCCGCCATGGATGAAGTGAAATCGGCTGAGGTTCCGCTTCATCTCCGTGATGCGCATTACTCGGGGGCGGTGAAGCTGGGACATGTCGGCTACAAGTACCCGCACGATTATCCAGGCCATTACGTGAAGCAGGAATATCTGCCGAAGGAGCTCTCCCGCCGGGTGTTCTATCAGGCGACGGAGCAGGGGAATGAAGCCAAGATCGCACACAATCAGCGATTACGACGCGAAGAATAGGGTCTTACAGCAATAACGGGATCAATGGCCGCTAGTTTAGCTAAATGGAGGAAACGAATGATGAAAACAGGGAAACAACGGTTTGTCATCCTGCTGCTGTCCGCTGGTCTTATGCTGAGCGGCTGTTCGGGGAAAAACGCCCAGGAGCAGGTCGAAAGTGGACAGGCAGCCGAGGCAGCGCATGAGCACGGACATCAGACGCAGCTGGCCAACGGGGATATTCAGGAGGCGACGGCTTCGATTGACGAGCTGCCTACCTTTTTGATGAGCCAGACCAGCGAGCTGCAAACGATCTATGCCTTGTCTGCGCAGGTGAGTGATGTCCTAAAATATATTCCTTGTTATTGCGGCTGTGGAGAGAGTGCCGGTCATGAGAGCAACCTGAACTGTTTTATTGATGAGATTCAGGAGGACGGCACCGTGGTGTGGGACGATCATGGCACCCGCTGCGGGGTGTGTTTGGACATTGCCGTGGAATCTGCCAAAATGAGCAGCGAGGGCAAGAGCCTGACGGATATTCGGACCGCAATCGACGAGAAATACAGCACAGGCTATGCGAAGCCGACACCAACTCCAATGCCGCCCGCCGAAAGTTAATTCTACTGTAGATAAGCAAGAAGGTACCCGATGTGATCGATGGATCACTCGAGTGCCTTTTTTTGTTGGGTTTAAGGCCTCCAAGGCTGTTTTCAGGAATCGCCTGATCCGTTTCTCAGACTGACCGCCGTGATCTATCTCACAGCATCAAACTATATATGGATGTAAATTTATAAACCGAGACTATATATAGTGTGTTGATGATCTAAGGAGAAGGAGTTGATCGATTTCATGAAAGTCATGAAGAGAGACGGGTGCCTGGTGAATTTTGAGATAAACCGGATTGTGAATGCAGTGGATAAAGCGTTTATAGCCGTTGAGGGTGTGTCCCGCATGGAGGCTTCCCTGCAGATTGGCGATGCGGTTGTTCGTGCCACTGCGGAGATGGAGCAGGTGAGTGTGGAGGAAATTCAGGATATTGTTGTCGAGCATTTGCAAAATACAGGTTATGCAGAGGCTGCGGCAGCTTATCAACATTACAGGGAAACCCGTGACCTGGAGCGGATGCGGAGGGGAGAGCTTTACAAGATCAGCACGGATGTTATTGGGGTAACGAATCTGGATCTGCTGCGGGAGAATGCGAATCTGAACGGGGAATCCTTCAGTGGAAAAATGAGTCGGATCGGCTCCGAGTACGCCAAATGGATGGCAAGCAAATTCATCCTCCCAGGAGATCTCATGAGAGCGGTGAGGGATGGTTATGTGTATGTGCACGACCTGGACCAGTATGCACTCGGAACAACGAACTGCATTTTCATTCCGTTTGACCGACTATTGGCCAAGGGATTCAATACCGGTAACGGATCGGTTAGGCCGCCGCAGAGCATCATGACCGCGATGGCGCTGGTGGCCATCATCTTTCAATCCCAGCAGAACAGTCAATTCGGCGGCGTGTCCGGAAATAAAATCGATTGGGATCTGGCCCCGTATGTCGGTAAATCGTTTCGTCGGCATTTTCGCAAAGGGCTGGCCTACTTCGGAGAGGTGGAGGACAATAGACCCGGTGCACGAGTTCTTCTGGATAACGAATTATACGTAGACAATGAGCAATTGAAAGAAATTTATCCACGAATATATCACTATGCATATAACGAAACGGTGAATGAAGTAAAGCAGGCCGCGGAATCCCTGATTCACAATCTGAACACGATGAGCAGCCGGGCCGGCGGACAGATCCCTTTTACATCGCTGAACTATGGCATGTGCACGTCAACCGAAGGAAGGCTGGTGTCCCACGCTCTACTGGATGCCACGATGAGAGGACTCGGCGGGGGAGAGACGCCGATATTTCCGCAGCATATTTTCCAGTGCAAGCAGGGGATTAATCAGGCGGAAGGGGAGCCCAACTACGATCTGTTCCTGAAAGCTGTTGAGTGCTCCAGCCGCAGGCTCTACCCGAATTTTGTCAACGTGGATGCATCGTTTAATCTGGTCTACTATAACCCGGACGAGCCAGACACGATTATTGCCACCATGGGCTGCAGAACCCGGACGATTTCAGACCGGTTCGGGCGAAACCGTCTAAGCGGCAAAGGCAATTTATCTTTTAATACGATCAATCTGGTTCGTCTCGGCATTGAGCATGGCATTATCGAAGGCAAACGGGATATGCCCGATCTGAACCTCTTCTACGAGCAGTTGGATCAGTATTTGACGATTGCGGTAGAGGGTTTGATTCATCGTTACGAGCTGCAGGCCGACCAACCGGCCAAAGCGTCTGATTTTATGATGCGGGAAGGCGTGTGGGAAGGCGGCGAGGCACTGGCACCGGAAGACAAGGTGCGCGTGCTCATCAAGCACGGAACCCTTGCGCTTGGATTTATCGGGCTGGCTGAATGCCTGAAGGCGTTAACCGGGCTGCACCACGGAGAAGATGAGACCAGCCGCAGTCTGGGAATCGAGATCATCCGGCATATGCGTCAGTTTTGCGATGCAGCCAGTGAAAGATATAACCTGAACATTACGTTGTTTGCCACGCCGGCAGAAGGGTTATCGGGGAAATTCACGAAGCTGGACCGGCAAACCTTTGGTGTGATCGAAGGTGTCACAGATCGCGAGTATTATACGAATTCGTTTCATATTCCGGTGTATTATCCGATGGCCGCGTACCGCAAAATCCGTTCCGAGGCTCCTTTCCATGAGCTGTGTAATGCAGGAGCGATTTCGTATGTGGAGCTGGACGGCAATGCCCGGCAGAATACGGCTGCTTTTCGGGACATCGTACAGTTTGCCCTGCAGCAGAATATCGGATATTTCTCCGTAAACCATCCCGTCGATCGTTGCCCGGCATGCAATTACGAAGGGATCATCGGAAGCTCTTGCCCTGGATGCGGAGCCTCGGAGGCGGATGGAAACTTCCAGAGGCTGCGGAGGGTGACGGGATACCTAACGGGCAATTATACGGAGCGCTTCAATTCGGCCAAGCAGGCTGAGGTCAGGGATCGGGTGAAACATCTGTGAATGTGTGCGGGTATATCCCCGAGAGCATTAATGAAGGCCCAGGAGTTCGGGCAGTTCTATTCGTGAGCGGCTGCCGTCATGCTTGCGCCGGATGTTTTAATACGGATTCCTGGGACTTTGAAGCGGGGGAGCCGTTTACAGAAGAATTGTCTACGTCCATACTGCAGGATATTATCGACAACCCTTTGCTGGATGGCGTGACCTTATGCGGTGGGGATCCGTTCTTCTCGCCGGAGGAGTCCGCGGCGTTTGTACGCAAGCTCAGGACCCTCTGTCCTGGGAAAAGTGTATGGGCCTACACGGGCTTCACCTTTGAAGCGCTGATGAGGCAGCCAAAGCTGAGCGAATTGGCGAAACAGTGTGATGTTATCGTGGATGGCAAATTTCAGTTGGAGCTAAGGGATGTCTCGCTTCCCTTTCGAGGCAGCTCGAATCAGCGCTTAGTTGACGTAGCCGCCAGCCTAGAACGGGGAGTAACGGTAGAATATGTTCTTCGCTAGCACGTAAAAAAAAAGAGCACACACTTTACGGAAACTTCCGTGTTCAGTGTGTGCTCTTCGCATTACGGCAGCGGATTAATATGGAACTTTATCCGCCGTTTCGATCGTTCCGCCGCCAAGGCATTCGTCCCCTTGGTAGAAGACAACGGCTTGGCCCGGCGTGATTGCTTTTTGCGACTTGGCAAAAGCGACATGAACGGTTCCGTCTTCGCGTGGAGTTATCGTTACCTCTTGATCCGGCTGACGGTAGCGGAATTTCGCGGTGCAGGTAAAGGCGTCTTTGGGCATAGCGTCTTGTCCTGCAATCCAATTGATTCCGGAGGCAACGAGTCCAGTTGAATACAAACTCGGATGATCGCCTTGGACAACGTACAGAATATTGTTAGTTAAATCCTTGTCGGCCACAAACCAAGGCTCTCCGGAGCCTGAGCCGCCAATGCCGAGACCTTGGCGTTGTCCCAGCGTGTAGTACATCAAGCCATCATGGCGGCCTTTCACTTCACCCGTGACAATGTCCACCATATCACCGGATTGGGCGGGGAGGTACTGTCCAAGAAATTCTTTGAAATTCCGTTCGCCGATGAAGCAAACGCCGGTGCTGTCTTTTTTCTTGGCGGTATACAGTCCGGCTTCCTCAGCGAGTCGGCGAACTTCCGGTTTCGGCAGATGCCCGATCGGGAACATTGCTTTGGAGAGCTGCTCTTGGCTCAGCGCATTAAGGAAGTAGGTTTGATCCTTATTGCTGTCGACGCCGCGCAGCAGGCGGTACTGTCCGTCCTCCTCGATGACGCGGGCGTAATGGCCGGTAGCCACATAGTCGGCTCCCAGATCCATGGCCTTATTCAGAAATTCACCGAATTTGATTTCACGGTTGCACATGACATCGGGGTTCGGCGTTCTCCCAGCTTTATATTCATCGAGGAAATAGGAAAATACTTTATCAAAGTACTCCTTCTCGAAATTGACGGTATAGTAGGGAATGTCGAGCTGCTCGCACACGCGGCGCACGTCTTCAGCGTCCGCTTCAGCTGTGCAGTAGCCAAGCTCATCGGTGTCATCCCAGTTTTTCATAAAGATGCCGATCACTTCATAGCCCTGCTGCTTGAGCAGGAGTGCTGTTACGGAGGAGTCGACTCCTCCCGACATGCCGACAACGATACGAGTGTTATGTTTTTCTTTTGACATCGTTATCACCATTTTCATATTGAATTGTGCCCATGGAGGTATTTTAACATATTGGGACAAGGTTCACACGTTTCATTTTGTCCACTCAGCGTGAACATTTTTCGGGTTTCCGGCTGGAATATTACCCATTGAGGTCCAGGATATGTTACCATAAGCTGAGGGTAATGATCGGAATACGGAGAAAAATACAGGATAAGCTGCTTCACGCTTAGATTACGTCGTATTTGTCGCTAAACCCGCCACCTACAATTCATGTACAGGATGGACATAATATACAAATTACCGAAAGAGGTGTCACCCTTGAAGATATCAACAAAAGGAAGATACGGATTAACAATTATGATGGAGCTGGCCGCCAGGTTTGGTGAAGGACCAACTTCGCTGAAGAGCATTGCAGAGAAGAACCAGCTGTCGGAACATTATCTTGAGCAGCTGATCGCACCGCTGCGAAATGCTGGATTGGTCAAAAGCATCCGTGGCGCATACGGAGGATATATCCTTTCCCGTGATCCGGCCTCTATAACAGCAGGAGATGTAATCCGCGTGCTTGAAGGACCGATATCCCCTGTGGACTTCACGGAAGAGGACGATCCGGCGAAGCGGGATCTATGGCTTCGTATCCGCGACAGCATTGCTGAAGTGCTCGATTCCACGACGCTGGACTATCTGATCAACTATCATGAACAGTCTGCTGCAGACAACTATATGTTCTATATATAAGGGTGAGACGGATATGAGATCAGTATATTTGGATCATGCCGCATCAACCCCGGTTCATCCGGAGGTTGCTGAGCGGATGATGAATGTGATGACAAGCCAATACGGCAATGCTTCAAGCGTTCATGCTTTTGGACGGGAAGCGAAGAAGATCGTCAACGGGGCGCGTGATCGAATTGCGTCCCTTTTGGGATGCCAATCGGACGAGCTGGTGTTCACCGGAGGCGGCACCGAAAGCGATAATTTGGCTATACTGGGATTGCTGGAGTCGCTTGGCGTGAATGGCAAGCATGTGATTACGTCAGCAGTTGAACACCATGCGGTGCTTCATACATGCCATGAGTTGGAACGGCGGGGCTGTGAGGTTACCTATGTCCCCGTCGATTCTACTGGGCGTGTCTCTGTGGAGGACATTGCGGGTGCGATTCAGGACAACACGGTGCTGGTCACCATCATGTATGGCAATAATGAAGTAGGCACCGTTCAGCCGATCAGCGAAATCGGCGAGCTCTGCCGCAGCCGGGGCATCGTGTTTCATACCGATGCTGTTCAGGCATTGGGAGCGGAGGCGATCAACTGCCGCGAGCTGCCGGTGGACATGTGGAGTTTTTCCGCCCACAAAATCAACGGCCCCCAAGGCGTCGGAGCATTGGTTGTCCGCAGAGGACTCAGCGTATCTCCACGTCTGTTCGGAGGGCTGCAGGAGAAGAAACGCCGTGCCGGAACAGAGAATATGGCCGGCATCGCCGGTTTTGCGGCAGCAGTGGAATGGACCGTTAAGAATATGGAGACGCGTATCCAGCATTATCGCGAGCTGAGATCGACGCTGCTTGAAGGACTTCGTCAGGAGATTGGCGAGGATGCTTTTGTAATCAACGGAAATTCGGAGCATTACCTACCTCACATCCTAAATATCAGCTTTCCCGGTGCCAATACGGAGACGATGCTGATGAACCTCGATATGGAAGGAATTGCGGCGGCAAGCGGCTCGGCTTGTACGTCGGGATCTCTGGAAATATCCCATGTACTCCAAGCAATGAAACTTTCTGATCCTGTTTTGCGCTCCGCGATTCGTTTTAGTTTCGGTTTGGGTAATACTACTCAAGAAATGGAGCACACTGCCCAAAAAATTGGAACCATCCTTAATCGGTTACGTAAATAGATGTTAAGGGATTTCTCCTTCTAGAGAATAGGGGGTATGCGTTCGTCCATTTCATCCTTGGAAATTACCCGTTCTGGCTCACGAAATGTTGACCGGCGGCTGATTTCAAACCATGAAGGATGAGGAGGTGTCCACTGCAGTATGAAACTTCAAGAAATGATTGGACTGGCTGTATTCGACGTGGAGAACGGTAAGGAAATCGGCAAAATCCACGATTTTATACTAGATGAGAACTGGTTGATTACCGGGTTGGAGCTGGAAGGCAAGGCTTTGTTTTCCTCGCATGTGAAAAGCGTCTCATGGGAAGATATCGTAGCATACGGGGAAGATGCCGTCATGATCCGGAGCCAAGAGGCTGTCCGCAAGGTGGGCGCCAATGATATACCACTTACGTTCCTTTTGGGCAAGCGCAAACTGAAAGAGATGCAGGTCTTGACAGAGGATGGTATCCTGCTCGGACGTATATCGGATGTTTATTTTGAGCAGGAACAGGGCAATACAATACTAGGGTTGGAAATATCCGATGGATTTGTCTCGGATTTGATCGAAGGTCGCAAATGGCTGCCTTGCACAGCGGAAATGGCTATCGGCGAAAGTGCCGTTATGGTACCCCCGATGAGCGAACAGCGTCTGGAAAAAGCCATTAATTCTGTGAACGGATAGGGTGAGGTAGGATGAAATGTCCAAACTGTAGTTCCAAAGATATCGGGAAAATCGGCTCCCACCAGTTTTATTGCTGGGGTTGCTTTATCGAATTGACAGTCAACGGAGAGAAAATGTCCGTATACCAGGTAGAAGAGGATGGTACGCTCAGCTCTCTGGATGATTTGTTCTTCGGTGATGAAATGCAGCCGGATTTCCCTCCTATGCACGCGTCTTCCTAAGAACGCGTACATATAGTTAGATAACGACTCCTTGCTGAAGGTCTATATGGCTGAGCAGCAGGGAGTCTTTTTCATGTTGGCCTGCAGAAATGTTAGTTTATTTCTGGAAGCTTGTACATATACTACAGGGTAGCTTTCGAAAAAGGAGGGTGCCTGTGTGGAACAGCTGACCGAGAACAAATGGTTTCGATTGTTGGTATGGTTAATGCTTGGACTCATCTCTCTTTACTTTGTCTGGCTGCTGCGTCCGCTGTTTCTGGATGTCTATCGATTTCTCAAGGCTGTCCTGGCGCCATTTCTGGTTGCCATGATCATATCTTATGTGCTCAATCCGGTAGTATGCATGCTCTCCGACCGTAAAGTTCCGCGTAGCATGGCGGTGCTGCTCATCTACGCTGTCTTTCTGACGTCACTTACCGTCATTCTGATCAATATGATTCCGATGCTGATCCGGCAGCTGGAGGAGCTCAACGAGCATTTGCCTGAATTATCGATGAACGCCCAGAGCCTGATGACCAATCTGGACAGCAGGCTGCTCCCCCCGGGAGTAAGGACAGGCGTCAATAGCTGGTTCTTGCAGATGGAATCGAGGCTGGCCGGGGGAATTTCGGATTTCATGGACAATATCGGCAACACGATTAATATCCTGTTTAATGTGTTAATTGTTCCGTTCCTGATCTTCTACATACTAAAAGATTTTGAGGTGTTCCAGCGAACCGCCGTATCCTATCTGCCGCGGAGCCGCCGCAAGTCGATTGTCACGCTGCTGAAAGAGATCGACACGGCCCTCGGGAATTACGTCCGCGGACAATTCCTCGTATGCTTAATTATCGGCGTACTAGCCTATGTAGGGTACATGATCGTGGGTATGCCCTACGCGCTGCTATTGGCAAGCATCGTGGCGGTGTTTAACATCATTCCCTATTTGGGCCCCTTTCTCGGCGCGGCTCCAGCGCTTGTGATGGCATCTACGATTTCCTGGAAGATGGTGCTGCTGGTGGCGGTGGTTAATATGGTCTGTCAAACGCTGGAGAGCAATGTCATCTCACCGCAAGTGGTAGGCAAAAAGCTGCATATGCATCCGCTCCTGATCATATTTGCACTACTTGTCGGTGGACAGGTGGCAGGAACCGTAGGCTTAATTTTGGCTGTTCCTGTCTTTGCCGTCATCAAAGTGCTGCTGCAGCATTTTTTCGCCTATTATGTCAGAAGGAAATCCGGCTGAAGGCTCCAGTCTCAGCTGCAATGCTCATGCATTGACAGATAGTTTCACCCTATATATACTTGAAATGATAAACCTATAACCGTACAAATCGATGAGAAAATCCAGTAGGCTTTGTGTACCTTGCCCAGAGAACAGGTTCCTGCCCGGACAATTTCCGGCTGGCTGCGAGAACCTGGAAGCGAACCTAAGCCGAATGCTAATTTTTGAGTGTGATTCAAATTCACCGGGTAGCTCCCGTTATCCAGCTGTTACGAGGCGATCGTTACATATGTTGTTCCAGGAGATTTCTGCTGGAGGACGAATGGACGATAACCAGGGTGGTACCGCGAGAACATCGTCCCTGAATTCAATTCAGGGGCGTTTTTTGTGTTCGAATACAAGTGATTCGGACCTATATTATGACTGGAGGAAGTGTAGAGATGAAAGCTAGTGAAATCCGTTCCAAATGGCTAGAGTTTTTTGCAGAGAAAGGCCACAATATTGAGCCAAGTGCATCGCTTGTTCCGCACAATGACCCGTCCCTGCTTTGGATTAATGCAGGCATGGCTCCGCTCAAGCCTTATTTTGACGGGCGTGTGAAGCCGGAAAATCCGAGAATTGCGAACTCGCAGAAATGTATTCGGACCAATGATATTGAGAATGTCGGCAAAACCCGTCGTCACCATACGTTCTTCGAAATGTTGGGCAACTTCTCCATCGGAGACTACTTTAAAGAAGAAGTTATCACCTGGGCCTGGGAGTTCCTGACGGACAAGAAATGGATCGGCTTCGATCCGGAGAAGCTGTCCGTTACTGTATATCCGGAAGACGAGGAAGCCTACAAGCTGTGGAACGAAAAAATCGGTCTCCCGAAGGAGCGCATCATTAAGCTGCAGGAAAACTTTTGGGATATCGGCGAAGGACCTTGCGGACCTTGTACCGAGATTTTCTATGATCGCGGTGAAGGATACGATACGGATGCTCCGGAATCCGAAATGTTCCCAGGCGGTGAGAATGAACGCTGGCTCGAGGTATGGAACCTCGTATTCTCCCAGTTTAACCACAACAAGGACGGCAGCTATACACCGCTTCCGAACAAGAACATTGATACGGGTGCGGGACTCGAGCGCTTTGCTTCCATTCTGCAAGATGTGGCATCCAACTTCGATACCGACCTATTCCAGCCGATCATCCAGAAGACGGCAGAGCTTGCCGGCGTTAAATACAATGAAAAGACGGAATACGATATCGCGCTGAAAGTCATTGCCGATCATATCCGGACAGTTGCTTTCGCAGTAGGCGATGGCGTGCTGCCGTCCAACGAAGGCCGCGGTTATGTCATCCGTCGATTGCTCCGCCGTGCGGTTCGTTATGGAAAGGTGCTCGGGCTGGACAAACCATTCATGTATACTTTGACCGGAACCGTAGGCGATATTATGGGAGTATACTACCCAGAGGTCGTTGAGAAGCGCGCTTTTATTGAGAAGGTCATTGCAACGGAAGAAGAACAGTTCCACAAAACGCTCTCTGACGGCTTGAACATCTTGGCAGACGTGAGCGCAGAAGCGAAGAAGCTGGGCAAATCGGTAATCAGCGGCAGCGACGCGTTCAAATTGTACGATACGTATGGCTTCCCGTTTGATTTAACGGAGGATTATGCATCCGAGCACGGATTGACCGTGGACCGTGAAGGCTTTGATGCCGCGATGAAGGAACAGCGTGACCGTGCTCGTGCGGCCCGTCATGAAACGGAAAGCATGAAGGTCCAAGGCGGCGTTCTTTCCGATTATACGGTTAAAAGTGAATTTGTTGGATATAATGACACCGTCAGCGAGGCTAAAGTGCTCGCCATTGTTTCCGGTGACAGCTTTGCAGACAGCGTCAGTGAAGGCGAGACCTGCCAGGTCATTCTGGACGTTACCCCGTTCTATGCCGAAAGCGGCGGCCAGGTCAGCGATCAGGGCATTTTGGAAGGCGGATCTGTACGTGCCCGAGTGGAAGGTCTCTTCAAGGCTCCGCATGGACAGCACGTGCATTTCGTAACCGTGGAGCTCGGCGAGCTTAAGGTGGGCGATACGGTCAAGGCGCAGGTGGATTCCGCTATGCGCAATGATATCGTTAAGAACCATACAGCCACACACCTTTTGCATAAAGCATTGAAGGAAGTTCTGGGCGATCATGTCAATCAGGCAGGTTCGCTTGTTGAACCGCAGCGTCTGCGCTTCGACTTCTCCCATTTCGGCAGCATTACGCAGGTGGAGCTGGCCGATATTGAGCGCCGCGTGAATGAACAGGTGTGGAAGAGCATTCCGGTCGTTATCGAGCGCAAGGCCATTGATGAAGCGAAGGCGATGGGTGCCATGGCATTGTTCGGAGAGAAATATGGAGATATCGTCCGTGTCGTCCAGGTCGGAGATTACAGCATCGAGCTGTGCGGCGGATGCCATGTAGGCAACACATCCCAGATCGGAATCTTCAAGCTGCTTGGCGAGAGCGGCATCGGCTCCGGCGTTCGCCGCATTGAAGCCGTAACGGGCCGCTACGCTTATGAGCATCTGGAGGGGCAAATGGACCTGCTCAAGCAAGCCGCCGGCTTGTTGAAGAGCAATCTTGCGGACGTGCCGAAGCGGATCGAGGGCCTGAACCAACAGGTGAAGGATCTTGCCCGGGAGAACGAGTCCCTGCAAGGCAAGCTTGGAGCCATTGAAGCCAGCCATTTGACCGATAAAGTGAAGCAGGTAGGGAACACGTCGCTGCTTGCAGCTGAAGTGCAGGCTGGCAGTATGGATGGACTCCGTGGCATTGCAGACGAATTGAAGGGCAAACTTCCGGAGACGATCCTCGTGCTCGGCTCCAAAGCGGGCGACAAGGTGAATTTCGTCGTAGCCGTTCCGCAGGACCTGGTGAAGCAAGGCTACCATGCTGGTAAGCTCGTTAAAGAAGTGGCTTCGATCTGTGGCGGAGGCGGCGGGGGCCGTCCGGATATGGCACAAGCGGGGGGCAAGGATGCTTCCAAACTCGCCCAGGCGCTGCAGCATGCTGAGGATCTCATAGCCCGGGGCGTGTAACAGATTTGTCCAGATTGTGTACAGCAAGCAATAGTAAGCAGGATCCAACATTTTGCTGTACACAATCCCGAATTTTTTGGAACACTTTCTAAATATTTCGCTTTCGATTTCCGTAGAGACTTAGGATTATGTTATGATATAACTAGATCAAGCTGGTAAATATTTATTCGACGAAGCATGGTAAACATGTTCTTTGAAGAAGCGAGGTGTGTCACACATGGACTCCATGGATAAGACAGTCAAGTTCAATGTAAAAGGTGATGAAAAGGAGGCTTCCGCCCAGGACATTCTACTTTCGGTATACGATTCGCTGGTAGAGAAGGAGTACAATCCGATTAACCAAATCGTAGGGTATCTTTTGTCCGGGGATCCAGCTTATATACCTCGGCACAATAATGCCAGAAGTTTGATCCGGAAAAAAGAGCGAGATGAATTGATTGAAGAACTGGTCCGGTTCTATTTAGCCAGTCACCGTTAGGAGCACACAGGGATGAAGAAGATCATGGGATTAGATTACGGGGACCGCAGAATCGGTGTTGCCATAAGCGACGTGTTCGGATGGACGGCCCAAGGGGTTGAAGTTATCGAGCGCCGCCGTGATGAAGGCGAACTGGACAGAATTGCCGCACTCGTCAAAGACAACGAGGTCGGTGAGATTGTGGTCGGCTTGCCTAAAAATATGAACGGCACGATTGGTCCGCGGGGCGAAATCTGCATGGAATTCGCAAGTACATTGCGAGAGTCCCTATCCTTACCCGTTCACCTTTGGGATGAACGGCTATCAACAGTATCCGCTGAAAGGACATTGCTTGAAGCCGATGTCAGCCGAAAGAAGCGAAAACAGGTTGTAGATAAAATGGCGGCAAGCTTGATTTTGCAAAACTACTTGGATTCTAAAAGGTAAAGGTGAGGGTGATTACAATGGCTAATGAGCATATTGGTATGGAAGAAGAACCGGAAATTATTTATATTCCCGACGATGAAGGCAACGAGGAAGAATTCGAAGTTATCATGAAATTTGAAGTGGATGGCTCGGATGCTAAATATATGATGGTCGTACCAAGGGAGTCTGCTGACGAAGAGACAGACGAGGTCTACGCCTTCCGTTATGAGGAAGACGGAGAAGACTTGAAATTGTTTATGATTGAAGATGACGAAGAATGGGCCATTGTTGAAGAAACCTTCAATACGCTCGTGGAAGAGCTGGACGGGAGAGACGAATGATGTCTGATTTTTCGGTTGAGAATATCGTATGGACCCAAGTACTTAAGGAAGCATTCGGTGAGAGTGTAGAGCTTGAGGACGAAAAAGGCCATATCGAGGTTTATGATATTGCCGCCGAATTTGAAGTGGATGGTCAAGGGTATGCCATTCTGGTTCAGCCGGATCGAACCGATGAGGAGTACGAGGTGCTTCGTATCGTCAAGGGTGAGGACGGCGGATTGCAGCTGGCAACCATTGATGACGACGAGGAATGGGAGAATGTGTCGGAGCTCTATGATGAGCTGACGTTTCCCGAAGGCGACGAGGATTAAGTTCCCTCCTACAGGAGCACATGCTTAATTTTCAAATGAAAGTTCAGGAAGGGGCGGAGCTGTCCGCCCCTTTTGGTGTGAAGGGATGAGTAGATTGAAGAAACTGGCAATAGCAGTATTGGTCCTGATCCTAGTTGCGGGTGGGGCCGTATTCTACGTATGGAATGGTTTACAGCCCGTTCACAGCTCGGAAACTCCTGTCGAATTTACCGTGGAGTCCGGCATGAGCACGTCCTCTATCGCCGATCTGCTGGAGGAAAAGGGATTGATCAAGAACGCCCTTATACTTAAAGGTTATTTAAAGCTTAGCGGGGAAGGAAGCCGTCTGATGGCAGGAACCTATGAGGCAACCCCAGGCACTCCGTTCAAGGAACTATTATCGAAGATGAACAAAGGCGAAGTGAAGCCCGAGGAAATGGTTCGTTTCACGATCCCTGAGGGATATACGATCCTTCAGATGGCAGAGACGATCGCTCACGAGAGCGGAATCGATGAGCAGGAATTTCTGAAGGTTGTGGATCAGACTGCCGGCTGGGATGTTCCGATTGCAGGAGAAATTCCCCAAGAAGCAGACCTCAGGCATCACCTCGAGGGATACTTGTTCCCTGCGACCTATGAGTTACCGAAAAAGGATATCACGGCAACAGGCATTGTAGAAACCATGCTGAAAGAAACGGAGAAACGTTTGGCTGAAATTCCGGGTTGGGAGAATCAGTTAAAGGCTCGCGGCGTGACATTCCATGAACTCATGACCATCGCTTCACTGGTTGAGCGGGAAGTGGTTGCAGATCAGGAGCGTGCCCTGGTGGCCGGCGTTATTTATAATCGATTGGAAGAGGATATGAGGCTGGAAATCGATGCAACCGTTCAATATCTGTTAGATAAACCGAAGGAACGACTGCTTTATGCCGATCTGGAGGTTGAGAGCCCGTATAACACTTATCGTCAAAAGGGTTTGCCGCCTGGGCCCATCTCAAGCCCGAGCCTGGAATCTATTCAGGCTGCCCTGAATCCGGAGAAATCCGAATATTTGTTCTATGTGACAAAGAAAGACGGTACACAAGAGCATTTGTTTGCCAAAACGTATAAAGAGCATTTGAAGAATATCGAGACCAGCAAGAAGATGGCACAACAATAATAATATTACGTGTTTAGCATTTCCCCTGATACGCTGCTGACAAGGAACAGATCCTAGCTTCGTACTCAGAAGAGTCTTGTTGAACACCCTCTATGTAGGGAGGAATTTTTAAATGAGTATCAAATCTGAATTATTGGCGGCAGCTGGGTCCGTGGCTGATGCCGCTGCTTATCTGGAAGCGGGAGCCGATGCACTGCTCGTCGGCGAAGATCGATTCGGCATGAGATTGCCCGGCAGTCTGACATTGGACGAAATAACTCAAGTCGTACAGCTTGCTCATGAGCGAGGAAGTAAAGTATACGTAAGCTTGAACAATTTGATGACGAATGATTTGCTGCCGGAGCTTCCTGCCCATGTTAAGGCACTCGGAGAGATCGGAGTAGACGCGGTGGAATTTAACGATCCATCGGTGCTCACTACCGTAAAAGAGTTGGCTCCACAGGTAAAACTTCATTGGAATGCAGAAATGACCGCCACCAACTACTCAACGGCCAATTATTGGGGAAGCAAAGGCGCATCCCGGGTTATTCTTGCGCGTGAATTAAATATGGATGAGGTAACCGACATGAAGCCGCAGCTTCAACTGGAAGCACAGGTTCAGGTTCATGGAATGACAAACATCTATCATTCCAAGAGACGCCTGGTCAACAGCTATATGCAGCAGCAGGGCAGGCCCGTGAATGAGGGCAGCCTTGGCAAGGAGCGCGGTTTGTTTCTCATTGAAGCTGAGCGTCAAGAAGAGAAGTATCCGATCTATGAGGATATCAACGGAACCCATATTATGAGTTCGGAGGATATTTGCATTCTGGAGGATCTGCATCTCTTAATGGCAGCAGGCATTGACAGCTTTAAGGTAGAGACGCTGCTGAAGCCGCGGCATTACAATGAGCTGGTGATTCGAACTTATCGCCAAGCGATTGATCGATATGCTGCAGATGCTTCAACTTATGCATTTCAGGAAGAGTGGATGGACGGAATCCGCGCTATTCAGGATCCGGAACGTGAATTGTCGTTTGGATTTTTCTATAAGGAACAAGTTTATTAAGGAGTGGACAGCATGGAAGCAATGGCACAGCCAACGTATAAGGGCAAACGCTATCGCCTGGACAAGCCGGAATTGCTCGCCCCGGCTGGTAATTTGGAAAAATTGAAATTTGCGGTGCATTATGGCGCCGATGCGGTATATATTGGGGGTCAGAAATACGGCCTTCGTTCCAATGCGGACAACTTCAGCTTTGAAGAAATGAAAGAGGGCGTGGAGTTCGCCAAGAAATACGGCGCTAAAGTATTTGTAGCAACCAACATATATGCGCATAATGAGGACATTGAGGGAATTGAATCCTACCTGCGAAGTTTGGAGGAAGCCGGCATTGCGGCAATCATCGCTGCAGATCCGGCTATTATTGAGGTGGCCAAACGTGCTGCACCCAAGCTCGAAGTTCATCTGAGCACACAGCAATCCACATTGAATTGGCAGGCCGTGAAGTTCTGGAAGGACGAAGGATTGCCGCGGGTTGTACTGGGACGCGAGGCGAGCCTGGAGGAGATCGCAGCGATTAAAGAACATGTCGACATTGAGATCGAGGCCTTTATCCATGGGGCGATGTGCTCCTCGTTCTCCGGTCGCTGCGTGTTATCCAATCATTTTACGGATCGTGATTCCAATCGGGGCGGATGCTGCCAATCCTGCCGTTGGAAATATGATTTGTTTGTGGATGGAAGAGAAGATCAAGGCCAGTGGGTATCGGAAGAACAGCAGTTGATAGAACAGCCGGCCCCTGCTCCGTCCCCATTCAAACCGGGGGTTACGCAGATCCCGCTGTTCCAGCCGGAAGACAACCAGTTTACGATGGGGTCGAAGGATCTCTGTATGCTCGAGCATATTCCGGATCTGATTGAGGTGGGAATCGACAGCTTCAAGATTGAAGGACGGATGAAATCGATCCATTACGTAGCGACAGTGGTCAATGTTTATAGACAGGCGATTGATTCCTATATGGCTGACCCTGAGCATTATGTATTGAAGCCGGAATGGATTGAGGAAATTAATAAAGCGGCCAATCGACCGCTGAATACCGGATTTTTCTATGATACACCGGATCATGAGGATCATATCTATGAACCGGAAGAGAAGGCGGTTCCTTATGACTTCGCCGGCTTGGTGATGGAGTATGATGAGAAATCGGGAACGGCCGTCATTCAGCAGCGAAACCACTTTAAGCCTGGGGATGAAATCGAGTTTTTTGGACCGGAAGGAACCTTCTTTAAGCAGTCAGTTGGTCCTATTAGGGATGAGAATGGCAATGAACTTGATGCAGCTCGCCATCCTTTGCAGCTTATTCGCATGAAGGTGGACCAGCCGGTGCGTCATTTTGATATGATGAGAAAACGCAAAGGAAAATAAAAAATATAGTCACTTAGAACTACACAATTGAGAATCCGGGTCTGTGGATGGACCTTGGATTCTTTTTATTTGTAAAAAAATTAGGGATTAAGAATTATTTTTTTGCGAAAACCCAAAGGAAAACACCTCCAATTGTCGAAATAAAGAGTAACGAATACGTTTCAAGGGATTGGACCGACGTATTAATAATATGATTGTGGTAGGTGAACAGCTAATGTCAGAAGTTGAGCAGCATGATAAGAAGCCGAAAAAGAACAAGAAGCCCGGAGGAATTAAAGAGAAAAAGGAAAAACCTTCGGCATCAACAGGGATACATACTGCCAAGTCGTTCTTTTCAAACGTGGGAACGGCTATAAGCCGGATGCCAATGAACCCGGCGAAATCCGTCGGAATTCGGTTGTTCCTGATCTTTTTGTCAGCTATTGTATTTTTTGTTATCGTCTTGGGGTATCTGTCGTACGATAAGGCGAAGAGCACGATTGAGAAGAATGCTGCGAACGGCAATCAGCAGACGATCATTCAAACCTCTGAGAAAATCGACATCATTCTGGAGAAGTATGAGAATGCCGGTAGATCAATCTTCTATGACATTGAATTGCAGAAGTTATTGTCTGAATACACGGATAAAAAGTTAAGCGATTACGATTCATTTACGGTGGAGCGCAGCATTCGCGATAAACTATCCAATCAGATTACATCGGATTCGTCGATCAGAGCCATTTATCTGATTCCTACCAAGGGAGAGAAGATCATATCGGCAGGTCAAACCTCAGAATCCTCCAAAACTGTCCTTGAGCAAAGCTGGTATGCCGAACTGAAGGAAGGCAACAAGAAGATAATGTGGCTGCCAACGATGCAGAACAGCGGAGCTCCATATTTCACGATTGCTCGTTCTTTGGGGTCTATGAATGATCTGAATTCAACGTATGTGGTTATGTTTGAACTCAATGCCTCGGTATTGGATACGCATCTGAAGGGGATCAACCTGGGCGAGAACGGCCAACTGCAATTGATCAGTCCGGAAGGCATCGTTGTCTCCTCCAGCGAGTCTTCCATTGTGGGTAACGAAACCGCCTGGACGTTTGCGAAGGAGTTTCCGGAGGACTCCAGAACGGATAATGTAAGAACCAAGGATGAGAACGGAAGACAGGTTCTGGCGGTGTACAATACGCTCAGCGCTAACGATTGGAAACTCGTAGGTTCTGTCCAAACCAGCGAGCTCACGAAGGATGCGTCAAGCATCCTGGTCATCACGCTTATCGTGGCTGCCATCGACGTTATTTTTGCCATTCTGATCGGGATTTGGATGGTAAGAATGATTGCCCGTCCATTAGGCAAGCTTAACCTGTTGATGAAAGAAGGCGCCAAAGGCAATTTGAATGTTCGTACAGACCATAAGAGCCAAGACGAAATCGGTCAGCTCTCCGCAAGCTTTAACGATATGATGGAGCAGATCACCGGACTCGTTCAGCAAACGAGCAATACCGCTCAGGAAGTGCTTAGAACGGCTACCGAGTTAAGCGATGCCTCGAAGAAGACGGCTATTTCCGCCAAAGAAATTGCCGTAGCTACCGAGGAAATTGCCAACGGTGCCAGCAGTCTGGCGGTTGAAGCCGAACGCGGCAGCGATCTGACCAACAACATCTCGAAGCAGATGCAAATTGTCGTTTCCGCCAACGAAGAGATGGGCAAATCGGCCCGTCACGTGGAAAGCGCAAGTGAGCTTGGAACGAAGCATTTGAGCGACTTGCTGGATAAGACCCATCAAACCGAGGATATGACCCGCTCGATGATGCACAAGGTCGATGGCTTGAAGGAGACGACTTCATCCGTTGTCAAAGTGCTTGACGTCCTTCAGAACATTACGAAGCAAACGAACATCCTCTCATTGAATGCAACCATCGAAGCGGCCCGTGCCGGGGCGGCTGGTAAAGGCTTTATGGTCGTGGCCGATGAAATTCGCCAGTTGGCAGACCAATCCAGGCAGTCCATCGATATGGTCAGCCAGATTACAGATCGTATCATGACCGAGATGAATGAAACCGTGCAGGTATTGCTGGACGCGAACCCACTCTTCAAGGGTCAGATGGATGCTGTTAAGGAAACGAACGATATCTTCGTATCCGTTCAGCAGCAGATGGTCGACTTTATTGAGTCCTTGGATTCGGTAACGCATTCGATTGATGAACTGAATGAATCTCAGAATGTACTTTCGGAAGCGATGAGTAATGTGAGTGCGGTAGCCGAAGAATCCTCTGCAACTTCGGAAGAAGTGGCTTCTCTCTCCACAGAGCAGCAAAGCGTCAGCAGTCAGCTGGTAAATCTATCATCGCAGCTGGAGAATGTATCGAATGAGCTGAAAGAGACTTTGTCTCGTTTTAGACTGTAAGATTGAATATATAATTCAAAGGCTGTTCCATCAGTTTAAGCTGATGGAGCAGCCTTTTTTCAGATTACAGAATTTATAAGTTTTCAGTGTAGCAAAAGCCATTCTGTATTCGCATTTATAGGTTTTGGGGCTCCCCGCAAAGTATTTGGAATAAGGAACGAAGTATAGACTCCACTTTGTGGGGCTTTTTTTCGATATCGGATAAAAATAACTTTCAGAGGAGATGGGATTTTGGAAAAAATGCCAAGAGAAAAAGTATGGCACATGGATGCGTTACAAGGAAGACAGGGACCGTGGGCAAACTATATTTTCGCAAGTGCAAGATTCAAGTGCACGTTGACGTTAAGTGTCAACCTTTTAATCGTGGGTGTCTTTTCTGGAGAGCTCATTTTTGTAGAGAAGTGAACATGATTGAGTCAGGCCCCATATGGAAATAATGATGAGACATAGACCATATTGGAGGAGCAAGACATGAGGCTAATCCGAAATAAGCGAATTGCATACGGATGGCTGATACTGACGCTATTGATCGCCGTTTTGACGCTGCGTCTTGCATGGGTACAGCTTGTGATGAAGCATCAGCGGGTACCCGGCAGCCGACATACGATGGTAGAGGCATCGCTCATACAGAGGGAGCGAGGCATTGTGCTGGATTCCGGTCGCGGACATTTTACGGATCGGAACGGAAAACCGCTCACGGGCAAGCTCATCTGGGCAGCCGTGTTGTTTCCTGCAGGCGAGAAGGAACTGAAGAGCTCCCATAATCAGTTAGTGAAGCTGGCCCGTATACTGGGAACAAATAAGGATCATTTGATACAGACCTGGGGCAAGCTAAAGGAGCCTGAATTGTGGCATGGAGATAATTCGCTCATTCCTCGATCCTTAACCAAAGATCAGATTGTGCAGATTCAAGAGCTTGATCTTCCCAAACTTAAGGTTCTTCCTTATGAGCAGCGGTACGGCAATCGCCAATCGGGAATGCAGTGGCTTGGTTTTGTGTCAGGTCAGCGTAAGGAAAGCCTGTTCTTTGACGATGATCCGGAGGTTACCGGAACCAGTGGATTGGAGAAAACGATGGATTCGTTGATACGTGGGGAAGGGCCGACCATCGTCTATTTTCCGGTTAACAGCACCAATGAGGTCATTCAGGATATTAAGCCGATGGTGAAGGCACCTGATAATCGGTACTATCCGTTAAGGGTATCCACCACGATTGATATTGATATTCAACGAGGGATTGAGGCCTTAACGGAGAAAGCGGGCATGAAAGAAGGAGCGGTTGTTGTGCTGGACGCTCGAAACGCAGATATCGTGGCTATGGTCTCCAGGCCATTCTATAATCCGGAGCAGATTCACCCGAAGGACGGCCAGTGGGAGAATCGCGGATTGAAAGCAGCCACGCCAGGTTCCATCTTCAAGCTAGTCACGGCCGCAGCCATACTTGAGAATGGTTTAAGCTCTGAAAGCGAACAGTTCCATTGTGATGGCGAATACGGTAAGTTCGGAATGTCCTGCTGGAAAAAGGGAGGGCATGGAACGATTGATCTTCGCGAAGGCTTCGCGGAGTCATGCAACGTCGTATTTGCTACTCTAGCGGAGAGACTGTCAGCTCATCAAATGGCGGAGGCGGCCTCCGCGCTGGGCTTCGGGCAAACGGTAGGCTGGAAATCCAGGCAGTTTTTAGGGCTTCGTTCCTTTGCGCCATTGGATCATGAAGAGAAGGGCACGGTTTTTTCCAACTCTGTGGACACCTCTGACGCAGGTGTTAGGGTCCAGACAGGCATAGGCCAAAGGGACGCTGCCGTATCCCCACTGCAAGCAGCCAATGCGATGGTCACGCTGCTTCATGGCGGGGTGAAGACCAAGCCCCGTATTTTACAGCAGATCCGGTATGCTAACGGCCAGCTGCTCCAGGATACGGATCCACTAAAGGAGTGGATAGCTGGAAGGGGTATTTCCCGGGAAACCTCTTCCATCCTGCTCGATTGGATGGAGGATGTCGTCGAAAAGGGAACAGGCAGCACATTAAAAAATCGCAAATGGACTCTTGCCGGTAAATCCGGAACGGCGCAGGTAACCATAAAAGGCCGTGCCCGAAACAACCAGTGGTTTGTCGGGTACGGCCCAGTGGAGAAGCCACGTTATGCCGTGGCTGTATTGGTTGAGAACCGGAGCCCGAACAGCAGCAATCAGGCAACGGACATATTCGGTCAGGTTTCCGATTTCTTGGCTTCAGTTGAATCGGTCTCCGGCTCTGCGTAAGAGCGGGACATGTCCCAAGGGGAAACCTCGAATTCTTCGCTTGGCAGCCGGATCCACTGCTTCAGATATCCCTGGGTAAGCAGTTCCTTGATGAGAATCAGAAGGATAGGAGCCAGAATCAAACCGGCAACTCCAAAAATGGACAGCGAGATCATCATAAAGGACAACATCAGAAATGCTGAGGATACGCCGATCGAGTTTCCTGTAATTTTTGGTTCAAGCAGCTGTCTGGAAATGACAACTACGGCAAGCAGTACGATCAAGCCAATGGCAAGCCCAGTGTTGCCGACGATGAACAAATAGGTAATCCACGGAATAAGAATAACGGGAACACCGAGCAGCGGCAGTACATCGAACACAGCGCAGATGAGCGCAACGGACAGGGAATTTCCCGTACCTAAGATCAGAAGTCCTATGTATACAATGACAAAGGTAATGCTGACAAGCTTCATCTGAGCTTTTAAATACGAGCCAATCGCCTTGAATACATTTTCTTTGAGGAAAAGAAAAGCCGTCTTGAGGGTCTTCGGCGTCTTGTCTTTGGCGATTCTCCGCCAGCTGCCGATCTCAATGCTCAGGAAGAAAGCAAGGATGATCGCAACCCCGAAATTCGCAATGAACGAGGAGAACGACCCCATAAACCCAATGACATAATGGAAGAACGATTCGGCAGCACCCTGGGCAAAAGTGGTGATGTCCTGGAAATAACCGTTCAGACGGTCTGTCAGATCGGGTGGCAGCGCGTCGAGCTTGGTTTGGAGGAAATTCAGGCTCTCTGAAAAATGTCTCTGGATCGTTTTGGTGTAACCTGGCAAATTATCCTGCAAGTTCATGAACTGCGATACGATTAGCGCTCCGGCTCCGAACAGGATGCCTAGGATGACCAGCAGGAAGAGCAGAACGGATATCGCGGCAGCAAATGGTTTTGGCAGCCCCCTGCGGTGCAAGAATTTGGAGAAAGGCTCGATAATCAGGAAAACGAGGAAAGATAAAAACACCGGAGCCGCAATTTGGTACAGCTTGCTGAATATGAACATGATCAGGTAAACCGTAAGCACGATTAAACCTATATCGAAGGCGGTTCTCCAATATTTTTTATACAAGGGAAGCATAGTGGGATATCGGCTCCTTTATACTATATTAATTGATATCATTGTACACGATTTGTGAAAAAAAAGCCTATTTCTTTAAGTGCTATGCTAAAATAATAATAGTGGGTTCTTTAGAAAAAGAAATAAAAAGCGGGGAGTTAGCATGCAAACATTACTGCTATGGTTGTTTTACCTTTCATCTTTTTATGCATTTATTCCCGGCATCTTGACCCGGATATTTGGATTCCGAGTATTTCGCAGGGGAACAGGCTCGAACGACTTCGCCTTAACCTTTGATGATGGTCCTGATCCCGTCTATACACCAAGACTGCTGGATCTCTTGAAGCAGCATAATATGAAGGCGACGTTTTTCCTGGTGGGTTCTCATGCCGAGAAGCATCCAGAAGTTGTAAAACGCATTCATAGTGAAGGTCATCTGATCGGGATTCATAACTATGTTCACAAGAGCAATTGGTTCATGCGGCCGGTCACCGTCCGTAATCAGGTCAAGCGCACGGATGATATTATTTATTCCATCACCGGTGAGCGCTCGAGTTATTACAGACCGCCGTGGGGAATCGTGAATTTATTCGATTTTGCCAAGAATACCGGCTGCCGCATAATCCTATGGTCGTCGATGTTTAATGATTGGCGGAGCAAGATTGGCGCTGACAAGCTGACTCAGCGAATGCTTGCCAAGCTTAACGGTGGCGAGGTTATGCTCCTTCATGACTGCGGCACGACTGTGGGGGCGAACCCCGATGCACCGGAGCAAATGCTGATCGCATTGGAACGTGTTCTGAAAGTCGCAGAGCAGAAGGGAATGAGCAGCGTCCGAATCGACGACATGATAGCGAAGGAAAGCAAAGTGAAAGCGAAGAAGCCGTCTCCTCTCAAGCGTATGATCGTCTCGTTGTGGCTTCTCTGGGAAAAAGGATTTCATGCGGTGTTTGCGCTCGAAACGGTTACTCCGGGGGACCCGATGCTGCATTTCCGGAAGCGTACTTTTACCGGTAAAACGGTCGTGATGGAAGATGGCAGCCGACTTGAAAAGGGAGACCAGGTGCTAGAACTTCATTTTGATAACAAAAAATTGTTTGAGATCGGCAGCCGCTCCCGTTCGGAAGTACAGCTCGCCATCAAAATGATTCGTGCCGTGCAAAAAGACCTGCCTTCTCTGGCTAATATGGTGCTGGAACGGCCTGAGTACAAGGATATCAAGGGTTTGTATGCTGTTACCATGATTTCACGGGGACCGGAGCAATTCGGATTTCATGTCATGGATTTACCGCGGGGACTGTTTGCAAGCTCGTCCAGACTGTATCTGAAACTGCTGCTTAGCGTCATTCATCCGAAAGGGCAGGCCCGTCTTAAAGAGGGCAGTCAGATCATGGAGCCGAGAATGCTCATGATGCCGGTGGATGTGCTGATTGGCCGTTATGCTGAGAAGAAGAATCAGGCCCAGCCTCCATCCGAGGAGCAGCAGGAAATACAACAAGAACATGTGGGTGACATGGCCGTTGCCAGTGCATCGCAGGGTATGTAATTCATCGAACCGATTGTTTTCTGTCATTATGTATGGATCATCTCTCAGATGGAATTTGGATATAAAAAAGGGGTTATCCCTGCAGGCTTACCAATGCCTGCGAGGGATAACCCCTTTGCTTTGTTTGAATTAGATTTTCAATACGCCGCCTGAGCTGGCGTTCGTAACAAGCTTCGAGTAACGAGCGAGATAACCAGTCTTCACTTTCGGTTCGAAGTCAACCCATTTGCTGCGGCGTACAGCCATTTCCTCATCGGAAACGCCCAGCAATTGAATCGTCCGGTTATTCAGGTCAAGCTCGATGATATCTCCGTCTTCAACGAAAGCGATAGGTCCGCCTTCTGCCGCTTCCGGCGAGATATGTCCGATACTGATACCGCGGGATGCGCCGGAGAAGCGTCCGTCTGTGATCAGACCGACTTTGGCCCCAAGCCCCATACCTGCGATCTGTGAAGTCGGCGCCAGCATTTCTGGCATACCAGGTCCGCCCTTCGGCCCTTCATAACGAATGACAACCACATGGCCTTCTTTAACCTTGCCGTTGGCGATGCCGCTAAGCGCTTCATCTTGCGAGTTAAAGCAGATGGCAGGTCCTTTATGGTATCCTCCAACCGATGGATCAACGGCACCGACTTTGATGATCGAACCTTCAGGAGCCAGATTACCATACAGTACGGCGAGACCACCGCGCTCGGAATATGGAGAATCGATCGGATGGATAACGTTCTGATCCTGAATTTCGCAGCCCTCTACGTTCTCGGCTAGCGTCTTGCCTGTTACGGTGATGCGATCCCCGTGCAATGCGCCAGGCTTCTTAAGAAGCTCGTGCAGAACCGCGCTTACGCCGCCTGCCAAATGCACATCCTCGATAAAGTAATCCGAAGCTGGAGCCAGCTTGGAGATGTGAGGAACGCGGTCAGCAACTTCGTTGATTCGCTCCAGCGGGTAATCGAGACCGGCTTCTTGAGCGAGAGCCAATGTATGAAGCACCGTGTTGGTGGAGCCGCCCATGGCCATATCGAGCGCAAACGCGTTGTCGATAGCTTCTACGGTTACGATATCACGCGGCTTGAGGTCCATTTTTACGAGCTCCATCAATTGTTTGGCTGATTGTTTAACGAATTCTTTACGCTCTTCGGCAATGGCAAGAATGGTGCCGTTGCCCGGCAGAGCCAGACCCAGCGCTTCGGCGAGACAGTTCATGGAATTGGCGGTGAACATGCCGGAACAGGATCCGCAGGTTGGACAACCGAATTGTTCCAATTCGAGGAGCTCATCATCATTGATTTTGCCAACCTGGTGAGCGCCGACGCCTTCAAATACGGAGGTCAGTGACAATTTACGGCCTTTGCTGTCCACGCCGGCTTTCATCGGTCCGCCGCTGACAAACACCGTTGGGATGTTGACGCGCAGGGCACCCATCAGCATGCCTGGCGTGATTTTGTCACAGTTCGGAATACATACCATACCATCGAACCAGTGAGCGGATACGACAGTTTCCAGGGAGTCGGCTATGATCTCGCGGCTTGGCAGCGAGTAGCGCATGCCGATATGTCCCATGGCAATTCCGTCATCCACGCCGATGGTGTTAAATTCGAACGGAACGCCGCCGGCTTCACGGATCGCTTCCTTCACGATTTTACCGAATTCCTGAAGATGCACATGACCCGGAACGATGTCGATGTAAGAGTTACATACGGCGATGAACGGTTTGCCGAAATCTTCTTCCTTAACGCCTGCTGCACGCAGAAGGCTGCGGTGCGGCGCGCGGTCGAAGCCTTTTTTGATCATGTCTGAACGCATTTTTTTGGTTGTCATGATGTCGATTTCCCCCCAGATCTATTATAAAATTGTTACGCTTTAGCGCGGTCTTCCGGCAAAGCAGCCGGGTACCTGTAAACAGCGAATAGGTTTTAAATGAGTCTATCACAAAAAGGTAGGTTTTTCTACATGATATTAATTAGGAAGCGATGGAAAGAGGCCTGTTGTGATGGCATGCAAAGAGCCTGTTCCCATAGGGTGGGCACAGGCTCCTATTTGAGTGATGGTACTATTTCTTGCCGCCTTTGCGGCCAATTTCCTGATAGAATTCACGATTATGATTCCGCGAGGTGGCTTCGCCGCCCTTTTGACCGATTTCCTGGTAAAACTCGCGGCTATGGTTCTTGGACGTCGCTTTGCCGCCTTTTTTGCCGATTTCCTGGTAGAATTCGCGGCTATGCTTTTTAGCGGTCGCTTCGCCGCCAAGACGTCCTGCTTCTTCGCGGGTCATCTTTCGATTGCTGCTTGTTGCCATCACAAATCACTCCTTTACCGTCGTATTTGCTATGCGTATATGTTACTTACCACGGCTCATTTGTCATGAATCAAAACATTCGACTAAAGATTGGAAAATTCCCATTTCGGATCGATTTCTGAGTCCCAGCGTTAATTCCGTTTAAATCAGAGTTTATTTCATGGTTTAATAAGAGTATGATCAAGAATAGGATAGGGAGGTTTTTTACATTGCCGTTTGTTCAAGTGAAGGGACGAACCGTTCCCTGCAAAGGGATTTTGTTTGATAAAGACGGAACGCTGCTCCATTTCATGGCGCTATGGGGAGGATGGACCGATTATGTGCTCAAGTTCATGGAGGAACGGCTGGAATTAATGGGAGCCGGCTTCACGCTGCCGAAAGAGCAGGTGCTGGGCACAAAGCATGATGCAAGCGGGCGCGTATCGGGTTACGATCTTCAGGGTCCGCTCGCCATGGGCACTGTGGAGGAGACAAACGGGCTATTGGCTTGGCAGCTGTACGCTGCAGGAATGCCCTGGAACGAGGCGATTATGCAGGTCCATCAAATTACGAAAAACGCCATGTATGAAGTTCGTCAGCAGAAGCCGGCATTCCCGATGCCGGGGCTGGAGAATTTTCTGAAGAAGTGCAGCTTGGCTTCCGTGAAGATGGCCGTGGTTACTTCGGATGAAACCTCAAATGCCAAGGAACAGCTGGAGTGGATGGGGCTTCACTCTTCCTTTACGGCCATTTTAGGAAGAGATCAGGTTCGAAACGGCAAGCCGCACCCTGAAATGACGGAGACCGCCTGCCGCCTGCTTGGGATTATGCCCGAGGAAGCGGTGGTGATTGGTGACAGCAATGCGGATATGCAAATGGCGAAGCAAGCAGGCGCCGCTCTGGCTGTGGGTTTATTGACAGATGAGGGGGAACCTGTACATCTGACAGATGCCGATGTTATCATATCCGATTATAATGAATTAGACGTGCACAGGTAGACGTGTTATTTTAAGGGCTGTACGGAGGTGTAAAAGAGTGGAGAACAGGGAAAAGATCGAGCAGTTGGCAACATGGATCGAAGCGAGCGACTACATTGTTTTTTTCGGGGGAGCTGGTACCTCCACGGAGAGCGGGATTCCTGACTTCCGTTCGGCAGCCGGACTATACCAGAGCGAGCACCAATCTCCGTATCCGCCGGAGGTCATGCTCAGCCACACTTTTTTTATGAAGCATCCGGAAGTGTTTTACGACTTTTACCGGAGCAAGATGCTTCACCCGCATGCGCAGCCGAACGGCTGTCACCGGCTATTGTCGAGACTGGAACATGACGGTAAGCTGAAGGCGGTGGTCACGCAAAATATCGACGGTTTGCATCAGACCGCTGGATGTTCTGAGGTGTTGGAGCTTCATGGCTCTGTGCATCGCAATTATTGCATGGATTGCTCCCGGTTCTACAGCCTGCAGGATATTCTGGACATCAAGGAAACCGTCCCGCGCTGCAAGGATTGCGGAGGACTGGTGCGTCCGGATGTCGTGCTGTATGAAGAGGAATTGGACCAAAACATCATCATGCGCTCGATCCAGGAAATATCGACGGCGGATTTGTTGATTATAGGCGGGACTTCGCTGACAGTACATCCCGCTGCGAGTTTGATATCCTATTTTCATGGGAGCAAGGTGGCTTTGCTGAATGCAGACCCAACCCCTTACGATCACCGGGCAGGCCTCTTGATTGCGGATCGGATCGGTCAGGTCATGACGCAGGTGGATAAGCTGATCAGCACGTAACGGCGACAGAGGCGGCGTGCTGCTGCACCTATAACTGTAATCGTTTTCTTGTCAAAGGACGACCAAACACGATAAGATGGAATTTAGCAATGGACCTATCACTTAGAGAGGCAGGGATTGTAAGTGACCTATGTGGCTAGCGAAGACCGCTATGAAGGAATGAAGTATAACCGCGTGGGGCGATCCGGATTGAAACTTCCGGCGATCTCCCTTGGATTATGGCATAATTTCGGTAGTGTCGACACGTATGAAAACGGGCGTAATATGATTACGCGCTCCTTCGATCTGGGCATAACCCACTTCGATCTGGCGAACAATTACGGACCGCCTGCAGGCTCTGCCGAAGAGACGTTCGGTAAAGTTCTCTCAAGAGATCTTAAGGCTTACCGTGATGAAATCGTCATTTCGTCCAAAGCGGGCTACTATATGTGGCCTGGACCTTATGGTGACTTTGGATCACGTAAATATCTGGTAGCAAGTCTCGATCAGAGCTTGAAACGAATGGGTCTGGACTATGTCGATATTTTCTATCATCATCGGATGGATCCAAAAACGCCGCTTGAGGAAACCATGGTGGCGCTAGATCATCTTGTTCGTTCAGGCAAGGCGCTTTATGTTGGAGTCTCCAATTATTCGCCAGAGAAGACGCGGGAAGCGATATCGATTCTGAAAAGCCTGGGAACTCCGCTGCTCATCCATCAGCCAAGCTACTCCATGCTGGACCGTTGGGTGGAGAATGGACTGCTCGATGTCCTGGAAGAGAACGGAGTCGGAAGCATCGCCTTCACTCCGCTTGCTCAAGGACTATTGACCAACAAATATTTGAACGGCGTGCCTGGCGATTCACGCGCCGCAAGCGCATCCGTATTCTTGAACGAGAGCAATATCACGCCTGAAGCGCTGCGCAAGATCAGAGCTTTGAACCAAATCGCTCAAGCGCGGAACCAGAGTCTCGCCCAATTTGCTCTCGCCTGGGTCCTCCGCGGCGGCCGGGTGACATCTGCCCTGATCGGGGCAAGCAAGGTGAGCCAGATCGAAGACAATGTAGCTGCCTTGAACAACCTGGAGTTCTCGAAGGAAGAGCTGGATCGCATTGAAGCGATTCTGAAAACAGAGAACACCTCTTCCGCAGAAGGATGATCATTTGCCACTAATGATTGCATGCCGAACATAACATAGATTCCAACATACATGAATGGAGCGCCTCAGGATGATTACGGACCTGACATGCGCTCCTTTTTTCATTGAAATATATCGGACTGACGATATCATTAAAGTTAAGTTAATGCGGAGGATGAGAGGATATCCTTGCGGTACCGTGTCGGGGATCGGCCGACAAGACGCTTGAACTGACGCGAGAAATAAAGTGGATCGGTGAGTCCAACGGATGCGGAAACCTGCTCGATGGACAAATCGGGGCGTTCGCGCAGCAGCCGCTTGGATTGGTCGATTCTTAATTTAAGCAGATACGTAATCGGAGTCATGCCCGTTTCCTGCTTGAAGATGCGCGACAGGTATGCGCGGTTGTAACCTAAGCTAGCGCACATTTGTTCAATCGAGACGGGATGAGCGTACTGAGAAGCCATGTAATTGATCATTTGCTTCACCGTGCGCTGAACCTGCGGTTCTGCCAGTGTTAAACGGGACGGCCGGTCACTCCGATTCATGATCTCAGCCCAGATTAAATGCAGATAACCGATGGCGGCGATATGTGAGCTTTCTTCCCTGGATTGAAAATGGCTTTGAATAAGGGACACATAGCCGGGAATCGGGTTGTTCTCCATGAGATGGAGGACAGGCTTTTCGGGTGTGAGTCCCGAACGGGATACGCCTTCGCCGGCTTGCTCTCCATCAAAGGCAACCCACCGATAACGCCAGGGCTGGTTCGCATCGGATACATAACTGACAATCTGACCGGGATGGATAAGGAAACAGTCGCCGGGGCCGAGCTGATACCTGTCGGTTTCGGTTCGAAATACGCCATGTCCCGACTCGATGATATGCAATAAGTAATGATCGTATATTTTCGGCCCCAATGCATGCTCCGGCCGGGTCTGGCTCTCACCGGCGAATCGGACGTGGAGCGAACCGCTGCCTTGCTGGGCAGGATTGGAAGCAACAGAATAGGTTGGTTTCATCATTCATTTTCCTTTACAATAAGTTTGGGAAAAAGAGGAACTACGGGGACATCGTTGATTTTATGAATTCATTGTACCTCCAGAAGTCACATAAATCCATATGTAACGCACAAGATTTCATTATCGGTTAACGAGATTTCCATTATACTGAAGACAGTAAAACTACCATATGTACAGGATGGAGTGATGGCAGTGACGACGCAACAGCTTATGGAAAGATTTATGGACAAGCACGGTGAGAACCAGCATAAGGTTCGCATATTTAACGCACCCGGTCGCGTGAACCTGATCGGGGAGCATTTGGATTATAACGGAGGTTACGTGCTTCCGGCCGCCTTGGAGTTTGGCACCACCTTGATTATAAGGCCGCGCGACGATAACAAGGTAAGCTTTTCATCCACGAATATCCCCTATGAACTAACGATCAGCCTGGATGATGATTATGGCCACAAAAGCGATCAATGGACGGATTATCCGGTCGGCGTCATAACGGAGCTAAATAAAATCGGCTGCAACCTTAGCAGCGGTTATGACCTGCTCTACCATGGAGATATCCCGAACGGCGCAGGCCTCTCATCCTCGGCGTCCATCGAAGTGGTCACGGCTTACGCTTTCTTGAAGATGGAAGGCAAGGAGACGGATACGGTGGAGATTGCAAAGCTTTCGCAGCGGGTGGAGAACCTGTTCGTTGGCGTCAACTCCGGCATTATGGATCAATTCGCCGTAGCCAACGGCAAGCAGGATCATGCCATTCTGTTAATGTGCGATACGCTGGAGTATGAGCTGGTACCTTTCCGGACCGGAGCATACAAAATCGTGATATCGAATACCAACAAACGGCGCGGACTCGTCGATTCCAAATACAATGAACGCCGCAGCGAGTGCGACCGCGCTTTGGAAATTTTGCAGAAGGAGCTGCCGGCGTTATCGTATCTCGCTCAACTGAATCCGGATCAATTCGCAACCTTGCAGGACAGCATCCGAGATGAAACCGTCCGAAGACGTGCCCAGCATGTCGTTGAGGAAAACCAGCGTGTGCATGATTCCGTGAAGGCTTTGAAGAACGGTGATCTGGAAGCATTCGGACAATATATGAACCAGTCCCACGACTCTTTGCGTTATCTGTACGAAGTAACGGGCGATGAGTTGGATGCGCTGGTGGAAGAAGCTCAGCGGATTCCAGGCACGCTGGGTTCCAGAATGACGGGAGCCGGTTTTGGAGGCTGTACGGTATCTCTCGTGCACGAGGATGCGGTGGAGCGTTTCATCACGGAAGTGGGGCAGCAGTACGAAGCCAGAATTGGACTGAAGCCGGATTTCTACGTATGCGGTGTAGGTCAAGGCGTGCTTGAAGTGAAGGAGGGCGAATAATATGGCTATTTTAGTAACTGGCGGTGCGGGTTATATCGGTTCTCACACCGTAGCGGAGCTCTTGGAGCAGGGGGAAGAGGTTGTTGTGATCGACAGTCTGGAGACGGGGCATCGCGAAGCGCTGATCGGCGGAAAGCTGTATGTTGGCGATTTGCGTGACAAGGCGCTGCTGAAACAGCTGTTTTCGGAAAACGACATTGATGCCGTTATCCATTTTGCCGCGAATTCACTGGTTGGCGAGAGCATGAAAGATCCGGTGAAATATTACGATAACAACGTATACGGCACGCTGTGCCTGCTGGAAGCCATGAATGAAGCGGGTGTGCGGAAGATCGTCTTCTCGTCAACGGCAGCAACCTACGGCGAGCCTGAGAAGGTGCCGATCAAGGAAACGGACCGGACGCAGCCGACGAACGTGTACGGGGAAACCAAGCTGATGATGGAACGGATGATGTCCTGGTTTGATACCGTGCTTGGCGTGAAGTATGTGTCCCTTCGTTACTTCAACGCAGCCGGCTCGCATGCCAGCGGTAAGATCGGTGAGGATCACCGGCCAGAAAGCCATCTGATTCCGCTTGTCCTGCAAACGGCTTTGAAGCAGCGCGCAAGCATCTCGGTGTTTGGCGATGATTATGCAACGCCTGACGGCACATGTGTCCGTGACTACATTCATGTCAGCGATCTTGCGAACGCGCATCTGCGCGCGGTTGAGTACCTTCGCCGCGGAGAGTCCAGCAATGTGTTTAACCTCGGCAACGGACTTGGGTTTTCGGTTAAGGAGGTTATCGAGACCTCGAAGCAGGTGACGGGTGCCGACATTCCGGTTGTCATGGAAGCTCGCCGTGCCGGTGACCCTGCGGTATTGGTGGCGTCATCGGACAAAGCGCGAACGGTTCTCGGATGGACACCATCCCGAACGACGCTTGAGGAGATTATCGAGAGCGCATGGAAATGGCACAGCAGCCGTCCGGACGGTTACGGTGACAATTAATCCAAGGGGGACGATGACCATGAATGCAGCAACATCAGGAACTCCCGAATCCAAGCAGGTTCTTCATGCGATTGAAATGCTGGTGCGTTTTGCACTTCATAAAGGCCTGATTCAGGCAGCCGATGCCGATTACAGCCGCAATCTGCTGCTGGAGGATTTCGGATTCAGCGAACCGTACGGCGACGAAGTGAACGACCCGATACCGGATGGGCCTCAGACTATGCTCGACATCATGATCGATTACGGCGCGGCACATGGTATGATCCCCGAGAATACCGATACGTACCGGGATCTGCTGGACGCCAAAATCATGGGCCGGCTCATGGCAAGACCTTCGGAAGTAACTGCGCAGTTCCGGGCGGTCCAGCAGGAGCAGGGGATTATTGCGGCAACCCGGCAATTTTACAATCTGTGCATCGACTCGAACTACATTCGCATGGACCGCGTAGCCAAGAACGAATACTGGCGGCATGCCAGCGCGTATGGCGATATTGAGATTACCATCAATCTCTCCAAGCCGGAGAAGAGTCCGAAGGAAATCGCCATGGCTAAGCTGCTGCCTCCGCCGGTCTATCCGAAATGCCAGCTTTGCCGGGAGAACGTCGGTTATGCAGGCAGGGTCAATCACCCTGCGCGGCAAAACCTGCGCATTATTCCGCTGGAGCTAAACGGAGAACCATGGTTCTTCCAATACTCGCCGTATGTTTACTATAACGAGCACTGTATTGTATTCCATCACGACCATGTGCCGATGAAGCTGACTAAAGCGACGCTTGCCCGCCTCTTGAGCTTCGTCGATGCCTACCCGCATTATTTTCTCGGATCGAATGCGGATCTCCCGATTGTCGGGGGCTCGATTCTCACGCATGATCATTTTCAAGGGGGACGCCATACTTTCCCGATTCAGAAAGCACCGAAGGTGGCCGGATTTACGCATGGGGATTATCCGGCCGTATCCGTGGCCATTGTGAAGTGGCCGATGTCGGTTATCAGGCTATCCTCAAAGGAACGGGAATCGCTCCTTGAATGCGCGAACAGCATATACGAGGCATGGAAAATCTACAGTGATCCTTCAGCAGATATTGAAGCGTTCAGCCAAGTGGACGGAGAGCGGGTCCGTCATAATACGGTTACTCCGATTGCCCGCCGAAATGACGAGGGCATCTATGAGATGGACCTGGTTCTGAGGAACAATCGCACGAATGAGCAATATCCGGAAGGGATCTTCCATCCTCACCGGGAGATGTTCCACATCAAGAAGGAAAACATCGGCTTGATTGAAGTGATGGGCCTGGCGATCCTGCCGGGCCGACTCAAGGAAGAGCTCGATCTAATCGCCGATATCCTGGCGGGGAACGAGGAGCTTTACGCGGACAGCAAGGCCACCGACCATCCGCTTGCCATCCATGGAGATTGGATCGAGGAGCTGCGAGGACGGGGAGCAGCCTCGCCGGATAAGGCCGAGGCGATCGAGCTGATTCGCCGGGAGGTCGGCCACAAATTTACGACGATTTTGGAGCATGCCGGGGTGTATAAACAGACGGCAGAAGGACAACAGGCATTTCAGCGATTCCTGAGCCATATGGGATACGTCTCAGACAGCAAATAGATATTCATTGATGGATATATGATGGATTGAAGTTAACGATAACGATGATCATCATTCAAACAGCCGATCTTTCTGGAGAAATACGGCTGTTTGTTTTGCATTAGGGGAATGGTATAGAATGAAAAAGCATGCAACATAGAATATAGATGCGAACAAGATGCAATGGAGGTAATGCACATGAGACCTTTTGTTTTTCATAATCCGACTCAATTGATTTTTGGCAAGGGCCAGCTGAGCGCTTTAAGTGGTGAAGTGGCCAAATATGGCCGAAACGTATTACTCGTATATGGTGGCGGCAGCATCAAGCGCAGCGGACTGTACGATCAGGTTATCGCATTGCTCAAGGAAGCGAATGCAGCAGTGACGGAGCTTGCCGGTGTGGAACCGAACCCGCGCCTGTCGACGGTTCATAAGGGTGTGGCATTGTGCCGGGAGCATGACATTGATCTTATTCTGGCCGTTGGCGGCGGAAGCGTCCTTGACTGCTCCAAGGCCATTGCCGTTGGCGCCAAATATGACGGAGATATGTGGGATTTCGTAGAGCGCAAAGCCGTTCCGCAAGCGGGTCTTCCACTTGGAACGGTACTTACGATGGCTGCAACGGGATCGGAGATGAACGGCGGCTCCGTCATCACCAATGAAGTAACCCAAGAGAAGATGGGCTGGGGAAGTCCTCATGCGTACCCCGCATTTTCGATTCTGGACCCTGTACATACGTTCTCTCTTCCGCGGGATCAAACGGTGTACGGTATCGTAGATATCATGTCTCACGTGCTGGAGCACTACTTCCACCAAGACACCAACACGCCCGTGCAGGACGGATTCTGCGAAACGATACTTCGTACCGTTATCGATACGGCACCGAAGCTGGTTGAGGATCTGGAGAACTATGAGCACCGCGAGACGATCATGTACTGCGGAACGATGGCGCTCAACGGCATGATCAATATGGGGATGGCCGGTGACTGGGGAACCCATAACATCGAGCACGCGGTATCTGCCGTATACGATATTCCGCATGGCGGCGGACTGGCGATCCTGTTCCCGAATTGGATGAAATATAATCAAAGTGCGGATCCTCAGCGCTTCAAGTCACTTGCCGTGAACGTATTCGGAGTGGACCCGGCAGGAAAAAGCGATGAAGCCATCGGATTGGAAGGAATTAAAGCGCTTCGCAGCTTCTGGACTTCCATCGGTGCGCCAAGCACGCTGGGAGCGTACGAGATTGACGACAGCCAGATCGAGGCTATGGCCGATAAGGCGATGCGGTTTGGTCCTTTTGGCAACTTCCGCAAGCTGCAGCGTGAAGACGTCGTGGAGATTTATAAAATGTCGCTATAAGGGTTGTCCTGTCGTTACATGACAAGGAATAGGAATGGGTTCAAAGCCTGCCGGTTCATGCCGTGCAGGCTTTTTAATTGGGACGTGGAATATAGATTATGAAGAGATTTTCATACGTTTGAGGGAAATAATTGAAACTTTAGCAAACATTTTGCCGTATTACTTGTTATACACAGTAAGGAGTTCTAGAGGGGGCAATCAACATGGAAGCGTTATATTGGGGCTGCTTGATCGGAGGCGTGATATTTGCCATCGTAACCGTAGTGCTTGGTGACATACTTAGCTCGGCGCTTGACGGATTATTGGACTTTTTGTCAGTGGATTTTTTCAATCCGGTTGTGATCGCTGGAGGAATCACTGTATTTGGCGGTACCGGAATCATGCTGACGAAATACACGGAATTAGCGGCAGGTGCCCATGTAACGCTGTCTGTCTTAGCGGCTATCGTCATTTCGATTCTCGTCTACTTCGGCTACGTTAAACCGATGGCGAACAGCGAGAACTCGACGGGCTTCTCCATAAAGGAGCTCGCGGGCATGATCGGCGTTGTCACCGTACCGCTTCCTGCAGAAGGATTCGGTGAAGTGATGGTCAAGGTTGGCGCAGGCAACACGACGCACATCGCGTCTAGCTTTGATCGCCAAAGTCTCCCCGCAGGTGTCCGTGTGGTGGTTGTCGACGTTGTTGAGGGTGTCCTGAGAGTGTCCGAACTGGAAGAACGAAAAGGAGAGGATTGATTTAATGCCAGAATTCTTAGTAATTCCGTCGATTGTTGTAGGCGTCATTGTCGTGTTAGGACTTGCGTTCTGGGCCCGTTACAAAACGGTGAGCCCGGATGAAGCGATGATCGTAACCGGTTCTTTTTTGGGAAGTAGAAATTTGTCGGAGGATGAATCCGGCCGCAAAATCAAAATCGTGCGCGGCGGAGGCGCATTTATACTTCCCGTATTTCAGCGCTCCGAATTTGTATCGCTCTTATCTCATAAACTGGATGTTATGACACCTGAAGTGTACACGGAGCAAGGCGTTCCGGTTATGGCCGATGGGGTAGCCATCATAAAAGTGGGAAGCTCGATCGAAGATGTGGCAACGGCAGCCGAGCAATTCATGGGTAAGCCGATTGAAGCGCTGAAGGGCGAAGCCCAGGAAGTGCTGGAAGGTCATCTACGTGCCATTCTCGGTTCCATGACGGTAGAGGAAGTTTACCGTAACCGCGATAAATTTGCGCAGGAGGTTCAGGGTGTCGCTGCAAGAGACCTCAAGAAGATGGGATTGCAGATCGTTTCCTTTACCATTAAGGACGTTCGCGATAAGCATGGATATCTGGAAGCGCTGGGTAAACCACGGATCGCTACGGTAAAGCGGGATGCGGAGATTGCCGAAGCCGAAGCGGTGCGTGACGCGCGGATTCAGAAAGCGCGCGCGGAAGAAGAAGGACAGAAGGCCGAGGTTATACGTGATACCAACATCGCGGAAGCCGAGAAGGAACGGGAGCTGAAGGTCGCTTCCTTTAAGAAGGAGCAGGATACGGCGAAGGCCGAAGCAGACCAAGCCTATCATATCCAGGAAGCCCGTGCCAAACAAACGGCGGTTGAGGAGCAGATGAAAGTTGAGCTCGTTCGTAAGGAACGGGAAATCGATCTGCAGGAAAAAGAAATCATGATTCGTGAGAAGCAGTACGACGCGGACGTGAAGAAAAAGGCCGAAGCGGATCGCTATGCCGTTGAGCAGGCGGCCGAAGCGGATAAGGCCCGCAAGATGCGCGAAGCGGATGCCTTGCAGTATTCCATCGAAACCCAAGCTAAAGCCTCTGCGGAACAGAAGCGCCTGGATGGTCTGGCGGTTGCGGATGCTGAGCGTGCGAAAGGTACGGCTGAAGCCGAAGTCATTCGCCTGCGCGGTATTGCCGAAGCCGATGCCAAAGAGAAACTCGCCGAAGCGTTCCAGAAGTTCGGAGAAGCTGCTGTGCTAGACATCATCGTAAAAATGCTGCCTGAGCTTGCCGGCAAGATTGCTGAGCCAATCTCGTCCATCGACAAGCTGACGGTTGTTGATACAGGCAAAGGCGAGGGAGCAGCTCGCGTGAGCAATTATGTGACCGAGCTGATGTCCACGGCGCCTGAAATGCTGAAGAGTGTGTCAGGGATTGATGTGGAAGAACTGATTAAAGGATTGACCAAGAAGTCTGCCCCGGCCCAAAAGCCGGTAGCTGTGGAGCAGGAGCTTGTACCTGTACCGGTGCCTGTTGAGACAAGTGCTGCGAAGGAAGAATAGAACGAGCGGCAAGTAGGATTGGATAGCGCCCACAGGGAGCGGTACGGCACTTTGGAGTCTTTGGCAACCACATATGATTTTGCCGCGCTCAGATATTTCTGATAAGATATCCGAGTATACGCGTATGAATCAAAAAGAGGTGCAAACGTGAGCAGCTTACAAGTGGCTAAAGTGTTGAACAATAATGTAATCATAGCGAAGCATCCTCAACATGGCGAGGTTGTTGTTATTGGCAAGGGAATTGGCTTTAACCGGAAGAATAAAGACCGTATCCTGGCCTCCGCTGCCGAGAAGATGTTCATTTTGACCAAACCGGAGGAGCAGGAGCAGTATAAGCAGCTGGTGCCTCATATCGATGAGAAGCTGATTGAGGCGATGAATGACATTATTCTGAACGCTGCCAAATCCAGCGACGCTCCTCTGAATGAGCATATCCACATTGCGTTGACTGATCATATTGCATTTGCCATTAAACGCCATGCCCAAGGTCTCTATATTCATAATCCCTTTTTATACGAAACCCGAGAGATGTATCCAGAGGAGTACGAGATGGCGGAATACGCCGTCCGTACCATCAGGGAGAAACTTGGGGTCGACTTGGGCCAAGAGGAAATCGGATTCATTGCCCTTCATTTTCACGGCGCGCTCACAAACCAGCACATTTCGGAGGTTCGCAAACATTCGGAGCTGATCGCGGACCTAGTGCATACCGTTGAACAGCAGCTGGATTATACCATCCCGAGGGACTCATTGGATTATTCCCGTCTACTAACCCATCTCCGGTTTGCGTTGGAGCGGATTCGGCGGGGAGAAGCGGTAAACGAGACGAGTTCATTGGATGGTCTGCTGAAGCGTGAATATCCTGAGACGTATTCCTTGGCATGGAAACTGACAAAGATGATGGAGCAGCGACTGAAGAAGCCCGTATATCCCGCTGAAGCCGGTTATTTGACCATTCATCTGGAGCGGCTGGTCCAGCGCAAAGAGCAGGGCGAGCAAATGTGAAGATTTTATTAAGTCCCTTACCATGTGGTTGCAACGAAAAATGAACGATGTTACAATACGAACAGTTATGAAGCATAAAACTTCAAATCAAACGTGTAACTGATTCGATCAGGCATGAGTATTGCAGGAATTTGGTTGTTATTACCCATTTTTGGGTAATCTAATCCATGAGATTAGCCATCCATTTTCCCGTGGTTACTCATGCCTTTTTTTTGATTTGCTTGTTTTATGATGTTCTACATTCAGCTTTGTGATCACAACTAGATAGAGGGTGAGAATTTTCATGTTTAAGCGGCTTTTTGGCGTCCTGCAAAGGGTCGGTAAAGCTCTGATGCTGCCCGTGGCCATATTGCCGGCGGCCGGACTATTACTCGGCCTTGGAAATATGCTGGTCAACCCTGATTTCCTGCAGTATGCACCGTGGCTCAATGCGGCTTGGGTTCAAGCAGCTGCCACTGTCATGATGAATGCGGGACAAATTGTGTTCACGAATTTATCCTTGCTGTTTGCAGTGGGGGTTGCCGTCGGCTTGGCCGGAGGTGAAGGTGTGGCCGGGCTTGCTGCGATCATCGGTTACCTTGTCATGAACGTTACCATGGGCAGCGTTATAGGTGTGACGCCATCGATGATTGGCACGAATTACGAATATGCCAGCGTGCTTGGCATTCCGACCCTGGCAACCGGGGTATTCGGCGGAATTATTGTAGGTATATTAGCGGCAAGCATGTACCGAAGATTTTTCAAAATAGAGCTTCCGTCCTATCTGGGCTTTTTTGCAGGAAAACGCTTTGTTCCGATTATGACGGCTGCAACGTCCGTTTTGCTTGGTCTGTTAATGGTCTTTATATGGCCACCGATCCAGTCTGCGCTTAACACTGCATCCCATTTTATGCTGGAGCAAAACCTGACGCTGTCCGCTTTTGTGTTCGGCGTTGTGGAACGCGGATTGATTCCGTTCGGTCTGCACCACATTTTCTATTCTCCATTCTGGTTTGAGTTCGGGGAATATTTGAATCAGGCAGGTCAAATGGTGCGCGGTGATCAAAATATATTCATGGCTCAGCTTCGGGATGGTGTCGAGTTTACAGCAGGCACCTTCATGACGGGTAAATATCCGTTTATGATGTTTGGTCTTCCTGCTGCTGCGCTTGCTATCTATCATGAAGCGAGACCGGAGAACAAAAAGTTCGTTGCTGGTATTATGGGGTCGGCAGCACTGACCTCCTTCTTGACCGGGATCACGGAACCGCTAGAGTTCTCCTTCCTGTTCGTCGCACCGATCTTGTTCGTCGTGCATGCGTTGTTCGCAGGTCTATCCTTCATGACCATGCATATTCTGGGTACCAAGATTGGCATGACCTTCTCGGGCGGCCTGATCGATTACATGATTTTCGGTGTCATTCCGAATCGGACGCCATGGTGGAATGTTCTCATTGTTGGTGCTATCATGGCAGTAATCTATTATTTCGGATTCCGGTTTGTCATTCGGAAATTCAATCTGAAGACGCCGGGCCGGGAGGAAGCTTCTGCATCGGAGTCGGAATCAGGCTCCCAGGGAGCAAGTGGTGACAGCAAAAATGAACTGCCGCTTAACATTCTGACTGCGCTTGGCGGCCAACCTAACATTGCGCATCTGGATGCCTGCATTACCCGTCTTCGGGTAGAGGTGAAAGATAAGGGTCGTGTCGATAAGACAAGGCTGAAACAGTTGGGTGCGTCAGGTGTGCTGGAGGTGGGGAATAATATCCAGGCGATATTCGGAACGCGTTCCGATACGATTAAATCGCAAATCCAGGACATTATGTCGGGTATAACACCGACTACCGCACCTGCAGCAGCGGATGTGGAAACGATGCCGACTGCTAAAGAAGAGTTGCAGGCGGGTCAGAACGGAGAAACGCTTGTCATGGAGGAGATCGCATCTCCAGTCGATGGAGAGCTTATGGATATTTCTCATGTACCTGATCCTGTGTTTGCAGAACGAATGACGGGGGATGGATTTGCGGTATTGCCTCATAACGGAACGATCGCTTCTCCTGTTAACGGAACCGTGTTTAACGTATTCCCCAGCAAGCATGCGGTCGGCATTATGTCCGATGGCGGCAAGGAAGTGCTTGTCCATATCGGCGTCAATACCGTTAAGCTGAAGGGGCAAGGGTTTGAAGTGCTTGTTCAGGAGGGGGATCTGGTATCTACAGGCCAACCGATCATGCAAGTGGATCTGGATTATGTGAAGGCGAATGCCAAATCGATTATCTCTCCTGTGATCTTCTCGAATTTGCCGGAAGGAGCTTCTGTGAAGCTGAACAAGACCGGTGAAGTAAAAAGCGGTGAACAAGGGATCATCACCATATTGAAACCTTAATTTCACGGTTATCTCAAGGATTCCAAAAAATTTAAATATACGAAAGTAGGATGATGAACATGCAACAAACATTCAGAATTATTGACGAAGATGGAATTCACGCACGTCCAGCAACAGCATTGGTAAATACGGCGAACAAATTCCAGGATACCAATTCATTTGCTGAAGCTAACGGCAAAAAAGTAACGTTGAAATCGATCCTGGGCGTTCTGTCCCTCGGATTGGAGCAAGGTGATACATTGACACTGATCACGGAAGGCGGCAATGAGAGCGAAGCGCTGACTGCACTGCAAGAAGTGATGGTGAACGAAGGGTTAGGCGAGCTTCATGAATAATTTGAAAGGAATCGCGGCTTCCGCAGGCATCGCGATTGCACGTGCATTTACGCTGGAGCATCCCGATTACTCTGTTACGGAAAAGCAAGTGGCAGACACAGATGCCGAGCTTTCGAAGCTGGATGCGGCGCTGGCTCAGTCCCAGGCTGAGCTGGAAGCGATCAAAGCCCGCACGCTTCAGGAACTCGGGGAGAAGAAGGCTGAGATTTTCGAATCTCACCTTCTCATCCTGAATGATCCGGAATTGATTGAACCGGTCAAAGCGAAAATCGCTTCCGATTCGGTTAACGCGGAATACGCCTTAAATGAAACGGCAACCCAATTCATTCAAATGTTCGAGAACATGAAGAGTGCCTACTTGCAGGAGCGGGCAGCGGATATGCGCGACGTAACCAAACGTATTCTTAAGCATCTGCTCGGCCTGAATTATGTCAGTCCATCCGAAATCAGCGAAGAAGTGATCGTGGTTGCAGAGGACTTGACCCCGTCGGATACAGCGCAGTTGAACCGCAACTACGTTAAAGGATTTACGACGAATATTGGCGGGCGTACCTCGCATTCTGCCATCATGGCCCGTTCGCTTGAAATTCCGGCTGTCGTCGGAACGAAAAACGTGCTCTCTTCGGTCCAAAACGGGGATTTGATCATCGTTGACGGACTGGAAGGGGATGTCATCATTAATCCTACTGAAGCTATTGTAGCCCAATACCGTGCGAAGCAGGATGCCTACGCCAAACAGGTCGAGGAATGGAAGAAACTCCGCTCCGAACCGACGGTATCCAAGGACGGGATCCATGTGGAACTGGCCGCCAATATCGGGACACCAAACGATGTAACTGGCGTGTTGGAGAATGGCGGGGAAGCGGTAGGATTGTATCGTACGGAATTCTTGTACATGGGCAGAGATAAACTTCCTTCCGAAGAGATCCAGTATGTCGCTTATAAATCGGTACTGGAGAAAATGGAAGGCAAGCCGGTTGTTGTCCGCACGCTTGATATCGGCGGGGACAAAGAGCTGCCTTATCTGGATCTTCCTAAGGAAATGAATCCGTTCCTGGGATTCCGGGCCATTAGGCTGTGCCTGGACCGTCAGGATATTTTCAGAACACAGCTTCGGGCACTGCTCCGCGCAAGCGTCCATGGCAATCTGCGAATCATGTTTCCCATGATCGCGACACTCGGTGAATTCCGCGAAGCCAAAGCGCTTTTGGAGGAAGAGAAATCCAAGCTTGTAAGCGAAGGCATTCCGGTATCCGAGGAGATCCAACTCGGGATCATGGTGGAGATTCCATCCACTGCGGTGCTTGCGGATCAGTTTGCGAAAGAGGTTGATTTCTTCAGTATCGGAACGAATGATCTTATCCAGTATACGATGGCCGCTGACCGCATGAATGAACGGGTTTCTTATTTGTATCAACCCTATAATCCGGCGATTTTGCGACTGGTTAAAATGGTTATCGATGCCGCTCATCGCGAAGGCCGCTGGGTTGGTATGTGCGGTGAAATGGCCGGTGACGCCACGGCGATTCCGATTCTCCTCGGTTTGGGGCTGGATGAGTTTAGCATGAGCGCTACATCCATTCTTCCGGCGCGCAGCCAGATCGGGAAGCTGTCCCGCAGTGATATGCAGGCACTCGCTGCCAAAGCAATTGAAATGGGTACCGCAGAGGAAGTAGTGGCTCTGGTGGAATCCATAGAAGTTGCAGGCGAGTAAGGGGAGGAAGCCCCGAACGGTCTTAGGAATTGATGAAGCACTTCGTTTGTTTTGAGGACTCTACTAATCTTTTTCCACGAAAACCATACATTGACAACATCTGTCCATTTGGGCAGATGTTTTTTTGTCAAAAGAAAGACACCCGGCATATTTGCTAGTATAATAGCCTAAATATATAGTTAATTGACATCAAACCCAAACCAAATCAGGGCTTTTGGCATATCATGGTATATGAAAGCGTTCTACATTCATGTGCTAGAGGTCTGTCTTATGATTCAGGCGCCCATACTAGGAAGTAAATCTACTTATAAGTGACGGTGATGATGACTATGGACATGATCAAGAGCTGCACTAGTGTTAAGCTGGGGGCAACCTACCGAAGAGAGGGAACGGCCTTTCAGGTATGGGCTCCGGAAGCGGTTCATGTGAGACTGGCTTTGTATGAAAGTCCGGGAGAGTATAACGAGCAAGGTCTCGTAACGGATCACGAGGGCGGTATTTTATATTCAATGGAACATAGTGGCGACGGTATATGGTCGACTGTCGTAAACAGGGATCTTCATGGAACGTATTATATGTATCAAATCGAGTCAGTGGACGGTGACGTGTGTTATGCCGTTGACCCCTATGCAACAGCGGTGTCCGCCAACGGCTGCCGCGGGGCGGTTGTTGATCTGGCGAAGAGCAATCCGCCGGGGTGGGAGCAGGATGTTAGACCCGAGCTGTTGAAGCCTACGGATGCGGTGCTCTATGAGCTTCATGTACGCGACTTCTCGATTCATACCGATTCGGGAATGAAATATAGAGGGAAATATAAGGCATTCACGGAGGGTGGCCTGCGGGATTCCGAAGGGAATACCATTGGCCTGGATCATCTTGAAGAATTGGGTGTAACCCATGTGCATCTGCTGCCGGTATTTGATTTTCGAACGGTCAATGAGCTGGACGGTTATGAAACCGGCTGCTTGAACCGCGAGTATAACTGGGGGTATGATCCGCAAAATTACAACGTTCCTGAAGGGTCATATGCGACAGACCCTATGGATCCAATTGTGCGCATCCGGGAGCTGAAGGAGATGATTCTGGCTCTGCATGCGAGGGGAATCCGTGTCATCATGGACGTGGTTTACAACCATACGTATACGGTGGATGACGGTCCGTTTGAACGATTAGCGCCGGGGTATTTCTATCGCAAGGATGGATATGGAAATTTATCGAACGGTTCAGGCGTAGGCAATGAGCTGGCTACGGAGAAGCCGATGGTACGCAAATACATCAAGGATTCCTTAAGGTACTGGGCCGAGGAGTATCACATCGATGGATTTCGGTTTGATTTGATGGCTTTGATCGATACAACAACGATGAAAGAGCTTGTAAGTGAGCTTCGGCGTGAGGTGGATTACTCTCTTCTGTTTTATGGTGAACCCTGGACAGGAGGCTTAAGCCCGTTAACGGAACAGACCGTCAAAGGAAGCCAGAGGGGTCAAGGCTTTGCTGTATTCAATGATCATTTCCGGCATGCCATTAAGGGTGACAATGACGGTCGCGGCCCTGGGTTTGCTACGGGCGAACCATGGTACGAGGGTGCGGTCGTTGAAGGGATGATGGGCTCGATCCATGATTTTGCGCTGCATCCGGATGAGACGGTCAATTACGTCACCGTGCACGATAATTTGAATCTGTGGGACAAAATTTTGGTGGCACACGGGATGGAAGAGCAGGCAGGGCTGCTCCATCTGATGGACGGGAAGCTGGTTAACGGCGGCGATGTATGGCAGGCAACTGCTGCATCTAAGCCTTATGTCGATATTCCTGATGAAGATGTGATGTCGGCAGTGCCTGTGCGCCGCAGCTTGCTGGCTAACGGCATTGTACTGCTCTCTCAGGGGATTCCGCTGCTGCATGCCGGCGATGAGCTGCTTCGCACGAAATTTGGCGATCATAACAGCTACCGCAGCGGGGATGCCGTTAATGCCATCCGCTGGTCGAACAAGAAACGATTCAGACCTGTGTTTGACTACTACAAAGGCCTTATTGCCCTGCGCAAAGCCCATCCAGCATTTCGGATGGCAGCAAGAGAAGAGATTGAGGAACATATGGAAGTGCTGCGCAGCAGCGATCGGATTATTGCCTACCGGTTAACGCATCATGCCGCACAAGATAGCTGGGGACAGATCGTTGTGATCGTGAACGGGAATGAGCATGAAATGACGGTTGATCTGCCGCCTACGCCTTACCGCTGGAACATCGTGGTGAATGATCGCCAGGCAGGTACGGATACGATCGAGACGTTGGACCAAGGATCTATAGCCGTCCCAGGGCTGTCGCTGATGGTGTTGTACGAGGATCAGGCCCAGAAGAAGCAAGGGCTGACTACCGTTGAGATCGAATATGAGAGACGTGATCAAGCTTATGATGGCTGGAACGTATGGGTGTGGGGAACGGGCGTGCAGGATGGCAGCGTGCCATTCTCAAAGGCGGACAGCGGCAAAGCTCGAGCGGTCTTCTACGCAGCTTCCGGAACCAAGCGGGTCGGCTGTATCGTCAGGTTGAATGATTGGGAGGATCGGGAAGGCGAGAACGACTGGTTTATCGATATTCCGCCGGATGAAGCAAAGGTACGGATTTCGCTGCGAAGTCACAAAGACGAAGGCTCTGGGGGTCAAGAGCAGCAGGATATGGCGAGTTGAGGATTGTATCGTAAAAAAATAAGGAGCCCTCCTTTTGTACTGAAAGGGGGGCTCCCATTATTTATATTTCAAAAGGGGTACAATTCATTACCCATTGAATTGAAATTTAAAACATCTGCATCTCATGATTAGTTAGCAGGGAAATAGGGTAATAATGAGATAGACTTTGTTTTCGATAAAGGAGGATGTCACTCATGTCAAAAGGAAACACAGTTCAACTCCAGGCAGATGTTCGTAACGAATTTACACGGGCTTCTCGCCGAGTGCTTCGCGAGAATGGCGGAATCCCCGGCGTCGTATACGGCGGGGGCGAGGAAAGCATCCCAGTTGCTGTTAATTTCAAGGATACGGCCAAGCTGTTTCACACCGGACGTTCAGAGGTATTCCAGCTTGATATTCCAGGCTCTGGTAAAATTCCGGTTTTGATTAAGGACATTCAAAAGAGACGCGGCACTGTATCCCATGTGGACTTTCTGCGGATCTCCATGAATAAGCCGGTTCGTGTCAGCATTCCGGTGGATTATCATGGTACTGCTGTCGGAACGAAATCTGGCGGTATTCTGCAAACCCAGGTGACCGAAATCGAAGTAGAGGGCTTGCCAGGCGAACTGCCTTCTACCCTTGAAGCAGACGTATCCGCTCTGGAGATAGGCGACAAGCTTACGGTTGCAGATATTAAAGTACCGGAGGGTATTACATTACATGCTTCGGATGAGGAGATTCTCGCAACCGTCATCGTGCCTCGTGCCGTTGAGGCTGCAGAGACAGAGGATGAAGCGGACGCTAAGGAAGCGAATGCGGGAGAGACAGCCGAAGAATCATAATATGCACATGTAAAAAGGCGTTTGCTTTGCTGAATCCAGCAAAGCAAACGCCTTTTTGTCGGGAATTTTGAATGTGGAAAATTCTATTTAACCTTTCGATCATGGATGCCTTTATAACTCACCGGAGCGTCTCCAAAGTATTTGTTCCAAATGGTCAAATACGTTCCGTCCTGCTGCATGGTGGCCAGTGCGTTATCAACGGCAGCGACGAGATCCGGATTCCCTTTTACAAAGGCGGCAGAAATCTCGAACACCTGATTGGCGGATTCAGCGGTAGCAACCGGCAGATCAGGGAACTGCTGCTTCAGGTTGGTCACGGATAACTGGTCCGAAATGACGGCATCCAGCTCTCCATTTGCGAGCTTGTGGGCTGCGTCTGATATATACTTGATCGGGACGATGTCCGCTCCATGCTTCTTAGCCATATCCTTATAGATTCCGGTGGGGTTCAGGCCGACACGCTTACCCTTGATATTCGAGAAGGTACGGATCTGATCTTCGCCAGAGGAACGCACAAGCAGAACCGGAGTAGAGGATAGATAAGCGACGGAAAAATCATAAAGGGCCCGCCGGTCCGGCCGGTCTTCAATCTGGTTGAAGACGGCATCGTATTTGCCTTCCGTCAGCCCTGGCAGCAAATTCTCCCATTCGGTTTCAACGAATTCTGCTTTTAGCTCCATATGACGGGCAACCTCTTCAGCGATTTCCACATCGAAACCCGTAAGTCTTCCGCCCGTTCCATGGTAGCTGAAGGGAGGATAATCCCGTTCCGTTGCAATTCGCAGGGTTCCGCGTTCCACGGCATTCCGAAGCAGGAAGCCGGTGTTCACCCGGTAAGGGTTTACGCCCATATTGGGGGTTGGCACCCGGTCATTGCTGTTAGGGGTGCAGCCGGTAAGGACTATTGAACCGATCAGTGTGAATATACAGGCAAGACTGATCCAACGTATCGATTTTGTTCCGCGCATGACTCCAAAAACCATCCTTTCTTTATTCACGGTCCTTCGAGGCCCATTTCGTAAAGTTAGGATGTCCCAAAGGATGGTTCGTATATTCGTGAAATGTCGGTACCCGGCAAGAACTTAGGGTCTCTAATCAGATGAAAGAGGAAAATGGACGAAAAAGAGGCTGTGCTTCCTCTGCCTGCAGCAGCAGTGGAAAAGCACAGCCTCTTATCGCTAGATTGGGATGAAACTTAGGTTGACATGCTTTTGATACAGCGCTTATGACCCTTAACGGGCCATCCATCCGCCATCAACACAAAGTACATGTCCGTTCATATAATCCGAAGCGGCGGAAGCGAGGAATACGGCAGGTCCGCCAATATCCTCGGGTTTACCCCAGCGTCCGGCAGGAATACGATCCGTGATGGAAGTGCGTCGTTCCTCATCCTGACGGATAGCTGCCGTATTATCGGTTTCGATATAACCGGGAGCAATTCCGTTCACCTGGATGCCACTGGCTGCCCATTCATTAGCCAATGCTTTCGTAAGACCGGCAACACCATGCTTGCTTGCCGTATATCCGGGCACGTTGATTCCGCCTTGGTAGGACAGCATCGAGCAGATATTAATGATTTTGCCGCTGCCGCGTTCAATCATATGTCTTCCGGCCAGTTGGGACAGTAAGAATACAGTATTCAGATTCAAATCAATCACGTCAAGCCAATCCTGTGTAGCATGATCCTTGGCCGGTGTCCGGCGGATAATGCCGGCATTGTTCACGAGAATGTCCACGTGCCCTGTTAGCTCCAGCGCTTGGTCAAAAGTCTGCTGGAGTTTGCTCTGGTCGCTTAGATCGACCTGAATTTCGGAAGCTTTTCTGCCGAGTGAAGTGATGGCATCTATCGTTTCGGCGCTTGTATTCATGGACACGGCAACGATATCCGCGCCGGCTTCGGCTAGAGCTATCGCGATGCTTTGTCCCAATCCTCTGGCGGAACCTGTGACGATTGCAGTTTTGCCTGATAAATCAAACCTGTTCATGCTCCGTAAATCCCCTCTCACTTGCTCTCTATTAGAATCGTATGAAGCTAACCCGGTCGTTAAGTTTTATGCAGCGGTTACAGCATAGTAACGCCGGCACCGTCATATTGATTGACCGTCTCGGGTGACAGTCCCGCATCGGTAATGATGCCGCTGATCTCCTGCAGGGATGAAAAAGTCCTTAATGCCGTTTGCCCGAATTTATGATGGTCAACAACGGCATAAACCTCCAGCGAGGTTTCGATTAATGCCCGTTTGAAAGGGATCAAGTCCCCGGTATATATGGACAATCCATGATCAAGATGGACGCCCGTCGCGGATATGAAGGCCTTTTGAATGTTTAGCTGCGTTACATACGATACGCCTTCGGGGCCTGCAAGCATATTCCGGACCCGGTAGCCCCCCGGTACGACCAAACGGATATGATTCTTCGTTGCCAGTTCGCTGATGATATAGACATCGTTCGTAATGACCGTTAGGGGCACGTCTTCCAGCCTGCGGGCGATCTCCAGCGTGGTGCTGCCTCCGTCCAGGGCAATGATGTCGTCGGTGTTGATATGCTTCAGTGCTTTCAGCGCGATTTCGGTTTTTTCATTCGGGTGCTTGGCAAGTGGTTCTTTGGACGGCAGGATGCCGAATTGATCGCTGTGCGCAAGCACAGCCCCGCCATGCACACGAACGATTAGACCTTGTTCCTCGAGCTTGGTCAGATCCTCGCGAATCGTTTTTCCGGTCACCTGAAGCTGCTGGCTTAGATCGGCGACAGTCACTTCTTTATGGGTTAGAAGGTACTCCATTATTTTTTCATAGCGTCGTAACGGGTTCATATGAATCTCAACTCTTCCGTGGGTTAATGGATAATCCCCTCTATTTTAAATCTTTTATGGACACCGGGTCCATATCATCATAACGTTTATTATCTCCGGCCATACCCCAGATGAAGGTATAGTTGCTTGTGCCTACGCCGCTGTGAATCGACCAGCTTGGCGAAATCACGGCCTGTTCATTGCGCATAACGATGTGCCGCGTTTCATTAGGTTCCCCCATCAGATGGATGACCACCGCTTCTTCCGGTAAATCAAAATAGAGATAAGCCTCCATGCGTCTTGGATGGGTATGGGCAGGCATCGTGTTCCACATGTTTCCTTCTTTCAGCAGGGTCATACCCATAACAAGTTGGGCGCTCTCAATGCCTTTTTGATGGATGAAACGATAGATCACACGATCATTGGAATTTTTGATATCGCCCAAAGCGCTGGAATCAGCTTCCTCCAAAGTGGCTTTAGCTGTCGGGAATGTTTGGTGCGCCGGCGCAGAGTTCAAATAGAATTTGGCTGGGTTGGATGGATCCGTGCTTTTAAAAATAACCTCTTTCGTACCCATGCCAACGTACAAGCATTCTTTGTTGTTCAATTCATGCTCTGCACCGTCAACCAGCACGGTACCATGTCCGCCAATATTGATAATGCCAAGCTCACGGCGTTCCAGGAAAGAGGAAACACCCAATTCTTTAAGGTCCGTTTCCAGTTTGACCTGCTCTCGAACGGGAGCGGCGCCACCGATAATCATACGATCTTCGTGCGTCAGGACAAGCTCCAGCTTGTCAGGCGTAAACAGGACTGGGATATGGAATTCCTTGCGGAGTCTTTCTGTGTCAAATTGTTTCACTTCGTTCGGGTGTGAGGCATAACGTCTTTCCATGTTCATTCATCTCCTCAAGATTGTATTTTAATGAAATTTATAATGTTCATGTATGTACAAATTACTCCATTTACGTTCATATTACAAGAGCTAAATATAAAATGAACAAAAATCATACCTGGTGAACATTGAGCTGAGTTCATTCATATCTGACTGAACTTGGAGCAGAAAGGGAAGAATTAGCATCAGATGGGATGGGCAGGCTGTCCTGAAATGATCCTTCACGAGGTAGCCATGAAGTGAACAAGGTACGACTAGGAGATTGATAGCCCAATGAAAAGAATGATTTTTATCTTAGCAGTTGTGCTTGCAATGACCGGTTCTCAAAATATCGCTGACGTAGATCGAGACCAGTCCTGGGTTAATATCGCCCATCGGGGGGCGTCGGGATATGCCCCGGAAAATACGATGGCTTCTTTTGTTAAAGCGTTTGATATGGGAGCGGATATGCTGGAACTGGATGTCCAATTGAGTAAGGATGGGCAGGTCGTCGTGATTCATGATTCCACGGTTGAGCGAACCACGGATGGACAAGGAGAGGTAGGTAATTTAACCTTCGAGGAGATGCGTAGGCTGGATGCAGGTTCATGGTACGATTCGGCGTTTAAAGGAGAAGTCATTCCTGCATTGGCGGAGGTACTTGAGCATTTCACAGGACGTATCGGGTTGTTGATCGAATTGAAATCCCCCTCCCGGTATCCGGGTATCGAGCAAAAGGTCGCAGACGATTTGAATAGGTATATCTTCGGCGCTGATGGTGGTGAGCGGTACAAGGACCTGATCATCGTGCAGTCTGCAGATACGGACTCGCTGCTTCGGTTCCACAAGATAATGCCCGATATCCCGCTGGGCGTTATTATCACCAGTTCGGGCGACTTATCCAAGCAGCGGTTGGAGGATATGAAAGCCTATGCGGAATATGTGAATATATCGTTGAGACTGGTCTCTAAGGGGCTGGTTCAAAAGATCCATCAATCCGGGATGAAAACGATGGTCTGGACCATTCGGGACATGCTGCAATTTCCTTACGTGCTTCAAGCGAATGTGGATGGGATTATTACGGATTATCCGGATCGGGTACCGATATCCTATATGAAATGATCATAATGAAGGGGTGTCACTTGGGTTTGCATTTTAACCTGCAGGGGCAGCTCTTCTTTTTTTGTATTCAACGAAAACAAAAAAATCTGCACAAACCGTGTTGACATTATTGAACTACAGTTGTAGTATTGATTTGTAACTACAGTTGTAGTTTATAAAAACAAAAAATCATAGGAGAGGAGCATTACCAAATGAAGGCAGCAACGAAAGTAGCGATCGCGACACTAAGCAGCATTTTATTAATGGGTTCTTCCGTAAGTCTCGCGGCAAAGGCGCAGTCCAACGAGAAAGCCCAAGAAGCCACTGTTAAAAAAACAGACGAAGCAGCCAAGCCTATATCAGCAGAGGAAAAAAAGTTTATCGAAGCTGAGATCCAGAGAGTGAAGGAGTTGGCCCAAGAATCGGGTGATATGTATGTCCTGTATCATAAGTACCCAAAATTAAATAGCGGATTTGATATTAGCTATTGGGGAGGGATTCATGAATTCACTACTTACGAGGACTACTTGAAAAAAGCTTCAACCCTGAAGGGATCCATTCTGCAGCAGCCTGCCAACCTGCCAAAGGGATATAAGTTTTTATCAGCGGTCATTGAAGGTCCGATCGAAGGAAAGTTCGTTGATGAAGTAAGGGCCGAAGGTAAGAAGAGCGGAAAGCCCATCTATGTGAAAAAGATCGATTGGAAAGAGGCGGCAACCATCCGTCTTAAATATGCGAGCGGAAAAGACACGCTGGGCTTTTCCAAGGATACGGTAGATTCGAAGGGAAGCAAGAAAAAAGGTTTCTTTGACGATAAGCTGCCGAAGAATGTCTTTCCAAAATACGTTTTTTGGAATGATGGCGGCAAATTCGAATACAGCATTTCAACCTCCTCTTTGGATATGTCCAGGAAACAGAAGATCGAAATGCTAAAAGCAGCCGTGAAAAAATAACATTTTGCGCCAGCTATATTTTTTCTCGGACAGGCGCTCCAAAATACGATGACATGGGTTCTTTTGCAGATCATCATGCCCACAGGCGGTGCGAATCATTTTTTCGTGTAACAAAAACGAGAAATTACGCTCTGCCAAACAAGTTGACATTACTAAACTACAAATGTAGCATGTGTATTATAACTACATATGTAGTCTGAGTAAATTGACTTTGGAGGTTTCATGCATGAATCAAATACCACCGATTACGGATGCAGAGCTGGAAATTATGCGCGTATTGTGGACAAATCCGGACTGCCCTTCCAGCGAGGTCGTAAAACAAATGACGGATCAAATGGGGTGGAGCCCCAATACGACCCGGACGCTCCTCAGTCGTCTGGTGCAGAAGGAAGCAGCGGGTGCGAAACTGGAAAAGGGTTCAAAGCGCACCCAACTATTTTATCCGATCATCAGCGAGCAGGAGTATCTGCAGTCCGAAACCAAATCCTTCATGAAAAAGCTTTATGGGGGATCTTTAAAGCCGATGCTGGCCAACTTTCTGCAGGATAAAAAACTGAATGCGCAAGAAATCGAGGATCTAAAGGCATTGTTTGACGATAACCGCAGCGACGGGGAAACAGAAAAGAGAGAGCCCTGATGAGTCCTACATTGCATGAAAATTTATTGTCTTTTTTTGGCTGGGTGATTCGCGGATCGTTCATGGCCTCCATCCTGATCGTACTTGTGCTGATTCTACAGTTTCTATTAAGAAACAAAATTGAGGCCAGATGGAAATATTGGCTTTGGCTACCTGTAGCCATACGTTTGCTGCTCCCTTGGGCTCCGGAATCCTCGCTTAGCCTATACAATGTTTTGTCTTTGGAGGCCATAGCACCCGGTATTCATCAACAAACTCAAGTTTCATCGGGTGGGAAGGAAGCGGGGAGAATAAGCGAGGCGACGGTTCATGTTGAGCGCTCTATAAACCCGGGAGCAAGCGGAACCTCGGAAGTACCTGCTCCATCCCTTGAATCGGGACTCGTGCAGGAGAGCGGCTTTTGGTGGAATGGGTTCAACCAAATAGGCTTCACCAATACGCTGATTGCGGTTTGGTTTGCGGGCGTGCTGCTTCTTGCCGCGAAAACGATATACGACCAGCTTCGATTGAAACAAGCCCTGCGCGCGGGCCGAAAGATAGATACGCCTTTTCTATCGGCAGTGTTTCACGAGACGAAACAGCAATTAGGCGTGAAGCAAAAAGTGCAATTTCTGTCCAGCGAGCGAATTCCTGGACCTGCCGTGGTCGGTTTTAGCAAGCCGGCGATCGCCATTTCGCCCAGTCTGCTCATCACGCTGAAAAAAGATCAACTTCAATATATTCTGGCGCATGAGTTCGCGCATATTCAGCGGCGGGATGTCGCCGTGAACTGGTTGATGCATACCATCCTGATCATCCATTGGTTTAATCCGTTATTATGGCTAGCCGTACGTAAAGCAAGACAGGATCAGGAGATGGCTTGCGATGCATGCGCCTTGAATCGGATGAGCCCGCAGCAAAACAATGCATACGGACAAACGATCATCCACGTGTTGGAGCATTTTTCAGGAAACCAACGCCAGCCGGGGCTTGCCGGCCTGTCCGCCACACATAAACAAATGAAAAGGAGACTTACGATGATTAAACATTTTCACAAAAAATCATACCGTCTATCCATTCTGGCGATGGGGATGATTATCGCGCTTGGCAGCGTGACATTGGTTAATGCTAAGGAAAGCGATGCAGGGAGCGTAACACCAAAGGCTTCCGTGCAATCGGAACAGGATTTAAAAGCTGCTGATATGATCTATCCCGAGGGAGATATAGACCGCGAGCTCTACAAGAACGAACTGGAAAAGGCGCAGAAAAAAGCAGAAGTTGCAGCCAAGGCTCTAACTCCAGAGGAAAAGAAGTATATCGAAGCTGAGACCAATAGAGTGAAGAAGCTAAGTAATGAGACAGGCGATATGTACGTTCTGTATCATAAATATAAGGATCTTAACAGCGGATTCGACCTAAGTTATTGGGGAGGGATAGAAACATTTACCGCTTACGAGGACTACTTGAAAAGAGCTTCCACATTGGAAGGTTCCATCCTGAAGCAGCCCGCCAACTTGCCGGAGGGATATAAGTTTTCCAAAGCGAGAATTGAAGGTCCAACTGAAGGCAAGTTCCTTGATGAAGTAAGGGCCGAAGGCAAGAAGAGCGGAAAACCCATCTATGCGAAAAAGATAGATTGGGAAGAGGCGGCAACTATCCGTCTTGAGTATACGAACGGGAAAGACACACTGGCCATTTCAAAGTATACGTTGGACTCAGAGGGAAGTAAGAAGAAAGGCTTCTTTGAGGATGACTTCCCGGCGCATATCTATCCAAAATACGTGTTTTGGCATGAAGGCGGCTTCGAATACAGCATTTCAGCCACATGGGATATGTCCAAAGAACAGAAGATCGAAATGCTGAAAGCAGCGGTGCAGAAATAATATTTTGGGCAAGTCATTAAGCATCACAACCAATCCGGGAAATCCGGTGGCGAAAAAAACCTGATCTATTGGCTGAAATTGCGGTCAAGAAATAGAGTGCACTTTTCAATTTTGCAGTTCGTAGATCCTGATTCGAAGGCCCAATATACGATTAAATAAAAAAAGCCTGGTTTTCCAGGCTCAGATTGTCGAGAAACCCTGTGCTTTTTTCAAAGTACAGGGTTTCTCCCTTTTTAAGTGGTCACTTCAACAGGGAAAATGGGGGATTACCCCCTGTTTTCCAGGCGATCCAGGTGGATCGCTATCTTCTTCATGTTTTGTACGGTT